>CAWGEJ010000001.1:0-19822 GCA_963821575.1 uncultured Thermoleophilia bacterium
CCGCAGAGTCGAAGTCGTGATGATGCGCGACGGCCTCCCGCACGTTTCCGTACTCCTCCGACGTGCCGGCGGTGTCGAACTTCTCGAGCTCGACGTCGAGATCGACGATCGACTGGAGGAGGTTGAGCGTGCCGATCGTGTTCGCCATCACGGTCTCGTACGGGCGGTGCCACGACTCGCCGACGTGCGCCTGGGCGCCGAGGTGAAACACGTACGGCCGGTCGGGTGCCGAGACGAGATGGTCGCGGACGCAGTGGTCGATCGACGTCTTGTCCGTCAGGTCGGCGAACACGACCGTCAGGTCGTCGCGAAGATGACCGATGTTGTTGAGCGCGCCCGACGACGTTGCGCGGACGAACGCAACGACGTGCGCGCCGAGGCCGACGAGCGCCTCGGTGAGGTGCGAGCCCATGAAGCCGTCGGCGCCGGTGACGAGGCAGGTGCGATTGCGGTAGGCGCCCTCGAAGTCGTGGCGGAGCTCGGTCGTCGCGTGCGCGTCCCAAGTTTGATCTGATGCCGCCATGCGCGGGGAAGCCTACTAAGCGTCTATGAAGGATCCATCTGGAAGGGCGAAGCCTTCTTCGTACTTCAGCCAGGCGCGGCCGGAGCTCGTCGCCCAGCTGCCGAGCGGCGGCCTCGGGCGCCTGCTGGACGTGGGCTGCGGCGCGGGCGGCGTCGGGCGTGCACTGCGCGACCGCGTCGACTCGCTGGTCGGGATCGAGGTCGAGCCGGCCGCAGCGGCGGAGGCACGCGAGGTCTACGACCAGGTGCTCGTCGGGCGCGTCGAGGACGTGGTGGACGAGCTCGACGCTCCGTTCGACACGATCCTCGCGTACGACCTGCTCGAGCACCTGGTGCAACCCGACGAAGTGCTGGCTCAGCTGCACGGCGTGGCCGCGGACGGTGCCGTGCTCCACGTCTCCGTGCCGAACGCCCGGCACTGGTCGCTCGTCCGCGATCTCGTCCTGCGCGGCAGCTTCGCCTACACGGAGTGGGGCCATCGCGACCGGACGCATCTCCGGTGGCTGACACGGTCGGATCTGGTGGCGCTCCTCGAGTCCACGGGCTGGCGCGTCGAGCGGACGGCGCACGCGCCGTTGACCTCGGCCGGAGAGCTGGCCGAGCGACTGACCGGAGGCCTGAGCGCCGAGTTCCTGGTCTACCAGTGGTCGGCGCTCTCGCGCCGCGGCTAGCCCGCCTCTCCGGTGCTCTGGTCGAAGTGCGACGGCAGCGAGCCGCTGGCCCGCAGCCGCAGCTGCAGCGCCTGGCGACCGAGTGCTTCGCGGAAGCCGACCGTCGCGAGCTCGAACGGCGCGCGCAACGGCGGCTTCGCGAGCCCTGCGCGGGTGCCGCGCGTTCGCGCGCGTAGCGGCCCGGCCTCCCGGCGAACGAGCAGGTGGACGAGGAGGACGGGCCAGTCGAGCAGCGCGATCTCGATGCGGGTCGGCAGTCCTCGCCGCGCGACCCGGTAGCGCGCGAGCACGTACGCGCGGCCGAACGCCTCGAGCCGCCGCTGCGCCGGTGACGCCGCGCCGAGCGTCTGCCCGTGCTTGTGCAGAGCGCGGGCGTCGCCCGCGCGGACGCAGCGGTGGCCGGCGAGGCGCAGCCGGAGCGCCAGGTCGACGTCCTCCCAATAGGCGAAGAACGTCTCGTCGAACCCGCCGACCTCGCGAAATGCCTGCGTCCGGAACGCCGCCGCGCCGCCACACGGTCCGACCGGCTCCGCAGCGCCCGCGAGCCCGGAGACGGGGCGGTTCCACAGCGCGTCCCACGAGCGGAGCGTCGTGTCGAGCTCGATCCCGGCGGAGTCGACGAGGTGGGGTCGGTCGTGCTGGAGGAGCACCCCGGCGACCATCGCGACGCTGTCGTCACCGAGCGGCTCGAGCAGCCGCTCCAGGAACTCCGGCTCGCACACGACGTCGTTGTTGATCAGCACGACGACGTCGGTCTCGGCCGCCGCGACGCCCCGGTTGACGGCCCGTCCGAAGCCGACGTTCTCCGGCAGCTCGACGACGCGGACGTGCGGGAACCGCTCTGCCAGCAGGTCGACCGTCCCGTCCGTCGATCCGTTGTCGACGACGATCACGTCGTGCGCGGTCGTCTGGCGCTCGAGCCCGTCGAGCGCCTCGGCGAGCATCCGGCGGCCGTTGAAGGTGGGTATGACGACGGTCGCCTGCACGTAGGGCACGATAGTGCGAGCGGTGAGTGCCTCGGAGACGATCCCCGACCTGCTCTCGACCCCGGCGGCAGGCGGCCGCGTCGTCCGAGGCGGGCTGGCGCGCGGTGTCGGCTACGGCATCGGAGTGCTGCTCGCGGCGGGGACGTCGGTCTTCCTGCTCCGCTACCTCGGCCGGGACGACTTCGGGCGCTACGGCACCGTCGCCGCGCTCCTCGGCATCGTCAGCGGGATCAGCGACGCCGGCCTCACGGCGGTCGGCTCGCGCGAGCTCGCGCTCGCGCCGGTCGCCGAACGGCCGAGGCTCCTCGGCAACCTCGTCACGCTCCGGCTCGCGATCACGCCGGTCGGCGTCGCAGCGGCAGCGGTGTTCGCGTTCTTCGCCTACGACCGGACGATGTTCTGGGGGACGATCCTCGGCGGGATCGGCGTGCTGCTCGTGAACACGCAGGCGACGATGATGATGCCTCTCTCGATCGAGCTGCGGCTGTTCACCATCACCGCGTTCGAGGTGGCGAAGACCGCCCTGATGTTCGTCGCCGTCGTCGTGCTCGTCGCGGTCGGCGCGTCGCTGCTGCCGTTCTTCGGGGTGCAGATCCCGGTCGGGGCGGTGGTGCTCGCGCTGACGCCGCTCGTCGTGCCCTGGCGGCGCGGGCTACTGCCGGCGTTCGACCGGCGCGTCGTGGCCTCGCTCCTGCGCGAAGCGCTGCCGCTGGCGATCGCCTTGACGATGAACGTCGTCTACTTCCGCGTGCTGATGATCATGACGTCGCTGCTCTCGTCGCAGACGCAGACCGGTTACTTCGCCACGTCGTTCCAGGTCTTCGCGGTCCTTTTCTCACTGCCGTTGCTCGTGCTCTCGTCCGCGCTGCCGCTGCTCTCCGTGGCCGGGCGCGACGACAGCGAGCGGCTGCGGTTCGGGCTGCAGCGGATGACGGAGGTGTCGCTCGCCGTCTCGGTCGTCTTCGTTCTCTGCATCTACGCGCTCGCACCGACGCTCATCCCGCTGCTCGGCGGCGCGCAGTACAAGGGCGCAGTGCCGGTGCTGCAGATCCAGTCGTTCGCGCTGATCGCCGTGTTCGTCGGCCAGGTCTGGCAGCTCGGCCTGCTGTCGCTGCGTCGCCAGTCGGCGCTCGCGTGGGCGAATGCCGGCGCGCTCGCGCTCGTGCTCGTGCTGGGCGCCGTGCTGATTCCGAAGTGGGGAGCGCAGGGGGCGGCCGCCGGGGCGGTCGTCGGCGAGACGTTCCTCGCGGCCCTCGTGTACGTCTTTCTCCGGCGCGAGGCCTCGGAGGTCGCTCCCCGCGCCGGCCTGACGCCGCGCGTCGTGCTCGCTGCGCTGCCCCCGTTCGCGATCGTCGCGCTGCCCGTGACGTGGATCGTCACGCTGCCGGCCGCGCTCGTGGCCTTCCTGGGGACGGCCTTTGCGCTGCATGCGATTCCCCCCGAGCTCAACCACGCGTTGCGGCGCCGATGAGCAGGCCGCGCGTCGTCGTCCTGCGGGGCCACTCCGCCAATCCCTGGGAGCTCCGGCCGTGGGAGCTGCTCGCCGACCGCTACGACGTTCGCGTGCTCGCGACCGGGTCGAACGCGTTCGACCTTGCGTCGCTCGACCTCGGGGTGGAGCCGGTGCGCGCGCTCCGCGACCGCCTGCCGCGCGGCCGGGCCGGCGATCTCGGCGCTCTCGCGCTCGGCGACCGCTATCTCGGGCTCGAGGCCGCGCTCGAGGGCGCGGACATCGTGCATGCCGCCGAGATCGGAGTCCCGTTCAGCCACGGCCCCGCGCTGCTCAAGGCGAAGCTCGGCTTCCGGCTCGTGCTCACGGTCTGGGAGACGATCCCGTTCGGCGATGCGTACCGGCGCTTCCGCGGCCGCCGGCAGCGGCGCGAGACGATCCCGCGTGTCGATCTCTTCCTCGCGGCCACCGACCGCGCCCGCCACGCGCTCCTGCTCGAAGGAGTCCCGGACGAGCGAATCGAGATCGCACCGCCCGGGATCGACACCGCGCGGTTCGGATCGCCCGAGCCGCCCGAGTCGCACCTCGTCCTCTCGGTCGGGCGCCTGGTCTGGGAGAAGGGCCACCAGGATCTCTTGCGCGCTCTCGCCTGGCTGCGCCGCGGCGGCAGCGACGTCCGCGCGCTGATCGTCGGCGCCGGCCCCGAGGAGTCGCGGCTGCGCGCGCACGCCGCGGACCTCGGTCTCGGCGACGCGGTCGAGTGGCGGCCCGAGGTGCCGTACGCGGAAATGCCCGAGGTCTTCGCGCGCGCATCCTGCTTCGTCCTCGCGAGCCTGCCGGCGACGTGGTGGGAAGAGCAGTTCGGCATGGTGCTGGCGGAGGCGGCGGCGGCCGGCCTGCCGATCCTCGCCGCCGAATCGGGAGCGATCCCCGAGGTGTTGCGCGGCCACGGGACGCTCTTTGCGCCGGGAGACTGGCGCGCGCTCGCCGGCGCGCTCGACGGACTGCTCGCCTCACCGCCCGTGCGCGTTCGGCCGGCGGCGCTCGTCGACGCCTACTCCCTCGCAGTCGCGGCCGAGCGCTACGCCGCCGCCTACGCTCGGGTGCTGAGCTCGCGGTAGACCGCATCGGTGCTGCGCGCCGCCGCGTCCCACGAGAAGAGCTGCGCCTGCACGACGCCGCGGGCGCGCCACGGCTCCGGATCGGCGAGCACGTCCAGCACCGCTGCCGCGATCGCCGCCGGGTCGTATGGGTCGAACAGCAGCGCAGCGTCTCCGACGGTCTCGGGCAGTGCGCCGGCGTTCGACGACGCGACGGGGCAGCCGCAGGCCATCGCCTCGAGCGGCGGCTGGCCGAACCCCTCGTAGAGCGACGGGAAGACGAGCGCCGACGCGCGCTGCATCAGCGCCACCACGTCGGGCCACGGAAGGTGGCCCCGCGCCTCGACACCGTCGGGGACGGCCGAGAAGTCGCCCCCGCCGGTGAGGACGAGCCGCAGGTCGGGGCGCTCGCGGCGAACGAGCTCGAACGCCTCGAACAGGCGCTCGTGGTTCTTGTGCGGCCACCGCCGTGCGGGGTAGAGCAGGAACGGCTCGCGTTCCTCGGCGCCGGGTGCGAGCGCCGAGTGGTCGAGGCCGAGCGGAATCACCGTGACCGCGTCCGGGTCGAGCCCCAGCCCTGCGACGGCTCGGTCGCGGACGAACTCGCTCGGGACGATCACACGGTCGGCGCCGCGCACGGAACGGTGCCACGCGAGCCTGCGGAACAGCAGCTCCGAGCGCGGGAACATGTCCGGCAGATCGATGTGCTGGACGTCGTGCAGGGTGACGACGCTCGGGGAGAGCGCCGGGATCCGCAGCGTCAGCGGATAGTGGACGAGGTCCGCGCCGCGCAGCCTGCGGCGCAGCGGGCCGGGTCGGGCCGCCGCCGCCGTCATCGCGATCAGGCGCTGCGCCGGTGTGTGGGCCAGCCGGTACTCGTCCGCCACTTCCCCCGGCAGGCCCTCGGCCGCTGCGGGTGCCGCCGGCGGGAGCAGCACGCGGTAGGAGAGCTCGCCGACGCGTCCGAGCCCGCGGAGAAGCTCGCGCACGTATGTCTCGCTGCCGCCGAGCTCGCCCGGAACGAGCGTGAGCAGGGAGATGCCGACCATCGCGCGATCGTAGTCTGATCCCCTCGCACCGTAGGATGTCTCGATGGGTGGTTCCGGCGCCTGGTTGCAGCGTCTGGCCGTCCTCGAGCACGGCGCCGCAGTCCTGCGGCGGGTCGGTCTCGGGCGTGTCGTCGACGCTGTCGGCTCTCGAGTCGCGTCGTCGGTTCGGTTCGAGCTGGAGGTCGACGGGCTACACCTCTCCGGGGACCACCTCGGTCACCTCTACTACCTGCGCGAGCTGCTCGGCGGCCGCGAGGCGTATCTCGTCGAGCTTCTGCGGGACGACGCCAGGCCCGGCGCGACCGTTCTCGACGGCGGAGCCCACATCGGCTACCTGACGCTGCAGGCTGCACGCGCCGTCGGACCGGCCGGCCGGGTGATCGCGGTCGAGCCCAACCCGAACACGCTCGCCGCGCTGCGGCGGAACATCGACGCGAATCCGGTCGGAGCGCCGGTCACGGTGGTGCCGGTGGCACTCGGCGCTGCGGCCGGAAGCGGCTCACTCTTCGTCACTCCGGCAGGGGACACGAGCAGCCTGCAGCCGCCGGGCATCGAAGCCCGCGAGGTGCCCGTCGACGTTCGGACCGTCGACGAGCTCGTGGACGGCGATCCGGTCGACGTCGTGAAGCTCGACCTGGAAGGCAGCGAGGTTGAGGCGCTCCGAGGGATGCGGCGGCTGATCGGCCGGTCGCGCCCCACGATCTTCGTCGAGTGCAACCCCGAGGCCCTGACCGCGGCCGGTACCTCGGTCGACGAGCTTCTGGGAGAGCTCGTCGCCTACGACTACGACGTTCGCTGGATCGACGAGCGGGGCCGGGCGCTGAGATCCGTCGAGACGGCGCCGCGCGACGACTACGTCAACCTTCGCTGCACCCCTCGAAGAGCTAGGGAGGTGGACAAAACGACCTCCCTCTTCACCGACATCGTCGGTTCGACCGAGCTGGCGGCATCGCTCGGCGACGGCGAGTGGGCCGATCTGCTCGAACGCCACCATGCGGCGGTGCGCGCTCAGATCGCCCGATTCGACGGCCAGGAGATGGACACGAGCGGGGACGGCTTCTTCATCATCTTCACCCGGCCCGCGCAGGCGATCGACGCCGCCCGAGCGATCATCGAAGCGGTTCGCCCGCTCGGGCTGACAATTCGCGTCGGCATTCACACAGGGGATTGCCACGTCGCTGACGGGAAATGCACTGGACTTGCGATCCACATCGGCGCCCGGATCGTTGCGCTCGCAGCTCCGGGTGAAGTGCTCGTCTCGGAGGCGGTCAAGACGACGGTCGAGCCGGGGCTCCAGTTCGCCGACCGCGGGTCACACACCCTGAAGGGAGTGCCCGGCGAGTGGCATCTCTTCGCGGTCACAAGCTAAGGGCAGCAAACGCCGCAATCAGTTCCGACGAGGAGGCAAGGAGTGACCGCATTCATCATCACGCGTATTCAGACGGGCGACTACGACACGTGGCGTCCGATGTTCGACCAGGACAAGCCGCGCGCACGGGAGAAGGCGCAGGTTCAGCGTGTCCTGCAGAGCGTCGACGATCCGAACGAGGTCTTCATCTACCTCGAGTTCGGCAGCCTCGAGGATGCAACCGAAGCCCGCGAGCGGCTCCTCTCGTCAGGCGTCCTGGAACGCTTCCAGGACACGTACGGTCCGAGCGTGGTCGTGGACGCCGGCTGACCACCCGTCGCCTGAGCAAGTTGGTTCGAACGATCGGTACCTGGTACCGGAGGTACCAGGTACGTGACCTGCGAGGCCACGAGCCACGGCGTGGGCCAGTTGGCTGGAGGACTCGGCGATCGAACCGAGCAGGCCGAAGATAGAGGCTCGGATGGCATCAACTCCGACTTCGTGTCCTGTCCAACAGAGCTGCACGTTGAGCGCACCCTGACCGCAGCGCGACCCGAAGTGGTGTCTGACACCAGTGGTGTCGGACACCATGTCCTCCGCTTGCGCCGGCGATGCGAATGTCCCCCGAGTCGGAGGTTGGTTCCTGGCCTAGCGAACCGCCGACCACTTGGCGTTCGTCGTGATCGGCGGCTGTTCTTCGATCAGGTCGTGCTTGCGGGTCTCAGGCCGGTTGGGGCGTCGGCACCGGCGCGTCTGACTGCTTCCTGAAAGCGAGCACGGCGACGACGATGATCCACAGGCCCGACAGCAGCATGGCGAAGAACCCGACCGGCGTGAACAGGCCGATGCCAAAGACGAGAGCGGCCCAGCCAAGCCAGCGGAGCCCATCGGCGCGGGGGATCATCGCTCCTGCTGCTCCGATCAACATCACACCGAGCCCGCCGACGAAGACGAGGTAGTTGTCCGCGTCAATCGCATTCAGTGCCTCCATCGCAGAGGCGGAGAGGTGGTGCTGGCCACCGTCGGCGAGCGCGTAGTGCATGGCAGCAGCGACGAGGAAGCCGGTCGCAGACACAATCGAACCCGCGATCAGGATCAACTGCCAGACGTTGTCCCGGACGGTTTGGCCCGTCCACAGGATCAGGGCGAGACTGACAGAGAAGAGAATCAGGAACGGGGTAGCCCAGGTCACCACGTAGGCAGCGAAGGTCTCCTTTGAATGATGCGTGCCGTAGAAGTCGGTGATCTTGGTCGCCGACGACTTGATGTCGGGGGTGTTTCCGCCGATCACCACGATCCCAACGACAACGCCGACGACGAACACGATTCCGCTCAACGGTAGGAGCCGTCTGATCATCTTCTGGAGTCCCTTCTGAAGCGCTTAGACAGAACTTGCCCGGACGACTAGGGCTGTTAGCCGCGAACGAGACGAGTCCTGCACACGACGGCGGCCCGTTCCGCTCCGATTGGTGCCCTCTGCCCGGCGCGCGGGGGGCCATGCTGCATGCGCCATGATCGGGAATGTCACCTGGGCGCGATGGCGTTGCTGTCAGCCGACTCGCGCCCGCGATGACGACGGTGTCGATCGCTTGCAGTCGAGACGTCGCTAACTAGCGCTGCACCGGTCACGGATCGATGCCGAGTGCAGCCAAGCGCCCTGCCGCCTGCTCGACGTATGCGGATGGCGTATCTCCTGGCTCCGGAAGACCAATGCCTGCCTCGGTGCGCCAGAGTGCATCGCCGAGGTAATTGAGGAGGTGGAGGGCCATGATGCGCGGCAGGCTGAGCTCGCGCGCGGATAGTGCTTCGTAGCGCTTCACCGTCGAGACGAGCAGGTCAACCCCGGGCCCGAAGGCGGGAAGTACGCGGAAGTCGAACTCGGGCTCGGCCAGTCCGCTGGTCTCGAAGTCCAGGACTGCCAGGAGACGCGGCTCGTCGAGATCCCAAAGCTGGTTGTAGGGGTGCAAGTCGCCATGGACAAAAACGGTGTCAGCTGGGGAGGCAAGCTGTTTGTCGACCCAGTCGCACCAGCGGATCACCGTTGACCGCTGGTGCGGCTCGATCATCGTCGTGAAGCGGGCTCGTAACTCATCTGTCGAGACGTGAAGATCCTGCTCGGGCAAGCGGGGCAGACTGTCGAGCCGTTCGCGGACGCGCGCCAGGGTGTCAGCGGCGTGCAGCTGAGAGAGGAAGCTCGCGAGCTGAGTCGCGAGTTGCGCGATGCGATCGGGCGCAGCCGCCGTGACGGTCTTATAGCTGAGTGGCGCGCCGCCGCTCACCAACTCAGTCAACAAGAACGCCGGGTTGCGGGTAGCCGCCATCAGCTTCGGGACGGCCAGCCCCAGCTCGTTGCCGAGCAGCTCGAGCGCCTGCGCCTCACGCCAGATGCGGACAGCCGTCCGCTCCGATAAAGCGAACTTCGCAAACATGCGTTCACCCACAGTCGCCCGGCTCGAAGCCCAGATCGGGTTGCTGAGGTCCGGATTGCCTTCAAGAGCGATCGGCAGACCCGCGAGATCAGGCGCAGCCGCCCGCAACACAGCCCGCAAGGTCGGCTCCGAGTATTCGCTCAACCAGCCGAGCGGCTCCGGGCTAGTGCTACCCACCCTGTGAAGGCTATGTCGCTGTCGCGTTCGCCAACAGGGTTCGGAATGACGCCCGAGCGTCAGCGCGGCTGCTTCGGCTCGCACGGCTTGCCAGCGACGGTCGCGTGGTTGCGGTCGGTTTGGGCGACTGGTTCGCGATAGGAACTTCCGCCCGCGCGGTCGTTCAAGAATCGCTGAGAATGCGCGCGGTCAGCAGGAAGCTCTCGCTGCCACGCAGTGCGGGCAAAGATGTGAATCTCCGCCTGCCGCCACCCACCGGTCGGGCACCCCTCGGCTCAAGTCGTATTCGACCGTGGACGCCCCGCAGGTGCATGTGAACACCGCGACGCCGCAAGGAACTGATGCGTGAAGGACACCATAGTTAACCGTCACGGTCGCGATGCTCGCACGGTCGCACGCAGCGAGTCAACGCTCCTGACGAGTCATTGGGCCGGGTGATATCGGACCACAGCCGAAACCGTCTGGTGCGCCAGTGTTGCGAATGACGCCCGAGGAGGGGTCTTAGCGAGGAGCGTTGAAGAGATAGCGCAGCGAACGTGACAGGTTCAGTGGGACTGCCGTCTCGTGGTACTCGCCGGGCAGGACTTCGTACTCGATTGCGAGACTGGGGTAGGCCCGACCGAGCAGCGCCGCGACTATGCGCTCGGTGTCGCCAACGTAGTCTTCTCCCCAGTCTCCCGGATCAGCCTCGAGCTTGGCTCGTTGATCAGGGGCTAGCTGTTCTAGGCGGCGGGTGTGGCCCGCAGGGTTCTCGTAGCCGCCGACTGTGAAGACCACCTTCGCAGCCAGGTCGTCGTGCGCCCGCGCGTACTCGGCTTCCTGGTCGAACATCGACTTCACGCCGTCGTCCGGATAGAGCGATGCGCTGCCGATCCCGTAGCGCCTGAAGGTCGAGGGCTCGGTGAGGAGGACGTAGGTGGCAAACAGCCCGCCGCGTGAGTCCCCGAACCACATCGAGTCGCTGGAGTCGACGGCATACCGCTCTCGCAGCCATGGCTTCAGCTCGTCGGAGAGGAACGCAAGGAAGCGATCAGCGCCGCTGCGTAACGGGGCAATAGTGGGGGTGAAGTCGCGATGCCGAAGGCGGAATGTCTCGCCGAGGTCTGTCGTGCGGTAACCGACACCCACGACGAGCAGCGACGGGATGACCTCGGTCAATCTCAAGGCTCGGACGACCTCGAGCGCGATTCCGTAGTGCATCCATGTGTCGCCAAGAAACAGCGGCACCGGCGGAACCGACACGGAGGAATCGGAGTGACCGACGACGATCTTGAACTCGTCGCCGACATGCTCGGAACGGAGGATGTGCACCTCGGTGCCGGGCAGAGGCGAGAGTTCGCCAGTGACCATGGACACGATCCCGAGATCGTCCGGCACAGGTGAGCGGAGGTCAAGGCCGCGGGCAAAGACTTTGCCCTGGAGCAGCGTTCTCACGCCAGACGCCTTCGGCCCTGAACCGGGCCACGCTCCGGAGCGTTGCTGCTACCGGCTTGGAGCCACCACCGCCTGGGACACGCGCCGGCGACGGGACATTCGCCAGGCCGCCCGGTCGTGGAATGCCCGATCTCCTCTTCCAGCGTGCTGCTTACAGGGCCGTAATGCCCGCTCTTTACACTCCCGCGCAGTGCCTGACGACGACACCTCAGACGTCGCTGCGCTCTTCGCGCAGCTGAAGGAGGAGCTTCACGCCGCCGGTCCGCGCGGTTCCGACGTCCCCCCGGCACAGGTTCGCCTCTCGATCCGCGACCAGGCCGAGCGCCTCTGGCCGGTCTCGGCCGAGCGGCCGATCGTCGGCAAGGGCGGTGCCGTGAAGTCGGTGCTTCGGCGGCTGATGCGGTGGTACGTGGAGCCGGCATTCGCCGACCAGCGAGCGTTCAACGATGCCGTGCTGAAGCTGATCGACGACCTCGACGAGCGCCTCCAGCGGCTAGAGCAGAAATGAGAGTCGCGGTCTGCGCGCCGCAGGTGCCGTTCGTGCGCGGAGGAGCGGAGCTGATGGCCGAAGACCTCGTCGCGGCGCTCCGTCACCGTGGGCACGAGGCCGAGCTCGTGAGCATCCCCTTCAAGTGGTACCCCGGCACGCGCGTCCTCGACCAGGCCTTCCTCTGGCGGCTGGTCGACCTCACGGAGTCCGACGGACGTCCGATCGACCGCGTGATCGCGACGAAGTTCCCGGCCTACTGCGTGCGCCACCCGAACAAGGTCGCCTGGGTGCTGCACCAGTTTCGGCAGGCCTACGACTACGACCGCACCGAGCTCGGCCAGTTCGACGAGTCGCCCGAGGCGCGCGCGACCCGTCGCGCAGTCGCCCAGCTCGACGCGATCTCCCTCGGCGAAGCACGGCGCGTCTTTGCGACCTCGCAGAACGTCGCGGACCGGCTGCAGCGCTTCAACGACGTCACGGCCGAAGTGCTGCCGCACCCGCCGCAGGCGCTCCCGTATCGCAGCGCCGAGCCCGAGGGGTTCGTGCTCTCGGTCAACCGGCTCGACCGGGCGAAGCGCATCGACCTCCTGATCGAGGCGGCGAAGCGCGAGCCGAGCCTGCGGATCGTCGTCACCGGTGACGGCCCCGACCGCGATCGCCTCGAGACTCTCGCGTCGGGGTTGAACGGCCAGGTCGAGTTCGTCGGACGAGTCGACGACGAGCAGCTCGCCGATCTCTACGCACGTTGCGCCGCCGTCTTCTACGCGCCGCTCGACGAGGACTTCGGCATGGTCCCGTACGAGGCGTTCCTCTCCGGGAAGCCGGTCGTGACCACCGTCGACGCCGGCGGCCCCCTCGAGGTGGTCCGCGACGGCGAGACGGGGCTGGTGGTCGCCCCGGAGCCCGCCGACATCGCGCGCGCGTGTGCGCGGCTCGCTGCCGACCCGGACGAGGCGAAGGCGTGGGGGCGGGCCGGGCGCGCAATCGCCGAGCGCGTCACCTGGGACGCCTGCGTCGACGCTCTGCTCTCGTGAAGGTCGCCTACTACTCGCCGCTGCCGCCGTCGCGCTCGGGGATCGCCGACTACTCGACGCTCCTGCTGCCGGAGCTACGCGAGCGGATCGACGTCGTCGTCGCCGAGGAAGGCAAGCGCCCGCCCGACGCCGACGTTGCGCTGTACCACGTCGGCAACGACCCGGACGCGCACGGCTGGATCGTCGATGCGTTGCTCCAGCGCCCCGGCGTCGTCGTCCTGCACGAGTACGTGCTCCATCACCTGATCGCGGGGATCACGATCGGACGCGGCAACGGGCGCGCCTATCTCGACGCGATGGAACGCGACCGTGGCGTCGCCGGTCGGCTGCTCGGCCTGGGCGTGCTCGACAATCTGCTGCCGCTCCTCTGGGAGACACAGCCCGAGCGCTTCCCCCTCTCCGGCGTCGTGCTCGATCACGCGCACGGGCTGATCGTGCACTCGTCCTACGTCGGCGACCGTGCCCGCTCCGCGGGGTACCGGGGGCGCCTCTGGCGGATTCCCCATCCCGTGTGGCCGACGGTCACGCCAGCGCCCGCCACCGACGTGAGCGGTGAGCCGCTGATCGGCTGCTTCGGCTACCTGAACATGAACAAGCGGATCCCGCAGCTGCTCGAGGCGTTCGCCTCGCTGCGGCGTCGGCTTCCCGGCGCGAGGCTCTTGCTCGTCGGTGCCGCGGGCGAGCGGTTCGACGTCGAGCGCCGCCTCGAGCGGCTCGGGCTCACGGAGGGAGTCCACCGGCTCGACTACGTCCCCGAGGATCGGATGTGGTCGCTGATGGCGGCCTGCGACGTGCTGGTCAACCTGCGTTATCCGACGATGGGCGAGACCTCTGGCTCCGTGATCCGCGCGCTCGCGCTCGGCAAGCCGTTGCTCGTCTCCGACGTAGGCTGGTTCAGCGAGCTGCCCGACGATGTTGCGCTCAAGGTCCCGGTGGACGAGCTCGAGGTCGTCACGCTCGACGCTGCGCTCGAGTTCGCCGTCGAGCACGGTGAGGAGCTCGGCGCCGCCGCGCGTGAGTACGTCGAGCGCGAGCACGCGCTGCCGAAGGTCGCCGACGCCTACGTCGCTGCGCTGGAGGTGGCGGCCGGCGGCGATGCCGTGGCCGACGCGGTGCTCTGGCGGATCGCCGAGGCGGCCGCCGAGGCCGGCGTGACCGACATCTCGCTGCTCGCGCAGCGCCTCGGCGAGGTCGGAATCGGTGCGTAGGAGAGCCCGCGCCGTGCCGGCGTGGGCTTGGGTCGTCGCGATCGTCGCGATCTCGACCGCAGTGCGATTCGGCTTCGCGCGTCACATGGTCGGCCCCTGGATCATGATCGACGAGATCGTGTACTCCGAGCTCGCGAAGAGCTTCGCGGCGACGGGATCGTTCGCGGTGCGCGAGGTGCCGACCGGCGGCTACGGGATCGTCTACCCGATCCTGATCAGCCCGGCGTATGCGTTGTTCCGGTCGATTCCCACCGTCTACAGCGCGATCAAGCTGATCAATTCGCTGCTGATGTCGCTGGCGGCGGTTCCTGCGTACCTGCTCGCGCGGCGCGTCGTCTCCCGGCGCGGCGCGCTCATCGTCGCCGTGCTCACGGTGGCGGTCCCGTCGGGGTTCTACGCCGGCACGGTGATGACCGAGAACGCGTTCTATCCGATCTTCCTGCTGCTCGCTCTCGCGCTCGTCGCGCTGCTCGAGCGGCCGCGGTTCCTCAACGTGCTCCTCTTTCTGGGCGCGTTCGCGCTCGCGTACGAGACGCGCGCGCAAGCGGTCGCCGTGCTGCCGGCGGCACTCATCGCGCCCCTCGTGATCGCCGCGCTCGCACGAAGGCGGCGCGAGCTTCGTGGGTTCACGCTGTTCTACGCGGTGCTCGGCGGGCTGGCGGCTCTCGTCGTGCTGGCGGAGCTCGCCCGTGGCCGAAGCATCTCGTCGCTGCTCGGGGCCTACGCCGCGGCGACGCATTCGTCATACGACGTCGGGACCGTGTCGAGATGGCTCCTCTGGCACGCGTCCGAGCTCACCCTCTACGTGGGTGTCGTGCCGGTGCTCGCACTCGTCCTCCTGTGCGTGCGGGCGAAGACCGTCTCCGCCGCCGATCGCGCCGTGATCGCCGCCACGGTCTCGCTCGTCGCGTTCCTGCTCGTCGAGGTGGCCGCGTTTGCGAGCCAGCCGAGCGTGCTGCGAATCGAGGAGCGCAACCTGTTCTACGTCGCGCCGCTCTTCTTCACGTGCCTCGTGTTGTGGATCGAGCGGGGGATGCCGCGGCCGCGCGTCGCCACCGGTGCGGCGGCGGTCGGCGTGGTGGCACTCGCCGCAGCGGTGCCGTACGAGCGGTTCATCGACACGTCGGCGACCTCGGACACCTTCGGCGTGCTCGCGCTCTGGTCGACAGCGATCTGGCTGAACCTGCCCGCTCCGGACATTCGCTGGTTCGTCGCCGGCATTGCGCTCGTGCTCGTCGTGCTCGCGGCAGTCGGGCCACGGCGGCTCTGGTGGGCTCTTCCCGGCCTCGTTCTGCTGCTCTATCTCGGCGCGATCCAGCCCGTCGACAGCCGCACCCAGCGCGCCTCGATCGGGGCGCTCTTCCAGGGGATCACGCGGTCGGATCGCGACTGGATCACGGCGGCGGTCGGCTCCGGCGACCCGAGCAGGGTCGCGGTTCTCTGGACGGGCGCGACCGACCGCCTGACGGTGAACGAGAACGAGTTCTTCAACCGCGACGTCGGCGCGATCTACACGCTCAACGGGGCGGTGCCCGGGGGCCTCGCCCAGACGCCGGTCGTGCTCGACCGGCGTGACGGGGCGCTACCGCGCCGGCGGGCGAGTCGTGCACGTCCAGGACGTGCTCGCCGACACGAGCGTTCCCGTCGACGGCCGCCTCCTCGCGGCGGACAAGCGCAAGGGCCTGGTGCTGCTCCGGGTCGACGGGCCCCTGCGCGCCGGCTATGTGACGGACGGGATCTACGGCGACTCCTGGTCGGGCAAGCACGCGCTCTACCGCCGCTTCGACTGCGCCGGCGGGCAGTTGCGCGTCGGGCTCGGCAGCGATCCCGAGCTCTTCAGGCGGGCCCAGGTGGTCACCGCGCGCGAGGACGGGCGCGTGGTCGGCCGTGCCCGCATCGCCCCGAAGGGCGCGGCCGTGCTCCGCGTGCCGCTGCTGCCGTCCGGGGCCGGATCCTGCACGGTCACGTTCACCGTCTCGGACACGCGAGTGCCGTCGCGCGTGCAGCCCGGCGCGACCGACACGCGCGCGCTCGGTGCCCGCTTCACCGGCTTTCAGGTCGTGAGGCGGACATGAGGATCGCCTTCGACGTCAGCCCGCTCTCACACGAGCCGACCGGGATCGGCAACTACATCCGTGGCTCGCTCGCCGCGCTCGCGGAGGTGGCCGCCGGCCGCCACGAGATCGTCGCGTTTGCACCGACGAGCCCGGCCGGCCTGCGGCGCATCCCCGCGGAGCTCGCAGGCATCCCGCTGACGACGAAGCTGCGCCTGCTTCCGTTCGCGCACTACTGGCGGCAGGCGTGGAGCCGCGCCGGGCGGCCGTCGGTCGAGCGCTTCCTCGGGCCGATCGACGTCCTCCACTACACCGACTGGATGTTCCCGCCGCAGCGGGCTGGGCTGCGGTCGACGATGATCCACGACCTCGTCCCGCTGCACCACCGCGAATGGGTCACGCCTCGCACGTACTCGATGCACTCCGCGAAGTACCGCGACGCTCCCAACTGCGACACCGTCTTCGTCAACTCCGAGTACACGCGGGACGACGTCGTCCGGACACTTGCGCTCGATCCGGCGCGCGTGCACGTCGCACCGCCGGGCGTCGGGGCCGACTTCGGGCCCGACGGTGAGCGCGCCGACCTCGGCGCTCCCTACGTGCTGACGGTGGCGACGCTCGAGCCGCGGAAGAACCTTCAGGTCCTGGTCGACGCGCAGCCGTTGCTCGGCAGCAGCCTGCAGCTCGCAGTGGTCGGCGGAGCGGGTTGGGGGAAACAACCCGCGCTCCACGCACCGGGAGTCCGGCTGCTCGGGCGCCAGGGAAACGACGAGCTCGCCCGGCTCTACCGCGGGGCAGCCGTCGTCGCGTACCCATCGCGCTTCGAGGGCTTCGGCATTCCGATCGTCGAGGCGATGGCGAGCGGCGTGCCGGTCGTCGCGTCCTCGCACGAGTCGCTGAACGAGGCCGCCGGCGACGTCGCGCTCCGGGCCGACCCCGACGATCCCGAGGCGTGGGCCGCGGCGCTGACCGCGGCGGCGGGGCGGCGCGAGGAGCTCGGGCGCCTCGGCGTCGAGCATGCGAGAAGATTCACGTGGCGTCGTGTCGGCGAGACGATGCTTGCGGCGTGGGAGCAGGCGGAGTGAACGTCGCGTATGACACCGCACCGCTCGTGCTCGACAACGCCGGCACCGCCCGGTACGTGCGAGGTGTGCGCGAGGCGCTCCGACAGCGCAGCGACGTGCGCGTGCAGGAGCTCACGTGGGGCGGCTCCGGACGCGCGACGGCGGTGCTGCGGGACGCCGCCTGGTACCCGGTCGTGTTGCCGGTGCAGGCCCGCCACGCCGACGTTCTGCATTGCACGACGTTCCGCGCGCCGTTGCGTGCGGCTGTCCCGTTGATCGTCACGGTCCACGATCTTGCGATCGTGCGGCAGCCCGAGCTCTTTACGGCCTGGACACGGCTCTACGCGCGCACACTGCTCCTGCCCGTGCTCAGGGCGGCCACCCGTGTGCTGGCGGTCTCGGAGTTCACGAAGCGCGAGGTGATGGAGCTGGCGCGCGTTCCGGCCGAGCGGATCGATGTCGCGTACAACGCAGCGTCTCGGTCGGTGTTCACGCCGTCGGGCCCGGCCGCAGACGGTGACTACGTCCTCGCAGTGGGGACGCTCGAGCCGCGGAAGAACCTGGCGCGGCTGGTCGACGCGACGGGCCGCCTCGGTCTCGAGCTCCGGATCGCCGGCGCAAGAGGCTGGGGACGCGTCGACGTGGACGCCGCGCACGTTCGCTGGCTCGGACGGCCCTCCGACGAGGAGCTCGCGGCGCAGCTACGCGGCGCGCTCTGCCTCGCGTACCCGTCGCTCCTCGAGGGCTTCGGCATCCCCGTGCTCGAGGCGATGCTGTGCGGCGCGCCGGTCGTGACGAGCGCGGACAGCGCCATGGCCGAGGTCACGGGCGAGGCCGCCGAGCTCGTCGACCCGCTGGACGTGGAGTCGATCGCGGCCGGGATCCAGCGCGCCTTCGCGCGGAGCGACGAGCTGCGCGAGGCGGGCCTCGCGCGCGCCGAGCGCTTCAGCTGGGAGAAGACCGCCGAGGCGACCGTACAGGCCTACGAGCGAGCGATGGCGTGAGCCCTCCACTCGTCGCGATCGACGCCGACGTGCTCGGACGCCGGCGCACCGGTGAGGAGACATACGTGCTGAACCTGTTGCGCCAGCTCTCCGAAGTGGCTCCGGATCTGCGTGTGCTCGCCATCACGCGCCACCCGGAGCTCGTTCCGGCCGGCATCGAGGCGGTGACGCTCGCAGCTCGATCCCAGGAACTGCGCATGGCCTGGTCGTTGCCGCGCCTGCTTCGCCGCCTTCGGCCGGCGGTCGCGCATTTCCAACACGCGCTTCCGCTCGGCCGGTGCGGACGAACGGTGCTGACCCTGCACGACCTGCACTTCGAGCGTGACCCGAGCGTGATGGGCCGGCTCGATCGGCTCGTCTTCAAGAGCGTCGTCCCGCGCTCGGCCCGCAAGGCCGATCGCGTGCTCGCCGTGTCGGAGCGGACGAAGGCCGACGCCGTCGAGCTGTACGGCCTCTTGCCGGAGCGGGTGACGGTGACGCCGCACGGCGTCGACCCGGCCTTCACCCCGGGCGACGGCGCGGATGGTGGCTATCTGCTCTTCGTCGGTGCGGTCCAGGCGCGCAAGGACCCGCTTTCGGCTCTCGACGCCGCGCAGGCCGTCGGCCGGCCGCTGATCCTCGCCGGCCCCGAGAAGGAGCCCGCCCTGGCGCGCGAGCTGCGCGCGCGGGGCGCCGACGTTCGCGGGCACGTCACGACTGCCGAGCTCGCGGATCTGTACCGGCATGCCTCGGCGCTTCTGCTCCCGTCGCGCTACGAGGGCTTCGGCCTGCCGGTGATCGAGGCGATGGCGAGCGGCGCTCCCGTCGTGATCTCGGACGACGCCGCGCTCGTCGAGGTCGCAGGCGGTGCAGCCGAGGTCGCCGCCGGCGGCGACCTCGCAAGCGCGGTCGGCCGCGTGCTTGCAGACCGGGAGCGTTTCGTGCGGGCGGGCCTCGAGCGTGCGCAGCACTTCAGCTGGCGCGAAACGGCGCGCCTCACCGCCGAGGTCTATCGGAGCGCCCTCTCGTGAGGGTCGCCGCGATCGTCGTCTCGCACGGCCATCCGGTCGAGCTCACGCAGTCGCTCCCCGCGCTCGAGCCGCAGGTGGACGAGCTCGTCGTGATCGCAAACGTGCCGGGCTCGGTGCCCGTCGGAGTCGATGCGGTCGAGAACGAGCAGCCGCTCGGCTTCGGAGCAAACGTGAACAGGGGCGTCGCCGGGACCGACGCCGAGCTCGTCGTCTCCGCCAACCCCGACGCCGTCCCTGAGCCCGGTGCCGTGGACACGCTGCGGTCGTTCATGGAGGCGCATCCGCGCTGCGGGGTCGCGGGGCCGCGGATGGTGTTTCCCGACGGCCGCTGGCAGCCGTCGCGACGGCGCTTCCCGACCGTCTTCGGGACGATCGTGCGCCGAACGCCGCTTCGGCGCGTGATCCGGCAGCAGCATCACTACCACCTCGACGAGGCGCCTCCCGATCACCCCGTCCCCGCCGACTGGATGCTCGGTGGCTTCCTGATGCTGCGCCGGTCGATGCTCGAGGACCTCGGTGGGTTCGACGAGGGGTTCCGGCTCTACGGCGAGGACATCGATCTCCAGTACCGGGCGATGCTCGCGGGCTGGGAGCGCTGGTACGTCCCGGCCGCGGTCGTGGAGCACGAGCACAAGGCCGAGACCGACACCCGCTGGCTCACGCGCCGGACGCTCTGGCATTGGCGCGGCATTGCCCGCTTCGTGCGCAAGCATCCCGAGCGGCTGCGGGCGCTGTAGCTAGCGCCGCGGGGTGAACCCGAAGGCGACCTGCGCGCTGAGCTGGCGCAGGTCG
>CAWGEJ010000002.1:0-39211 GCA_963821575.1 uncultured Thermoleophilia bacterium
CCGGATCCGTTCGGCGATGTGCTCGTCGTAGGCGATCGCGCTGGTCAGCAGGTGGCGGGCACACCTGGGCCGGTGGTCGTCAGCGCCGGGGCGCCGTTCAGGTAGACGTCGACCCGGACTCGCGTCGGTTTGCACGCCCGCTGCAGCGGAACGCTGATGTCGCGCTGTCCGGTTCCGGCGACGGCTGCGAAGAGCGCAAGGTCGGATGGTTGGGTCCAGGCGCCGCGCGGCAGGGGCCGCTCGTAGCCGATCGCGCTGAGTGCGGTCCCCGTGGGCTGGCCGACCCACCGCAGTTGCAAGGTCAGTCGGCCGTGTGCGTATCGAAGCCCGCGCACGGAGACGGCACCGCGTTTTGGAGGCTGTGCCGGAAGCGTGCGCCCGAGGGTGAAGGCGGTCTCGATCGCGACGACCCGGTTGGCGAGCCGCCGTGCGATGCCGGCCCGGGCGGGAGCGTGCCGCTCCACCCAGGCGAGGTAGCTGAGGTAGCTCGAGGAGAGGAGACGTGTGCGCTGCGAGGGCGCTGAGCCGCGCAGCGCGGCAAGTGCCCGGTTCAGTGAGCTGGTCGCCGCATCGCCATCGCCCGCCGCGGCTTCGGCCGCGCTCTTCAGGAGCCAGAGGTCGGGCACCTTCGGGTTGATTCGGAGGCCCTCGTCGGCGGCCTTGATCGCAGCTCCGTACTCGCCGCGGTAGAAGCTCATCACCGCAACGAGGGCCGTGCCGAGGATGTCGCGGCTGTTCAGTGCGAGCGCTCGCTTGGCGTCGAGCTCCGCCTTGCCGAACGTGCCTGCGCTCGTGTCGGTGACGGCTCTCGTCGTTGCGTAGTCGGGATTCGCTGCCAGCAGCCGGGCGCGGGCCCGCCCGCTGTACGCGGGCGAGTAGTTGTCGTCCGCGGCGAGGGCGCTGCTGTAGGAGGCGAGCGCGGCGGTGTAGTTTCCGTTCGTGCTCAGCACTGCGCCTCGTGCCGCAGTCGTGATCGCGGTCTGCGGTGTCGACGGGATCGGAAGCCGGTAGATCCAGACGGTCCACCCGGCGGCGAAGATCCCCACGGCGAGCCCCAGTGCGTAGGTGGCAGGGCGGACAGAGCCTTCGACGACGAGCCCGAAGCCGACGAGGAAGATGGCGACGGCGAGCACCGCGATCACCGTCGTGTACTGCGTGGAGCGGTCGTTCCAAGTGATCCTCGTCGTCGCGAGGGCTTGTTGCTGGAGGGTCAGCCGTTGCGCCTCGGTTTGCAGAACGGGGAGGAGCTTCCCGACGGCTAGGTCGGGGACCGCTTGCTGGGCGACGCGGAGACTTCCCGCCACCTCCGCTTGCCGGGGCAGTCCTGCCGCGCCTGCGAGGCTCGGCTCACCGGCGGCGAGCGGCCGTCGAAACGCGAGGAAGTCTCGTTCGGCGGCCAGGACGGGTTGAAGGCCCGAGACGGTATCGGCGACGACGTTCGCACGCAGCGCCTGGACGGCCACCCGCGTCGTCTGACGGGCCGTGTTCGACTCGTTCGCGCTCGCGTCCACCTGCAAGATCGCGATTCCCGCGCCGAGCACGATCAGGGCCGCCAGCGTGAGTGCGATGTTCCGCTTCAGATGATCGGGCGGTTCCTCGACCTCGGCCGTCGTCTCCGGTCCCGGGGTGCTCATGCCGAGAAGAAGACGGTCGAGAGTGCGAGTGCGAGCGCGGCGACGTAAATCACGAGCCCACAGCCCAGCAGTACGTAGACCACACGCGGCCGGATCGCCACCTCGGCCGCCGTGTAGCAGAAGACGGCGAGCAGAAGGAGGAACGCCCACCGCGTGAGCCCCCTCATCCGGGTCCGAATGTGCTCGGCTGCGCGCGCCCAATGGTCGGGGTCGAGGTTCGTCGGTGAGTCCAGCCCCGTCGACATGTCGGCGGCGAGCTCACGCGCCCGCGCGCGATAGTCGAACGGGCGGGGCTGCAGGCTCGGCTGGAGCAGGTCAGTGCCGATCGTGAAACGGCCGAACACACCTGCATCGGCTGCGCGCTGTGCCGCCCCCAGGCGTAGCGCCCTCGCCTCGCCGCGCGAGACGGCGGCAAACCGGCCGGCTCCGTGCGCCGCGAGTTGACGGGCTTCACGATCGAGCGCTGCGGCGGCGGCGTAGTCGGCGCGGTAGCGCACGTACTCCCGGGCCTGCGCAGCGACGGTGACTGCCCGTTCGACTCGTGCCTGCTCGACCCGGACCGTTTCGCCGATCGATTGGCGATCGTCGTAGGCTGCCGTGCTTCCGATCTGTGCCACGCGCCATCCGAGGCCCGCTGCGGTCACCGTTGCGAGCCCGATCAGGAAGGCGATGGCCCAGCGGAGCCGGGTGTCGAGGGCCTTCATCTGCTCCGACGATAGTTCGCTCCACGGCCGTTACTGATGCGCGTGGACGTCTGGACATTGAAGATGATGAACGAACCGGTGGCGGACGAGCACGAGTTCGAGGCACATCGGCACGCCTCATGAGCGTGACCCGACCGGGGCCTCGTCCCGCTCTCGAGGATCGACGACGTGGATCTCGGAAAGCGGTTTGCGCTCCAGCTCGGGCACGGCGCAGTCCTCGACCGGGTAGCCGACCGGGATCAGCGCGGACAATTCCATCATGGAGCCCGAGCCTCCTGCGACGTCAGTCGCGGCGGCTCGTTCAGTTGGTAGCAGATCTGCTACCGTAGCCGGTGATGGTGACGATTCCCCAAAAGGAGTTGCGCAACAACGTCGGTGACGTCCTTCGGCGTGCGGAGGCAGGCGAACAGTTTGTGATCACCGTTTCCGGGAGGCCGGTGGCTGAACTCGGGCCGGCCGCGAGACGTGCCTGGGTCGGTGGACCGTCACTCGAGGCGGTCTTCCAGACCCCCCCACCGAGGGGTCTGTCCGGCGACCTCGAGCGGTTCTCCACCGGGTTAGTTGACCCCTTCGCGTGAGTCGCGTTCTCCTCGACACCTCTGCCATCATCGGCGCCGGCGTTCCGGCCGGGGTTGAGGCCGCGATCAGTGTCGTCACGCTTGCGGAGCTCCATTTTGGTGTGCTCGTCGCGACTGACCCTGACGAGCGTGCGCGGCGTGCGCAGCGACTCGGCGTGGTTGAGGCGACGTTCGACCCGCTTCCAATCGATGCCGCCGTGGCACGGGAATGGGGTCGGCTTGCCGCCGCGGTGGCCGAGCGTGGCGGCAAGCCGCGCCGCCGCTCGATTGATCTTGCGATCGCCGCCACGGCCAATATCCACGGTGTACCTCTGCTCACGGCGGACACCGCTGACCTGACGATCATTGAGGATCTTGTGACGCTTCGGCCGCTCGACTGAGCTTCGGCCGCTCGACTGAACCGGGCGCCGCCCAATGGCCTCCTGGTGTATCCCCGAAGCCTCGGACTCCTGGTGGCGTGACAGGCGCGGCGCGACTTCCGGGTAACTGACCTGGGAGCTGCGACGCACTACGTTGGCGACACCCACGGGAGCTGGTGCCTCACCGATGGCAGCGTGGGATTCGGCCGACTCTCGCGTTAACGCTGAAACCGGGGCTGGATCGCGAACGCACCGCGGCCCTTCAGCCTCCGAGCACGCCGCTCTGTTCGAGAAGCGCGATGACCAGATCGGCCGACTCCTCCGGTTCGAGAGTCGCGGTATCTACGCGCAAGGCCGGGTGATGGGGCGGCTCGTACGGCGAGTCGATGCCTGTGAAGTTCGCGAGCTCGCCGCTGCGCGCCTTCTTGTAAAGCCCCTTCGGGTCGCGTTGCTCGGCCAGTTCGAGCGGCGCGTCGACGAAGATCTCGAAGAACTCTCCGTCGCTGACGAGTTGCCGGGCAAGCTCCCGCTCCCGCGTGAACGGGGAAATGAGTGCAACGATGACTATCAGTCCGGCATCGAGCATCAGGCTCGCGACTTCGGCGACGCGGCGGATGTTCTCGACGCGATCGGAGTCGGTGAACCCGAGATCTTTGTTGAGCCCGCGGCGGAGCTTGTCGCCGTCGAGCAGATAGGTGTGACACCCGCGCGCGTGGAGCTTCTTCTCGACCAGGTTTGCGACGGTCGACTTACCTGCGCCCGAAAGGCCGGTCAGCCAGAGCACGCACGGCTGCTGGTGCATTCCGGCGGCGCGTGCTTGTTTGTCGATCTCCACCCGGTGAGTCTTGCGAACTAGGGGTGAGCACGTGCCCTGGTCGGTAGTTCGTGATGACGGACGGTCCGGTACCCCTCGGCGGGAAGCATCTCCGACGCAGTGCAGACGCTCCGGGCGAAGCCTGGAACGAGCACACACTTCGCCGCCACGCAGCAGGGTTCTCCGAGGCGCGCTTCATCGAGCGGATCCGCGCGATTGCGCTCGATTAGTCTGGCTCGGTGGCCAACGACCCGCTGGCGGATCCGGAACCGCTGATCCGGAAGGTCTATGCCTACGTCGCCTACCGGGTCGGAGACGGCCCGGACGCAGAGGACGTCACGTCCGCGGCGATCGAGCGTGCCGTCCGCTACCGCGACCGATTCGACCCGCGCCGCGGTGACCCCGCCGCCTGGCTGATCGGGATCGCACGCAACTGCATCGCCGAGCACTTCGGCGCAGCGCCGACTCCCGTGGAGAGCGTTCCCGAGCAGATCGCGCCCGGAGAGCTCGCGAGCGACTCTGCGACCCGCCTCGACCTGCGACACGCGGTCTGGCAACTCGGAGACCGCGACCGCGAGCTGATCGCGCTGCGCTACGGCGCCGACCTGACCGCACGGCAGATCGGCGACCTGCTCGGCGTGAAGACGAACGCCGTCGAGGTCGCGCTGCACCGAGCGCTGCAGACGCTGCGCGGCGTGCTCGAGGGCTCGGATGGGCCGCGCGGCGAATCCGAGTGGCCGGCGAGGACAGCCGAATGACGAGTCCCGCTCTGACCCAGGCGGGCACCACTCGCCTGCAGCGGCGCTCACCGCCGATCTCCTCGGCCCTCTCGCTGCTGCTGCCACTGATAGCGATCCTCGCCGTCGCGGCGGCGAACGGCGGCTACTTCCCCACGGCCTTCGGCTGGACCGCGCTCGCGTTCGCCTGGGTGGCGATCGCCGCTGTCGTGCTCGCCCAGCCGCGCTGGGGCGCCTTCGACGCGGTCTGGGTCATCACCGCCGCCGAGCTCTGCGTCTTCACCTTCTGCTCGGCGCTCTGGGCGGGCTCCGCAGGCACCGCCGTCGACCAGGGCCTGCGAGCCGTCGTCTACGCGACCGCCGTCGCCGGCGCGCTACTGCTCCTCCGCCGGCGCGACATCGAACTGTGGCTCTTCGGGCTCGTCGCCGGGGCGACCGCGATCTGCTTCTACTCGCTCGCGACCCGCCTCTTTGCCGACCACTTCGGCGCGTTCAACGCCGATGCGGGCTACCGCCTGTTCGTGCCGATCGGCTACTGGAACGCGCTCGGGATCTTCGCCGGCATCGCGGCCCTGCTCGCTTTCGGCGCGGCGGTCGCCGGGCGCAGCACCATGCTGCGGATCCTTGCGGCGGTGGCGCTCGTCGTGCTGCTGCCGACGCTCTACTACACCTACAGCCGCGGCTCCTGGGCCGCGCTCTTCGTCGGTCTCATCGTCGCCCTCGCCTACAGCCCACGGCGGGCGCAGCTCTTCGTGGCGCTCTTCGTCTTCGTGCCGCTGCCGGCGCTCGCGGTGTGGCTCGCCTCGCGGCCGGCGGCGCTCACCGACCAGCACTCGACGGTCGCGGCGGCCTCCCACGCCGGGCACCGGCTGGCGCTCGAGCTCGCCGCGATCGCGATCCTGCAGGCGCTCGTCGCAGCCGGCTACGTCGTGCTCGCCCGCCGGGTCAGCGTCAGCCGCGGTGCGCGGATCGCACTGGCGGTGGTCGTGGCGCTCGTCGCCGTTGCGGCGCTCGCCGGCGGGTTCGCCGCCTACGGCTCACCCTCGACACTGGCGCACCGCGCCTACCACTCGTTCACCGGAGCGCCGACCGGCGGCCAGAACCTGAACAGCCGCCTCTTCACGCTCTCGAACAACGGGCGCACGATCCTCTGGCGCTCGGCCTGGAACGAGTTCCGCGCGCACCCGGTCGCCGGCGGCGGCGCGGGGAGCTTCCAGCGCTGGTGGCTCGCCCACCGCACGAGCGGTTACCTCGTGCAGGACACCCACAACCTCTATGCGCAGACGCTCGCCGAGCTCGGGATCGTCGGTGGAGCGTTGCTCGCCCTCCTGCTCGGGCTGCCGCTCGTCGCGGCGTTCCGGGCGCGCTGGCAGCCGCTCACCGCGACGGCGCTCGGCGCCTACGTGGCGTACCTCGTGCACTGCATCGTCGACTGGGACTGGCAGGTGCCGGCCGTCACGCTGCTCGCGCTCCTCGCCGCCGCGACGATCGTCGTCGCCGCGCGCGGCGAGAACCAGAACGGGGCTCGGCCGCTCGGGCGGACGGTGCGGATCGCGATCGGCGCGCTGGCCGCGCTCGCCGCCGTGGTCGCCTTCGTCGGGCTGATCGGCAACATCGCGCTCGCCCGCAGCGAGCAGGCGCTCCTGAACGGGAATCCGAAGACGGTCGTCACCGAGGCGCGGCGGGCCCACCGCTGGGCGCCCTGGTCGGCGGCGGCCCTGCGCGATCTCGGCGAGGGAAGGATCCTGAGCGGCGACGGGCAGGCCGGGCTCGCCGACCTCCGGAGCGCCGCAGCGAAGGACCCGGGCGACTGGGAGACGTGGTTCGACATCGCTTCGGCGACCAGCGGCCCGACACACGTTCTGGCGGTCGCGCGGGTGCGGGCGCTCGATCCCGCCGGCCCCGAGCTCGCCCGGCTCACTCGCCCGTAAGGGTTTCGCCTCCTCCGGCGGTAGTAGGGGTAGATGGGATTCCGGAGACAGGCCGCCGAGACCGACCTCGAGCGCGAGCTCCGCGCTCAGCGCCCACAGCCGCGCGACGAGTTCGTGCAGTCGCTCACCGTCGGGATCGCGCCCGCGCGGCCCGCGCGGCGGCTCTCGCTGCCGAAGGTCGCGCTCGTCGGCGCGGTGACGCTCGTCCTCGCGGTGTCGCTCGGCACCGCCGGCGCGCTCGGCTCGGCCGGTGGCTCGGTGCGCTCCTTCAGTGTCAGCGTCGTGCACCTCGTCTCGCCGCCGAAGGGAGCGAGCAACTCACCTGACCACGTCACGACCACGACGTCGTCGGGCGGCACGGTCGACTACGGGAACGCAACGCCGACCCACTGGCCGTTCCAGGAGCAGTACGGGCACAAGATCCCGATCTGCTGGCAGGGCCACATCATCTACGTGACCCCGCGCGAGCTCATCTGGTACGTCTTCCACGGGGCGAAGCCGGCCCGCTCCTGCGGCAGCGTGCCGGTCAACCCGCACCCGTAGGACCGACGGGCTCAGGCGGGAACGCGAGCCGGCCGGTGACCGGCTGCTAACGCGTCCGCCGTCGCCGCACCAGACCGAATCAGATTCGCTCTCTGAATCTGATTCGCGAGTTTCTCGGGAGGCAGGCGACAACTCGAAACTCGTGAATCTGGTTCGGCTACGCCGAATCAGATTCAGTGGCGTGGACGAGCGCCCTCTCTGCCGAACGGTCGTTGATCAAGAGAGCAGACCCGGCCTCCTAGCCCGTTGACCGAAGTCGTGGGGCACCGTCGACCACCGGAATAGGACCGGCGGGCTCAGACGGGAACGCGAGCCGGCCGGTGACCGGCTGCGGAGCGCGCTCGAGCCAGGTGCCGCGTGCAGCCGCTCGAACTCGTCGCGCGCTTCGTCGGTTCATTGGCTGTTGGCGAGCGGCGCGCGCCGGCGCCGCTCGCCAATCCTTGAGCTTCGGACTCGGCGAGCGCCGCACCGAGCCGGAGCGTGGCGGTCACGCCGCCTCCGTGACGTTCGCGTTCATCCAGGCGACGAACGGCGCACTGCGGGAGGGGACAGTGGCTGAGTCGAAGTTCAGTCGCGAAGCCGGCACGCTTCTGCTGCAGCGTCCCGATCCACCCGCACCCGTAGGACCGATGGGCTCGCAATGGCCTCCGCTTTCATGCTGCCGTACGATGCGACGGATGCGCGAGATCCGGCCCGGCCTGTGGCACTGGACGGCGAGCCACCCGTCGATCGGCAAGAAGGTCAGCGGCTACCGCCTGGCTGCCGAGCGAGTGCTGCTGGACGCACTGGTCCCCGAAGAGGGAATCGACGTGCTCGGCGACCCTCCGCCCACCGACGTCCTGCTGACGAACCGTCATCACTGGCGCGGCTGCACGGAGCTCATCGCCGCGTTCGGGGTGACGGTCCACGTGCCGCGTTCCGGCCTGCACGAGTTCGGCCCCGACCGCCCGGCCACGCCCTACGACCCGGGCGACGAACTGCCCGGCGGGGCCGTGGTCTACGAGGTGGGCCACCTGTGCCCGGACGAGATGGCGCTCTGGTTCCCTGCCCACCGCGCATTGGCGATCGCCGACGGCGCCATCCGCCATCCGCCCGGCGGCCCACTCGTCTTCGTCCCGGACCGCCTGATCGGCGAGGACCCCGAGCCGGTGAAGGCCGCCCTGCGCGAGCGCTACGGCGAACTGGCGCGCGAGCTGCGCCCCGAGGTCCTGCTGCTCGCGCACGGCGAGCCGATCATCGACGACGGCGGCGCGGCGCTGGAGCGGTTCTCGCGGGAGGGTGGGTCGGCGGAGTTCTGAGCTGGTCGTTCGCGCTCTACCCGCACCCGGAAGCGAGCGTGAGCGCTCGACACACCTCGCTCATCCGCTCAACGGACAAGCGGGTGATCCGGGGTGCCGAACAGCTCCTTGGGGAGACAACTCGAAACTCGTGACCCTCGAAAGAGACCGAATCAGATTCGCTCTCTGAATCTGATTCGCGAGTTTCTCGGGAGGGAGCCGACAACTCGAAACTCGTGAATCTGGTTCGGCTACGCCGAATCAGATTCAGAGGCGTGGACGAGCGTCCTCTCTGCCGAACGGTCACCGAGGTTCGTCTTCGTGATGGTCAGCGGCTGGCCGAGCCGCAGCTCCTGGTGCTTGGCGTAGTAGTAGTAGACGACGCCGATCGGGCCGCCGACCTGGTAGGCGCCGGGCCTGAGGTGGTGGCCGGTCACCTAGGCGACACGCGTGCGCGCGGTCCTCCTCGAGCATCAGTGCACGGGTTGCGTGGATGCTCGCCCAGATAGACCCGCGGACGCTGCATGGGTCTTGCCTTCGGCGATGCGGCGGGCGATGTAGTCGCGGGTCGCGGGGTCGTGTTGACGGCGGTGCAAGACAACGGTGTGGACGGCGCGGTTGAGTTGTCGGTCGCCGCCGCGGCTGAGCCGGTGGGGCACGGCTCGACCGCGACTAGAGCGGGTGTCCCAGCAGCTGTCGGTCGGGTAGCGGCGTGTCTTCGTTCTTCCGGGCGAGAATGACCAGGAGGGAAAGACCCTCATAGCCGGTGAACCGATGTTCGGCGCCCGCCGGAACGAAAGCAGCTTGGCCCTGGTTGAGAGTGATTGATTCGCCCTCGATCGTCAGTTCCCCGCGACCCTCGAGGACGACGTAGAGCTCGTCATCGGAGTGGGAACTCTGACGATCGGGCTCCGGGGCAACCAGCACATAGACGCCAACTTCGAGCTCAGGCGAGGCGTGGATGATCTCGTAGCCACCGCCACGGTCGACGAGTCGCTGTCTGGTCTTGTCAACCTCGAGCGAGCCCACGCAATGGACCCTAGCGCTCCAGCTCCGTTCGAGCAGCGGCTACGCGTCCCTCTGCCTCAACCAGCCGCGCGGCATCGACCCGGGTCGCAGCCGGCAGGACGCTAGGGCGTCGAAACTCGTTGCGCGATTGCGAGTTGCGATGCGGAGGCGAGCAAATAGAGCGCGGTGGAAAGAAACGCCCCCAGCGGCCAGGCAGCGTCGTCGTGCACGAAACGGGCGGTCAAGGAGGCGGCCGCGATCGCGAGGCCGACGGAGAAGAAGTGGAGCCCGCCCCAGACCACCGAGCCACCCAGCTGCGGAGCAACGTGCTCGGAGAGACCGCCAAATGCAGCCGCTCCCACGAGGGCATATGCGGACACAGCGCCGATCAAGAAGAGAAGCGCCAGGGCCGCGCTGGGGATCCCGCGCGCATGAGAGAGAACGGCGCCGCTCGTCCAGATCGTGAGGGTATAGCCGTAGGGGCCGGCACTTGCGGCGACCGTCGCGCGGAGGGCTGACCGATACCGGTTCTGCACTGGTCGCGATGGCTTCGGGAACGTTTCGACGGATCCTGCAAACGACGCGAGCCGAATCAGTGCCGGACTCCGGGCCCGTTGGCGGTTTGCTCCGCGCCCGACGAGCCGATCCCAGATGGTGCTACGGGCCTGAGCTCAGGGCGAACGTCAACACGCTCGTATATGCGCCGGTGTAGGTGTCACCGGGAATGAAGAGATCGACGGTGGGTGACACAATGAACTGCCCCGTCCCGGTTCTCGCTGCCGCGTTGAAGAACTTCACGGCGGCGGGGGCGGTTCCGCCCGCCGGAATCGTGACCGGGTACCGAATGCTGTTCCGCGCACTTCGACATCTCTGGCCGGGGACACACGCGCTCGAGACCGTCGTGACCGCGGATGCGTCAGCGGCCAGAACATGCCCGGCACCGTCGGCAAAGGCGGTCGATGTGACCGTGAGGTTCCAGCCCGCGCGGCTGCTCCGGGAATCGGTCACTGTGAGCGGAACGGTGTAACTGACGGTCTGGTCGAGGCCGTCGAGCGTCGCCGAGATGGTCGCCGTCGAGGGGTTGGAGATCGAGAACGGCCCGGCCTTAAGGGTGAGGGTCGCGGCAATCGTGGCCGCGGACGCGGTGATCGCCGTCACAGCTCCGGCCAGTAGACCCGCAGTGACGCCGACGACCAGAATGCCGCGGGAGAACATGAGCCCAAGTTAGACAACATAGTGGTGTACTTTCAATTCGTGACCGGGTTGAATCCGGTAGGAGTGCCGGCTGATGAGTGAGAACGAACAGCAGTTCGAGGGTCGCCTAAGGGCCGAGATCGAACGAACAGCCGCGTTCCGCAGCGAGCTCCGGCGGTTCCTCGCTCGGACAGGGGTGGTCACCGCGACGGCCCGGCTCACCGCAGAACGCTACGACCTGCTCCTGATGATCAAGGCAGCCGAGGCCGGCGACCCGAGCGAGTCGACGATGACAGCTCTCGCGAAGCAGTTGCGCCTGCGCCAGCAGGCCGTCTCGCAACTCGTCCGGCGAACCGAGGAGGCGGGGCTTGTCGAACGTGCCCGCTCGGAGACCGATGGGCGCGTCTCCTACCTGCGCCTCACCGACGAAGGGAACCGGCGGCTCATGCAGGCGTTTCGCGCGCTGCATGCCGACCGTGCCTTGCTTGCGGAAGAGCTCACCCGGCTTCAGGCGCAGTTTCATTCATCCGACTGATCCGCGAGCCTCGTTCGACCCTCGAACGAATCAGATTCGCTCTCTGAATCTGATTCGCGAGTTTCTCGGGAGGCCGCCGACAACTCGAAACTCGTGAATCTGGTTCGGCTACGCCGAACCAGATTCAGAGGCGTGACCCTCGAAGAGCGACCGAATCAGATTCGCTCTCTGAATCTGATTCGCGAGTTTCTCGGGAGGCAGCCGACAACTCGAAACTCGTGAACCTGGTTCGGCTACGCCGAACCAGATTCAGAGGCGTGACCCTCGAAGAGCGACCGAATCAGATTCGCTCTCTGAATCTGATTCGCGAGTTTCTCGGGAGGCGCCGACAACTCGAAACTCGTGAACCTGGTTCGGCTACGCCGAACCAGATTCAGAGGCGTGACCCTCGAAGAGCGACCGAATCAGATTCGCTCTCTGAATCTGATTCGCGAGTTTCTCGGGAGGCCGCCGACAACTCGAAACTCGTGAATCTGGTTCGGCTACGCCGAACCAGATTCAGTGGCGTGCGCGAGCAGCGAGTGCTTCTTCGAGTGCTCGGCGACCGACAACGGTGACGAGGTGAGCGCGATACTCGCTCGATCCTGCTTGATCGGACGGGGGCTGAGTGCCCTCAGCGAGCAGTTTGGCGGCATCCGCGACTGACGATCCGCTCGCGAGCGCTGCCTCGGCAGCGGCTGCCCGTAGTGGTGTGGCGCCCATACTGACGAGGCAGATCGACGCGCTGCCGACGTGTCCGTTGGCGCGTCGAACGATCGCGGCGACGCCCACGGTCGCCCAGTCCTGGGCCCGCCGTTGCGCCTTCAGGTAGGCCCAGCCCGCCGAGTCGCCGAGCTTTGGCACCCGTATCTCGGTGAGCATCTCGGCGGGGCCTACGGCTGTCTCGAAGACTCCGGTGAAGAACTCGGATGCGGGAACGGTGCGGTCGCCTTCTTGTCCGCGAATGACGAGCTCAGCTCCGATCGCGAGCATGACGGCGGGCAGGTCGGATGCAGGGTCGCCGTGCGCGAGCGAGCCGCCGATCGTGCCACGGTGGCGTACCTGCGGATCGCCGATGCGTGCGGCTGTGTGACTGACGATCGGGCAATGCTCGTCCAGGAGTTGCGCGCTCGCCACCGACGAGTGACATGTGAGGGCGCCGATCGCGATCTCCGCGCCGGCATCTCGCACGTAAGAGAGATCGGCCAGGCGACCGATGTCGACCAGGCGCTCGGGGCGGGCGATGCGGAGCTTGAGCGCCGGTATGAGCGAGTGGCCGCCGGCGAGGAGTTTCGCATCGCCGTTGCCGAGCAGTTCGAGCGCATGGTCGATGCTCTCGGCGACGTCGTAGTCGAACGATGCCGGAATCACCCCTTTGCCTCCTCGATCGCACGCCAGACTCGCTCCGGTGTCGTCGGCATCCCGATGTCCGTGACGCCGAGATGCGAGAGTGCGTCGATCACCGCGTTCACGACCGCGGGTGCGGCGGCGATCGTGCCGGTCTCGCCCACACCCTTGACTCCGAGCGGATTGGTCGGGCTCCTGGTCTCGGTGCGGCCGAGCTCGAAGCTCGGGACCTCTGCTGCCGACGGGACGAGGTAGGTCGTCATGTTCGTCGTCATCAGATTGCCCTCGTCGTCGTAGAGACCCTCTTCGTAGAGCGCCGTGGCGATGCCCTGCGTGACGCCGCCGTGGATCTGTCCGTCGACAATGAGGGGATTGACGACGGTGCCGCAGTCGTCGACTGCGACGTAGCGGACGAGGCGCGCGTCGCCGGTTTCGGTGTCAACTTCGACGACCGCAGCGTGCGCGCCCCCCGGCCAGGAGAAGTTGGGCGGGTCGTAGACTGCCGTCTCCTCCAACCCCGGCTCCATCCCGTCGGGAAGGTTGTGCGCCGTCCACGCTTCGAGAGCGATCGCCTTGATGCCCATCGCCTTCTGTGGATCTCCCTTGACCCGGAACTCGCCCGCCTTGAACTCGAGATCGTCCGGTGCGATCTCGAATTGGTGGGCGGCGATCAAGCGCGCCTTCTCGATCACCTTCTGGCTTGCATGCCAGAGCGCGACGCCACCGACGGCCAGCGAGCGGCTGCCGTAGGTGTCGAGGCCATGCTGAGAGACAGCGGTGTCTCCGTGCAGAACCTCGACCTCCGCCGGGTCGACTCCGAGCAGGTCGGCGACGATCTGAGACCAGGCTGTCTCGTGCCCTTGGCCGTGGGGCGACGTCCCGGTCACGACCTGCACGGAGCCGAGAGGCTGAAACCGGATCGTGGCCGACTCCCAGCCGCCCGCCGCGTAGCGAATCGCACCGAGGATGCGAGAGGGCGCGAGGCCGCACATCTCGTTGTAGGTGGAGAATCCGACGCCGGTTTGCACCGGGTCGTTGCGTTCGCGACGTGCGGCCTGATCGGCGCGGATCGCGTCGAGGTCGAGCATCTGGAGCAGCTTGTCGAGCGACGCGTGATAGTTGCCGGAGTCGATCGTGAGACCTGAGGCGATCTGCTTCGGGAACTCCGAGATGAAGTTGCGGCGCCTCAACTCGACAGGATCCATTCCAAGCTCGAGTGCGAGCTTGTCGATCGTCCGTTCGATCACATACGTCGCTTCGGGCCGTCCCGCGCCCCGATAGGCGTCGGTCGGCGTGGTGTTCGTGAAGACGCCGGTGAACGTCACCGAGTACGCAGCGATGTCGTACGGACCGGCGTACACCCACGCCCCGAGCAGCGGGATCCCCGGCGTGACGAGCTGCAGGTACGCGCCCATAGCGGCCTTCACATCGGCGCGGCAGCCGAGGATCCTGCCGTCCTTGGTCGAGGCGAGCTCGTACTTCGTCAGAAAATCGCGGCCGTGAATCGTCGCCTGATATCCCTCCGAACGCTCTTCGGTCCACTTCACCGGCCGACGGAGCCTGCGCGCGAGCGCGACGGCGAGCGCTTCCTCGGCATAGACGTCGAGCTTCGAGCCGAACCCCCCACCCACGTCGGGCGCGATCACGCGCACCCGCGCCTCGTCGATCCCAAGCACGAGCGCGAGCCCAAAGCGCAAGATGTGCGGCACCTGGGTCGCCGAATGCACCGTTACGTCTCCGCCGGGGCCGACCTGCGCGAGCACCGCCCGCGGCTCGATCGCATTCGGAATCAGCCGCGGCTGGTAGTAGGTGTTCGAGACAACCACGTCCGCCTTCGCGAACACGCCATCCACGTCGTCGGTCGCGAGCTTCCACACATAACACTCGTTCGTGCCAAACGGTTCGTGGACGAGCGGCGAGGCGTCCCCGAGCGACGCCGCCACCTCGACAGCTGCGGGGAGCGGCTCGTAGGACACGTCGACCAGTTCCGCAGCATCCTTCGCGAGGGCGCGCGACTCAGCCACGACAACGACGACACCGTCTCCCTGATAGCGCGCCTCGTCGATCGCAAGCGGGAAATGCTCCGGCGACCGCATCTCTTCGGTCACGGGCCAGGCGCAGGGAAGCGAGCTCTTCCAGTCGTCGCGAAGATCGGCGCCGGTGAAGACGGCGACGACGCCTTCGGCCGCCCTGGCGGCCGACGTGTCGATCGAGGTGATTCGCGCCCGGGCATAGGGGCTGCGCACAACGGCCATCACGAGTTGCCCGGCGACCGTCAGATTGTCGACGTAGGTGCCCTGGCCGACGAGCAGCGCCCGATCCTCCTTGCGCTTCAGCGGCGCGCCGATGAACGGGGTCTGGGTCTCGGTCACGCTCATGACGCGTTACCAGCCGCCGAGAGAACCGCTTCGACGATGTTCTGATAGCCGGTGCAGCGGCACAGGTTTCCCTCCAGCCCGATCCGTACGGCCGCCTCGTCAGTCGCTTCGCCGTGCTCGATGAGCGAGACCGCCGCCATCACCATCCCTGGCGTGCAGTAGCCGCATTGCAGAGCGTGGTGGTCGTGGAACGCCTGCTGAACCGGATGCAACTCGCCGTCCGTCGCCAGCCCCTCGATCGTCGTGATCTCCGCGCCGGCTGCTTGAACACCGAGAACGGTGCACGATTTGACCGACACACCGTTGAGCAGCACCGTGCACGCGCCGCACGCAGAGGTGTCACAACCGACATTCGTCCCCGTCAAGCCGAGCCGGTCACGCAACACAAAGACCAGCAACTCGCGCGGCTCGAGCTCCAAATCGTGCCGTGTTCCGTTGACCGTGAACGCCGTCGCTCTCACGAGAACTCCTCGCCTCGGATGCCCGAGAATGCTACGGCGGCCCGGGCGTCGATTCAAGCCTGCGATTGACGGTACCGACGACTCCGTCATACTCCGCGGGGATGGAGCGTCACTGGTCGCGGGCCGAGCTCCTGCGCAACGCCGCCGGCGGGGCAGCGGTGATCGCACTTGGTGGCCGCTCGGAGCTCGGTCGGTTGTTCGGGACCGGCGAGGCGCTCGCAGCGACACCGGCGAAGCACCATCCGGTGCGTGTGTTCCATTCGCGCCCCGATCTACAGCCGCCTCTCGTGACGGTGATGCAGGCCGGGCACACGAGCGACGGGTCGCTCTTCATCGCACCGTCCTCCGGGCCGGGCCAGCGTGGCGTGCTGATCTTCGACAACGCCGGAGACGTGGTCTGGTTCCACTCGACGATGCCGCGCACGGCGATGAACTTCCGCACCGCCGTCTACAAGAACGAGCCGGTGCTCACCTGGTGGGAAGGAAAGGCCGAGCGCGGCCTCGGCGTCGGCGAGCACGTGATCGTGGACTCGTCGTATCGCGAGGTGGCCCGGTTTCCCGCCGGGGGAGGCCGCCAGTCCGACCTGCACGAGCTGGTGCTCACGCGGCACGGCACGGCGCTCGTCACGAGCTACGAGGTGCGGACGATGGACACGACCGCCTTCGGCGGCAGCTCGAACGGCAAGGTCGTCGGCGGAGTCGTCCAGGAGATCGACGTGCCGAGCGCGCGTGTGCTCTTCGAGTGGAAGAGCCTCGACCACGTGGCCCTCGAAGAGACGCACGCGACCGCAAACGGCTCGCTCGACTACTTCCATGTCAACTCGATCGACATCGACGGAGACGGCAACCTGCTCGTGTCGGCCCGCAACACGTGGGCCGTCTACAAGATCAGCCGCAAGACGGGCCAGGTGCTCTGGCGGCTCGGCGGCAAGAAGAGCGACTTCGCGATGGGGAAGGGCACCGTCTTCGCCTGGCAGCACGACGCCCGCCACCACGCCGGCGGCGGGCTGCTCACGATCTTCGACGACGGCGCCGCGCCCGCGGTCGCACCGCAGTCGCGGGCGCTCGTGATCGCGCTCGACCGCGTCGGGCGGCGTGCGACGCTCGTCCGGAAGTACACGCACAAGCCGGGCCGCATCCTCGCGAAGTTCATGGGGAACGCGCAGCTCCTCGACAACGGGAACGTGCTCGTGGGCTGGGGGAGCGAACCGTTCATCACCGAATTCGGGCCGAAGGGAGACATCCGGCTCGACGCGAAGCTGCCGCCCAGCGGCCAGAACTATCGCGCCTTCCGTTTCCCGTGGACCGGCCGGCCACTCGACAAGCCGAGACTCGTGCGGGCCAGGTTCGGCGATCGTAGGCTCTACGTGAGCTGGAACGGCGCGACACAGGTCGCGTCGTGGCAGCTCCGAGCCGGTGCATCCCCCGCCGCGCTCCAAGCCGCCGGCACGGTGCCGCGCACGGGCTTCGAGACCGCGATCGACGTTCCGCCGAGCGCGAGGTACGTCCAGGCCGTGGGGCTGGGAGCGCACGGCAAGCCGCTCGGTTCCTCGGCCGCGTTGAGGATCTGAGCGTGCGCATAGGCTCGCCGACGCTGCTGGCCGCGGCCGCGCTCGTCGCAGCGCTCGGCGGAGGAGGCGCCGTTCGGGCAGCGACGTTGGCGGCCGACGATGCGCGCACGACCGTCGCGCTGCACACGGTCGACGGCGCCCGACTCCCGGTCGTTCAGGTGCTCGCGCGGAGCAACGGCGCGAAGAGCGGCTACATCTTCGTCGCCGAGAAGCAGGGCGGCAAGACCGGCGGCCCGATGATCGTCGACTCACGCGGCCGGGTCGTCTGGTACCACCAGATCGAGCCGCCGCTCCAAGCGACCGATTTCCGCGTCCAGCTCTACCGTGGCAAGCCGGTGCTCACGTGGTGGCAGGGAACGGAGAGTGTCGTCGGCGTCGGCCAGGGTGAATACGAGGTCTACGACACGTCGTATCGCCACGTCGCCACCGTGCGCGCGGGCCACGGTCTGCGCGGCGACCTGCACGAGTTCCAACTGACGCCACGCGGGACGGCGTTCATCACCGCCTATCGGGAGGTCGCCGCCGACCTGAGCGGCGTCGGCGGACCAAAGCGCGGCTACGCGTACGACAGTGTCGTCGAGGAGATCGATGTCGCGAGCGGCCGGGTCGTCTTCGAATGGCACAGCATCGACCACGTTTCGTTCTCGGAGTCGACCCAGGCGAACCGCGAGCCGGCGCACAACGCGAGCAAGAAGCGGCCGCTCGACTACTTCCACGTCAACTCGGTGGCGGACGGTCCCGGTGGGACGATCCTGATCTCGGGCCGAAACGTGTCCACCATCTACCTCCTGGCGCGCGGCGGGCACATTCTCTGGCGACTGGGCGGGAAGCAGAGCGACTTCGGCCCGAAGGCGGCTGTCCGGTTCGCCTTCCAGCACAACGCACGGCTGCACGGCAAGCTCCTGAGCCTGTTCGACAACGGTGGCATCCCGCGCGTCGAGCCGTTCTCGCGGCCGCTCGTGCTGCGGCTCGACGTCCCCGCCCGGCGAGCGTCGATCCTCCGGACATACCAGCCGCCGAAGAAGATCGCCTCACCGTACGAAGGGAATCTCGAGCTGCTCCCGGACGGCGGCGCCCTCGTCGGCTGGGGTGGCATCAGGCAGGTGAGCGAGTTCGCTGCGAGCGGCGCGCTGCTCCTGCAGCTGAAGCTGCCCTACGGGGACACCTACCGGGCCTACCTCGCGGGCTGGGCCGGCCGGCCCGCTGCGCGCCCCGAGGTCGTGGTCGACGGCAAGACGCTGTACGCGAGCTGGAACGGCGCGACAGGGATCGCCGCTTGGCAGCTGCTCGCAGGCCCCGACGCTGCGCACCTGGCGCCCGCCGGGCGGCAGGCGTGGTCGGGGCTCGAGGCGGCGATCCCGCTCGACGGAACGGCGAAGGTCGTGGCCGTCCGCGCGCTCGCTGCGAGCGGCAAGGTGCTCGGCAGGTCAAGCGCGACCGGAACCTAGGTCGCCAGCGTCCCGATCCACCCCGACCCGTCGGACCGACGGGCTCAGGCGGGAACGCGAGCCGGCCGGTGGCCGGCTGCTGAGGCGCGCTCGAGCCAGGGCGTCGCCTGCAGCCGCTCGAACTCGTCCCGCGCTTCGGCGAGCAGCGACTCCGCCTCCTCCCCGCCGCCGAGCAGCTCGGCGAGCTCGAGCCGGGTGACCGCAACCCAGAAGGGCATCTCGAGCGCGGTGAAGCCCGCGATCGCCGCAGCGTACGCGGCGGCGTCGCCGTTCAGACGGCCGCGGAACCGATGCACCTGCGCCTCGAGAAGCGGCGGTCGATACCCCCGCGGGAGCTGATCGACCCGCGAGCACAACTCGTCCGCCACGTCCCGCCGGCCGAGAGCGAGTGCAGCCTCGACCACGTGCACGAAGCTCTGCTTGCCATCCTGGTTCGTGAACGCGGAGGCCGTCAGCCCTTGCCCGAGCGGCGTGTCGAACGACTGGCGGCCCATGGCGACCGCCTCCTCGAGCCGGCCCTCGCCGTGCAGGACCGCTGCACCGGCGGAGATGTACGTGCCCATCTCCTGGACGTCGGACGACGTCTCCGGGTACAGCGAGAGGAGGCGGCGCGCCTCCTCGGGTCGACCACGATGAATGTGAATCTCGAGGACCGAGCTCAGCAGGCTGAGCGTGATCGTGTCGAGTAGCCGGTCCTCGGGGATCTGGGCGGCGACGGCGAGCGCCTCGTCCCAGCGGCCGAGCTGGTAGAGCGGGTACGTCGTCTCCGCCAGCGCCGCCCACTCCGACGGGCCGCGAGCCGCGCCGGCGTGCGAGCTCGAGCGCGGAGTTCAGGTAGACGAGCGCGTCCGCGTAGCGGTCGCGCTGGAACTCGGCGTCGGAGAGATTGACGTAGATCGTCCCCAGGTTCTCGGCGTTGTGCTCGAGGCCGATCTCGAGCGCCTGCTTGCCGAAGGCGAACGCCTCCTGGGGCCGCCCCTGCTGGCCGGCGATGACCATCCTCATGTTGAACCCGCCCGACAGCACTTCCCCCGAGCCGAGGCCCTCGGCGACTCCGATCGCCCAGTCGAGCCGCTCGATCGCACGCAGGAAATCGCCTCTGAAGATGTACGCGCCGCCGAGTCGTGTCGCCAGCTGGGCGATGTCCTCGTCCGGCTCGTCGCCGGCCAGGACGTCGAGGGCGCGCTCCATCCTCCCGATCGCCTCGTCGTGGTGCCCCTGCCAGCGTTCGATCAGGGCGAGCCGCCCCGACACTCGCGCTGCCCGGTGCGTCAGGCCCGCGGCCTCGTAGAGGGCGACCGACTCCCCGAGGAGGCGCGCCGCCTCGTCGAAGTCGGCCGCGTACCACGCGAGCCACCCCGCCTGGTCATAGAGCTCGGCCCGCTCGACCGGATCGCCGGTCAGGCTTGCGGCCTGCGCCAGATAGCGCTGTGCCTCACCCGAGGCGGCGAGCGAGCGGGCCCGCCGGCCGGCGCGGACGAGTGCGTCGCGTGCCTGCTCCCGGACGTCGTCTGCGTCTGCCGAGTCGGGGCTCGCCTCGTAGGCATCGACGAGGTGCGCGGCGATCACCTCGGCGATCTCGTCCTCGTCCTGGTAGACGGCGCGCAGGTGCGCCGCAGCGGCCAGGTGACGCGCGTGACGCTCGTGCTTCGAGAGCGTCTCGTAGGCGACGTGTCGGACGAGGTCCTGCAGGAAGCCGTACTGGCCGTGCTCGGGCGAGCGGGCATCGGCCTGTAGCCCGAGCACCTCCTTGCGCACGAGCGAGGCGAGCAGCGGCTCGAGCTCGTCGGCGTCGAGGCCGGAGAGCGCCGCGAGCCCGTCCCGCGTGAAGGTCTTTCCGAGCACCGCGCCGTCCGTGAGCAGCCGTCGCTCCTCCGTCGAAAGGCCGTCGAGGCGTGCTGCGATCAGCGCGTGCAGCGTCTCCGGCACCTCGAGCTCGCCGATCTCGCCGACCGGCTGGTACACCGGCCCCTCCTCGACGATCAGCCCGCGGTCGAGCAGCATCCGCACCGTCTCGACCGCGTACAGCGGGACGCCCTCGGCGCGCGCGAGGATCTGCTCGCGCAGATGGTCGGGCAGACCGGGCACGAGCCCGCCGAGGAGCTCCTCCATCGCGGCCGCCGAGAGCGGCTCGAGATAGAGCGAGGTGAAGTTCCGGTGGCCCGCACCCCACGACGGCCGCCGGTCGGCCAGCTCCGGCCGGGCGAGCGTGATCACGTAGAGCGGCGAGTTGCGTGACCACTCGAGCAGGTACTCGACGAAGTCGAGCAGGCTCGCGTCGGCCCATTGCATGTCCTCGAACGCGAGCACTGTCGGGTAGACGTCGGCGAGCCGCTCGAAGAAGAGCCGCCACGCGGCGAACAGGTCCTGCTTGTCGCTCGAGTCCTGCTCGGACAGGCCGAGCAGGTGCGCGAGCCGCGGCTCGACGTACGCGCGTTCCTCGGCATCGGGCAGGTACTCCTCCAGCGCCACGTGCAGCTTGTCGCGCGCCACCGGCTGCTCGTCCTCCTCGGCAATGCGGCAGCGCATGCGCACCATGTCGGCGAGCGCCCAGTAGGTGACGCCCTCGCCGTACGAAAGACAGCGCCCACGGTGCCAGTACGTGAACTGCGCGATGCCGTCGAAGTACTTGTAGAACTCCCAGACGAGCCGCGACTTGCCGATGCCGGCGATGCCGGTGACGGAGACGAGGTGCGGCGTGCCGCGCTCGGCGCACTCGTGGAAGAGATCCTTGATGCGGCGGAGCTCGCGGTCGCGGCCGACGAACGGCGCCTCGAGGCCGTGCGACTTGAGGGAGCCGCGCGTTCCGGCCACGATCCGCAGGGCCTTCCACAACGGCACCGGGCTCTCCTTGCCCTTGAGGCTGTGCGACCCGGCGTCCTCGTAGACGACCGTCTCCTCGGTCGTCCGGCGGGTCGCCTCGCCCACGAGCACGGTGCCGGGCTCCGCGGCCGACTGGATCCGGGCGGCGGTGTTCACCAGGTCGCCCGCCACCATCCCCTGCCCCTCGGCGCCGATCGTCACCGCCGCCTCGCCGGTGAGGACGCCTGCCCGCGCCCGTAGCTGCGGCGCGCCCACCTCGTCGCCGAGCGCCGAGACGGCCGCAACGAGATCGAGCGCCGCGCGCACGGCGCGCTCGGCGTCGTCCTCGGTCGCGCTCGGCGCGCCCCAGACGGCCATCACCGCGTCGCCGATGAACTTCTCGACCGTGCCGCCGTAGAGGCCGATCAGGCGGCTGCACGTGTCGAAGTAGCGCGAGAGGAGCTCGCGCACCTCCTCCGAGTCACGCGACTCGGACAGCGTCGTGAAACCGACCAGGTCGGCGAAGAGAACGGAGACGAGCCGCCGCTCGGCTGCGGGCGCCTCGCGTGTCGTTGGCGGGGTGATGCCGGCCGGTGCTCCGGCGCCGACCGGCGCGCCACACTCGTCGCAGAATTTCTCGTCGCCGGCGAGCACGGCGCCGCACGAGCCGCAGGCGGCGGCCAGCGCCGTACCGCACTCCTTGCAGAACTTCTTCCCCTCGACGTTTTCGGTGCCGCAGCTCGGACAGAGCATCAGCGTCGAGCCTACTGCTCGGCTTTGGTACGCGAGCCGTTCGCGTCCGTCACCGTGAGAAGCGGCGAGCCGGGCTCGAGCCTGGTCAGCGCGTCGTGCAGCGTCGCGCGCATCTCGAGGGCGGCGTCCAGCACGCCGCGGGACGCTGCGGCGGCGCGGACGGCTTCCCGCTCGATCCTGGCCGCCCGGTGGTTGGCCTTCTTCAGCGCCTGCTCGCACTCAAGGCGCGTCGACTCGCGCATCTCGCGCGCGGCGCGGTGGGCGGCGGCAAGGAGCGAATGGGCTTCCTCGTCGAACAAGGCCCGCTGCGACTGCGCGGGCGCGGGTTGCGGCTCCGAAGTGGGCGCCGGCACGGCCTCGACGGGGGGCGGTGGCGGCGGCAGCACTTGCTCGCCGGCCGTCTTCTTGAGCTTCTTGTGCTCTCCGGAGAGCACGGCGTAGTCCCAGGCAATTCGCCGAAAGAGCTCCTCGGTCGCACGCCGGTTGTAGCCGCGGAAGGCGTGCGGGAGTGAGGTCGGGTCGGTGTCGATCGATTCGGGCGCCACAGGAGCACGGAGTGTAGTGCGGTGCGCATTTCCGGGCAATTCCCGTTCGCAAATCGGGTCAGGGCTGGGCGGGGCCGTCGTCGGCCCCGGCGCCGGGGTGCACCTCGCCGTTCATGCGGGTCAGGGCCTCCTGCAGGCTCGAGCGCAGCACGGCGGCGGCGTCGAGAACGGCACGGGCATCTCCACCTGCACGCTTCGCTTCCAGCTCGATCTCCGCCGCACGGCTCTTCGCCTTCTTCAACGCCTGCTCGCACTCGGCGCGCGCCGACTCGCGCATGTCGCGCACCGCCCGGTAGGCGGCCGCGAGCAGCGCGTGCGCCTCCTCGTCGGGGTCGGCTCTCGTCGGGCGGGGCGCAGGTGCAGGGGCGGGCTCGGGCGCCGGGGCAGGCGCAGGGAACGGTGCGGGTGCGCGCGGTGCGGGGGCCGGCTCCTTCAGCTCGGCCGCGAGCCGTCGATGCTCGCGGGCGAGCTCGCCGTATTCCAGCGCGACGCGCTTGAAGAGCTCCTGCGTCGCGCGCGGGCTGTAGCCGCGGAACGCGCGGGGCAGAGAGGTCGGGTCGGCGCCGATCCAGTCCTGAGTCACGCGTGACGAGTGTAGACCGGCCTGCGGCCGAAAGGAAAGAGGAGGCCCCGCCGATCGACCGCCTACCGTAGGTACGCGATGCGCCGCTACGAGGACTTCACCGTCGGCGACGTCTACCGCTCCGCGGTCGGCCGCACGGTGACGGAGACCGACAACCTCCTCTTCACGATGCTCGCGTTGAACACGAACGAGCTGCACTTCAACGAGGAGGCCGCGAAGGCGACCGAATGGGGACGGATCCTCGTCAACTCGACGTTCACGCTCGCCCTCGTGCTCGGTCTCTCGGTCGCGGACACGACGCAGGCCGGCGCCGTCAATCTCGGCTGGACCGAGATTCGGCTCCCCCACCCCGTCTTCGTCGGCGACACGATCTGGTCCGAGACGGAGGTGAGCACGGTGCGCGAGTCGACGTCGCGGCCGACGCACGGCATCGTCGGTGTGCGCACTCGCGGGATCAACCAGCGCCGCGAGGTCGTGTGCGAGTTCGCGCGCACGTTCCTCGTCCCGAAGCGCAAGTCGGCGGTCGATTCGTTCCCCGGCACCGACGCGTCGTGGGGCGTCTGAGCTACCGGCCGATCGCGCTCGACGATCTCGAGCCGTACGCCGAGTTCCTCGCCGATCCCGAATGCACGCGCTACCTGCTCGTCCCGGAGCCGCACTCACACGAGGTGGCGCTCGCGCTGCTCAAGCGCAGCGTCGCCGAGCACGACGGGGTGATCGGGATGAGCACGCTGCACGACGGCGACGCGCTGGTCGGCTGGGCCGGCTACCAGGAGCGCGAGATCGACGGTGTGCACGAGACGGAGCTCGGCTGGCTGATCCGCCGCGCCAATTGGGGGCGCGGGTATGCGAGCGAGGCGGCGCTGGAGCTGCGGCCGCTCGGGCCGGAGCGGACGATCCACCTGATCCATCCCGACAACGCCGCGTCGATCGCCGTCGCGCGGAAGCTCGCCGCTGTCTGCGAACGGGAGATAACGATCAACCGCCGCCCGGTCGCGGTCTACGTGTCGCACCTCGCGAGGTGACGGCAGGTCGAAACTCGCGAGCCTGGTTCGCTCCGCGAACCAGGCTCGGAAGGTTCCACCTCACGGTGACCGCGGGTCGAAACTCGCGACCTGGTTCGCTCCGCGAACCAGGTTCGGAAAGAACTGCACCTGGCCGGCGAAGCCGGTCTCGTTCCACTGAACCTGGTTGCCGGCGAAGCCGGGAACCAGGTTCACGAGTTCGACGCTGCCGGCCGGCGGTAGGCGTGCTGGCGCCAGACCTCTCGGAAACCGAGCGACTCGTAGAGCTTGGCCGGGATCGGGTACGCCTCGTCGCCTCGGCAGGCGACGATCGCCGTAGTGGCGCCGAGCTCGCGCAGTCGCTGGAGGGCAAAGAGCCCGACCGCCCGGCCGAGGCCGAGTCGGCGATGGTCGGCATGCGTGCCGACCGGCTCGAACTCCGCGACGCCGTTCACCTCGTCGAGCCAGGCCAGCGTGTACGCCGCGATCGAGCCGTCGGGCGCCTCGACGACGCAGTCGAGATCGGCGCGATACGCGGGTGTGCCGCGCACGAACGTGAACACGTCGTCGGTCAGGCGTGACGGGTGAAACGCCGAGCGGTGCGCCGCGGCCCGCGACGACACGTCACTCTCCTCGACGGTTCGCAGACGGTAGCCCTGCGGGACGCGCGGCTCCTCGATGTTCTCGAGCGACCGCGCGTTGACTCGCATCCACGGCGCTGCCGGATCGTGAACGAGCCCGTGCGCCACGACGCGAGCGGTTGCGTCCGCGTGGTCGGCGCGCACCAGCATCTCCTCGGGCTGTGCCCAGTCGAGGATCTCGTCGAGCAGTGCTCGGTGGGTCGGGCGCACGTCGAACTCGAGCTCCGTCCCGCCCGTCACCCACCCCCAGCCGACGAGCTGCCCGTCCTCGTGCCAGAGGCGCACCTCCGACTCGCCGTGCGGGATGTTCGCCGCCCACCACGCGATCTGGCCGTAGTTGCACTCGGAATCGGGCCACAGCTCCTGGGCCAGCCCGAGAATCTCGTCGAGGTCGGAGAGGAGCTGCTGCGAGTCCACGTCCCGAGTCTAGGGGTGGATGTGCGGGCCGCTGCGGCCGCGGCCCGCACATCCACGAGACCGACTATCCGTTCGACGTGATCGTCCCGAAGAGCCCGTGGCTTTCGCCGCCGGGGCCCGCGGTGAAGAACAGCGTCGACGCCGGTCCGTTGTTCGTGGTGTTCTTCCCGAACTGCAGCGCCCACAAACCGTCGATCGAGACGAACTGGCGAACGCTGTTCATGCGGAGCTGCGTCACGAACCGGAAGTCGCCGTTCGGCCCCGGCGCGAACGCGGTGATGTGCCCGTCGCCGAAGTTGCCGATCAGCAGGTCACCGCCGAGGCTCCCGAAACCGTCAGGCGCCATCGCGATTCCCCACGGCGAGTTCAGGAAGAGCCGGGACGGAGAGGTGACGCGGCCGAGCAGAGCTCCGCTCGTGCTGTAGATGTCGACGAAGCCGTGCCCGATCCCGGCCACGTCGTCGTGACGGTCGGCGTCCTGCTTCGCGTACGTGACGACGATCTTGCCGCCGACGTTCTGGATCCCGAACGGCGCGTAGCCACTCGGAATGGACGGATCGACGAACGCGCCGGATGCGGTCACGTTCGTGAAGCTCCCGTCGAACTCGTCGACGCGGCCGTTGTGAAAGTCGGTCGCGTAGAGACGGTCGCCGCCCGAGGTCGAGGCGATTGCGAGCCCTTTGTAGACCGCATCGTCGGTGTTCGGGACCGCGACCTCAGCGGTGGTCGCTGCGACGGTGGGATTCCAGCCGAGGATCGTTCCGTCCTCGGTCGAGAAGATGAACACCGCCGCCGCGGACTTCGTGCCGTTCTTGACCACGAAGCTCGAGCCCGCGTTGTTCACGACGCCGGTCGGAGCGCTGGGCACGCTGACCGTCAGGGCGACCTTGCTGCCGTCGGCGCGATAGAGCGTGCTGACGTCCGTCCCGTTGTCGGAGACCCACCAGGGCGAGGTCGCCCCGGACGCCAGTCCCCATGCGTTGACGAGATTCGGGTCGACGCTCTGCGCCACTCCCGGCTGGTCGGACACGAGATTGGTCACCGTGAACGAGTTTCCGGGCAGTGCAGCCGCCGCCGAAGCGACGAGGACGACGATCGCGACCACCGAAACAGCCGCCAACGCCGTCACGGGCAGAAGCCTGTGCCGTTTGAAGTTCCTCATTCCCCCTCCTTAGTCGGAGACCCCGGTCGGGCCTCAGACAGGTGCTACGACCTCACACGCCCGTCGGTTTTCGTAAGATCCGGAAGCAGTCAGTCGTGCGCCGACCAAGGAGCTGCCTTGCGCCACCCGTTCATGTCAATCGAAAAGGGCTTTGTGACCTATTCGGAGGGTATGGACCGTGGCGACGAAAGAGCTCAACCTTGGGATCCTGGCGCATGTAGACGCCGGTAAGACAACTCTCACCGAGCGCCTCCTCTACGAGGCGGGTGCGATCGACGCGCCGGGCAGCGTCGATGCCGGCACGACGCAGACCGACTCGCTCGTGCTCGAGCGCCAGCGCGGGATCACGATCAGATCGGCGGTCGCGTCGTTCGCGCTCGGCGACCTGCACGTCAACCTGATCGACACACCGGGCCATCCCGACTTCATCGCCGAGGTGGAGCGGGTACTGAGCGTGCTCGACGGTGCGGTGCTCGTCGTCTCAGGGGTGGAGGGCGTGCAGCCGCAGACGCGCATCTTGATGCGCGCGCTTCAGCGACTGCGAATCCCGACGCTGGTGTTCGTGAACAAGCTCGACCGCACTGGAGCCGACGCCGAACGAGTGGTGCAGGACATCTCGGAGCGACTGACCAATGCGATCGTCGGGCCGCGAGACAGACAACGGTTGGCCGAAGTGCTCGCCGAGCACGACGAGCGGATCATGGCGGCGTACGTCGAGCACGAGTCCGAGGTCCCGGTGGACCTGCTGCGCGATGCGCTCGTGACCCAGACGCAGCAGGCCCTCGTGCATCCGGTCTTCTTCGGCTCGGCCGTCACCGGCGCGGGCGTCGAGTCGCTCGCCGGCGGGATCGCGGAACTGCTTCCGGCAGCCGGCGGCGATCCCGACGGGCCGGTGTCGGGGACGATCTTCAAGATCGAACGCGGGGCGAACGCCGAGAAGGTCGCGTACGTGCGGATGTTCTCGGGGACGATCCACGTGCGCGATCGCGTGCGCTTCGGCCGCGGCCTCGAGGACAAGGTCACGGCGCTCTCCGTCTTCGAGCGCGGGCCGGCCGTCCAGCGCGCCGCCGTGGCCGCGGGTGCGGTCGCGAAGCTCTGGGGCCTCGCCGAGATCCAGGTCGGCGACCGCGTCGGCGAGCTCGGAACCGACGGGACGAGTCATCACTTCGCGCCGCCGACCCTCGAGTCGGTCGTCGTCGCCGGCCGCGACGACGACCGCGCGCAGCTCCGCGTCGCGCTCACGCAGCTCGCCGAACAGGATCCGCTGATCGGCGTTCGGCAGGACGACGACCGCCAGGAGCTCTCCGTGTCGCTGTACGGCGAGGTGCAGAAGGAGGTGATCCAGGCAACGCTCGCCAACGAGTTCGGGCTGGACGTCACGTTCCGCGAGACGACGCCGATCTATGTCGAGCGGCCGCGCGGAACAGGCGAGGCGATCGAGCTGCTGCACGCCGAGACGAACCCGTACCTCGCCACGATCGAGCTGCGGATCGACCCTGCGCCCGACGACTCCGGGATCGACTTTCGATTGCAGGTCGATCCGCGCACGACGCCGCTCTACCTCTACAAGACGCTCGCAGGGTTCTCGGAGCGCATGAGCCAGTACGTGCACGAGACACTGCGCGAAGGGCTCTTCGGTTGGCAGGTCACGGACTGCGTCGTGACGATGACCAAGTGCATCTACAGCGTCCCCGACGGTCCTCCGTCGCGGCGGGGCCCCCTCAGCACAGCAGCCGACTTCCGCAAGCTGACTCCACTCGTCCTGCGGCAGGCGCTCGAGCAGGCGGGGACGGTGGTGTGCGAGCCGATGTCGAGCGTCGTGGTCGAGATCCCGACGGCGGCGATCGGCGCGGTGCTGGCTGCACTGGCGCGCCTCGGCGCGTCCGTCGAGCCGCCGTCGCCGCACGGGAACCTCTCGACGATCGGGACGGTTCTGCCGGCGACGCGGTCGCAGGAGCTCCAGCGGCAGCTGCCGGGGCTGACGGGCGGCGAGGGCGTGCTCGATTCCGCGTTTGCGGGCTACCGGCCGGTGAGCGGCGAGCCGCCGGCCAGAGCCTCGGTCACCCAGGTGCCGGTATCTAGGCTTGGACGATGAGCGACCTGCGCGACCTGTTTCGGCAGACCTCGGACCTGGCAGCCGACTTCTACGACACGCTGCCCGAGCGGCCGGTGTTCCCGCGCGCGACGGCCGCGGAGCTGCGGGAGGCGCTGGAAGGGCCTCTGCCTGAGCAGCCCTCCGACCCGCAGGAGGTGATCGAGGCGCTCGCGGCAGCTGTGGAGCCGGGCCTCGTCGCCGAGCCGGGAGGCCGCTACTTCGGCTTCGTGATCGGTGGCTCCGTGCCCGCGTCGATCGCTGCCGACTGGCTGACATCCGCGTGGGACCAGAACGCCGGCCTCTACGTCGGCGGTCCGTCCGCGGCGATCGCCGAGGAGGTCGCCGGAGCGTGGCTGCTCGAGCTGCTCGGACTGCCGCGGGACGCGTCGTTCGGCTTCGTCACCGGCGGCCAGATGGCGAACTTCACTGCGCTCGCAGCCGCCCGCCATCACGTCCTGGACAAAGTCGGGTGGGACGTCGAGCGGGACGGCCTCAACGGCGCGCCGAAGGTTCGCGTGATCGTCGGCGAGAAGCGTCACGGCACGATCGACCGCTCGCTGCGCATGCTCGGGCTCGGCGCGCCGACGGACATCGTCCCCTGCGACGACAACGGTCGCCTGCTCGCCGAGCATCTGCGGATCGGCGACGAGCCGACGATCGTGTGCGCGGGAGCCGGCGAGGTGAACACGGGAGCGTTCGACCCGTTCCACGCGATCGCCGATGCGCGCGACGCCGCGCCGAATGCATGGGTGCACGTCGACGGTGCGTTCGGGCTGTGGGCCGCGGTCTGCGATTCACTGCGTCATCACGTCGACGGCGTCGAGCGCGCCGACTCGTGGGCGACGGATGCACACAAGTGGCTGAATGTGCCCTACGACTGCGGGGTCGCTTTCACAGCGCACCCGGAGTCGCACAGCGCCGCCTTCTCCGCGCGGGCGGCGTACTTGATCGCCGACGACGACGAGCGCGAGCAGATCGACTGGAACCCGGAGCACTCGCGCCGCGCGCGCGGCTTCACCGTCTACGCGGCGATTCGCTCACTCGGACGCTCGGGGATCGTCGAGATGGTCGAGCGCTGCTGCCGCCACGCCCGTCGCTTCGCCGCCGGGCTCGAGGATCTCGGTGCGGAGGTGCTGAACGACGTCGAGTTGAACCAGGTGCTGTTCCGCTTCGCATCCGACGTGGAGACCAACGAGGCGCTGCTCGCGGTGCAAGAGAGCGGTGAGGCGTGGATGTCGGGCACGACGTGGGACGGGCGTGCAGCGATTCGCATCTCGGTGTCGAGTTGGCTGACGACCGACGAGGACGTCGAGCGCACGCTCGCCGCCTACGCCGGCCTCCACGCCACGAAATAGCACCGCAAACCAGCACCACCCAGCCGTCTCGAGCGGTCGCATGGGGTCAGACCCGCGGACGTGGCTGGACTGGCCACGATCGGGTCGATTCCATGCGGCCGGGCCGCTGGAGACGGGCCTCTCGGACACGTCGGTCCGGGCCTCAGGCGTGGCCAGATTCGACAACATCCGGGTCAGACCCACGGTCTTGTCTGCGAGGGACGTGTCCGAGGGTCTGACCCTGTGGGTCCCTCAGGTGCGAACGAGCGCGGCCGCCGCGGAGTCGCAGCCGGCCCTCAGCGCCTGCGCGAGGCCCGCTCCACGCGCGAGGGCGAGGAGGAGGCCGCCGGCGAACGCGTCGCCCGCACCGAGCGTGTCGACGCGATCGATGGGGCGCACCGCCACCTTCGTCACATCGCGGCCGGTCACACCGATCGCCCCGTCGCGGCCGAGCTTGACGCACACGACGCGATAGTGCTGGGCGAGAGCCAGTGCAGCCTCGGCAGGCTCGAGCCCGGTCAGCGATCGAGCCTCGTCGCCGTTCGCGAGCAGCACGCCGGCCTCGGCCGTCGCCTCCAGGAAACGATCGGCACCGAAGTCATCGACCAACTGCGCCGACGCAGCGTCGACTGCGAGGCAGTCCGTTCGCGCACGCGCGAGCGCCGCCCGTGCGCCGGCCTGCGGCCCGGCGCGAAGGAGCGAATAGCCCGAGACGAGGACGGCTCCTGCGTCGATGCTCGCCGGGAGGTCCGACGGTGCCAGCCGGTCGGCGGCGCCCGGATCGGCGACGATCGATGTGCCTCCCACGACTGCGACACAGCCGGTGCGTTCCTCCTCGTCGACGGCGAGCAGAGGCACGACACCTGCGGAGACAAGCTCGTCCGTCACCAGCCGGCCGGCGGCATCGGCGCCGACACGGCCGATCACCGCCGCTCGCGCCTCGAGACGAGCGACGGCGAGAGCCGCGTTCGCGGCCGAACCACCGGCGCGCAGCTCGATGCGACCGTGGACGCGACCGCCGGCGACCGGCTCCGGCAGCCCACAGTCGAGCAGCACGTCGCCCACGGCGATCAGGTCGTACGGCATCCACACAGGATCCCACGCGGGGCGACTAAGCTCAGGCTGTGATCGCGAAGGCGCCATTTGGAAGCACCGGTCACGAGAGCACGCGCACGCTTTTCGGCGCCGCGGCGCTCGGCTCCGTCAGCCAGACCGAAGCGGATCGCACACTCGAGCTCCTGCTCGGACACGGTGTCAACCACATCGACACCGCCGCGTCGTACGGCGATTCGGAGTTGAGGCTCGCGCCGTGGCTCACGGAGCACCGCGACCGGTTCTTCCTCGCGACGAAGACCGGACAGCGTGACCGCGCCGGCGCCCGCGAGGAGATCCGCCGCTCCCTCGACCGCCTCGGCGTCGACCACGTCGACCTGCTCCAGCTGCACAACCTCGTCGACGTGATCGAGTGGGAGACGGCGTTGCGCGAAGGCGGGGCGCTCGAGGCGGCGATCGAGGCGCGCGACGAGGGGCTCGTCCGCTTCATCGGCGTCACCGGGCACGGCCTGACGGTCGCGCGAATGCACCTCCGCAGCCTCGAGCGCTTCCCGTTCGACTCGGTGCTGCTGCCCTACAGCTACGTCCAGCTGCGCGACGAGCGCTACGCCTCCGACTTCGAGGCGCTCGCTGCTCTGTGCGCCGAGCGCGGCGTGGCCGTTCAGACGATCAAGGCGATCACACTCGCGCCGTGGGACGGCCGCGAACAGACTGCGGCGACGTGGTACGAGCCGCTGCGCGAGCAGGCGGACATCGACCTGGCCGTGCACTGGGTGCTCGGCCGGCCGGGCATCTTCCTGAACACCGTCGGGGACGTGTCGCTGCTGCCGATGGTGCTCGACGCAGCGAGCCGCTTCGAAGCCCGGCCCGCCGACGAGGCGATGGACGGGCTCGTCGCCCGACGGAACCTCGTTCCGCTCTTCTCGTAGCGCGACGGCAAGGCGAAACTCGCGAACCTGGTTCGTGCTCACGGTCACTCGGGGTGTGGGACGATCGCAACGACCCCGATGGAAAGGACACACGGATGCTCTTTCACGTGACCTGGAAGTTCATCGACACGACCGAGGAGGGTCAGCGCCGGTCGCTCTCGATCTTCGCGAAGTGGCAGCCCCCGGCGGGTGCGCAGTTCCAGGGGTTCTACGGCTTCGCAACCGGCGGCGGCGGAGTCGCCCTCGTCGAGGCCGACAGCGCTGCAGCCCTGGCCAAGACGACCTCGCCGTGGACGCCGTGGCTGGAGTTCACGGCGACCCCGATCGTGCCGATCGAGGAGTCGTCCGGCATCGCGAACGAGTCGGTCGCCTTCCGCGACTCGATCGGCTGAAGCCACCACGTTCCCCGGTACCTGGCACCTCGGTGCCAGGTACCCGTTCGCTCACCCCGGCCAGCGCGCCGCGCGGTAGAGAGCGCCGTCCAGGCGGCGGCCGAGCAGTTCCTCGAGCCAGCGCGAGACCTCGACGAGCGTGTCGACATCGACGCCCGTGCGCACACCGTCCCGCTCGAGCTGCCAGACGAGATCCTCCGTCGCGACGTTGCCGGTCGCGTTGGGTGAGAAGGGACAGCCGCCGATACCGCCGACAGATGCATCGAGCACGGTCGCTCCGCCTTCAAGCGCGCCCCACGCCGACGCGTAGCCCGTGTTGCGCGTGTTGTGCAGGTGCGCACCGACCGGGCGGCCGAGGATCGACACTCGCTCGACGAGCCGCCGCACCCGGCGCGGGGTTGCCACGCCGATCGTGTCGGCGAGGACGAGCTCGTCGGCGCCGTCGAGCCGCTCGCACAGATCCGCGACCGCTGCAGGATCGACCTCGCCCTCGAACGGGCAGCCCCAGGCGCACGAGACAGTCACCGTCGCGGGGACGCCCGCGACCGCGAGGATCGACTGCACGCGAAGGACCGCTTCGTCCAGCGTCGCGTTTCCGTTGCGCTGGTTGAAGCTCTCCGTCGCCGCCAGCGTGCAGTTGAGCCGGGTGAGCGACGTCTGCGCGAAGCGCTCGAACCCACGCTCGTTCAACACGAGCCCCGACAGCTCCGCGGCACCGGGCTCGGACCCTGCGACGACCTCCTCGGCACCAGCCATCTGCGGCACGCGGTCGTCGCGCACGAACGAGACCGCCTCGATGCGCGGCACCCGTGCCGCCGCGAGCCGCGAGACGAGCTCGGCGCGCAGCGCGGGCGCGAGTGTGTCCGGCTCGTTCTGGAGCCCGTCGCGCGGGCCGACGTCGCAGATCGTCACGTTCACCGCCGTAGTTTCTCCCGATGTCCGAGAATGGGACCGCTCCTACCGTAAACGCATGCACCCCTCTGCCTCATTCAGCGCCACCGTCCGGGTCCGGCTCGACGACAGCCCGGGCTCGTTCGCCCGTTTCGCGGCCGCGATCGGCGAGGCCGGCGCGTCGCTCGGTGCGATCGACATCGTTCGTGTCGAGCGCCTGACGAAGGTCCGCGACGTCACCGTGCTGTGCGCCGACGCGACTCATCTCGAGGCGGTCGTGGCCGCCGTCGGGCACGTCGACGGCGTCGAGGTGCTGCACGTCTCCGACCGCACGTTCCTGATGCACCTGCGCGGCAAGATCGAGGTCGTCCCCCGCTCACCGGTCAAGACCCGCGACGACCTCTCGATGGCGTACACGCCCGGCGTCGCGCGCGTCTCGAAGGCGATCGCCGAGGATCCACAGAAGGTCTGGGCGCTGACGACCAAGCAGCACATGGTCGCCGTCGTCACCGACGGCTCGGCCGTGCTCGGCCTCGGCGACATCGGCCCGGAGGCGGCGCTGCCGGTGATGGAAGGCAAGTCGATGCTCTTCAAGGAGTTCGGCGGCGTCGACGCGTTCCCGATCTGCCTGGCGACGAAGGACGTCGACGAGATCGTCGCCGTCGTGAAGGCGATCTCTCCCGGCTTCGGCGGCATCAATCTCGAGGACATCTCCGCGCCGCGCTGCTTCGAGGTCGAAGAGCGCCTGCGCCGCGAGCTCGACATCCCCGTCTTCCACGACGACCAGCACGGCACCGCCGTCGTCGTGCTGGCTGCGCTGATCAACGCGCTGCGCGTCGTGGGCAAGCGCATCGAGGACGTCAAGATCGTGACGACCGGCTGCGGCGCCGCGGGAACGGCCGTGACGAAGATCCTCCTCGCGGCCGGCGCGCGTCTGATCATCGGCTGCGACGAAGGCGGCGCCCTCTACATAGGACGGCCCGGCCTGAACGACGCGAAGCGCGAGTACGCCGAGCTGACGAATCCCGCCGGCGACCGCGGCAGCGCCGACGAGATGCTCGAGGGCGCCGACGTCTTCATCGGCGTCTCGGTCCCGGGCGCGGTGACGCCCGCCGGGATCGAGCGGATGGCGCCAGACCCGATCGTGTTCGCACTCGCGAACCCGCGCTCCGAGGTCGAGCCTGAAGAGGTCGAGGAGATCGCGGCCGTGATCGCGACCGGCCGCTCCGACTATCCGAACCAGATCAACAACGTGCTCGCCTTCCCCGGGATCTTCCGCGGCGCGCTCGACGTCCGTGCGCGCGCGATCACGCCCGAGATGGAGCTCGCTGCTGCGCACGCGATCGCGCAGGCGATCCCCGAGGACGAGCTCGCCTCCGACTACATCGTTCCCAGCGTCTTCGACCGCAGCGTCGCTCCCAGCGTCGCGCGTGCGGTCGCAGCCGCCGCAGTCACCGCGGGTGTGGCCCGCGACAAGCAGGAGGTGCAGAGATGACAGTCACGTACACCGAGCTCGGAACCGGCACGGTCGGCGAGGCCATGAATCCCGGCGTCCTGACCTGCCTGCCCGTCACACCGCTCCGCACGGTCGCCCGCATGATGGCGCGCCATCGTGTCCACGCGATCGTCGTCTTCGGAACGGACGACCGGCTTCACCCGTGGGGCGTGATCTCCGACCTCGACCTGGTGGAGGCGATCGGCACGCACGCGAACGCCGGCGCCGTAGCCGCGTCCCCGGTCGTCACGGTGACACCCGAGCTGACGTTGTTGCACGCGGCAAAGCTCCTGGCCGAGAACGAGACCAGCCATCTGCTCGTGATCAACGACGCGGGGCTCCCGATCGGGGTGCTCTCGACGCTCGACATCGCGCGCGCGTTCGCCGCGGAGCAAGGGCTCGACGAGAACGGGGACGTCTAAGCCTCCCGAGGCAGGTGCCTGGTACCTCTCGAGGTACCAGGCACCGATTCTTCGGTCTACGCCGGGGCCGGCGCGGGCGCAGCAGGAACGCGCTCGATCTCGCTCGAGCGCGCGGGCAGCAGCGCGACGACGAGCGTCGTGATCGCGACGCCGACCCACTGCCAGCCGGTGAGCACGTAGCCGAACTTGAAGTAGCCCACGAGCGTCGCGCTGACGGGGAAGGCAAGCTCCGCGATCGTCGCGGCGATCGCGGGCGTGCTGTGGAGGCCGTAGTAGTAGAGGCTGAGCGCGACGAGGCCGGTCACCAGCGCGAGGACGGCGATCCACCAGGTGTCGTGCCAGCGCGCGTGGCCGACGGCGAGCGCAGGCGCGCCGAGAGCGAGGAGCGCGATCGCAGCGCCGGCCAGCCCGAACACGAAGCGGAGCGTCGTCACGTACTGGAACGGGAGCTGCTGCGACAGGTAGCGGCCGAGCACCGTGCCCATCGCCCAGAGCACCGCGGCCGAGAGGGCGAACAGCATCGGCTTCAGCCCTTGCGCGGTCGGGTGGAGCGGGTGGTTGACGCCGATCAGCCAGATGCCGACGAGCGCGGGCACGAGGTAGAGCGCGAACCGTGGCCGCGGCCGCTCGCCGAGGATGATCCTCGCAGCGATCACGGCAATGAGCGGCTGCACCTTCTGGAGCACGACGGGCGTGACCGGATCGCCGTCCACGAACGCCTGCGTGAACAGGACCGTCGCGAGCGCCGACGACCCCGCTCCGATCACGACGGCTGCGAGCACGTAGGTCCACCCCAGCCGGAAGCACGCGGCCAGCGCGCCGAAGAGAAACGGCAGCGTGCAGAGAACGAGCACGACGTGCTCGCCGAAGACGATCGTTCCGACGGAGGTCGAGTGCGCGAGCGGGTTGCGGATCCAGGCGTCGAGGCCCCAGAGCGCGGCAGCGATTGCCACGAGCGTGATCCCGGTCGACCTACCCATTGCCGCGCAGGCTAGTTACGCGGTGGCCGGCTGCGCGCCGCTTCGGCTCACGAGTAGCCGAGGCGAGCTTCGTCGGGCTGCCGGCCGACCGGCTGCCGCACCTTCACGCCGGCCCGCTTCTGGGCCTCGGTGAGGACCTCGCCGAGGATCCCCACGATCTCCCCGATCTCCGCCTCGCCGGCGATCAGCGGCGGTGAGATCTGCACGACCGGGTCGCCGCGATCATCGGCGCGGCAAATCAAGCCGTGCTCGAAGAGCGCCGGTGAGAGGAAGCCGCGCAGCAGCGTCTCGGACTCCTCGGCGCTGAACGTCTCGCGGGTCTCCTTGTCCTTCACGAGCTCGAGCGCGTAGAGGAAGCCGGTGCCGCGCACGTCGCCGACGATGTCGAGGTCGAGCAGCGTCTCGAGCTGCACGCGGAAATCGTCCTGCGTCTCCGCGACGTGCTCGACGATCTTCTCGCGGTGCATGATCTCGAGGTTCTTCAGCGCGATCGCGCAGCCGACCGGGTGCCCGCCGAAGGTGATGCCGTGCGCGTACATCGCGGTCTCGCTCTTGAACGCCTCGGCCACCTTGTCGGCGATCAGCACCGCGCCGATCGCGGCGTAGCTCGACGAGAGCCCCTTCGCGCACGTGATCAGGTCGGGCTCGATGTCGTACCGCTCGCTCGCGAACCAGGCGCCGGTGCGGCCGAAGCCGGTGATCACCTCGTCGGCGCAGAGCAGGATCCCGTAGCGGTCGCAGATCCCCCGCACGCCCTGGAAATAGCCGGCCGGCGGCGTGAACGAGCCGCCCGCGTTCTGGATCGGCTCGAAGATCACCATCGCGACCGTCTCGGGACCGGCCTGCCGGATCGCTTCGTCGAGGTCGGTGAGGAGGAACTGCGTGAACTCGGCCTCGGTCTCGTCGGGCGGGCGGTGATAGCGGTTCGTGTTGCGCACGTGCACCACGTCGGGCACCAGCGGCTCGAACGGCGCGCGCAGTGCCGGGATGCCGTTGATCGAGAGCGCCCCCATCGTCGTGCCGTGGTACGCGGTGCGGCGCGACACGGCTTTCCACCGGCGCTCGCCACGGGCCATGTGGTACTGGCGCGCCATCTTCCACGCGGACTCGACTGCCTCCGACCCGCCGGAGACGAAGAACGCGCGATTGATGTGCGGCGGCGCAAGGCGTGCGAGCTCGTGTGCCAGCTCGATCGCGCGCGGATGAGCGTAGGACCAGTTGGTGTAGAAGGGCAGCACGCGCATCTGCTCGAGCGCGGCCTGGCCGATCTCCTCGCCGTGCGAGTAGCCGATGTTCACGGAGAAGAGCCCCGCGAGCGCGTCGAGGTAGCGCTTGTCGTGGTCGTCCCAGAGGTAACAGCCCTCGCCGCGGACGATCACGGGCGGCTCGTACTCGTGCATGCGCGTGAAGTGCAGCCACAGGTGGTCGCGCGCAGCCGCACGGAGATCGCCGATCGACATGACCCGAGCATATTGATTCCGATCCCCCGCCGCCTCGGAAGAAGACTCGCGAATCTGGTTCCCGGCTCGGCCGGGCAACCAGGTTCGACCGGGCCGACTACCGAGCTTCAGATGCCGTGATCGAGCACGCGCTCGGGCTTGATTCGCACGATCACGCGATGCACGGGCGTGTGGAAGTCCTTCCCCTCGTAGCGGCGGGAGAGCTCACTGATGTGCTCGTTGGCTCCCTCTTCGTCGAGCTCGACCGGGCCCTCGACCTCGAAGTATCGGTAGGGATCCTCGTTGTCCCAGACGCTGATCGAGACGCGCGGGTTCGCGCGGAGGTTGCGGCCCTTCGCGCGCCAGGTGGTCGTGTTGACGAGGACGTTCTCGCCGTCGGTGTCGACCCAGACGACACTCGTCTGCAGCCGCCCGTGCTCGCCGACCGTGGCGATCACACCGAAGTTCAGCCCCTTCAGCAGCCCGATGTGCTGTTCGCTCAGCGCTGTCACTTGACGGTCGTGGGGATGTTGGCGATCTTGCCGGAGGCGATCTGCTGCTTGATCAGCGCGACCTTCGCCGCGATTCCGGCCGGCGCCTTCGGCGAGAACTTCCCGATGCCCACTCCGCCGACATCCAGACCGTAGACCGCGTCGGTGCCGCCCTTGAACTTGCCGGCCTGCGCGTCGCGGATCGAGTCGTAGACGGCCGTGTCGACGCGCTTCAGCGCCGAGGTGAGCACGTAGGTGCCGAGATAGCCCTGGTCGGCGTCGACGCCGACGCCCCAGACGCCCTTCTCCTTCGCCGCGTCGAGCGCACCGAGGCCGCAACCGCCGGCGACCTGGAACACGACGACGGAGCCGGCCGCGATCTGGTTCAACGCGACCTCCTTGCACTTCGCCTGGTTGTCGAAGTCCTGCGAGTACCCGTTGAGCGTCTGGATGCCCTTGTCGGCCGCCGCCGCGCCGGCCTGGAAGCCCGCGATGTAGCGGTCGACCGGCGGTTGCTTCTCGCCGCCCACGGACGAGACGGCCTTCCCGCCGCGCTGTTTGGCGGCGAGGCCGGCCGCGTAGCCCGCGAGGTAGCCGGCTTCCTGCTCCTTGAAGAGGAGCCCCTGGACGTTCTTCAGCCCGCCCTCGTCGGCGTTCGAGACGTCGACGATCGCGAAGTGCGTCTTCGGGAATTGCTTGGCGACCGCTTTCACGGCGTCGATCTCGGTGTAGCCGACGCCGATCACGAGGTTGTAGCCCTGCTGCGCGAGCTTGCTGAGGTTCGGGATGTAGTCGGCCGGGGATGCCGACTGCACGACACGCGTCGAGACGCCCAGATCCTGCTGCGCCCTCAGCAGCCCGACGTACGCCAGGTGGTTGAAGCTGCGGTCGTTCAGGCCGCCGATGTCGGTGCTGAGACCGACCTTGAAGGCGGATGCAGCCGACGTGGTCGTCGTCGGCGACGACGTGGTCGAGGAGCTCTTGGACGAGCCGCACGCCGTGGCCGCGAGCGCGAGCACGCACAGCAGCGGGATCAGGGACTTCACGGGGCCTCCGGAGGTTTTAGACTGTGGGACGAAAACCGTGACGGATTCTACTGGCCACACCGTGCTCGCCGTCGCACTTCGTGCGCACGGCGGGCATCTCGAGGTGCTCCTCTCGGACGGCGGGCTGCCCGAGTCGCGCGTCGCTGCCGGCGAGCCGCTGGAGGCGGCGCTGGCGCGCGCGCTCGACGTCGCCCCCCTTGCGCACGTCGAGCAGCTGGAGACGCGCCTTCTGCGGGACG
>CAWGEJ010000003.1:0-10000 GCA_963821575.1 uncultured Thermoleophilia bacterium
AACGTGATCAACCTGTCGCTCGGCGAGCCTGAGGTCGAGCCGTCCCGCGACATCGTCGTGCGGGCGATCGAGGGCGCAGCGGCTGCCGGAGTGGTGCCGGTGATCGCAGCCGGCAACGATTTCACGGACTTCGGATACGGCTCCGTCTCGTCGCCCGGAAACGCGCCCGACGCCATCACGGTTGCCGCCGTCAACGCGAGGGACGTCATCGCAGACTTCTCGTCGGCCGGCCCGACACCGGTGTCGCTCCAGATGAAGCCGGACGTCTCCGCCCCGGGCGTCAACATCCTGTCGTCCCTGCCTGCGAACCAGGGCGGGCCCTTCGGCCTGCTGATGGGGACGAGCATGGCGACCCCCCACGTGGCCGGCGCAGCCGCTCTGCTGATGGAGCGCCACCCGACGTGGACGGCCGCCGAGGTCAAGTCGGCGCTCGAGCAGACCGCCGACCCCGTCAAGAGCCCGAGTGGCTCCGAGGTGCCGACCACTCGGGAAGGCGGCGGCGTGATCGACGTTCCCCGAGCCGACGTGCCCCTGCTCTTCGCCTCCCCCACGGGGCTCTCGTTCGGACGGCTCGCCCCTGCGGGGCCTGCGAACCAGGTCGTCACCCTGACGGATGCCGGAGGCGGGGCCGGAACGTGGACCGTCACCTCACTGGTGCAGCAAGGAACCGGCACCGTGACGGTTCCCGCCACCGTCGACGTTCCCGGCACGCTCACGGTTGCCGCGACGGGTGGCACGACGACCGGCGACACCACCGGCTTCGTGATCCTGACGCGCGGCACCGACACGCGCCGCATCCCGTTCTGGCTCGCGACGTCTGCCCCGAAGCTGGCCGGCGAGACGAAGATCGCGCTCAAGAAAGCCGGAGCCTACCGCGGCACGACCGTCGGCGGCCCCTCGCTGATCAGCGGGTACCGCTACCCGACCGGGGGTGACACGACCTACGCCGGGCCGGAGCGCGCGTACCGCGTCACGATCAGCGGCAAGCCGGCAAACTTCGGGGTGGTCGTCACGTCGGGGCGGGCGGTCCCCCACGTCGTGTTCGACGGCGCCGAGGACCACCTCGTCGGCTACATCGGCCTGCCGATCGATCTCAACCCCTATCGCGCCACCTACGGCAGCCCGATCGCCGTCGCCGGTACGGTCCTACCGGCCGCCGGCGCGTACGACATCGTCTTCGACACCCGCAGCGCGGCCGACGCCGGCCCGTTCACCTTCCGCTACTGGGTGAACGACGTCACCCCGCCGACACTCCGGATCGTGTCGACGCGTGGCTCGATCGCGGTCTCGGCGAGCGACGCCGGTTCCGGCGTCGACCCGTACTCGATTGCGGCCACCCTCGACGGCAAGAAGGTGAAGGCGCCGTACGCCCATGGAGTGATCCGAATCGCCGCCGGCAAAGGCCGCCACGAGCTCGTGCTGAAGGTTGCCGACTTCCAGGAGACGAAGAACATGGAGGATGTGCCGCCGATCCTGCCGAACACCCGGACGCTCCGGGCGGCCGTCCGCGTTCGCTAGCTGCTAGTTGTAGTTCCTAGGCACGTTGGTTCATCCGGGTCTCCTTGGAGGCTGAGAGCTGCCAAGCACCTCAGTCCAAGGAGGACACCGGATGAAGCTTCACCGTAACGCGGCTCTCAGTTGGAACGGGCGGCGCCAGTTGGCGGTCAGGGTGGTCGAGCAGGGCTCGACGGTCGCGGCCGCCGCAGAGGCTTTCGGGGTCAGCGTGCGCTGTGCGCGGAAGTGGGTCGGGAGATACAAAGCGGCCGGCGAAGCCGGCCTCGTCGATCGCTCTTCGGCGCCGCTGCGGGTTGCCAACCGCACCGCTGCCGAGCGGGAGGCGGTGATCGTCGCGCTGCGGCAGCTGCGGATGACAGCCGCCGAGATCGCTGAGACACTCGCGATGCCGCTGTCGACGGTGTCGGTGGTGTTGAAACGAAACGGGGTCGGTCGGCTCGGCCGGATCGGGCTCGAGCAGCCGGTGCGTTATGAGCGGCAACGGCCCGGGGAGCTCGTCCACATCGACGTGAAGAAGCTCGGCCGGATCGAGGGTGGCGCCGGAAAACGCGTCGGCGGACGGACGCCGGGCCGCTACCGGCCACGCAGCCTCGACGCGGCCGGCAAGGCGCGCGGAACGACTGGTTGGGAATACGTCCACGTCGCCGTCGACGACCACTCACGCCTCGCCTATGCCGAGGTCCTGCCCGACGAGAAAGCGGCAACCGCGATCGCCTTCCTCCGCCGCGCTGTCGCCTACTACGCCCGTCACGGCATCACCGTCGAGCGCGTCCTCACCGACAACGGCTCCGCCTACGTCTCAGCCGTCCACGCGATTTGCTGCCGCACGCTCGGCATCCGCCACCTCCGCACCCGGCCACGCAGACCACAAACCAACGGCAAAGCAGAACGCTTCATCCGCACCATGCAAAACGGCTGGGCGTACGGCGCCATCTACCGCTCAAGCCACGAACGCACACAAGCCCTTGACGGCTGGCTCTTCCACTACAACCATCAACGCCGACACTCAGCCCTCGGCCACCAACCCCCGATCAGCAGAACCAACCTGCTTGGGTCCTACAGCTAGTCGCGCTTTGCGCGCGGATCGAACGTCGGCAGGTTCGCGAGGTCACGCTCGACCGCCCTCGCAAACTCGTCGGAGTCGTCGTCGACCGGGTCGACGACCCGGAGATGCGACCGCTTGCGCGCGCGGCTCCGCCGCTGCAGGCCGGCGCGCTGCGAGATGCGCGGCCACTCCGCGAGGGCCAGCAGCACGACTGCCGCCGCCAGCAGGATGAGGGCGATGACGCTCATCCCCGAAAGGATACGGGTGGCCGGCAGGGCTTCGGGGAATGTTCCAGAATCGAGAACTCGTGAAGCTCCGCCTCCTCCTCGTATCGGCAGGAGTGCTGCTCGCCGCCGGCTGCGGCTCGAGCTCCCACGGCACGGTCAGCACCATCACCACCGGGCCTGTTCCGGTCTCTCCCAAGCCGATGGCGCTGACGGTGTTCGTCGTCGACGGAGGCGTGCTGCATCCGAGACTCGAGCACGTCCCCCAAACGCAGGCCGTGGCCGCGGCCGCACTCGGGGCCCTGGGCCTCGCGGCACCGGTGACCATCACCGACGGCACCGCCACGGTCGACCTGGCCAAGGCGACCAACGACCAGGTCGCCGAGATCGTCTACACGCTCACCCAGTTCCCCTCGGTGGAGCGGGTCGACGTGGCCGGCCGCAGCGGCCTGACGCGCGACGACTTCGCCGCATATCTGCCCCCGATCCTCATCGACACACCGGCTCCGGGAGCCACCGTGCCGCAGTCGTTTCATGTCGCGGGCAGTGCCAGCGTCTTCGAGGCAACGCTCGTCATCCAGCTCGTGCGCGACGGCAAGGTGCTGACGAAGCAAACCGTGACGGCCACGGAAGGCGCCCCGGGCCGCGGCACCTTCGACGCGACGTTCACCGCCTCTTCAGGGCCTCTCGTCATCGTCGCCTTCGCCCCTTCGGCGGCGGACGGGAGCCCGCAGCATCAGGTCGACGTGCCGGTCACAGTCGAGCGTTGACCGGCCAAACCTCTGGCTACAATGCCCGCCGCTGAGCGATCCCCGGTAGCTCAATTGGCAGAGCATCCGGCTGTTAACCGGAGGGTTGTTGGTTCGAGTCCAACCCGGGGAGCCTGCAGAAAGGCCCGCATGAGCGGGCCTTTCTGATTCCGAGTGTCAGGAGAGCGCCGCGACTCGTTCCAGCAGCCGTTGCAGCGCTTCCTGCAGCTCTTTCGTGCGCAGCGGATCCGAGTGCTGCAGTTCGCGGCGCATCTCACGCTCACGCAGTCTCAACAGGAGCTCCGTTCCCGTGCTCTCGTCGATCCCCTCGGCGACTGCACGTGCGTCCAGCTCCGCAAGCAGCCCGACGGCTTCCGGCTCGAGCGGCGTGCCCTCGACGATGTGCGCGCGTAGCTCGCGATGTACGGGGTCGTAGAAGTGATCCGGCGTCAGCTCTGCCAGGAGCGGCACGAGGCTGGGATGGGCAAGCACGCCTGCGAGTGCATTGCGCTCCAGCTTGGTGCTCGCATCGAGCGCACGCTGGGAAGCAGGGGCAGATGCCCGCGCCGAGCCACCGGCGCGCAGCTGGACCGTCATGCCGAGCTTGTCGTTCGCGAAGCGCCACGCGTCGTGCCGCTCCGGTGAATCGGGCGCCTCGTCGAGCAGCGCCTTGACGGTGCGGAACGAGACCTCACGGTCTTCCCCACGCTCGAGCTCGATCCGCACGCGGTAGAGCAGATACGGCTCGGCGCCGGCGAGACGGCTCTGGAAGCTCTGCGGATCGTCGGCCGGGTCGATGCCGGGCGGCAGCGCGACGACCTTCACGTCGAACCCTTGCCCGGCCGCGAGCTCCATCCCGCGCAGCGTTGCGGTCTCGCCCGCAGCGTCGCCGTCGAACGCGAGCCAGAGCCGCTTGGTCAGCCGCCCGAGCTCCTTCAGCTGCTGCTCGGTGAGCGCGGTGCCCATGGAGGCGACGACCGGGTCGAAGCCCGCCTGCCGAAGCGCGATCACGTCGGTGTTGCCCTCGACGACGCAGGCGCGGTCGTCCCGGGCGATCGAGGCACGCGCCTTGTCGAGCCCGTACACGATCGCCCCCTTGTGGAAGAGCTCCGACTCGGGTGTGTTCACGTATTTCGCCGGGAGCGAGTCGTCCTCGTGCAGCTTGCGCGCCTGGAAGCCGAGCACCCGCCCTTGCCGGTCTGCGAGCGGGAACAGGAGCCGTCTCTGGAAGTAGTCGTCGCCGCGTTGTCGCGTCAGTCCCGCCGCGCGCAGCTCCTCTCGCGTGAAGCCCTTCTCGAGGGCCTTGCGGGCGAGGATGGTCCCCCCGAGCGCGAGGCCGAGGCGAAACTCACGGCAGATCTCCTCGTCCAGCCCGCGTCCCTTGAGGTAGTCGCGTGCCATCCCGCCGGCCTGGGACTCCCACAGCGTGCGCTCGTAGAACGACGTCGCCTGTTCGAGCAGCGCAACGAGGCGCTCTCGGCGCCTGCGGGCCGCGTCCTGCGCCGGTGAGCTCTCCTCGTATTCGATCGGCACCCGGAACCGCTCGCCGAGCCATTCGATCGAGCCGGCGAAGTCCAGCCCCTCGGTCTCACGGACGAACGTGATCAGGTCGCCCTTCGCACCGCACCCGAAGCAGTAGTAGAGCTTGTCGACCGCGTTGACGGAGAACGACGGTGTGCGCTCGTCGTGGAACGGGCACCGCCCCGTGTACCGGCCGCCGGACTTCCTGAGCTGCGTGCGGGCGGAGACGACGTCGACGAAGTCGGCGGCCGCCTTGACGGCCTCGACGGAGCTGTCCTTGATCCGCGCCATCAGAGACTGGCAGCGTACGACAGAGCGAACCGGTCGGTCATCCCGGCGATGAACTCGACGATCTCGTCCTGGTCGTCCCCTCTCGCCTCGAGGTGCTCATAGATACGGCGGATCGTCGCATCGGCACGGTCGTGCTCGGGACGCGTGGCCGGGGCGAGGTACACGCGCTCGAACATGAAATCACGGAGGGAGAGCATCGCACTGCCGACCTCCTCACTCTGTGCGATGTCACCGGCCGCCGCGGACGTCTCGATCAGATCGTGCACCAGCGTGTCAATTCGCCTCGCCCCGGTGGGACCAAGGGTCTCGATCTCGGCCCGCGGCAGGTCTGCCTCGTCGAGCATGCCGTAGCGGATCGCATCGTCGATGTCGTGGTTGATGTACGCAACGCGGTCGACGATCCGGACGATCTTCCCCTCTTGCGTCTCGGGGTCGTGGTCGCCGGTGTGGGTGAGAATGCCGTCCACGACCTCGAGCGTCAGGTTGAGCCTGCGGGCGATCTTCGCCGACTGCTCGTTGTGTCGGAACCCGGCTTCGAGCAGGGCGTCGAGGGCACCCTCGCCTGCGTGCCCGAACGGCGGGTGACCGAGGTCGTGGCCGAGCCCGATCGCCTCGGTGAGATCCTCGTTCAACCGCAGGGCACGGGCAACCACCCGAGCGATCCCGGTGGTCTCGAGCGTATGGGTCATGCGGGTGCGGTAGTGGTCGCCGACCGGGTCGATGAAGACCTGGGTCTTCCCCTTCAACCTGCGGAACGGCTTCGAATGGAGGATCCGGTCGCGGTCACGCTGAAACGGCGTGCGGACGCGACATTCGGCCTCGGGACGTTCCCTGCCGCGCGTCTCGTACGAGCGGACCGCGAACGGCGAAAGGGCGTGCTCTTCCAACTCGCGCGTGCGGGCAGAGAAACCGTCGCCAACTTTCCCGGCCAATTCGGGCATTCCGCACTCACGGTATCGGCCGAGGCGGTCGTCGAAGAGCGGACTCGAGGCGCTAGGTTAGGCGACGTGACCACGCTCCTTCTTGCGCGCCACGGTGAGACCGACTGGAACCGCGAGGGCCGCTGGCAGGGCTGGGCCGACCCGCCGCTGAACGAGCACGGGCGCTCCCAGGCGCGCGAGCTCGCGGAGCAACTGCGCTCGACCCCCTTCGATGCTGTCTACTCGAGCGACCTCGCACGGGCCTACGAGACGGCGGTGATCGTCGCGGCGCCCCATGGCATGCCCGTGATCGGCGACGCTGGGCTGCGCGAGATCGACGTCGGCTCCTGGTCCGGCCTCACCCGCGCCGAGCTCCAGGCGCGGTTCCCGAACGGCGACCGGCCGGACGGCGAGACGCGCGATCAACACCGGGAACGGGTGCACGCAGCGGTCGAGCGCATCGCCCGCGCGAACCTCGGGCGCCGCATCCTGATCGTCACCCATGGCGGCACGATGCGGGCTCTTCGCGGCCAGGTGAGCGACGGCCCTCATCATCCGATCGCGAACTGCGGCGTGATCGAGCTGCATTTCCGGGACGACGTTCTGACGGCCCCCATCGGTTAGTCTCGAAATGGCGATGGAGGACTACACCAATAAGTACAAGGGCGAGCAGGTCGAGATCGCCCTCTTCGGCGGCGAGTACCAGGACGGCGTCCTGACCGCCTACTGCTACCTCGAGGATGTGGCCCACGTCGAGCTGAACGGCCACATCCTGATACCGCTCCAGAATGTCGCCTCCCTCCACTGCTCGAGCCGCTGTGACGCCCCCGAGCCCGACTGGCCGCCGCGCGGTCTCGCGGAGGACGATCCGGACTCGACCGACGACGAGACGTAGCGTTCGGCGCAGTGCAGCGCCGGTTGCTGATCCTCCGGAACGTCCTCAAAGCCTGGCTCGTGGTGATCGTGACCGCGCTCGTCTTCGGCGCCGTCGGCTGGCAGCTCGGCGGCTACAGCGTCGCCCTGCTCTTCATCGGGTCGATCGTCCTGCTCGCGGCAGCGGTCTACTGGTACGCGGACCGCATCGTGCTCGGAATGGTCGGCGCCCGCGAGATGCTGCAAGGAGAGGCACCGGCCCTGCACTCGACCGTCGAGCGCCTCGCGGCCCGCGCCGGGGTGATCAAGCCGAAGCTCTACGTGCTCCCCGACAGCTACCCGCGCGCGCTCTCGGCCGGACGAGGGGCCGGCGGGGGCACCGGCCTCGCCCTGTCGGTCGGCCTGCTCGGGGTCGCCTCGCCGGCGGAGCTCGAAGGCATCGTCGCGCACGAGCTCGCGCATCTGCGCCATCGCGACGTCCTGGTCCAGACGATCGCCGTCATCGTGGCGGCCGTGATCGTCGAGAGCTCGCGCGTCGGAGGCTTCCTCCAACGCGCGTTCCTCGTCGTTCTCGGCCCGATCGCCGCGGCCTTCGTCCACCTGCTCCTCTCGGCGAAGCGGGAGTTCGAAGCAGACCGCTACGCCGCGGAGATCTGCGACTCCCCGCACGGGCTGGCCGACGCGATCGTGCGTCTCGAAGCGGCCATGGAGCTCGTCGGCTTCGAGGCCAGCCCGGCCACCGAGCCCGTCTACACGACCAATCCCTTCGCAGAGGAAGGGCTCGCCGCGCTGTTCAACTCCCATCCGCCGGTCGGCGAACGCGTCCGCCGGCTGCGGGAGCTCGATCCGGACTGGCGCGAGAAGCTCCGTGCCGCCTGAGCTCGCCTGGCAGGTCGAGGCGCCCGGGCCCTACGAGGTCAGCGTAAGCTCGATCGCGTTCTCGGCAGGCCCGCGCAGCGATCTCTTCACCGACCCGGGCGGCGCCGAGCCGCGGGCCGAGGCGCCGCTCCTGCTCGGCCGCCCAGGCGGCGACTTCCAGCTGAGCGCGCGCGTCTCCGCGACGCTCGAGGCGACGTTCGATGCCGCCGCGCTCGTCGTCTGGGCCGGTGCCGGCTCGTGGGGGAAGCTGGCGCTCGAGCTCTCGCCGCAGCGGGAAGCGACGATCGTGTCGGTCGTGACCCGCGAAGTCTCGGACGACGCGAATGCCTTTGTGCTCTCGGAAGCCGCCGCGTGGCTGCGCGTCTCGCGCAGCGGGAACACGTTCGCATTCCACGCCTCCGTCGACGGCTTGTGGTGGTCGCTGATCCGCTACTTCACGCTCGACGGCGCCGGGGGCGCAGCGGCCGGCTTCCTCGTCCAGTCGCCGACGGGCGAGGGAGCCCAGGGGCGGTTCGACGAGATCCTGTGGACGAGCTCGCCGCTACGCGAGCTCCGCGACGGCTCCTAGAAAAGAAAAAGGTGTCTGACACTTGTGGTGTCAGACACCTGAAGAAATGGGCGGCGTCCTACTCTCCCGGGGGATTGCTCCCCGAGTACCATCGGCGCTAACGGGCTTAACTTCTCTGTTCGGAATGGGAAGAGGTGTTTCCCCGTCGCTATGACCGCCCAACTTGTGAACGTGCGCGCATGGAGCAGCACACCTTCAAAACTCCATAGCAGCGAACATGAGTTCAAAATCAAGACCTCGAGCAATTAGTACGGGTCCGCTGAACACATTGCTGTGCTTACACGTCCCGCCTATCAACGTGGTGGTCTGCCACGGCTCTTACTCTCTCTAGGAGATGGGAGCTCTCATCTTGAGGTGGGCTTCCCGCTTAGATGCTTTCAGCGGTTATCCCATCCAGACGTGGCTAATCAGCAGCGCTCTTGGCAGAACGACTGATACACCAGAGGTCCGTTCGTCTCGGTCCTCTCGTACTAGAGACGACTCCTCTCAAAGCTCCAACGCCCATGGTGGATAGGGACCGAACTGTCTCACGACGTTCTGAACCCAGCTCGCGTACCGCTTTAATGGGCGAACAGCCCAACCCTTGGGACCTACTCCAGCCCCAGGATGCGACGAGCCGACATCGAGGTGCCAAACCCTTCCGTCGATGTGGACTCTTGGGAAGGATAAGCCTGTTATCCCCGGAGTACCTTTTATCCGTTGAGCGACGGCACTTCCACTTGTTACCGCCGGATCACTATGGCCTGCTTTCGCACCTGCTCGAGCTGTCGCTCTCGCAGTCAAGCTCCCTTATGCCATTACGCTCTACGCACGATTTCCAACCGTGCTGAGGGAACCTTTGCGCGCCTCCGTTACATTTTAGGAGGCGACCGCCCCAGTCAAACTACCCACCAGATGCTGTTCCCGCCCCGGATCACGGCAGCGGGTTAGAAGCCCAGACTACGAAGGGTGGTATCCCAAGATTGACTCCACCGACACTGGCGTGCCGGCTTCACAGCCTCCCACCTATCCTGGACGACGTACACCGAACTCCAACATCTAGCTGTAGTAAAGGTTCACGGGGTCTTTCCGTCCAACCACGGGTACTCGGCATCTTCACCGAGACTACAGTTTCACCGGATCCCTCGAAGAGACAGCGCCCAACTCGTTACGCCATTCGTGCAGGTCGGAACTTACCCGACAAGGAATTTCGCTTGTGTCTTATTCGGACGTGTCCATAGTGGACAGCACGAACGGGAATGGCACTTCCTTTGATGCCGCTCCCCTGCATGTCGCCATGCAGTCGGGACTATCTCATGACCCTCTGTCGAGGGTCTCTGGCGTATAGTCTCTGAGGATTCTGATCAGTTCCTGTCTGGGTTTCTTCCGGTTCATCGTCTCCGTGATCTCAGCGATCTGAATCAGACCGTCGACCG
>CAWGEJ010000003.1:15000-17500 GCA_963821575.1 uncultured Thermoleophilia bacterium
CGGCGTTCGTGCACCTGCTGCTCTCGGCGAAGCGGGAGTACGACGCCGACCGGCTCGCCGCCGAGATCTGCGACTCGCCGCACGGGCTGGCCGACGCGCTCGTGCGCCTCGAGGCGGCGATGGAGCTCGTCGGCTTCGAGGCGCAGCCCGGCCACCGAGCCGGTCTACACGACGAATCCGTTCGCCGACGAGGGGCTCGCGGCGCTGTTCAACTCGCATCCGCCGGTCGGCGACGCGTGCGCCGGCTCCGCGAGCTCGATCCGGACTGGCGCGAGAAGCTCCGTGCGCCTGAGCTCGCCTGGCAGGTGACGCCGCCCGGGCCCGCACGAGCTCGCCGGAGCCTCGATCGCATTCGCCGCCGGGCCCGCGAAGCGATCTCTTCACCGACCCGGGCGGCGCCGAGCCGCGCAGGCCGAGGCGCCGCTTCTGCTCGGCCGGCCGAGCGGCGACTTCCAGCTGAGCGCGCGCGTCTCCGCGACGCTCGCAGGCGACCTTCGATGCGGCCGCGCTCGTCGTCTGGGCCGCCGCCGGCTCGTGGGGGAAGCTGGCGCTCGAGCTCTCGCCGCAGCGGGAGGCGACGATCGTGTCGGTCGTGACGCGCGACGTCTCGGACGACGCGAATGCCTTCGTCGCTCCCGGAAGCCACCGCGTGGCTGCGCGTCTCGCGCAGCGGGAGGACGTTCGCGTTCCACGCCTCCGTCGACGGCTTGTGGTGGTCGCTCGATCCGCTACTTCACGCTCGACGGCGCCGGCAGGCGCAGCGGCCGGCTTCCTCGTCCAGTCGCCGACGGGCGAGGGAGCGCAGGGGCGGTTCGACGAGATCCGTGTGGACGAGCGCGCCGCTACGCGAGCTCCGCGACGGCTCCTAGAAAAGACAAAAGGTGTCTGACACCTTGTGGTGTCAGACACCTGAAGAAATGGGCGGCGTCCTACTCTCCCGGGGGATTGCTCCCCGAGTACCATCGGCGCTAACGGGCTTAACTTCTCTGTTCGGAATGGGAAGAGGTGTTTCCCCGTCGCTATGACCGCCCAACTTGTGAGACGTGCGCGCATGGAGCAGCACACCTTCAAAACTCCATAGCAGCGAACATGAGTTCAAAATCAAGACCTCGAGCAATTAGTACGGGTCCGCTGAACACATTGCTGTGCTTACACGTCCCGCCTATCAACGTGGTGGTCTCCCACGGCTCTTACTCTCTCTAGGAGATGGGAGCTCTCATCTTGAGGTGGGCTTCCCGCTTAGATGCTTTCAGCGGTTATCCCATCCAGACGTGGCTAATCAGCAGCGCTCTTGGCAGAACGACTGATACACCAGAGGTCCGTTCGTCTCGGTCCTCTCGTACTAGAGACGACTCCTCTCAAAGCTCCAACGCCCATGGTGGATAGGGACCGAACTGTCTCACGACGTTCTGAACCCAGCTCGCGTACCGCTTTAATGGGCGAACAGCCCAACCCTTGGGACCTACTCCAGCCCCAGGATGCGACGAGCCGACATCGAGGTGCCAAACCCTTCCGTCGATGTGGACTCTTGGGAAGGATAAGCCTGTTATCCCCGGAGTACCTTTTATCCGTTGAGCGACGGCACTTCCACTTGTTACCGCCGGATCACTATGGCCTGCTTTCGCACCTGCTCGAGCTGTCGCTCTCGCAGTCAAGCTCCCTTATGCCATTACGCTCTACGCACGATTTCCAACCGTGCTGAGGGAACCTTTGCGCGCCTCCGTTACATTTTAGGAGGCGACCGCCCCAGTCAAACTACCCACCAGATGCTGTTCCCGCCCCGGATCACGGCAGCGGGTTAGAAGCCCAGACTACGAAGGGTGGTATCCCAAGATTGACTCCACCGACACTGGCGTGCCGGCTTCACAGCCTCCCACCTATCCTGGACGACGTACACCGAACTCCAACATCTAGCTGTAGTAAAGGTTCACGGGGTCTTTCCGTCCAACCACGGGTACTCGGCATCTTCACCGAGACTACAGTTTCACCGGATCCCTCGAAGAGACAGCGCCCAACTCGTTACGCCATTCGTGCAGGTCGGAACTTCGCGTTCATCCTCCATTTCTGGAGGCGCAGACTATCCCTTCACCTTGACGAAATGCTCGCGAGTATTGCTTCAGCGGCGTACGCCGGCGCCCACTCGGATTCATTCCCTGAGCGAGCTCGACGATCTCGGTCGAGACCGTCGCGGCGTCAGGTGCGCACCGTCTGCCATCAATCGGCAGATCGGACGCGAACCGATCGAAGTCGTACCGCTTGCTCGACAGCAGCGGGTACCGCTCGAAATGCGGAACGACGCGGCCGAGGATCTCCTCGAGCCGCCGCGTCTCCCACTTGAGGGTCTTGTCGCTGCGGTCGGGCCGGATGCTTCCGCACCCGAAGTACGCCTTGATCGCATGAAGCACCTCGGCACGATCTCCGTTCTGGCTGACCGAGAAGCCCGGCCTCACCTCCCAGCCCACGAGCAGCGTGGCTCGCGGAGCGATGGAAACGGTGAAGC
>CAWGEJ010000003.1:22500-63416 GCA_963821575.1 uncultured Thermoleophilia bacterium
TCGCCCCGTCCCACGAGAGCAGGAGCGGCGTCGTCATCACGACCTGCGGCTCGAGCCCGTAGTGCGGCATCACCTCGCGGCCGGCGAGCAGGTTGTAGAGCTGATCGGTGCCGCCGAGCTCGACGTCGGCCTGGATCGCGACCGAGTCGTAGGCCTGCATCAGCGGGTAGAGGAGCTCGGAGATCGAGATCGGCTCGCGGGCCTTCAGCCGCTTCTCGAAATCGTCCCGTTCGAGGATCCGCGCGACCGTGATCGTCCGGGCCAGCCGGACGACGTCGGCATAGGACAGCTTCGCCAGCCACTCGCCGTTGTGCCGCACCTCCGTGCGGTCCCGGTCGAGGATGGTCATCGCCTGCTCGAGGTAGGTCTGCGCGTTCGCGTCGATCTCCTCGTCGCTCAGGATCGGCCGCTCGGCCGAGCGGCCGGAGGGGTCGCCGATCCGGGTCGTGTAGTCCCCGATGATCAGCACGCCGGTGTGGCCCTCGTCCTGGAACGCCCGCATGCGCTGGAGCGGAATCGCCCGGCCGACGTGGATGTCCGGGGACGTGACGTCGATCCCGAGCTTCACCCGCAGGGGCCGGTCGAGCTTCAGCTTGTCCGCCAGGCCGCTCCGCCGGCAGGACGTCGACCGCGTTCCGGGTGAGTTCGGAGAGGCCCATCGGGGGGCTAGACTACCCCGGTTCTGGCGCTCTTTCGGAGAAAGTCACGCCGTCCCAAGCGGCGGCGGATCCGCAAGCTCAGACTCCTTGCCCTCCTCGCAGTGCTGTTCGCACTGGGCACGGCGTCGTTCACCGTCGGTCTTTTGACCGCGGTCGCTGCCAAGATCCCGCAACTCGACCCGTCGCGGCAGCACACGCAGGCGAACACCTACGTCTACGCTGCGAACAACCACACCGTCCTGGCGATCCTGCGCGGGTCGCAGGCGCGCATCGTCGTCCCGTCGGAGCAGATCTCTCCCTGGATGAAGCACGCGATCGTGGCGATCGAGGACAAGCGCTTCTACGAGCATCGCGGCGTCGACGTGCGCGGCATGGCGCGCGCGCTCTGGGCCGACGTCTCCAGCCAGGGCGTCGTCCAGGGCGGCTCGACGATCACGCAGCAGTTCGTCAAGAACGCGTACCTGACGAGCCAGCAGACGGTCGGGCGCAAGCTGATCGAGGCCGCCCTCGCCTGGCAGCTCGAGCAGAAGTGGACGAAGGACCGGATCCTCACCGCCTATCTGAACACGGTCTACTTCGGGAACGGCGCGTACGGGGTCGAGCAGGCGAGCCGGATCTACTTCCACCACGGCGCCGCCCAGATGAAGCCGGCCGAGGCCGCTCTGCTCGCCGGGATCCCGGAGGACCCGAGCCTGTGGGACCCGGTCGCGCATCCCAAGCTCGCGAGGGCGCGCCGCAACCTCGTCCTGCGGCAGCTCTACGCCCAGGGCTACCTCACGCAGAGCCAGTTCGTGAACTCGCTCGTCTATCCGATGCCCGATCCGACGAACATCGGGCTGCCGTCGACGCAGAGCAACGCGGCGCCGTACTTCGCGAACTACGTCAAGGACCAGCTGGTCAACCAGCTCGGCCCGCAGAGGGCGTTCGGCGGCGGCCTGAGGGTGAAGACGACCCTCGACGTGAACCTGCAGAAGATCGCGCGCCAGGCGATCGCGTCGGTCCTGCCGCAGAACGGCGTCAACCCTGCGGTCGCGCTCGTCGCGATCGACCTTCAGCACGATCCCGGCGCCGTCGTCGCGATGGTCGGCGGCGCGAACTACCACCACAACCAGTTCAACCTCGCCACGCAGGGGGAGCGCCAGCCGGGCTCGGCGTTCAAGCCGTTCGTCCTCGCGACCGCGCTCCGGGAGAACATCTCCCCGTCGAGCATCTTCACGTCGTCAAAGCAGGTGACGATCAACGCCGGCGGCCGGCTGTGGCAGGTCAACAACTACGAGGGTGAGGCGCTCGGACCGATCAACCTCGGTACCGCGATCACCGTCTCCGACAACTCGGTCTTCTCGCAGCTGACGGCGCTGGTCGGCCCGCAGAGAGTGGCCACCACCGCCCGCGACCTCGGCGTGACGACTCCGCTGCAGGGGTACTTCGCGATCGGGCTGGGCGCTGAGCCCGCAACTCCGCTCGAGATGGCGCGCGCCTACGCCTCGTTCGCCGACGGCGGCAAGCGGATCGACGGCTCGATCTTCGGCAACGAGCCACGCGCGGTCGCCGAGATCAAGAAGGGCAGCAGCGTGGACGTCAACCGCCCGGTGTATCGCCCGATCCTCACCCCGACCCAGGCCGACGTGATCAACCAGCTGCTGCAGGGCGTCGTCCGGTCCGGAACCGGCACCGCCGCCGCCCTCCCCGGACGTGAAGTGGCCGGCAAGACCGGCACGACCGAGAACTACGGCGACGCGTGGTTCGTCGGCTACACGCCGCAGCTCGTCGTGGCGGTGTGGGTCGGTTACCCCGACAAGCTCGTCCCGATGCTGACCTTGTTCCACGGCCACGCCGTCGCGGGCGGCACCTTCCCCGCACTGATCTGGAAGGCGTTCATGCAGAAGGCGCTGGCGCTGAGGAAGGCCCCGCCGGAGAACTTCGAGGCGCCCCCGTATCTCTCCGCCTCGCCGGTCAGGGTCGTCAACCGGGGCGGCATCCTCGAGCGCGACAACGGCGTCTGCCACAACTCCTACGACCTCGAGTTCTTCGGAGGCGAGGGACCGGCGCGGACCGCCACCTGCAAGCCGAACGAGGTCGAGATCCCCGACGTCGTCGGGCAGAGCATCGCGGCAGCCCGGACGCGCCTCGACGGCCAGCCCCTCACGCCGGCAGTCGTCTACAAGCCGGCCAGGACGGGGCAGCGCCTCGGGTACGTCGTCGGTCAGTTCCCGCGCCGCGGCACGGCATCCGCCTACGACAAGATCACGCTCGTGCTGGTGAAGTCGCTGCACGGCGTGATTCCGCGCGTCGTCGGCCTGAAGCTTGCGAACGCCGAGCGCAAGCTCAGCCGCCTCCACCTGAAGGTGAAGATCGAGGGCAACTCGCACGGACGGGTCAAGGCACAGTCGCTTCGGGCGCGCACGGCGTCGGCGCCGGGACAGACGATCGTCCTCACCCTGAAGTAGGAAACGGCCGGCTGACGAAGCGCGACCCCGCCAGCCCGTACCGCCACGGACGGTCGGCTGCCTTCGTGATCCCGATCCGCGTGCCCGTGACCACCTCCACCGGGGCCTGTCGCGCACGCAGCTCGAACGGGGGCTCGAGCACCGACAGGCCGTCGTGCTCGCGAGTCACCGCGAGCGCCTGGCAGAGCCGCCCCGGGCCGGAGCAGAGCAGCCGCTCGTCGGCCACGCCGCGCCGAGCCCGCATCTCCTCGAGCCCCTGACGCGGCTCCAGGGCCCGAACGAGCACCGCGCCCGCCACCCCTTCCTCGCAGCAGACGATGTTCAGGCACCAGTGGATCCCGTACGAGCGGTACACGTACACGGCGCCGCCCGGCAGGAACATCGACGCGTTGCGGGCCGTGCGACGGTTGCCGAAGCCGTGCGCGGCCGGGTCCTCGTGGTCGTAGGCCTCGACCTCGACGATTCGGCCGCCTACCCCCTCGACGTAGAGCTCTGCGCCGATCAGCTCCGGCGCGACCTCGTGGGGGCTACGCCTGAGGTTCACGGCTGTCGTAGTACAGGAACCCGGGCAGCGCGAGTGCGGTGGCCACACACCCGCCGATGCAGAGCACGCCGCCCGAGACGATCGAGAAGCGCAGCGATGTGAGAGCGGCGAGGACGCCCGCCTCGAGATCGCCGAGGCTCGGTGCGCTCGCGACCTGCATGAACTCGATGCCGCGCAGGCGCCCGCGCAGGTGGTCCGGCGTCGATCTCAGCAGGATGACGCTGCGCAGCACGGCGCTGAAGAAGTCGGCCCCGCCCGCGAGGGCGAGCAGGACGAGTGCGGGCCAGAGGCTCGTCGTGAAGCCGAAGCCGGCGATCGCCGCGCCCCAGGCGCACGCCCAGAACGTGACCGCGAGCCCCTGCCTGCGGACGTGCGATGTCCACCCCGAGACGAGCGAGCCGATCAGCGCACCCGCGTACGGCGCGGCGTAGAGGTAGCCGACCGTCGCGGCATTGCCGCCGAGGCGGTGCAGTGCGAACGCCGGGAAGAGCGCGCTCGGCATGCCGAACACCATCGCGTTCGAGTCGACGAGGAAGATCCCGATCAGCACCTGCTTGCCCTTCAGGAACCGGAACCCTTCGCGGATCGACCGCACGCTCGGCCGCTCGACCTCGCCCAGAGGGGGAAGCTTCGGCAGTGCCCAGATCGCCGCGAGGGAGGCGACGTAGGTGAACGTGTCGATCCCGTACGTCCACGGGACGCCGGCCACGGCGATCAGGACGCCGCCGACCGCAGGCCCGGCGACGGCGCCGAGCGAGGTGTAGACGCTGTCCAGCGCGCCTGCCGCGGCGATCTCCTCGTCGGGCACGAGCCGCGGCGCGAGCGAGCTCATCGCGGGGCGGCCGAGGCTGAACACCGCGACGGCGAGCGCCTGCAGGACGAAGAGCGCCCACACCTGCGGGTGCGGCAGGAGCGCGTTCACGAGGAACAGCGCCGTGATCAGCGCCATGCCGGTCTCGGTGCGGAGCAGCACCGTGCGACGGTCGAGGGCATCGGCGATCGCGCCGCCGTAGAGCGGGACGACGAGCAGCGGCACGAGCGACGCGAGCCCGAGGAGCCCCACGAGCGCGGTCGAGCCCGTCAGCTTGTAGACCTGGTACGGCACGGCGACGGTGCCGATCGCCCCGCCGAGTGTCGAGATCGCCTGCCCGATCCAGAGGTTGCGAAAGTCGCGGTGGCGAAGCGGGCGAGTGTCGACCCGCATCCGGCGCCAGAAGCCGCGCGGCGGCCCGCCGGTGTGAAGCGGGTCGACGGCCAACTCGGGGTGTTACCGGATCGCGGCGCGGAGCGCGTCGGCAACGCGCTCCTGATCTTGGCGGTCGAGCCGAGCGTGGAACGGCAGCGCCATCGTGCGCTCGCTGCAGTCCTCGCTCACCGGGAGCATCCCCTCGGAGAAGCCGTAGAGCTCGCGCATGTACGACTGGAGATGGATGGACGGCAGGTACGGGGCCGTCGCGATTCCCCGCTCGGCGAGGCGCGCCATCACGTCACCGCGATCGACGCCGGACGGAAGCTTGACGACGTACACGAACCACGAGCGGACGTGATCCTCGTCGTCCGGGAGCGGCGTCTCGACGTCGACGTCGCCCAGGAGCTCGTTGTAGCGGGCAGCGACTGCGCTGCGCGCTTCGAGAATGCGGTCGAGCTTCTCGAGCTGGCCGATCCCGAGGGCGGCCGAGAGATCGTCGAGCCGATAGTTGTAACCGAGCCGTCCGTGCTGCAGCCAGCTCGATGTCTCGAGCCGGCCCTGGTTGCGCAGCGACACGAGCAGCTCGTGCTCGTCCGCGTCTCCGGTCGTCACGGCCCCGCCCTCGCCGGTCGTCATCTGCTTGTTGGGATAGAACGCCCAGACGGCCGGATGCCCGTGCGAGCCGAGGCGCTTTCCCTTGTACACGGCGCCCAGCGCCTCGCACGCATCCTCGATCAGCGCGATCCCGTGCCGCTCGCAGAGCGGGATCAGCGCGTCGTACTCGGCCGGATACCCGAAGATGTCGACGGCGACGAGCGCCTTCGTCCGCGAAGTGATCGGCCGCTTCGACGGCGGCCGGGTCGAGGTTGAACGTGCGCGGATCGATGTCGGCGAACACCGGCGTCGCGCCTTCGTAGATCGCGCAGTTCGCCGAGGCGACGAACGAATACGGCGACGTGATCACCTCGTCCCCGGGGCCGACGCCCGCGAGCCGCATGCAGAGATGGAGGCCGGCGGTCCCCGACGAGACGGCGGCGCAGTGCGGGGCTCCCACGGCTTCCGCGAACAGCGACTCGAAGCGTGCACCGGTCGGGCCGAGGGAGAGCCAGCCCGAGCGGAGCACTTCGAGCACGAGCTCTTCGTCGCGCTCGTCGATCCACGGCGCGCTCAGATTGATGCGATCGGTGGCCGTGCTCAACTGTGCGCGAGCTGCGGCACGGGCTCGAGCCACTGCGACCAGCGCTCGCTCCGGCCGTGCACGGTGTCGAGATACGCCGTCTGGATCGCGCGCGTCACCTCACCGACGCCGATCTCGTAGTCGTCGACCGCGCGCAGCGGCGTCACCTCGGCTGCGGTCCCGCACATGAACACCTCGTCGGCGAGGTAGAGGTCGGAGCGGATCAGCGCCTTCTCGACGACCGAGTAGCCGAGATCCGAGGCGATCTGCGTCACGGTGTCACGCGTGATCCCGGGCAGGATCCCGGTTGCGAGATCCGGCGTGTAGAGCACGCCGTCGCGCACGACGAAGATGTTCTCGCCCGAGCCGTCCGCGACCGTTCCCTCCGGGGTGAGGAGAATCGCCTCGTCGTACCCGGCGTTGTTCGCCTCGGTCACCGCCAGCATCGAGTTGAGGTAGACGCCGGTCGCCTTCGAGACGTGCGGGACGATGTTCGGCGAGACGCGCTGCCAGGTGGAGATCTTGGCGCTGATGCCGTTCTTCAGGCCCTCCTCACCGAGGTAGGAGCCCCACGGCCAGCTCATGATCACGGTCTCGACCGGGTTCGCCCGCGCCGCGACACCGAGCTCGCCGTAGCCGTAGAACGCGATCGGCCGGACGTAGCACTCAGGGAGGCCGTTCGTGCCGATGAGCTCGTTCGTCGCGCTCTTCAGCTCGTCGACCGAGTACGGGATCGCCATGTGGAGCAGGCGCGCGGAGTTGTGCAACCGCTGCATGTGCTCGTGGAGGCGGAAGACCGCCGGGCCCTTCGGCGTGTCGTAGCAGCGAATGCCTTCGAAGACGCCCGAGCCGTAGTGCAGGCCGTGCACACCGACGTGAACCTTGGCGTCGGCCCAGTCGACGAGCTCGCCGTTCATCCAGATCTTCTCTGTCTCCTGCACCGCTCTGCTCCTTTGCTCGGCCTGAGAGTCGGATTCTACCCGTGGTCGGCGACGTCGACCGCGCGTGCGCGGGAGAGCCGGAAGAGCTCCTGCGGCGCGATCGAGGCCATGTGCGACGGCGAGCCGGCCCCGATCCAGACCACGTCGTGCGCGAAGAACGACCGGTCCATCAGCGTCTGCGTGACAGCGCGCTGAGGGAACGGCGCCACCGCCCCCGGCTCGAAGCCGGTTGCGTGAACCACCTCTTCGGGGCGTGCCACGCGAACGTGCTCGGCCTCGACCGCCGCACCGATCGCCGCCTCGTCGGCGCGCCGGTCGCCCGGGACGAGTGCGAGGACGAAGGCGCCGTCGCAGACGAGGACGAGCGACTTCACGATCTGAGCGAGGTCGCAGCCGACGGCCTTCGCCGCCTCGCGGGCGGTCGGCGTGCCGTCCGGGAACTCCTCGATCCGGGCCTCGACCGCAGCCTGTCGCAGGACCGCCGAGACACGATCGACGGGGTCGGGCCACGCCATCAGAGGATCAGGTAGGCCTCGTCCATGCCTTCGCGCAGCTGTGCGACAAGCGCGGGAGGAGGCGCCGAGTCGATCGAGAGCGCCATCAGCGCCTTCCCGCCCTCGCGGTTCCGCGAGACGGTCATGTTCGCGATGTTCACGCCGGCCGCACCGAAGAGCGTGCCGATTCGGCCGATCACGCCGGGGATGTCGTCGTAGAGGAGCAGCACCATCCGTGCTGCGAGCTCCATCTCGAGCTCGAAGCCGAGAGCGCTCGACGAGGAAGTGGCGGGCGTCGCGTGCCGATCGTCGTGCCGGCTACCTGGATGCCGTCGGTCGAGACGACGACGAGGTTCGTGTAGTCGCGCGACGAGCGGCTCTTGCCCTCGGAGACGTCGATGCCGCGGTCGGCGGCGATCACGGGCGCGTTGACGTAGTTCACGGGCTGATCCGTATGACCCTGGAAGACGCCGTTCAGCGCCGCAACCGTGAGCAGCCGCGTGTCGTAGTCGGCGAGCTCGCCGTACACCTCGATCGCGATCCGGCGCACCTCGCCGGCTGCCAGCTCCCGCGCCAGGTGCCCGAGCTTGGCGGCGAGCGGCACGTACGGCCCGAGCACCTCGAGGTCGTCGGCGCCGACGGTCGGGATGTTGACCGCGTTCGTGACGAGCCCGCCCTCGAGCGCCGCAACCACCTGCTCGGCCACGATCACGCCCGCGCGGTCCTGCGCCTCCTCGGTGGAGGCGGCGAGGTGCGGCGTGACGACCACATTCGGCGCCGCCAGGAGCGGCCCGCTGTACGGCTCTTCGACATACACGTCGATCGCAGCGCCGGCGACCTTGCCGGACTCGAGCGCCGCGATCAGCGCCGACTCGTCCACCAGCTCGCCGCGCGCCGCGTTGACGATGCGAACTCCGTCGCGCATCCGGGCGATCGCCTCGGCGTCGACGGCGTTCCGCGTGTCGTCGGTCAACGGCAGGTGAAGCGTCAGGAAGTCCGAGCGCTCGAGCACCTCGTCGAAGCCCGCGCTGTCGACCCCGAGCTCCCGGAAGCGCTCGGCCGAGACGAACGGGTCGTAGGCGACGACCTTCATCTGCAATCCCACCGCGCGGCGGGCGACCTGGCGCCCGATCCGCCCGAAGCCGAGCACGCCGAGCACCTTGTCGGCCAGCTCGACCCCGCCCCACTTCGAGCGTTCCCAGCGGCCGGCGGTGAGCGCCGCGTGCGCCTGCGGGATGTTTCGCGCGAGCGCCAGGAGCAGGCCGATCGTGTGCTCGGCCGCGGAGACGATGTTCGACTCGGGCGCATTCGCGACGACGATCCCACGCCGGGTGGCGGCGTCGACGTCCACGTTGTCGACTCCGACGCCGGCGCGGCCGACCACCTTCAGCCGCGTCGCGCGCGCGATCACATCGGCCGTGACCTTCGTGGCGGAACGGACGATGAGGCCTTCGTAGCGGTCGACGATCTCCTCGAGCGGAGAGTCGGCGTCGACGTCGACCTCGAAGTGCGCCCGCAGCAGCTCGACGCCCGCGTCCGCGATCGGCTCACGGACAAGGACCTTCATCCGCTCGGCCGCCGGCCAAGCCGGCGCCTACGCTCTTGGTCCGGCTCCGTCAAGCCTACGCCGGTCATCGTCAAGCCGTGACGGGAGTCTCGAAGGCCTCGAAGGCGCGCGGCACGGCGACGCCGCGCTCGATGTCGGCCCCCAGCTCGGTCAGCGACAGCTCCACGGCGGCGAGCGCGCTCGCGATGTCGAAGACGTCGAACCAGCCGATGTGCCCGATGCGGAAGATCTTGCCCTTCAGGTGCTGCTGGCCCGGGGCAAGCGTGACGCCGTGCCGGTCGCGGAGGTGCAGGAGCAGTTCGTCGGCGTCGATGCCGTCCGGCGACCGCACTGCGGTGACGACGGCGGCGGAGTCGTCGTCGGGCGAGAAGAGCTCGAGGCCCATGGCCTTGATGCCGGCGCGCGCAGCACGGCCGAGTCGAACGTGCCGCTCGAAGCCGGCCTCGAGCCCGTCGGCGAGCACAAGCCCGAGCGCGACGTCGAGGCTGCGGATGAGCGAGACGGCCGGCGTGAACGCCGCGTCGAGCGCGTCCTGCGCCTTCTTGTTGCGGCGCCAGTCGAAGTAGAAGCTGCGGGACGTCTTCGTCCGCTCGAGCACATGGGCCGGCACGGAAGCCATCGCCAGCCCCGGCGGGCACATCAGGGCCTTCTGCGAACCCGAGACGACGACGTCGATCCCCCACGCATCGGTCTCGAGCGGCACGGCGCCGAGTGACGAGATCGCGTCGACGACGAGCAGGGAGTCGCCGACCGCATCCTTGATCGCGCGCACGTCGGAGACCACACCGGTCGACGTGTCCGACTGCTGGCAGAGGACGAGCTCGACCCCCGATTCGCGCACCGCGGCACCTACCTCGCCTGCGTCGGGCACGTCGCCCCACTCGTACCGGAGCGCCTGCACGTCGAGCCCGTGCTGCTCGCAGATCGCGATCCAGCGCTCGCCGAAGGAGCCGTGGCTGACGACCGCGACCCGGTCGCCGGGTGCGCACAGGTTCGCGACGGCCGATTCCATCGCTCCGGTCCCGGACGCCGTGAACAGGAGCACGTCAGAGCTCGTGCGGAAGACGTCCTTGAGCCGCGCCAGCGTGCTGGCGTACACCTCGCGGAAGTCCGGCCCGCGGTGATGGACGATCGGCTCGGCGCCGGCGGCAAGCACCGCCGGGGGAACGGGCGTCGGTCCAGGCGTGAAGAGGTAGCGCTTCTCCAAGGACCTCAGCCTAGCGCCGCTCCCGGCGCGTCTCGATTCGACATGTCTGGGGGTCAGACCCGGAGCCGTGGCTCAAAGGGACGGTCGGCGCCGACCGCTCGAGCACCTTCACGGCCGCACGCCGCGCGTCGTCGCGGCGCGAGCAAGCAGACTAGGCCTCGTGGACGTCCTTCTCTCGTTCGCGGCGGCGCTCGTCTCGCTGCGCCTCGCGGGCCTGCTCGCGCGTTCGCGCCATTACGCGTGGGCGGGCGGCGCGCTGTCGTTCGCGGCCGCGACCGCAGCGATGGCCTGGGGCGCCGCACACGGCTGGGACGACGGTTCGTTCCGGATCTGGTACCTCGCGGGAGCGCTGCTCTCGGCGCCTCTGCTCGGGATCGGCTCGCTCCTTCTCTGGGGCCGCCGCTGGGCCGCACCGCTCGGGCTGGTCTATGTCGGCCTCGCAGTCGGGATCGCCGCGGCGATGCCCGTGCACGGCACGTTCGACTCGACCAGCGTCCCGCACGCTCAGGATCACCTCGACGCGCTCCCACGGGTGGTCGCGATCGTCGCCAGCTCGCTCGGCACGCTGGCGGTGCTCGTCGTCGCCGCCGCGACACTACGGCAGCGACCGCTCGGCAATGCGCTCGTCGTCGCCGCCGTGGGCGCCGCAGCGGTCGCCTCGGTGCTCACTCAGACGGCGGTTGTGGCGGCCGCCGCGTGCTTCGCGCTCGCCGCCGCGCTGCTCTACGCCGCTGTGCGGGTCTAAGCCGCGCCGAGCTTCGCCCGCACGCGCTCGTTCACGACGCGGGGGTCGGCTTTGCCGCCGGTCTCCTTCATGACCTGCCCGACGAAGAAGCCGAGCAGTCCTTCCTTCCCGCCGCGGAACTGCTCGACCTGACCGGGGTTTGCCTCGATGATGCGATCGATCACCGGGTCGAGCTCGCCGGCGTCCGCCACGACCTTCTGCTCGAGGTAGGGCGCCGCAGCGAAGTCACCGTCGCCGGAGCGCGCGAGCGCCTCGTCGAACGTCGCGCGCGGGATCTCGGCGCGGGCCGAGATGAGCCGCGCGAGCTCGGTCGCGTCGACGGCATCCGGCGAGATTCCGGTCGCGACGAACTGGTTCGCCAGCACGTTCGCGGCCTCCTTCGAGTCGGCGCCGGCGGCGACGACCTCCGACCAGAGCCGGTCGAGACCACCGGTGACGAGCACGTCGGCGTCGTAGAACGACAGCGTGTCCGCGATGCGGCGAACGCGTGCACCCGGCAGCTCGCCGATCTCGCTCCGTAGTCGCTCTACGACCTCGCCGGGCGGATGCACCGGCACGAGGTCCGGCTCCGGGAAGTAGCGGTAGTCCTGCGCCTCTTCCTTGGAGCGCGACGGCGGCGACTCCTCGTCGCCCGGGACGAAGTGCAGGGTCTCCTGCTGCACCTCGCCGCCGGCCTCGTAGATCTGGATCTGCCGCGCGATCTCCCGCTCGATGCCCTTCGCCGCGAAGTTGAACGAGTTCATGTTCTTCAGCTCGGTTCGCGTGCGCAACTCGTCCGAGCCTGCAGGGCGCACCGAGACGTTGACGTCGAAGCGCATCGAGCCCTTCTCGAGCTCCGCATCGGACAGTCCCAGCTCGACCACCGTCTGGCGCAACAGCTGCAGGAACCGCTTCGCCGTCTCTGCGTCGTGCAGGTCGGGCTCGGTGACGATCTCCACGAGCGGTGTGCCTCCACGGTTGAAGTCGACGAGCGTCGCGGTCGCGCCGTGCAGCCGGCCGGACGCCGCGACGTGCACGTTCTTGGCCGCGTCCTCCTCGAGATGCGCACGCGTGATCCCGATCAGCACGTCGCCGTCCACGGTCGGAACGGCCAGCCTCCCGTTCGCGCACAACGGCTCGTCGTACTGGCTGATCTGGTACGCCTTCGGCAAGTCGGGATAGAAGTAGTTCTTGCGGTGGAAGACCGCGCGCTCGGCGATCGTGCAGTCGAGCGCCAGCCCGAGCTTGATCGTCTCCTCGATCGCCCGCCGGTTCGGCACCGGCAGCGCTCCCGGGAACGCGAGGCACACCGGGCAGGTCTGCGTGTTCGGCTCGCCGCCGAAGCCGTTGCGGCAACGGCAGAACATCTTCGTCTCGGTCTTCAGCTGGACATGGATCTCCAGCCCGATCACGGCCTCCCAGGCGGTGTCGCTCATCGCAATCGCTCCGGGACGATGTCGAAGCCGATCGCCTGCTCGAGCGCATGGCCGGCCCTGAAGAGCGTGTTCTCCGAGAACTGCGGGCCGATCAGCTGCAGGCCGACCGGCAGCCCGTCGCTGAGGCCGCACGGGATGTTCAGGCCGGGGAGCCCTGCCATGCACGACGGAATCGTGAGCAGGTCGTTCAGGTACATCGCGAGTGGATCGTGGACCTTCGCCCCGAGCTCGAACGCGACGGTGGGGCTCGTCGGCGACACGATCAGGTCGAACCGCTCGAACACGGCCTCGTGCTCGCGCTTGATCACCGTCCGGACTTTCTGCGCGGTGCCGTAGTACGCATCGTAGTAGCCGGACGAGAGCGCGTAGGTGCCGATCATGATCCGCCGTTTCGGCTCGTCGCCGAAGCCTGCATCGCGCGTTCGCATGACCATCTCCCGAAAGTCCTCGCCGTCGACGCGCAGCCCGTAGCGCGCGCCGTCGTACCGCGCGAGGTTCGACGACGCCTCGGCCGGTGCGACGAGGTAGTAGCAGGCGAGGCCGTACTCGACCGAGCGCGGCAGCGTGCACTCCCCCACTTCTGCGCCGAGCGACTCCGCAAGCTGGATCGCCGCCTGGACGGCGGCCGTGACGCCCGGTTCGATCCCTTCGGCCTCGTTCATCTCCTTCGGGAGGCCGATCCGCAGGCCCTTCAGACTGTCCGCCGTCGGCAGCTCGACCGCCGGCACGTCGACCGTCGTCGTGTCGTTGTCGTCGCGGCCCGCGATCACCGAGTAGAGAAAAGCGCAGTCGCGGACGTTCTTCGCCACGGGACCGACCTGATCGAGCGAGGAGGCGAACGCGACGACGCCGTAGCGCGAGACCGTCCCGTACGTCGGGCGGAGACCGACGTTGCCGCAGAGCGCGCTCGGCTGCTTGATCGAGCCGCCCGTGTCCGACCCGAGCGCCCACGGGGCGAGCCCGCCGCTCACGGCCGCGGCGCTGCCCCCACCCGAGCCGCCCGGGACGCGCGTTGGATCCCACGGATTGTGCGTCGGCCCGTAGGCGGAGTTCTCCGTCGACGACCCCATCGCGAACTCGTCCGTGTTCGTCTTCCCCAGCAGCCGCAGACCGCGCTGCTTGCAGCGTGCAGCGACCGTCGCGTCGTAGACGGGCACATAGCTCTCGAGGATCTTCGAGCCGGCGGTCGTCGGCACGCCCTTCGTGCCGATCACGTCCTTGATCGCGATCGGGATCCCTTCGCCGGGGCTGCCGCCCTCGCAGACATGCAGGTACGCGTGCAACTCCGGATTGCGCTCGCCGATCGCCGCCAGGTAGGCGGCGAAGAGCTCGTCGCTCGAGATGTCCCCAGCGGCCAGCAGGTCGTTGGCCGCCTCAGCCGTGAGCGTCAGCGTGTCGACGGCTCCGCTCATGCCGGCGGCACCTTGAAGTGATCATCCTCGCGGTCGGGCGCATTCGCGAAGACGTCGTCCAGCGGAAGGCACGGACGCGGGACATCTTCCGCCCAGGCGTTTGCGATCTCCAACGGATGCGCCGTCGGGGGTACGTCGGCGAGATCGAGCTCGGAGACCTTCGAGACCGCCTCGAGGATGTCGGAGAGCTCGACCTGCAGGCGCCCGACCTCCTCCGGGGTCAGCTCGAGCCGCGCGAGCCGCGCGACGTGCAGGACCTCGTCTTTCGTGATTCGCGTCATGAATCGAATGCCTCCGCCAGACGACGAGAGGCTCCTTTCGGAGCCTCCCATCCAACTTGGTTCCGAAAGGGTTTAGAGCGCCGTGACGTTCGCTGCCTGCAGGCCCTTGTCGCCCTGCACGACCTCGAACGACACGCGCTGACCCTCGGTCAGCGACTTGTAGCCCTCACCGGCGATCGCGGAGAAGTGGACGAACACGTCCGCCTCGCCGTTCCCGCGCTCGATGAAGCCGTAGCCCTTCTCGTTCGAGAACCACTTGACCGTACCTTCAGCCACTTGCAACTACTCCTTGCTGGATGACTACAAGTCCGCCATGTACCGACGGAGCGCGGGCAACATTAGCACCGAATTACCCTGGATATGCAAGCTCGCCGCGCCGGTACCGGGCGCAGCGAACGGCGTTCTGGAGCAGGCAGGCAATGGTCATCGGCCCGACGCCGCCCGGGACCGGCGTCATGAAGGCCGCGATCTCGGCCGCGCCCGGATCGACGTCGCCGACGAGCCCGTCGTCGGTTCGGTTGATGCCGACGTCGATCACGACCCCGCCCGGCTTCACCATGTCGGGCGAGACCATCGCCGGCACCCCGACCGCTGCGACCAGGATGTCTGCGCCCAACGTCCGCCGGGCGAGGTCCTTCGTGTGCGAATGGCAGATCGACACCGTCGCGTTCGCCTGCATGAGCAGGTGGGCCATCGGCTTCCCGACGATGTCGCTGCGGCCGATCACCACGGCCCCCGCGCCGTCGATCTCGATGGCGTGCTCGCGCAGCATCTCCATCACGCCGACCGGTGTCGCGCCGACGAGGGTCGGCCGTCCGAGAAACAGCTGGCCTGCGTTGAACGGATTCAGCCCGTCGACGTCCTTCGCGGGAGCGATCGCACGCAGGATGCGAGCCTCGTCGATGTGGTCGGGCATCGGCAGCTGCACGAGAATCGCGTCGATCTCGTCGTCGGCGTTCAGCGCCGCCACTTTCGCGAGCAGGTCCTCCTCGGTGGTCTCTGCAGGGAGCCGAACGTCGTGCGCGTCGAAGCCGGCTTCGAGCGCGGCCTTGTGCTTGAGCCTGATGTACACCTCTGAGGCGGGGTCGTCGCCGACGAGGACGGTCACGAGCCCGATGTGGCCGATCCCCTGCACCTGCTCGGCCACCTCTGCCCGGATGCGCTCCGCGATCGGTTTCCCCTTGATGAGCGTCGCTGACATGGGTACGACTCTAGAGTCTCCCCATGCGCTGGCCTCGGAAGAACGACGCAGAGTCGATCCGTAGTCGCCGCGAGGCCATGGGCCTCGACGGCGGCCTCGTCACGTCCGTGGACCTGTCGCCGTTCGCCGGAGCCGCGGAGTCCCTCGTGGGCGTCGCCGTGATTCCCGTCTCGGCCGCACCGGTCGAGATCGAGCTCGGCGCCTACGACCTTTCGCCGAACGGCGACGTGATCGAGACCGGACGCGCAATCGAGCTCGTACGCGTTCCCCTCGCGCACACCGAAGGCGGGCTCACCGCCTCGCTGACGCGTGGGGCGCTCGCCGCGGGCGCGATCCGCACATACGTGCTCCACGACCGCATCACCCGCGCATCGTGCTTCGTCTGCCCGAACGCGGGCGACGCCGTCGCGCTCGCAGCCTGGATCGAAGCCGAGCTGTCGAACATGCAGGAGTTCCTCGCGGCGGCCGACGATCCCACGCTCTCGCGGCGGGCCGTGCTGCGCGGCGTGAAGACCCACGTCGTCGGCCCCATGTGCCACGTGCTCTGGCAATGGACGACCGGGGATGCCGTCGGGCCGAACATGATGACGCGCAATTCCTACGCGCTGAACATGGCATATGTGATGCAGCGGGCGCCGGTCAAGCCGGAGCGCGCGATCCTCGAGGCGAACATGGGCGGCGACAAGAAGCCCTCCGCGGAGTTCTTCCAGTCCGGGCACGGCAAGACAGTCCTCGCCGAGGCGTTCCTCTCGGACGAGCAGATCCGGCGCGTGCTCCGAACGACCGCGGCGGATCTCGAGGCACTGTCGTGGGCGGGCACCCACGGGTCGGTCGCAAGCGGGATGCAGTCGGTGGCGTTCACCCCCGCCTCGGCGATCGCCGCGATCTTCGCAGCCACCGGCCAGGATCTCGGGATGGTCGGCACGAGCTCGATGGCGCAGGGGACTGCGCGGCGTGTCGACGGCGGCCTGCAGGCGACGATCCGCTTCGGCGGCCTCGAGGTGGGCACCGTCGGCGGTGGCACGACCCTGCCGTCCGCGCGAGACTGGCTCGCTTCGATCGACTGCGCGGGCCCGGGCCGTGTCTACCGTTTCGCGCAGATCGTCGCGGCAGCGGCGCTCTGCCTCGAGATCAGCGCGTCTGCCGCGATGGCAACCGCCGGCAGCGAGAACTTCTTCAAAGCCCACCACGAGCGAGGCGGCCTGCGGTGATCGCGCTCGTCTTCCGCTACGAGGTGCGCGATCCGGGCGCGTTCGAGGAGGTCTACGGGCCCGAGGGCGAGTGGGCGCAGTTCTTCCGGTCGGGAGACGGGTACATCGGCACAGAGCTCCTGCACGACGTCGACGAGCCCGACCGCTATCTCGTGATCGACCGGTGGGAGTCGGCGGAGGCCTACAACGCGTTCCTCGCCGCACACCAGCCGGAGTACCTGCGCCGCAGCGACGAAGCGCGGTTCCACTTCGTCCAGGAACTGCGCTTCGGCACGTTCGAGAACATCTGGCATGCGGATTCCGCCTCATCATGATCCGTCGTGCTGGGGCTGTGGCGACAACCCCAGCGGGCTGCATCTGCCGCAACCCGCCGCCGAGGGCCTGAGCGAGTACGAGGCGTACTTCTCCTTCGACGAGCGCCATCAGGGCGGCCCCGGCATCGTCCACGGCGGTCTCGTGGCGGGCGCGCTCGACGAGGCCGTCGGGCTGCTCGCGACCTGGTACGCATTCCCCGCCGTCACGGCGCGGATCTTCGTGCGCTACCGCCGCCCGGTGCCGATCAACACCGAGCTCCTGATCCGCGCCTCACTCGACGAGGCACGCGGTCGCCGGCTGCACGTCGACGCGACGATCGGCGACGGCGCAGAGTCGTTCGCCGAGTGCAAGGCAGCGCTCCTGCATGTGCCGCTCGAGCACTTCCTCCGTACGCCGGAGGGCCGCGCGGCCGCCGAGCGCTGGCGCAACTGAGCCGCTACCAGCCAAAGGTGTCTGACACCTTGGTGTCAGACACCAGTCGGGGCTACCAGCCGCGGCGCTTGAGTGGCCGGGCTCTGCCCGGGCGCTCAAGAGTGTCTGACACCTCAGTGTCAGACACCAAACAGCGCCGAGCGTCGGGCTACCAGCCGCGACGCTCGAGCAGTTCGCTCGGATCGAGCGACTGCGTCGAGATGCCGACCATCGCCTCGCCGAGATTCGCCGAGACCCGCGCCAGCACGTCTGCGTCCATGTAGTGGGTCGTCGCCTCGACGATCGCCCGCGCACGCTGCGACGGGTTCCCGGACTTGAAGATGCCCGAACCGACGAAGACGCCGTCGGCACCGAGCTGCATGCAGAGCGAGGCGTCGGCGGGCGTGGCGATCCCACCCGCCGTGAAGGTGACGACCGGCAGCCGCCCGTGCTCGGCGACCCAGCGGACGAGCTCGTACGGCGCCTGCAGGTTCTTGGCCTCCGCGAACAGCTCTTCGCCGCGCAGCGACTGGAGCCGGCGAATGCCGCCGAAGACGGAGCGCATGTGGGTGACCGCGTTGACGATGTCACCGGTCCCCGCCTCACCCTTCGTGCGGATCATCGCAGCGCCTTCGGTGATGCGTCTGAGCGCCTCACCGAGATTCGTGCAGCCGCAGACGAACGGAACGGTGAACTGCCACTTGTCGACGTGATGCTCGAGGTCGGCCGGGGTCAGCACCTCGGACTCGTCGATGTAGTCGATCTCGAGCGACTGCAGGATCTGCGCCTCGGCGAAATGCCCGATCCGGCACTTGGCCATCACCGGGATGGTGACCGCCTCCTGGATGCCCTTGATCATGTCCGGGTCGGACATGCGCGCGACGCCGCCGTCCCGGCGGATGTCGGCCGGGACCCGCTCGAGCGCCATGACCGCGCAGGCGCCCGCCTCCTCCGCGATCTTCGCCTGCTCGGCGTCGACGACGTCCATGATCACGCCGCCCTTGAGCATCTCGGCAAGGCCGCTCTTGACCCGCATCGTCCCGACTTCGCTCATCCGATGATCGTAGCTCAGGGACCCGGCACGGGCAGAGCCAGAAGCCGCTCGATCGCCGGCTCGACGCCCCAGCGGTCGCGCAGCTGCCGATACTCGGCGGCCGCCCGGTCCGCACGAGACCGCGAGGGTGCGTGCTCGGCGCGCAGCATCACGTTCTTCGCAGTGTGCTCGGCAGACACGAATTCGATCACGTCGACCCGGTAGCCGAGCATCTCGAGCGCGGCGGCACGGAGTGCGTCTGTGACGAGATCCGCCTGCCGCCCGAGCAGCAGGCCGTGGCGCAGGAGCGCATCCTTGTCGCCCTTTGCGATCTGCGCTGCGAGCTCGTGGTGGCAGCACGGCGCGACCACGATCGCGTCGGCGCCGAGCCGCACACCGGCGGCGATCGCCTCGTCCGTCGCCGTGTCGCAGGCGTGCAGCGACACGAGCAGGTCGACCTGTGCATCGCTCTCGTAGTCGGCGATCGCCGTCGCCTCGAAGCCGGCCTCGTCGTACCCGAGTGTCTCGGCGACACCGCGAACCGTGTCGATCACACCGGCGTTGCTGTCGAGGCCGACCAGCTCGACACGTGTGCCGAGCTCACGCCCGTAGGCGACGAGCGCAAGGCTCATGTACGCCTTGCCGCAACCCGCATCGACGACGCGGATGCGCTCGCGCCCCCACAGCGGCAGCGGGCGCAGGAGCTCGACGTAGTGCTGTACCTGGCGTTCCTTGTCGCGGGAGATCCTGGTGGCCCGGAAGAGCGGGTGATCCGCCGGGAGCGGGTGGATCCGGGAACGGTCGTGCGCGCCCGTGGGCGCCGCCCTCGACGACGCCTTCCCTGCGGAGACGAGCCAAGCGCCCTTCTTCGTGCGCCGCGCATGCAGATCACCGTCGGGCGCGAGCAGGTGCACGTTGTGTGCGTCCGCGAGCAGCTCGTCGAGCCTCCCCGGCCAGTGCGACCGCGGCACCGTCTCGGTGCGCGGGCCGTCGACGAGCTTCACCGCCGCGCCGCGCCGGACCTCCACCGGGGTCGCGGCCACGCCGTCGACGACGAGCTTCCGCCAGCCCTCGCCGAGCGCCCGCTCACGCAGCTGCTCCATGAACCAAGTGTGCCAACCTCAGCACCTCGAGCTCCGGCGGCGGGCGGCGGATGAACGACGCGACGGTCCGGAGCTCGTCGGCCGCCTCCGGCGCAAGCGTCGGCTCGGCCCGCGCGACCTCGGCGAGACCCGCCTGCCACTCGACCCCGTGCGGCCCGATGTAGGGGCGCATGCACACCACCTGCCCCTTGGCGACGAAGAACGCGCGGTGGGAACCGTCGCGCTCGCCGGGCACCACGATGCACACGGCCATCTGCCGAAGCTGCTGCATGCGGCGGATCTCGCGCGCCGCATCCTCGAGCGCGGCGATGCGGTCTCGCAGGCGGGCGGCGTCCTCGAAGCGCAGATCGACCGCGAGTCGACGCAGCTTCGCCCGTAGCTTGGGCAGTGCATCGTCGAGCGTCTCCCACTCGACGCCCTGCAAGGCACGAGCCGCCAACTGCGCCCGCTTGCGACTCGTCAGGGGCCCGAGCTCGGTCGGCTGCGACGTGCAGACGACGCTGTCGCCGCGGCGGCGGAGATAGAGGTAGCGGTCGGGCCGCACCGAGCGCGCATTCGCCGGTGGGCGCAGCTCGCGGATCAGCCTCAGCTCCTCCAGCGCCGCCTCGAGCTCCGACCCGAGTACACGCCATTCGACCCGCTCGAGCGCTGCGAGAGCCGCTTCGACGGCCGGCCGCTGACGATCCGAGCGGAAGTACGAGCGCAGCCGCGCACGGAGGTCGCGTGCCCGCCCCACGTAGAGCACCTGGTCGTGCTTGTCGCGAAAGAGATAGACGCCGGGACGTTGCGGAGCGCCGAAGGCAAGACCGCGCTTCCGCTGGACGCGGCGCGGCTTGGTGGCCGCCAGCTCGACGAGGTCGCCGACCGTCCGCGCGCCGCGCTCCTGCGCCATCCCGATCAGCCGGAGCAGGATCTCGGCCGTCGCCTCGGCGTCGGGCAACGCGCGGTGGCAGGGCCGCACGTCGGTCGCGAAGCGGTACGAGAGCGCGGCCAGATTCGCGGGCTGGCGTCCGAGCAGCCGTCGCGCGAGCCCGACCGTGTCGACGACCGTTGCCTCCAGGCGCTTGTCTGTGAGACGCACCGTCTCGTGGTCGAGAAATGCCATGTCGAAGCGCGCGTTGTGTGCGACGAGCACGCTGTCACCCGCGAAGGCGAGAAACCGGCGGACGACAGCGGCAACGGGCGGAGCGCGCCGCAGTTGCTCGTCGCGTAGCCCGGTGAGCGCCGACACGGCGGGGTCGAGCCGCCGGCCCGGGTTCGCGAGCAGCTCGAACCGCTCGGTGAGCACGAGGCGCTCGACCCGCACGGCACCGAACTCGCACGGGCGGGCCGACCCCGGCCGCAGCCCGGTCGTCTCGAGGTCGAACACGACGAAGGTCGCCTTCTCGAGGAGCAGCGATTCGCCCGGCACACCGGCGAGTCCGATCAGGTCGCCCGACCAGCGCAGCCGGGCGTCGGCCGACACCGCCTCGTCGAGCAGCGACCGGGCGAGCCCGACGGGAACCGGCTGCCCGAGCTTCAGGACGGCCCTGGCGGCCTCGTCGGCGGCGACCGGGCCCCGGTGCTCCTCCACCAGCTCGACGAGCCGGTCCGCGGCATCGAGGCGAAGTTGCACGCCGCGATGCTAGTACGAACATATGTTCGTGTCTAGCTGCTCTTGCGCAGCGCCAGACCCGTCAGGACCTCGCGCACCACCCGCTCGGCGACGAGCGCCGTGATGTCGGCGGACCCGATCGCCGTCGGCAGCACCTCCACCACGTCGGCCCCGGCGAGCTCCACGGACGCGGCGATCGTGCGCACGGCCCAGAGCAGGTCGGCGGAGGTCATGCCGCCCGGCTCGGGCGTTCCCGTCCCCGGGGCGAACGCGGGTCGAGGACGTCGACGTCGACCGTCAGATAGACGAGGCCCTCCCCCACGTGCGCGAGCGCGCGGGAGACGACCTCGTCGATGCCGAGCTCACGGATGTCGTGCATGAAGAAGCTCGCGATGCCGTGGCCGCGCTGCCAGTCGAATTCGGCCGGCCCCGGCCAGTAGCCGCGCAGGCCGATCTGCGCATAGCGCTCTCCCGCCACCCGCCCCGCCTCGACGAGCCGGAACATCGGCGTTCCGTGCGAGCGCTCGATGCCGAACACCTCGCGTCCCGTGTCGGTGTGCGTGTCGAAGTGCAGCAGGCCGACAGGGCCGCGTCTCGCGGCGATCGCCGCGATGCACGGCTCGGTGACCGAATGGTCGCCGCCGAGCGATCACCGGCAGAGCACCTGCGTCGACGACCTCGCCGACGATTCGCTCGATCGCGGCCTGCGACGCGCCCGGATCGGCCGGTACGACCGGCGCGTCGCCGTAGTCGACGATGCGCAGCGCGGCGAACGCGTCGACGCCTGCTTCGAGGTGCGGGCCGGGCGGGCACGAGGCGCTCCGGATCGCGCGCGGCGCGAAGCGCGTGCCGGGCCGGTCGGAGACGAGGTCGTCGGTCGGCGCGCCGACGATCGCGACGTCGACGCCCGCGAGCTCCTCCGGCTCCTGCGTGAGCGGCAGGCCCGCCGAACGACAGGAAGCCTGCGTAGTCCGGCTTGTCGGGCAGCGGCCGCCAGCGTTTCTGGGGGTCGAGCATGTCAGCGAGCCCGCAGTCCGCCGACGACCGTGCCGATCACCTCGCGCTCCGCCGCCGCGACTGCAGCGGCGTCGTCCGGCAGCTGCCCCAGCACCCAGCCGGTGAGCACCTCCTCGAGCGCGCCGTAGAGCATCCACGCCGCGATCTGCGGATCGACTTCGGCGCGGAACGTTCCCTCCTGCTGACCGCGTTCGATCACCCGCTGGAAGGTCGCGAACGCCTCGCCGATCTCGTCGAGCTCGTCCTGGATGTGCGGGCTGCGCGTGATCTCGCGCACGAGCAGCCGCACGAGGTCGGGATCGTCGCGCCACGAGCGGAGCACGATCTTCACGATCAGCTCGAGCTGCTCGCCAGCGTCCTCCCCGGTCTCCACGGCGAGAGCAAGCGCCGCCAGCAGGCGCCCCCACTGCTCGCGGAAGACCGCCTCGAGCACCGCGTCCTTCGAGCCGAAGTAGTGGTAGACAAGGCCGTAGGCGACGCCCGCCTCGGTCGCGATGTCACCGACCCGGGTCGCCTCGTAGCCCTCCGCGGCGAAGACCCGGACCGCGGCGTGCAGGATCTGCGTCCGCTTGTCCTCTGCCGTAGCCATGGCCTGAAAGACCCTACTCTCGAGACGGCCGATCGGCTGCTGCCGGCCCGCAATCGCAGGCCCGGCAGCGCCAAGCGTCCCGGCTCAGGCGTCGCGCAGGCGCGTGCCCGCATAGGCCGCAAGCCCGTAGATCACGAGGAGGTCCACCGTGAGCTGCCGAGGATGACGGCAACCAGGTAGCGACGCCAGAACGACTCAGGCTCGGCTTCGTCGCGAGCGGAGATCGGCGGTCACGGTGGCTCTGCGCGGCTGGCGCGGACCGAAGATGATGCAGCGCGTGTTCCGCGGGACGTGCAGACCATGACCGACGTCCGGCTGACGACGAGCGCGGCTGAGGATCCCAAAGGCCGACGCCGGGGGCCGGAATGACGGCGGTCCGCCGTTTCGTCGCCGAGCACGCGCGCGCCTTCGCTCCGGGCTCGGTCCGCCAGGCTGCGCCGGGGCTCGCCGGGCTCCTGCACTACGACCGGTCCAATCTCCGACACGACCTCATCGCCGGGGTCACCGTCGGAGCGATTGCGGTGCCGGCTTCACTCGCAATGGCCGAGCTGGCCGGGCTCCCGATCGTCTTCGGCATGTACGCCACCTTCCTGCCGCTCGCCGTGTACGGCCTGCTCGCCTCGTCGCGGCAGATCGTGGTCGGGCCCGAGGCGACGCTCGCCGCGCTGACTGCCGCGACGATCGCCCCGCTCGCAACGGTCAAGGGTCACGTCGACCCTTCCCTCTACGCAGCGATGGCGGCAGCCCTGGCCCTTGGAATGGGCCTGATCCTCCTCGTCGCGGGGCTGCTCCGCCTCGGCTTCATCGCCGACTTCTTCGGCAAGCCCGTGCTGCTCGGCTACATCAACGGCGTCGCGGTGATCGTGATCGCGACGCAGTTCGAGAAGCTCCTCGGTATCGACGTCGTGCACACGGACTTCGTGCCGATGGTGAAGGAGACGATCTCGAAGGTCGGTGAGCTCAACTGGCCCACCGTCGTCCTCAGCGTCGTCCTGCTCGCGGTGGCGCTCGCGTGCAAACGCTTCGTCCCGGTGTTTCCCGCCTCGCTGGCCGTCCTCGTCGCCGGCCTCGTGATCGCCCGGTTCGTCGACCTTCAGTCACACGAGATCAGCGTCGTCGGGGACGTGCAGGGCGGGCTTCCGCCGATCGGGCTCCCTCACGTCGGCCTCTCGAGGTTCGTCAACCTGTTGCTGCCGGCAGGAGCATTCGCGCTCGTCGCGTTCGCCGACACGACCGCCACGGCGCGATCGTTCGCCCAGCGACACGGCTACGAGCTCGACGCGAATCGCGAATTGACGGCACTCGGCGGCGCAAACATGATCGGAGGCATCACCAGCGGGTTTCCGATCTCGGCCTCGGGCTCGCGATCGGCGGTCAACGACTCGACCGGTGCGGCGACCCAGCTCGCGGTGATCGTCGCGTCGATCGTCGTCGGAGCCTTCCTGCTGTTCGCAATGCCGCTGATCGAGCCGCTTCCGAAGGCCGCACTCGGAGTGATCATCGTGATCGCAGCCGCGGGGCTGATCCAGATCCGCCCGATCTGGCGCCTGCGGCTCGTCCGCCCGGCCGAGTTCGCGCTCGCCGTGATCGCCTTCGTCGGCGTGCTGCTGTTCGGCGTCGTCGGCGGGGTCGGCTTCGCGATCGCAGTCTCCATCGGCGTTTTCATCTACCGCGCCGCACGTCCCCACGACGCGATCCTCGGCGAGGTCGAGGGATTGGACGGGTATCACGACATCGAACGCTGGCAGGGCGCACACGTCATCCCCGGCCTGCTGGTCTACCGCTTCGACGCTCCCCCGTTCTTCGTGAACGCCGAGTACCTACGGCAACGCGTCCTCGAGCTCGTCAGCTCGGCCGAACAGCCGGAGTGGGTCTTGTTGAACGCCGAGGCGTGGATGTTCCTGGACGCAACGGCCATCGATGCTCTCAAGCAGCTGCACCGCGACCTGGCTGCCTACGAGATCAGGCTCTGCTTCGCCCGTCTCAAGAGCCAAGAGCAGGAGATCTTCGCGAAGACGGGAGTCACCGACCAGATCGGTGCCGAGAGCATCTTCCCAACCGTGGCCTCGGCGGTGAAGGCGTTCGAGAGCCGGGAGCCGCGAGCCCCAGTGAGCACGGCAGAGAGAGGAGCAGGGCAGACGGTTCGCCCTGCGCCTCGGGAGGAGGGCCCGCCTGGATTCGAACCAGGGACCAAGGAATTATGAGTTCCCTGCTCTAACCGCTGAGCTACGGGCCCGCGAGTGCCCAAGTTGTACCGACACCCGGTGCAGCGCAGGCAGCCCGGAGGTGGCTGCTCGCGGTCAGTAGCGCCTGCCGTCCTTCTTCTCGGCGCGGCGCGCGAAGAACCACTCGACGATCAGGCAGACGCCGACGAACAGCGCGATGGCGAACAGGACGTGGCCCATCCGTTGACCGTAGACGGCGCCCGACCCTGGTGCACTGAACGTTCGGGCGGCATCGCAGCAGCCGTCCGGCTCGTCTTGGGCCGAACGGTCTTCGAACGCCGGACGGCACGAGCACAGAAAGACAACCCCGTGACAACCGCGGCTTAACCTCGGCGAGTTAGGACTTCGGCTACCTGACGGGACAGAGCTGTCCGCCCAGGCTGACCGGTGGGGCGAGAAACCTCGGGCGGACAGCTCCCTTTCACCGATCCGCGACGGCGGAACGCCACTCGTTAGAATCACGCGCGATGAAGGTCTTCCAGGCCGAGCGGCACTTCCAGACGACCGGAGGCCTCCACGTCACCGACATCACCGAGGATGTTGCGGCGATCGTTCGCGAGTCCGGTGTTGTCGACGGGATCTGCTGCGTCTACTCCCCCCACACGACGTGCTGTGTGCGGGTCAACGAGTACGAGCGCGGGATGTTCGAGGACTTCGGCACGCTGCTGCGCCGGCTCGTGCCGGCGGAGACCTACTACGCGCACGACGACTGGGACCGCCGCACGGAGAACATCTGCGAGGAGGACATGGAGGCGGCCAACGGCCACGCCCACTGCATGTCGATGATCCTCGGCTCGGCCGGCGAGTCGATCCCCGTCGGCGAAGGTGAGCTCTGCATGGGGCAGTGGCAGCGCGTGCTCTTCATCGAGCTCGACCGCTCCCGCCCGCGCCGCTGGATCTGCAAAGTCGTCGGTTCCTGACCGACCTCGTTTCTCAACGAATGCTTACAGCGGGCGTACCGCCCGCTTCACGCCGAGCAGGAATCCTGGTCGGCGTGCTGCTCGCCGCCGTCGTCCATCCGCTCCCGCCCGCACGGCTGCCCGCCGAGTCGTTCACGGGCTGGATCTGGCTGACGATCGTGCTCGCCCTGATCGTCGCCGCCGGCGTCGTCGTCTCCTCGAGGCGGTAGGTACGATCGAGCCGCCATGTGGTGGCTCTACATCCCGCTCCTGATCATCGGCTTCGCCGTCGTCGTCTTCGGCCTGCTCGTCCTGCTCGGGCGGTACAAGAACGGCGCGCTGCTCCGGCCCGTGATCACGCGGCTCTCCCGGATCGGCTTCATGAGGCGCTTCTTCACGCGCATGAGCACCGCCGCGATCGAGCGGCAGAACCCGGAGCTCGCCAGCGCCCTGAAGAAGATCAACCCCGTCGCGTCGAACCCGAACCCCCAGGCGGTGCAGAAGGCGATGAGCCGGCTCACGCCGGCAGAACGGCGTGCCTACATGGAGGCAGCGCAGGAGCAGGGAGCGATGCCCGACAGCGCGAATCGCCAGATGCGACGCCAGGCCGAGCGCATGCAGCAGCAGACCCGCGGCGGCCGCCCGGGCGGCGGCAGCAGCAGCTCGCGCAAGCGCAAGCGGCGCTAGCCCGAGCGCCCGTAGGCGGAGAAGAGCAGCCGGCCGTGCTCGCAGACGGGAGTCGGCGGCAGCACCTTCGCCACGGTCGTCCCCCCACCCGGCGCCGTAACGCGGAGGATGTAGGCGACCGGCTCGCATCGTCCCGCCGTCTGCTCACCGGTTCCTGGGACGTCGGGCGAGAAGCGCGCCGTGGCGCGTGCCGAAGCGCCGGGCCGCAGCGTCACGAGGATCGCCGTGAGCGCGCCCGGGAACTCCGCCCGGATCTGCGTCGGGAGCCTGCCACCGTGCCGGCCGAGCAGCTGTCCCTGAGGGAGGCCCGTGACGCTGCACGACGCGGTTGAGGTGTTCCGTAGCCGAAGCGCGTAGCTGATGCTTCCCGCCCCGGCGCTGCCGCGGATCGCAGAGAAGCTGCCGGCGAGCTGCGAGCCCTTGCACATGACGATGCTCCGGCCGTGGGCTGTCGCCACAACGGCGGAGGCGGCCAGGAGCACCACCAGACCGAGCGAGGTCCTCATGGCGTGCATACGCCGCCGCTGCCGCACGGCGTCACAGGCGGCGACGATTCACGTGGACGAATCGTCCCGCAGCAGCTTGCCGAGCGTCAGGTCGAGCACGACTCCTACGACGGCGAGGATGATCGCGGCCCAGATGGCGGTCCAGAAGAACGAATCGATCGTCAGGTGCCGCGAGAGTGCATCGGTCAACTCGAGCAGGGCGGCGTTGACCAGCACGGCGAACAGTCCCAGCGTCGCGAGGATCAGGGGCAGCGTGAGAATGCGGAGGATCGTTCCGATCAGCGCGTTGACGATGCCGAACAGCGCAGAGACCCAGATGTAGCCCCAGACTCCACCCGACACCGTGACCCCGGAGAGGATCCACGTCGTCAGCGCGAACGCCAGCGCGAGGAGGACCCAGCTGATCAGCAGCGAGCGGAGCACACGCGAGTCAGGCGGCGCTTTCGAGCACCGGGCTCGTGCTCCGAGGCGCGGCCATCGCCGACCAGCGGATCTCCGCAGTCTGCTCGTCGAGCGCCGGGTCGGGGTCGACGCTGTAGCCGAGCGCGTTCAGCGCCGGCGCTTGTGCACGCGCGATCTTCAGCGCGAGCTGCGTTGGAAGAAGACCGCGCCAGCCCTCCGCCGCTCCCCGCCAGAAATGATTGTTGGCTGCCTCGTTCTGCAGCTTCCCGAACGTGACGCGCTCGAGAGCCCGGGCAGGGCTCACTACCGGCTCTCCGAGCGTCGCAGCGACCCGGTCGAGCTCGTCCTCCGGGCGTTGGACCAGTTCCTCGTAGCGCACGCGGCTGTCGGTCGCGTCCCACCACTCCGGCGAGACCGACAGGAGCGCGCGGGCCCTGGAGCCCGTGGCGTAGCGCCGAAATGACCTCGAGGTCGGGGTCGCAGCGATGATTCGCGACTCGTCGCCTCCCTCCCCGTCCAGCCACTGTGCCGTCGCCGGCTCGTGCCGGGCGAAATGGAGGATCGAGACGAGCACGTCGAGCGGATGCCGCGCCACCACGACCGGCCGAAACCCGTGGCGCGCGAGCAGCTCCGGGAAAGCCGCCGTGCGACGCCAGTGAATCTGGACGACGCACCGCTCCGGCAGCCGCTCCCAGTCGAGCTCCCCGGGGGTGTGGGCCGACCGCTCCTCGAGCCCGTAGAGCTCGCGCAGGAGACGGCGCACCCACATGTTCCCCGACCGCGGAGTTGAGACGACCGCAAGACGCATGCCTCCCACCAGTGCGTACCAAACCACATCCGGAGGCTGGAGCCCGTCGGCTACCGCACGGCACTGACAGAATCCGCACCGTGTTCGAGCTTGGAGTGACGGGACCGCGTCCGCTGTCGGGAGGCTCGAGCCGATGATCAGAGAGGCGCTGCAACTCGTCCCGTACGCGCTGCTCGCTGCGATCAGCCCAACCGTGTTCGCAGCGACGCTCGCCGTGATCGGAAGCGGCCGTATCAAAGCGCTCCTGTTCGGGATCGGCTTCGTCTCAGGGCAACTGCTCGCGTGCGCGATCCTCGTTCTGCTCGGCGGAATGGCGATCCCGGATCGCAAGGCCAACCATCCGACGTTTCAGGCACTCGTCGAAATCGCGCTCGGCATCGCGCTCCTGTGGCTCGCTCTCCGCGTGAGCCGCCGCCCGCCGTTGGAGCACAGGGAGCCGAGCCCACGCACGCAGGCGGTGTACGACCGACTCAAACGGCTCCATGTGGTCACCGCCTTCCTCGCCGGGCTCCTGCTCGGGATCGGCGGCCCGAAGCGGCTCGTGCTCACCGCGATCGCGGCGTCCTCGATCGCGGCCTCCGGCGTCGTCGGCGCCCAGGAGGCCGGCCTCGTCCTCTGGTACGGGGGTCTGGCAGCGGTGCTCGTCTGGGTCCCCGTCACCGTCTTCGTGCTCCTCGGAGACCGGGCCGTGGCGTATCTCGGCGCGGCCCAGAAATGGCTGAGCGGCCACCAGCACCAAGCGACGATCTACGGACTGGTCGCGCTCGGAGCCATCTTGGTCGGGAGCGGCGCGGTCTCGCTGCTCTGAGGCTTTGCCCCGACGCGCGAGTCGACGTACGCGGTCAGTGCAATGCTCGTGAGGTAGGCGACGACAACGGCGACGATGATGATCGGGGCCACCGCCATTCCGGCCGCCGACGTCAGGAGCAGCGCGATCACGACGGACGAGAGCGGCAGCCGCAGGATCGCGACGCACATCGCCCCCGTCAGCGCTGCCACGGCCTGCGTCTCGGCGTAGCCCGGGAGGTGCGCGGCGATCAGGCCTGCAACGGCACCGAGGAAGATCGCCGGGAACGTCGGGCCGCCCCGGAAGTTGCCGAGCGAGATGCTCCACGCCAGCCCCTTGAACAGGAGCAGCAGCACCAGCGTCCAGATGGAGATGGTCGTGGCGTCGGCGAAGAGCGAGCCGAAGGCTTCCTGGCCCGAGAAGAGCACCGCGTTCTCCGACTTCCCCGTCGCCTGTGCGAAGGCGATTGCGAGGCCGCCGACGACAAGACCCGCGACGACGGTGAGCGGCACCAAGCGGATCTCGACGAGGCGTTTCGTCCACTTCGCGAGCTCGAGAATGACGAAGGCAATGATCGCGACGGCAACGGCGAGCAGGATCGTCCAGCCGAAGTCGCCCCACCCCGGCCCCGAGACCTGCGGCAGCGCAAACGGCGTGAGCGTCCACGCGCTCGTGCTGAGCCCCGACCAGTTGCCGAGGCCGATGAAGACGAGCGACCCGATCCCCGCGGCGAGCAAGCCGGGCAGGAGCACCAGCGTCAGGGTCGCTCCGCCGAGCCCGGCGGCTTCGATGATGATCACGGCACCGATCACCGGCGAGCCGAAGATCGCGGACACCGCGGCGAAGCTCCCGGCGGCGGCCATCAGCCCGAGCGCCTGTTGGGGCGCATCCTTCTTGATCAGGCGCATCGACAAGGCCCCGAGGCCCATCCCGAGCGCGATCAGCGGCGCCTCCGGGCCGAGTACGAGCCCGAGCCCGAGGGTCGCGACTGCCGCGAGGAGGACACCCGGTAGGTCGATCGGCTCGGTCGGCGCTCCACCCGTCTTGAGGCCGTTCGCGGGGACGTGCCCGCCGCGTCCGGGGAACCGTGTGATGGCGACGGCGGTCAGCAGGCCCGCCAGGGCGACCCACGGGAGCGTCCACCACCACGGCGCCGAGCCGTAGCCGACGTCGCCCGGCAGGTCCTCGTAGACCCACACCTGAACCTCATGCACGAGCTCCAGGAAGCACCACGCCGCGAGGGAGACGAGCAGGCCGACGAACGCAGCGACGACGAGCAGGACGCGGTACTGCCTGCTGCGGATCAGCGCGCTCGGATCGACGGGGAGAGAGGCGGCGCTGCTCACGCGCCCCTACCCTAAACGGTCGGCGATCTCCCGCTCGACCGGGTCTGCAGGGACGCCCTTCGGCGCTTCGGCCTCGAGCGCGCGCTTCTCCTCGGCCAGCGCGGCACGCGCCTCTTTGCCGACGACCGGGAACTGCGGGTCGATCTCCAGCAACGTGTGCGCGATCACGGCCGCTGCGGCCATCCGCGCGAACCACTTGCGATCGGCGGGGATCACGTACCAGGGCGCCCACTCGGTGCTCGTGTGCGAGAGCATCTCCGAGAACGCATCCTGGTAGTCGTCCCAGCGGGCGCGCTCCTTGGCGTCGGCGGCCGAGAACTTCCAGTTCTTCTCCGGATAGTCGATCCGCGCGAGGAACCGCCGGCGCTGCTCCTCCTTCGACAGGTTGAGGAAGAGCTTCACGACCCGGAAGCCGTTGTCCGTCAGATAGCGCTCCCAGTCGTTGATCTCCCGGTAGCGCCGCTTCCAGATGTCCCCGCCCTTGGCCTCCTTCGGGAGCCTCTGGCGCTCGAGGATCTCCGGGTGCACGCGCACCACGAGCACCTCCTCGTAGTGCGAGCGGTTGAAGATCCCGATCCGCCCGCGCTCCGGCACACGCTGCGCGTAGCGCCAGAGGAAGTCGTGATCGAGCTCCTCGACCGACGGCACCTTGAAGCTGTGCACCTCGACGCCCTGCGGATTCACACCGCTCATCACGTGCCGGATCGTCCCGTCCTTGCCTCCTGCGTCGAGCGCCTGCAAGACGACGAGCACGCCGTAGGTGTCCTGAGCCGCGAGACGCTCCTGGTACTCGGAGAGGAGCTCGACACCCTGGCGAAGGAACTCGACTCCGTCCTTCTTCTTCGTGATGCCGGCCTTGAAGGCCGGATCGAAGTCCTCGGCGAGCGTCACCTTCGCGCCGGGCTCGACGCGAAACGGCTCGATGAACTTGGCGAGTCGCTTGGCTCTCTTGTCGGTCATCCGGACCTCCTTTTCGAAGACAAATTCAACCAGGGGAACGCCGGGCCAACCCGTTCCGGGCGCGCGGTTAGCCGGCGGTGAGTCCGGGGTGAGAGCTCGGTTTGGGCGAGGGCGGACAACGTGGTCATGGAGACCACATCACACAGCCCGCGCTTCACGATCGTCCTCTGCATCATCCTCGGCACGCTCCTCACGGCACCATCCGCATTCGGCGCCTACGGCTGGCCGGTCAAGCCGTTCAGCCAGCAGCATCCGATCCGGGGCTACTTCGGCGACCCACGGATCGGCGGCGACGGCCGCGGGGGCATCTCCCACAGCATCCATTTCGGAGTCGACATCTCGGCTCGGAACGGCACCGCCGTCTATGCCACCATGTCCGGCCGGATCTCCCGTCACCCGCTGCATCCGACGGACGTCGTGCTGGTCGAGAGCGGCGGCGTCACGTTCGAGTACTGGCACATCGTCCCGGCCGTCAGTTCCGGGTACGCGATCGCGTATCACACCATCCTCGGCCATATCGAGAAGCCGTGGGCACATGTCCACTTCGCCGAGCGGCACGGGTCGACCTACGTGAACCCGCTTCGGCTGGGCGCACTCGCGCCCTACCGGGACGACACGAAGCCGATCGTGCAGAGGATTCGCGTCCGGTGGCACGCGGGAAGCGTCGACCTCGTCGCCGACGCGTACGACACGACACCGCTGACCGTCCCCGCCCCGTGGAGCGACAAGCCGGTCTCGCCGGCGCTCGTCGAGTGGCGCGTCTCCGGGCCCGGCATGACGGGCCGGTGGACGACCGCCGCAGACTTTCGCGGCTCGCTGCCGTGCTGTCCGTTCGGCGCGATCTACACGGACACGACGACGCAGAACTACGTCCCGACGCGCGGCTCGTACCAGTTCGTGCTTGCGAACGGGTGGCACGCGGCGCACGGCACGTACCGGCTGACGGTGCGGGTGAGCGACACCGCCGGAAACGTCGGCGTTCGCTCGGTCATGCTTCGAATCTCCGCCTAGCAGTTCGCGACGATGCGGCATTCGGACAGGTGTGGAACACAAACGCAGTGAGTCCGCTGACCGCGCGATCCGGGAGCGCACGGATGTTTCCGGGACGACACCGAGTCACGATGGTCGTTCCCCGAGCCGGCGACCGGGGATCGCCGCATGCTCGGATGTCTATTGGCACCAGGGGTGATCTCGATGAAACTGTTCTGTCGAGCGCTCGCTCTGTTTGCGCTCGCATCGACATTGGCTGCAGGCGGAGCCGCCGCGGCGCGGAGCGTCGCTCCAACCCAGTCGCGAACGGTCGCCTCGTGGCCGTTCACGGCTCCGTATGGCTCGTTTGCCGAGAGCATGGCGCTGGGCGGAGACGGTTACCTCTACGTCTCGCGCACGGTTTGGGGAGAGACGACAGATGTCGGCTTCATCCATCGCGTATCGCCACGCGGCGGCATCACCAACACCGTCGCAGGGCCCGATCGACGTGGACGGCGGACTGATTGCGGGCGTCGCCTTCGATCCGAAGGGCCGCCTCTACGTCGCACTCGCGACGTTCTCCGCTGACAACCCGCCCGGCGTGGCGCGGGTCGGGAGCAACGGCACGCTCACCCGTGTGTTGACGCTCCCGCCGGACAGCTTCCCCAACGGCCTGGCCTTTCACGGAGGTGTTCTCTGCGTGACGGATCCGGCGCTGGGAGCAATCTGGACCGCGCGGACGGACGGACGCGTGGAAACACCGGTACAGCCGTGGCTCGAGGATCCCGCCCTCGCTCACGGTCAGACACTCGGCCCTGACGGGATCGCGTTCCGCGGCGACACACTCTTCGTGACGCAGTACGACCGCGGGCAGATCCTGAGCGTCGACGTCTCCGCGAGCGGCCATCCCGGCACGCTCCATGTCTTCGCACAGAGCCCGGCGCTCGTCTCGGCCGACGGCATGGTCTTCGATCCGCTCGGGAACCTCTGGGTGACGGTCAACGGCCCGGGAACGGGCAGGCTCGTCGTCGTCTCGCCGAGCGGGCACGTCGTGGTGATGGCCGACCAGCCGGCCTGGCTCGACTACCCCACACAGCCCGTGCTCGTGCTCCCGGGAACGCTGTACATCGCAAACGGCTCGTTCGACAACGGCGCTCCGAACGTGACCGTCTTCGGACCGATCTTCCACCTGTGAAGCGAGGTTTGGGGTGCGACGCCCCGCGGCGCCGCGCCCCTCCTACGCTCAGAGGTTGAATGCCGTTCGCATGCCGGCCGCCGACGCGGCCGCGGCGAGGTGGCTCCGGAGACCGAGGAGATCTTCCGTCGTGCGCAGGAGCGAGTAGTGGTCGAACGGCTGCGCGGCCTGCACGCCGCGCGGCGTGGACGGAGAGATGACGAGCGTCGCGACGTGGTTGTCGCTGCTTCCCTCGTCCCAGGTGACGAACACGGCGGTCGTGCCCGATCGGTAGGCAGCGCTCCCCAGGAGCTTGGGCACGAAGCCGGCGAGCCAGTTGTCGCCGACGCGCGTCGAGCAGTTGTGCATGTCATGACACAGGTTCGGGACGATCAGGGTGAACCTGGCCGAGATGTCGGGCGCCCCGGTGAGCGGGACATCTTGCTGTTCACACCGCGCCCGCATCTTCGTGTAGTAGGTGGCCGGGTTGTGGCGGACCGCATAGAGGCGCGCGTTGGACAAAGCGCAGTTCGTGGGCATGCCCTCGGCGAGAACGCGCCAGCCGCTCCCGAGCTGCGCGAAGATGCTCCGCGCCGCGAGCGGATGAGCCGCAGGGTCGCCGTCGTCGGTGATGCCCTGGGTCGAGCCGGACGTCAAGGCGATGTAGTTCGGCAGGCTCGGGTGGGCGATTGCCGAGTAGTTCGTGGCGACCCCGCATCGTCGCGCGAGTGACGACAGATAGGGAGCATCGGCCGAGCCGATCACCTGCCGATAGCTCGTGTTCTCCATCAGAATCCAGACGACGTGGCCGTAGGTCGACGGGGGCGTGCGCGTCGTGCCGCACGGCCGGGCAGCGGATGTCGCAGTCAAAGCGCTCCGAGGCGCCGCTTCCGCCGCCGACGAGACGAGCACGAACAGGCAGGCGAGGAGCACGAACGCCGCGCGGATCCCCACTTCGCCCGCGGCTCTCTGGGTCATCGCCTCAACCCGCCGTCGGAGAACGACGCGAGCAGCTCCCGGGTCTCGCCGGCGAACCAGCCCAGCTCCATCCCCTCGAAACGCGTGGCGGCTTGCTCCAGCAGCGACCGATCTGCACGCGCCACGCCCAGAGCCCGAAGCGCGAAAGGCTCGACGTACGTTCCCGGTCTCAGCGACGCGGGTGCGTCGGACTCGATCCGCAGATGATCGCCGAGAGCGACGAGTGCATCGAGCAGCGCCGCCGCCCGGTCGAACTGATACGGCAGGAACGCGAGGGGCCTCAGAGAATCGACGGAGAGCCGCAGCTCGGCGAGGTCGTTGCGGGCAAGTGCCAGCCGGAGCTTCGGCGAATCGGACTCCTCGGTGGCGTGTGAGGTCATCGCGGCGCCCTGCTGCCCGAGGCGAAGGGCCTCGCCGACCTCTCCGTGCCGTGCGCTCGCAACCGCACAGTAGAAGAGCACCGTGGCGTTGGCCGTGCACGGGGTGGTGGCGTTCGCATCCACTGCCCGCTCGGCCGCTGACGCAAGCTCCCTGACCGAATCCCAGCGACCTGCGAGTGTCTCCACCCGAATCCGCATGTGGATGCCGTGCAGACGGTGATGCGCGGTCAGGCCCTCGACCATCTCGGTGAGCTGCTCGCTCGCGTGGGAGGCGGCGGACAGCCTGCCCTGGGCGAGGTTGACCTCGACCGCCTGCATCAACGCGAAGTGGCGGTCGTCCGGTGCAGAGACCTCGGCGAGCAGCGCGAGTCGCTCTTCGGCCGTGGCGCGGGCCTGGTCGAGATCCCCTGATCGCCACGCCACGTCGGTGAGAGCCGCGAACGCCTGCGAGCGGAGCTCCGGATCGCCGATCCGCTCGGCCACCGCCTGAAGGGCACGGGCTGCGCGTTCGTCGCCCGTCCGCAGCGCCAGTGCGGCAAGCGCCCTCGGGTACGTGGGAGAGCCTTCCGGGGAGAGCTCGAGCGCGCGTTCCACCCACCCGTCGACAAGCTCGGGAGCGGGCCGCCGAACCCACATCCCGGAACGGCGCACCGTTTGCAGCGCGAGCTCGGTATAGAGCTCCGCGGGAGGGCCACCGAGCTCGATCGCCTTCTCCATCGCTTCTCGAAACGGTGGTCCGTCGAAGTTGAGCGCATTGGCGTGGCCGATCGCATGCCATAGCTCGGCCTGCCGGCGCGGATCCGTTTCGAGCTCGAGCGCCCGGTGCAGCAGCGAGAGGCCCTCGTCGATCTCGTACCGGCCGAGCGCGAGCTCCGCCGCCCGCCGGGCCCAGCTGACGGCCCGCTGCCCCAGCCTCTCGGCCTGGTCGCTTCGTCCTGCCCAGGCGAGGTCGAGGTCTTCGGGCCGGACGGCCTCGAGGTAGTGATACGCGAGGAGAGCAGCGTGCTGGTCGTCGTGCTCGGCGCTGCGCTCGAGCCAGCCGGCGAAGGCCGCGTGGAGCTGCGCTCGCTTGGCCTTCGGCAAGGTCGCGTAGGCGACGTCACGCGTGAGCGCATGCTTGATCACATACTCGCGTTCGCCGGCTATCGACGACCCGACCCGGCGCCGTACGAAATCGCGCTCCTCGAGCAGGCCGAAGTCGGGGCGGCCGCCGTCGACCAGCTCGTAGACCGGCCCGGTCCAGAAGATGCGCCCGATCACCGCCGCGGCCTGCAGCGCCGCCTTCTCGTCCGCCGGGAGGAGGTCGATGCGCGCGGCGAGCACTGCGCGCACCGAGTCGGGCACCTGGAAGTCCGAAGGCAGGTCGCCGACCGACCAGCCACCGTTCCGGCGTTCGAGCACCCGCAGATCGATCAGCGTGGCCAGGAGCTCTTCGACGAAGAGCGGATTGCCCTCGGCCCGTTCAACGACGATGCGGCGCAGCGCGTCGGGAAGTTCGATGCCGAGGAGCTGGTCGAGCAGCTGGCCGGCGTCGAGCGGCGGCAGTGCCTCGAGCTCCAACCGGGAGCCGCTGTGTCGGCCCCAGCCCGGGCGGCGGTCGAGCAGCTCCGGTCGCGCCGTCGCGAGCAGAAGCAGAGGGCCGTCGACCTGACGGATGAGCGTCTCGAGCAGATCGCACAGGTCGTCTTCTGCCCAGTGCACATCTTCGATCAGCATGACGACCGGGCGCTCGGCGACGAGCCCGTCGAGGAACCCGACCCACGAGTCGTGCAGGCGCTCTCGCGCAACGAGCGGGTGCAGATCCTCCTGGACGGCGAGGCCGAGGGTGAGGCCGAGCAGCGGACGGTCTCCGAGCCGTTCGGTGATGACCTCGGGAGAGTCGCTCTCGAGGATCCCGAAGTGCTCCTTCAGTACCTCGCCGAGCGGCCAGTAGGTGATGCCCTGACCGTATGACATGCAGCGACCGGTGGCCCGCAGCGGAGGCGAGTCGAGGACCGCGAGCGACTCCCAGAGCTCGCGCGCGAGCCGCGACTTCCCGACGCCCGCATCTCCCAGGATCGTCACCAGCTGCGGCGTCCCGTCGACGACGACGGTACGACACGCCTCGTGGAGCTTCGCGAGCTCCGCTTCACGTCCGACGAAAGCGCGTCGCAACCCGCCGACTCCGCGCGGACGCATCAGCGACAGCGCGCGGACCAGCCGGGAGCAGGTGATCCCTCCCACTTTCCCCTTTGCCTCGATGACGGCCGGCTCTTCGAACTCGAACGCGCCCCGCGCCGCGAGCACCGTGCGCTCGCCGGCGAGGATCTCGCCCGGGGCCGCGGCCTGCTCGAGACGGGCACCGACATTCACGGCGTCGCCGGTCACGAACGAGCTTCCTTCGCGTGGGCGGCCGACAACGACGTCGCCGGTATTGACACCGATCCGCAACGCAAGCCGGTCGCCGAACAGCTCGCCGAGCCGGCGCTGCATCGCGAGCGCCGCGTGCAGCGCGCGCTCGGCGTGGTCCTCCTGCGCCACCGGCGCCCCGAACGCGGCCATCACCGCGTCCCCTACGAACTTCTCGACCGTTCCGCCGACGCGTTCGATCTCGGCCGCCATCGCCTCGTAGAAGCGATCGAGCAACAGCCGTATCCGCTCGGGGTCCTGTGCATCTGCCAGCGCCGTCGAGCCGACAAGGTCGGCGAAGAGCACCGTTGCGAGCTTGCGTTCTTGCGCGGGCGCGGATGCCGCTTGCACCGGAGCGGCGCAGGCGGGGCAGAAGCGTGCGTCGGCCCCGAGGCTGGCGCCGCACTGGGCGCAGACCATGGGCCATTGTGACGCAACGCGCCGCCCGGCGCTCGCGGCGCTACGCGCGGGTGTCGTGGAGCATGCGGGCGTGCTCCACCGGCTCGGCCCAGCCACGGCGTATACCGAGCGAGCCCGCCTCGACGGAGGCGGTCACACGGTGGTCGCCTCGGCGGGCGTCGGCTCGACAGGCACCGCCGCCTGTGCACCCTCTGCCTCGCGACGAGCGATCAGCTTGCCGATCTCCCAGAGGACGAACAGGACGAGGGCGGGAAGAGCGCCGATCAGCCACTGCTTGCCGGTGAGGACCTGGGTGTTGAGCAGTGACGTCAGTGCGCCGCCACGGCCGATCAGGAGCGCGAGGACGATCTCGGCCAGGATGGTGAGGTTCACGGTGTTGTTGTTCAGCGTCTCCTCCCGGAGGACCGTGGCGGTCTGGTCACGGCATTCGAGGGCCGCGACGACGAGCATGAGGGAGAACGCGATCAGACCCATCGTGCTGCCGATCGCGACGTCGTACTCGTGCTTTCCGAACACGATCAACAGATCGATTGCGACCGACATGAACAGACCGGCCAGCCCGACCGTCACGATCACGGGACGGGACATGATCGAGGCCGCACGCGGGCGCGGCTTACGCTTCATCAAGCCCGGCGTCTCCTTGTCGAGGCCCAGCGCAATGCCGACGGGAGCCGTGATCACGAAGTTGATCCAGAGGATCTGGACAGCGGAGAAGGGCTGCCCGCCCGCGATGTTGAACAGGCTCGCCAGCAGGAACGTCACCACGTAGGTGACGAGTGCCACCATCATGAAGCGGATGTACTTCAGCATGTTGTCGTAGAGCTTGCGGCCCTCGGAGACGGCCTTCACGATCGTCGCGAAGTTGTCGTCGGTGAGGATCATCTTGGCGGCGTTCTTCGCGACTTCGGTGCCCGTTCCCATCGCGATCCCGATGTCGGCGGACTTGATGGCGGGAGCGTCGTTGACGCCGTCGCCGGTCATGGCCACGACTGCGTCCTTCTTCCGCAGCGTCTCCACCATCAGCACCTTGTGCTCGGGTGCGACCCGGCCGACGACGCCGATGTTGTCGATGCGGGAGAGCCGCTCTTCCTCGGAGAGGGCTGCGAAGTCTGCGCCGAGGATCGCCTCTCCAGGGATGCCGAGCTGCCGGGCGATCGCCTCGCCGGTGACGACGTCGTCGCCCGTCACCATCCGAACGCGGATGTTCGCGTCCTGGGCGTTGCGAACGGCGTCCTTGGACTCGGCTCGCGGCGGATCGATCATCCCGACCATCGCGGTCATCTGCAGGTCCGTGATCAGTGACAGCAGGTCGCCTTCGGGATCGAAGTGCGCCGGCTCGATGTCCCGGGTGGCCGCGACCATGATGCGCAGCCCCTTGCCGCCGAGGCGCTCCATCTCCTTGGACGATCTCGCGTTCGCGTCGTCGTCCCAGGGAACGGTCTCGCCGTTGGCCAGGGCGGTAGCAGCACGCCCGATCACCGCCGGCCCGGCTCCCTTGACGAAGGCGCGGACGACGGCCTTGCCGGACTCGTCCTTGGCGTCGCAGAACACCGCCATCAGCTTGTAGGTGGGATCGAAGGGCAAGGTCGCAAGCCTGGGATAGGCGGCCTGGGTGCCTTCGACGTCGAGCTTCGCCTTGTGCCCCAGGACGAGCAGCGCGCCCTCGGTCGGATCGCCGACGACCTTGCCGTCGACGAGCCTGGCGTCGTTTGCGATCAGGAACGGCAGGATCGCCTGCTCGATCGTGCTCGTGCTGCCCGCGGAGTGCTTGACGTCGCCCTCGAGGCCGTAGCCCATCCCGGAGATCGCGTAGCGGTCCGTGGGGTCGATCACCTCGACGACGGTCACCTGGTTCAGCGTGAGCGTGCCGGTCTTGTCCGAGTTGATCGCCGAGGTCGAGCCCAGAGTCTCGACGGAGGCGAGGCTCTTCACGACGGCGCCCTGCTCCGCGAGCGTCGTCGACCCCTTCGAGAGGATCACCTGCAGGACGGTGGGCATGGCCATCGGCACGGCCGCCAGGGCCAGCGCGATGGCGGTCGTGAAGATCGTCTTCGTCGAGTCGCCCCGCGAGATCCCGAGGGCGAACATGATCGCGATCGTCAGGCCTGCGGCCCCCGCGATCCACAGCGTCAACGTGTCCAGCTGCGCGGTGAGCGGGGTCTTCAGCGTGGGTGTCGACTTCAGCATGCCGGAGATGTTCCCCACCTCCGTGTCGGCCCCCGTGCCGGTGATGATCATCACCCCGCTGCCGTGTGTGACGGGAGAGTTCATGAAGGCCATGTTCGACTGGTCTCCGACGCCCGGCTTGGCGTCGCCGGCGATGAGCTCTGCGCTCTTCGACGCCGGGACGCTCTCGCCGGTCAGCCCGGACTCGTCGATCTGCAGCGACGCGGCCTCGATGATCCGCCCGTCGGCGCACACATCGTCGCCCGCCGTGAGGAGGACCACGTCACCGACGACGACCTGGTCGGCATCGACCTTGACCTCGGTCCCGTCACGACGAACCCGGGCGGACGTCTTCAGCATCGACTGCAAGGCGTTCATGGCGCTCTCCGCCTTCCCCTGCTGGCGCATCCCGCCGAGGGCGTTGAGCGCCGTGATCAAGAGAACGACGAGGCCCGTCGAGATCTCGCCGATCAGCATCGAGGCGACGGCCGCGGCCACGAGGATGATCTGCATGTAGCTGCTGTACTGGGCGAGGAACTGCTTCCAGACCGGTGTCGTCGCCTCGGCCGGAAGCGCGTTGGGCCCGTTCTTCTGCAGCAACTCGGCGGCCTTCGCGGCCGAGAGGCCTTGCGCCGGATCGACGTCGAGCTTCTTCGCAACGTCCTCCGGGGTCAGCGCGTACCAGCTCGTTGCAACGGCACCGCTCTTGCTCGGGGCGACAGGGGTCTCGGTCATCGCCGGGTTCCTTTCCTAGAACGGCGTCGGGATGTTGGGCTGCGACGATTCCGGCTCGACGTACCCGCCGTGGCTCGGCGGCTTGGGCATCTTCACGTCCGGGGCCGCGAGCGGCTCGTAGGGGATCTGGCTGAGCAGGTGCGTGATGATGTTGAGCCGGCCGCGCTTCTTGTCGTCATTGTCGACGATGTGCCAAGGGGCCCACCCCGTGCTGGTGGCGAGGAACATCGCGTCGCGGGCCCGCAGGTAGTCGTACCGCTTGCCGTAGGACTTCAGGTCCGTCGGCGAGAGCTTCCAGATCTTCCGGGGATCGTCGATCCGGCTTTCGAGCCGCCGGGTCTGCTCCTCACGGCTGACGTTGAGGAAGTACTTGATCAGGATGATCCCGTCGTGGATCATCGCCTTCTCGACCATCGGGACCATCTCGAGGAACCGCTCGGTCTGCTCAGGTGTGCAATAGCCCATCACGGGCTCGACGCCGGCGCGGTTGTACCAGCTGCGGTCGAAGATCACGACCTCGCCCGCCGACGGGAA
>CAWGEJ010000004.1:0-471896 GCA_963821575.1 uncultured Thermoleophilia bacterium
GGCGTCTCGACGTGCGCGGGCTCGCCGTTCGCGATCCGGTCGGCCATCTGAGCGCGCACCTCCATCGAGAGGATGCCCGCCTCCTCCTGCTGGTCGACCGTGAGGAACTTCTTGCCGAACCAGCGGAAGATGTAGTCGGGGATCGACTTCGCTGCGCGGATGTCCGCGTCGTTCGTGAGACCCGACGGCTCGAAGCGAAGGTGCGACAGCTTCGAGACGTACACCTCGGGCGGCACGCCGTACTGCAGGCCCATCGAGACCGCGATCATCAGCGAGTTCATCAAGCCCTGCAGCGTCGTCCCGTCCTTGGCGATGTCGACGAAGATGTCGCCGGGCGACCCGTCGTCGAACACGCCGACGTGGATGTAGCCCTCGTACTCGCCGACGCGGAACTTGCGCCCGATCTCGTTGCGGTCGTCCGGAAGCCGCCTGCGCTTCGGTGCGGACATCGCGCCGCCCGCGTGGGTGAGGGTCGTCTGTGCGCCCTTGTCGCCCTTCCCCGAGAGCGGCTGCGCGACCTTGCAGTTGTCGCGGTAGATGGCGACGGCCTTCACGCCCAGCTGCCACGCCTCGAGGTAGAGCTGCGCGACGTCGTCGATCGTGGCCGTCTCGGGGAGGTTGACCGTCTTCGAGATCGCACCCGAGATGAACGGCTGGATCGCGCCCATCATCCGCACGTGGCCGCGGTAGTGGATCGCGCGGTCGCCGACGGCGCAGTCGAACACGGGGTAGTGCTCGCTCTTCACGTACGGAGCGCCGACGACCGTGTTGCGCTCGTCGACGAACGCGATGATCTCGTCGACCTCGTTCGGCGCGTAGCCGAGCTTCTCGAGGCCGCCCGCCACGGTCTTGTTGACCATCGTGATCTCGCCGCCGCCGACCAGCTTCTTCGACTTGACGAGCGAGAAGTCGGGCTCGACGCCTGTCGTGTCGCAATCCATCATGAAGCTGATCGTCCCGGTGGGAGCCAGCACCGTCGCCTGTGCGTTGCGGTAGCCGTTCACCTCGCCGAGGTCGAGCGCGTCGTCCCAGGAGCGCCGCGCTGCGCCGAGCAGGTCGGCGGGCACCGTCTCCGCGTTGGCGATGTTGCCGACCGCGGCGCGGTGCTTTGCGATCACCCCGAGCATCGCGGCCGCGTTCGGGCGGTAGCCACCGAACGGGCCCATGCGCCCCGCGATCTCCGCCGACTTGCGATAGGCCCGACCGGTCATCAGCGCGGTGATCGCCGCTGCGTAGGCGCGGCCCTCGTCGGAGTCGTACGCGAGCCCGCGGGCCATCAGCAGGGCGCCGAGGTTCGCGTAGCCGAGGCCGAGCTGGCGATACGCCTTCGCGTTGCGCTCGATCTCGGGCGTCGGGTACGAGGAGTTGCCGACGAGGATCTCCTGGGCAAGGAACATCACGTCGCAGGCGTGCTCGAACGCGTCCACGTCGAGCTCGCCGTCCTCGCGCCGGAACTTCATCAGGTTCAGCGAAGCGAGGTTGCAGGCGGAGTCGTCGATCGACATGTACTCCGAGCACGGATTCGATGCGTTGATGCGGCCGGTGTTCGGCAGCGTGTGCCACGAGTTGATCGTGGTGTCGTATTGCACGCCCGGGTCTGCGCAGCGCCACGCGGCCTCGGCGATGTCGTGCAGCAGCTTGCGCGCCTTCATCGTCTCGACGACGGTGCCGTCGGTCCGAGCGGTGAGATTCCAGTCGTCGTCGGCCGCCGCGGCCTCCATGAACGCGTCGGAGACGCGCACCGAGTTGTTCGCGTTCTGGTACTGGATCGACGCCCAGTCGGGCGAGTCGAGCGACATGTCGTAGCCGGCCGCTTCGAGGACGCGCGCCTTCTCCTCTTCGTGCGCCTTGCACCAGATGAACTCGATGATGTCGGGGTGGTCGACGTCGAGCACGACCATCTTGGCCGCGCGCCGAGTCTTGCCGCCGGACTTGATCGTCCCCGCCGACGCGTCCGCGCCGCGCATGAACGACACCGGGCCGGATGCGTAGCCGCCTTTGGAGAGCTGCTCCTTGGACGAGCGGAGCCGCGAGAGGTTCACGCCCGAGCCCGAGCCGCCGCGGAAGATCACGCCCTCGCGGCGGATCCAGTCGAGGATCGCGTCCATCGAGTCGTCGATCGAGAGGATGAAGCAGGCCGAGCACTGCGGCTTCTCCTCGAAGCCGACGTTGAACCAGACCGGTGAGTTGAAAGCGGCGAGCTGATTGACGAGGATCGCCTTCAGCTCGTCCTCGAACGTCTGCGCCTCGTCGTCGTCGGCGAAGTAGCCGCCATCGCGGCCCCACGTGCCGACCGTGTCCACGATGCGGCTGATCATCTGCTTCACGGATCTCTCGCGCTCCGGGCTGCTCATGCGGCCGCGGAAGTACTTCTGCGCGACGATGTTCGTGGCCGTCTGCGACCAGAACCTCGGGAACTCGACGTCTTTCTGCTCGAACGCCGGCCCGTTCTTGCCCGGGATGTGCGCGTCGCGGATCTCCCACTCGACCTCGTCGTAGGGATCACGGCCCGCGATCGTGAACAGGCGCTTGACGGCGAGGGTGGCGTCCTCGTCGACGACGTGGTTGACGAGCTCGTCGGGGTTGATCTGGACGGTCGTTTCGTGCTCTACGGACGCCATCTTTGTCGCCTCCTCCATACGCACGGTCTCCGCGTGCGAACCTCGATAGTTCGGTGATCCGAAAGGGAGACGGAGCGTAGAGCGGTCCTCGGACAGCACATGGTACCGCCGCCCGAGGGCCTGAAGATGCGCGCTAAGGAGCCTGTTTCCGGTCCTGCATGCGCTTCGCGATGAGGCCTGCGGCCCCGGCCGCGACGAGCAGGATCGCGAGCCCGCCGAGTACGAGCAGGGGCAGTGGGACCGACGAGGCGCTGGACGGGTTCAGCTGGTCGGCGACTCCTCCGAGACCCTTGTCGGGCTTGCGCCCCGGCGCCGCGACGGTCGTCGTTCCGGTCCCGGTCGTCGTCGTGGTTGCGTTGGTCGACGTGGACGTCGTCGTCGGCGGTGTGACCAGGCTGTTCGGCCCGACGGTGTGCTGGCCCTTCTTCTGCAGTGCGATCGCGCTCTGCAGCGCGCGCAGGATGTCGTCGTGTGCGCTCGAGTAGGTCTGCACGTCGGCGGGCAGGTGGTGCAGCGCGTCCTGGTAGCAGTGGACGGCGTAGGTGTGGTCGATCCGGCCGTCGTACCAGTCGTTGAGGAGCGCCTTCCAGCACGGCGTCGCAGCCGCGGCCGGTGACGCGTGTGCAACGGTGGAGAAAAGAGCGGCGGCGACGATCGTCACACGCGCGAGCAGCTTCAGCGGCGGCACGGGAAACCCGAGCGTACGACGGCCCTGTAAGGCTTTTGTGAGTGATCCGAGCACGTCGCCGGCGGATGGTAGCTTCGCCGGAGATGCGGGCGATCCGGGAACTGCCGCTCGTCGCGCCGCTCGCCCTCGTGGGCCTTGCCGTCTTCTTCGGCGGAGGCCCTGGGAACGGTTCTCTGATGTGGCTCGGCGGCGGCGCGCTGCTGGTCCTGCTCGCGCTTCTCGCCACGTGTGGCCCGCCCGGCGGCTGGCTCTCTCTGCTGCCGCTGGCGGGGCTCGCGGCGTGGCTCGCGATCTCGATCGCGTGGTCGACGCTGCCGGACCGCTCGTGGGACTACGCCGACCGCGCCCTCGTCTACCTGCTCTTCGCCGCGCTCGGGCTGTGGCTCGCAGCGCGGACGAGAGAGCTCGCGAACGGCCTGTGCATCCTGCTCGGCGCGGTCGTCGTCTGGTCGCTCGCGGGGAAGGTGCTGCCGTTCGTGCACGACTACGGCCCCCCGGGACTGGCGCGCCTGAGCGCTCCGGTCGGGTTGTGGAACCAACTCGCCGTCCTCGGGGCGTTCGCGCTGCCGTTCGCGCTCTGGCGGCGGCGCCTCGCCGGAACGCTCCTCGCCTACGGCTGGATCACAGCGCTACTGCTGACGTACTCGCGCGGCGGGATCCTGACCGCGCTGGCCGTCGTCGCCGCCTGGCTCGTGCTCACGGAGGAGCGCGTCGAGAGCGCGGCGACGCTCGTGGCCGCCGCACTGCCGGCGGGCGTCGTCGTCGCGCTGGCGTTTGCCCTGCCGGGCGTGACGAGCGACGGGCAGTCGTCACACGTGCGCTGGCGGGACGGCCTGATCTTCGGTGTGCTCCTGCTGCTCGGGGCCGCCGCAGCCGTCGCGCTCGACCGGCTGCCGCGTCGGTGGATCGCGCCGGCGCTGCGCCGCGGGCCGCTCGTCGCCGCCGGTGTCGTCGTCGGCGCAGCAGTGGTCTTCCTCGTGGTGAAGGGCGCCGGCTCCGGCGCCGTCGGCAACGGCGGCGGCCGCCTCGGCTCGACGAGCTCGAACTTCCGCTTCGTCTGGTGGCGGCAGGCGTGGGACGGCTTTCGCGGCCATGAGCTCGCCGGCACCGGTGCAGGCACGTTCCACCTCGCCAACCTGCGCTTCCGCCAGAGCTATCTCGACTTCACGATCGAGCCGCACAATCTGCCGCTGCAGTTCCTCACGGAGACCGGGATCATCGGCCTGGCACTGCTCCTGCTGAGCGCCCTCTCCCTGCTGCGGGGCAGCCTGCACCGCCGCGGGCACGAGCTCGCGCTCGCGCTCGTTCTGCCCGCCTACCTCCTGCATTCGCTGGTCGACATCGACTGGGACTTCGTCGCCGTCTCCGCGCTCGCCTTTCTCGTCGCGGGCTCGCTCGTCGGACGGCCGGCGACCCGTCGCGTCTCGTCGTTCGTGACGGTCGCCACGGCCGGTGTCGCTCTGCTCGCTTTCGCCGTGCTGCTGCTGCCGTGGCTCGGAGAGCGCTGGGCGGCGCAGGCGACCGAGACGCTCTCGACGCAGAACGCCGTGAAGCTCGCGAAACGCGCCCGCTCGGTCGACCCGCTGATCGTCGAGCCGCTGTGGGCGCTTGCGTTCGCGTCCGAGAGCAGGCCGCCGCTCGCGCTCGCCTATTACGACGAGGCGACGAAGAGGCAGCCCGCAAATCCACAGACCTGGCTGCTCGCCGGGCGGTACGCGCTCTCGATCGGGTGCCCGCGTCACGCCTACCCGTACCTCGAGCGCTACACCGAGCTCGACCCGAAGGCGCTGCCGAGCGAGGGAGGCGACGCCTACCGGCGCGCGCTCGCGCTGGTCAACTCGGGCAAGCCGACCTGCTAGCCCGCGCCGAGCACGACAGCGAGCTTGCCGCCGCGCAGCGCCGACGGCTTCAGCCCGTCGAGCGGCCCGACGACGTGGACATGCAGGTCGCGGGCCAGGCGAACGCCCTCGGCCTCGTAGCCGCGCCTGTACATGACGACGGTCGTGGCGTAGTCCTGGCGCGCGGCGTTGCCCTTGCCGCGGATGCGGTAGCCGAGACTCGAGAGCCGTGCCGCTGCCGCGGACGCGGCGCCGGTGCGTCCGTTCCCGTTGAAGACGTAGATCCCGACGGCCGACCGCGGGAGCTTCGCCTTCGGGACGACGTGATGCTTGGCATGGACCGCGGGCGCGACGTGCTTGGCCGCCGGCGGGAGCGCTGCCGCTTCTGCGTGGTGCCGGACTGCGTGGGCAAGTGGCTTGGCGAGCAGGACGAGCACCAGCGCCACCAGCACGATCAGCTCGACGGCGGCGACGAGGCTCGCGACGACCGTCGCCGTCCGCCAGGGGCGGATCAGCGCATCTGCGGAGATCGGTGCATCCATGGGCGAGACTCGATTCGCCCTGCGCCGGGCGTCTCCTTCAGTTTCCGGTCGCGGAGTGCTCTTTCATCCACGCCCAGGTTCGGGCGAGGCCGTCGTCGAGTGAGACGCGCGGCCGCCAGCCGAGCTCGCGCTCGATCAGCCGTGAATCGAGCACCGACCGCTGGACGTCTCCCAGCCGCGCGGGCTCGTGCCGCGCCGTCCGGTCGAGCCCGGCGACACGCGCGCACGCCTCGTGCAGATCCGAGATGGCCGTGTCACGGCCCGTGCCGACGTTGTACGGGCCGCCCGTGCGCCCGACGGCGGCGAGCAGCGAATCGACGATGTCGTCGACGTAGACGAAGTCGCGCGCCTGCGAGCCGTCGCCGTAGATCACTGTCACGTCGCCCCGGGCGAGCCGCTCGAGGAAGATCGCCACGACACCCCCTTCGAGCCCGGCGTCCTGCCTCGGCCCGTAGACATTCGCAAAGCGGAGAGACACGTGCCGCGTGCGGTGGATGCGGTTCCAGCCCGCGACGTACTCCTCGCCGCACTTCTTGGCGATGCCGTACGGCGAGAGCGGCAGGAACGGAGACTGCTCGGTCGCGGGCTCGCTGCACTCGCCGTACCCGGCCCCGCCCGAGGAGGCGAAGATCACCTGCGCTCCCGGCGCCGCGCCGAGCACGTTGACGGTGCCGACGACGTTGATCGCGGCGTCGTCCTCGGGGCGCTGCATGGAGGTCTGGACGTCTGCCTGAGCGGCGAGGTGGAAGATCACCTCGGCATCGACCGAGAACGGCTCGCGGATGTCGTGCTCGAGCAAGGTCGCGCCCGCATGGAGATTCTCGCGCTTGCCCGACGCGAAGTTGTCGATCACCGTGACCGAATCGCCGCGCGCGAGCAGCGCCTCGACGAGGTTCGATCCGATGAAACCTGCGCCGCCTGTCACAGCCGTCCTCATCCAGGCCGTAGATTAGGCGCGGAATGTTCGTCACGTTTGAAGGTGTGGACTGGTCCGGCAAGAGCACCCAGGCCGAGTTGCTCGCGGCGTGGCTGCGGGAGCAGGGCAGGACGGTGCTCGCAACGCGCGAGCCGGGGGGCACACCGGTCGGCGAAGCGGTGCGGGAGGTCGTTCTCCACGGGCACGACATGACGCCGTGGGCGGAGGCGGCGCTCTACGCCGCGGCGCGCGCGGACCACGTGGAGCATGCGATCCGACCGGCGCTCGACCGCGGCGAGGACGTCGTCTGCGACCGCTACATCGATTCGTCGGTTGCCTACCAGGGGGTCGCGCGCGGGCTCGGAGAGGACAAGGTGCTCGAGTTGAACCTGACCGTCACCCGCGGCCTGCTGCCCGATCGCACGTTCCTCGTTCTGCTCGATCCCGACGAGGCGCGGCGGCGCGGCGGCGGCGACCCCGACCGGATCGAGCGTGAGGGAGAGGACTTCATGTGGCGTGTCGACTCGGCGTATCGTTCGCTCGCAGCCGTGTCCGCAACGCGGATCGTCGCGCTCGACGGTGCGCGGCCCCCCGACGAGATCGCGGAGGAGGTTCGTGAGCACGTCCGCCCACTTCTCTGAGCACGCGGAGGCCGGTCGCCTGCTCGACGCAGCGCTGCGCGAGGGGCCTGCCCACGCATATCTCTTCCATGGCCCGCCCGGCGTGGGCAAGCGGCACGTCGCGCGGACGTTCGGCCAGGCGCTTCTAGGCACGACGCGTGAGTTCCACCCCGACTTGTACGAGCTCGATGCGCTCGGCGAGATGATCCGGATCGACGCGATCCGCGAGCTGCGGCGCGACCTGCACATGCGGCCGTTCGAAGCCGACCGTCGCGTCTACCTCGTGCATCGTGCGCACCTGTTGAACGAGGACGCTGCCGACGCTCTGCTCAAGGACCTCGAGGAGCCGCCGCCGTATGCGGTGATCGTCCTCGTCGCGGACGACCTTGGGCCGCTGCCCGAGACGATTCTCTCACGCTGCCAGCTCGTCCCCTTTCACCGGCTCTCCGAGCACGCGATCCGCGAGCTGGTCGATGCGCGGGCGCCCCAGCTGGACGACCAGAGCCGCGCGTCGCTCGCGCGTGTCGCCGCCGGTCGCCTCGACCGGATGGAGCGCCTCCTCGATCCTGCGGCCGCCGCCCGCCGCGACGCGCTGATCGAGCAGGCGCGCGCGGTCTATCGCTCGACCCCGTTCGACGCCGAGCACGCGGCCGGGGCGCTGCTCGCGAACGCGCAGGCGCGTGCCGCGGAGGCGCGGGAGACCGAGGAAGCTCGGATCGCGGATCTCGAGCTGAGCGCACGAGATGCCGAGCAGCGGGTCAAGCGCGCCGCCCGCGGTGCCGAGCGGGAGGAGCTGCTCGCGCAGCTCGAGGAGCTCGAGGCCTGGTACCGCGATCTCGTCGCGGTCGCGGTCGGGGCCGAGCGCGCCGCGATCCACCTGGACAAGCTGGCGGCCCTGCGGGAGGACGCGACTCGCGAGCGCCTGCTCGGAGCCGAGCGTGCCGCCGAGGCCGTGCGAGAGACGTGGCGCGGGCTCGAGGAGCTGAACCTGGCGCCCCAGCTGGCGCTCGAGGCGCTGTTCGTGCAACTCACCCGCGAGCTCGCGTCCTAGCCTCTAGCGCTGCGGGCGCGCGTCAGTCGAGGTGCTCGGCGGTGCGTCGGCGGTCGACGATCCACGCGACCAGCCACACGAGCCCGAACACCACGATGATCGCCATGATCGGGCCCCACGTGTACCACGCGTAGCCGAGGATGAGGAACACCAGCGCGCCTGCAACGCAGACGGCGATGATCACCCCGATCATGCCGAGCCAGAACTTCGCTCCCATGGGCGGCACTCTACGCACATCTACGGGGTCGTGTCGGCTGGACCGGCGCACGTTCGCGTGGTTTGCACTGATGAGGCGGGCCGCGCCGAGGTCGTAAGATCGGCGTTGAGGATCGATCCTCACTCCTACAAAGGGGGAGACCATGCAGGCAATCAAGTTGTCGCGTCGCGGGCTGCGGCTCGCGCTCGTGACTCTCGTCGTGGCCCTGCTCGCAGCTGTCGCCGTCGCCTACGCGGCGGGGCCGGCGATTCTGACCACGACGCCGGTGCACGCGGACGACGTCACGAATCTCGACGTTCTCCGCCAGCAGATCCGCAACTACTACGGCGACCCGCTCGGCACCGGGCAGTTCGCCGCCGACAGCAACTACGCGAACGAGGCCTCGTCGATCGCCGGCACGGCCGGCTCGTGGCTCTCCTCGCGCGGCAACATGCTGATCCCGCCGGGGAAGAAGTCGATCGTGCTCGACGTGGACGACACGACGCTCGCGACCTGGAACTACGAGATCTTCAGCAACTGGGCGTACAACCCGACCACGAACGCGACGTTCGTCAACGGCCAACTGTTCCCGGCCGTTCCCGGCATGGTCGACATGGTGCGGTCCGCGAGGTCGCTCGGCTATTCGATCTTCTGGATCACCGGCCGACCGACGACGCAGGAGGCCGCGACGCTCGGCAACCTCGGGCATGACGGCGTCGGCGTCGACGCGGGCTATCCCGCACCGACGACGTTGAACGACGGTGAGGACGGGCTCTTCACGAAGCCGGCCCTCGTCGACTACCCGCAGTACCTGAAGGATGCGTGCGGCACCGTTGCGTGCTCGACGAGCCAGTACAAGACGGCGACGCGCAAGCACATCGAATCGCTCGGGTACGACATCGTCGCCAACTTCGGCGATCAGTACAGCGATCTCGTCGGCGGCTTCGCCGACCGCACGTACAAGATGCCGAACCCGAACTACTTCCTGCCGTAGACCAAGACGGCCGTCGGCGCCGGGCGGGGAACTCTCCCGTCCGGCGCTCCGGTCCGCTCACGGCCCGGCGGGAGCCTTCTGCGAGCACTGCGCACCGAGCGCGCCCCACGAGCGCCACGAGCGCCCGTCGTGGAGCCAGAGCAGCCAGGCACGGTGCAGTTGCTCCTGGGGTGACGCGGTGAACGGATAGGCGGGATCGCCCGGATGTGCGAACGCGGCTTCGCGCCGGCCGTTGAGACGCAGCCACGTCTGCGGGGCGAACTGCATGCCGCCGAAGTAGCCGTTGCCGGTGTTCGCGGTCCACGGCCCTTCGTGCAGATGGATGCAGCGGGCCTGCGCAAGCCACGTTGCGGTCGGATGCCAGGCGGCTGCGCTGCCCGAGGCGGCGAACGCAAGGGCGGCGATCACGGCGAGAAGCGCTGAGCGCATCGTGCTCTTCTAGCAGAGCCCGGGACGAAAGACATGCGTAGTTGGCACGAATTGCAGGGTCTTTCGTGCGGTCCGTGATGCCGCCCGGAGGCCTCGCAGGTCAGGTACCTGGTACCTCCGGTACCAGGTACCGGTTCCCGAACTCTCGCTCACGTCAACGTGGGCTGCGCCGCATACTTGCAGCGTGGCCGCCAGGCCGAGTTCCGTTGTTCGAAGAGCCGACGCGCGGATTCGAACCGCGGACCCCTTCATTACGAGTGAAGTGCTCTACCAGCTGAGCTACGTCGGCACTGCTTCGTGGAGTGCGCTCAGTGTAGCCGCGTGGGAGTTGCCTCCTGGCTCGTCCGGAGGCCGCCGCCGGCGACCTTTAGGGTGCCTCGCATGGAGCTTGGGCTCGACGGCCGACTTGTCCTGATCACCGGCGGCAGCGCCGGGATCGGCCTCGCCACGGCGAGTGCGATGGCGGCGTGCGGTGCGACCGTGGTGACGGTGAGCCGTGGCGAGGCGCCCGGTGTCGGCGAGGCTCTGCATCTCGCTGCCGATCTCGGCGAGGCGGGTGAGCCGCAACGCGTGGTCGCACAGACGCAGGCCGAGCTCGGAGAGATCGACGTCCTCGTCAACAACGTCGGCCTGGCGGTCGCCCGCCGGCTGGAGGACGTGACGGATGCCGACTGGGATCTCTCGCTGCGCGTGAACCTGCTGAGCGCGATCCGGGCGACGAGCGCAGTGCTGCCGGCAATGCGCCGACGCGGGACGGGCGTGATCGTCAACGTCGCGTCGACGGCGGGTCGCCGTCCGAGCCGCACGATGCCCGACTATTCGGTCGCGAAGGCTGCGCTGCTCGCCTACTCGCGCCAGGTCGCCGAGGCGTATGCAGCCGACGGCATCCGGTGCAACGCGGTCCTGCCCGGCCCGACGCTGACACCGGCCTGGACCGGCCCCGGCGGCCTCGCCGAGCAGCAGGGTGAGCGGGATGCCGTCCTCGCGAAGGCGGCAGCCGCCAGGCCGCTCGGGAGGTTCGCGACTCCGGACGAGATCGCCGGTGCGATCGTGTTCCTCGCCTCCGACGCCGCCTCGTACGTGACGGGAGCGGAGTGGAGCGTGAGCGGCGGCTCGGTTCCCTAGGGCACCGCGACGACGCGCGCGCCGGCGCGGCGCTCGACCTCGGCGGCGACGTCGGAGCCGAAGACGCGCCCGAGGAAGCTGTGGTGGTGCTCGCCGAGGACGATCAGCTCGGCACCGCTGTCGCGGGCCGCGTCCACGATCGTCGATGCCGCAGAGCCCGCCGCCCAGACGTACTCGGCGTCGAGGCCCGCTGCCTCGATCACGGTGCGCGCCCGCGCGAGCAGGTCCTGGATGTCGGCGGGCGGCCCGAGGGCCGTCGCGTCCGGCGGGCTGTAGTCGAGCGAACCGTAGTTCTGGAGGCCGGTCGGGTCGAGCGGCAGCTCCTCGACCGCGACGACCACGAGCTTCGCGCCGCTTGCCTGCGCCTCGGCGATCGCCCGCTCGAGCGCATGTCCAGCGGCCGCGCTGTCGTCGTAGCCGACCAGCACCGCCTTCATGTCCAGAGCTCCCTCGCGGTCATCGCGACGAGACGCTACCTGCACTGCCCTGGTCCCGGCTTGCCGGTCAGGCACGTGGCGCGGGGTATGATCGAGCGACGATGCACGGGCGGCTCCTTCCCCGGCGTGGGTTGGCAGCGTTCGCGCTCCTCGTCGTCGTCGCCGAGGTCGCCGGACGCAGCCTGACGGCGCGCGTCGACCGGATCTTCCACGTGGCGCCGCTCGCCCCGACCGGCGCGAGCTACTACCCCTTCGTGCTCGTCGTGCTGAAGATCGTGACGGCGCTCGCCTGCGCCGCCCTCGTCGTCCGGATCAGCCGCACCCTGGCTGCTGCCGACGCCGGTGAGCGGCTTCTGGCCGCCGTCGGGCACGGGCCGCAGCGGCGGACGCCGCGTTTCCGCCCCGGCCTTTCGCCCCGCGTCTGGCTGGCGGCGTTCACTGCGACCTCGGTCGTGTATCTCGTCCACGCCGACGCGGAGCAGGCCGCCGACGGACGCTGGCCGCTTCTCGCGCCGTGGCTGCACACCTACGCGCTGCCGACGTTCGCCGTCCTCGCGGTCGGGATCGCCGCTCTCTGGCGGGTCGCCACCTGGCTCCACGACGTCGAGGAGTACACGGCGAGCACGATCGCCCAGGCGCGCCGGATCCTCAACGCCGCTTTCGAGGCTCTCGTCTCGCCTCACCCTCGCGCTGTCGGCGCCGACGGTGCGCCGCGCCGGCGCTTCGGGCTCTCCTTCGAGTCGCGTCCTCCGCCGCTTCCGGCCTGACCCGCGGCGCCTCCCAGTGGCCGCGGGCGTCTCTGACGACCCCTTGGACCGGAGGAAGACATGGCAACACCGTTGGTCTCTCGCCTACCGGCGACCATCGCGCGCACGACCCGAATGCGAATCGTCTCGTCGATCGGCCCCACCGTGATGGCAGCCGGGCTCGTCTGGGCGATCCTGCAGCCGTACCGCGTCACCCTGCTCCATCCGCGCGGCCAGAGCCTCTGGTGGCTCCTGATCGAGCCCCCGCTCCTCGTGATCGGCGCGGGAATCGTCTTCGCCCTGCTCGTCGCGCGACCGCTGCTCGCGGATCTGGAGGAGCGTGATGCTTCCTCACGCTGAGATGATCCACTGGGCCTTCGCCGCCGGGATCCTCCTGGTCGGGCTCTGTCTGCTCTGTGAGGCGATCGTCGGTCAGGAGGTCTGGCAGATGCGGGCCTGGCGCAAGTACCTGTGGCCGGGGCTCGCCTTCACGCTCGGCGTGCTGCTCTGGCCCGTGATGGCGTTCTTCACGAACTCGTCGATCCACATGTACGCGCACGGCTCATGGGCGGAGGTGCTGATGCTCGCCGGCGGCGCCGAGCTCGGGCTCGTGCACGGCCGGCTGCACTCCCCCCTCTGGCGGCTGACGTGGCCGCTCGCGTTCGTGGTCACGGGCGCCGCCTTCATCATCCACGAGCAGAACCCCTGGTTCTTCGCCCGCTCCGCGTTCCTGCACCACCTGCTCGGCTGGACGTTCATCGTCGCGGCGATCTTCCCGTTGCTGCTCGTCTGGCGACCGCGGTCGGCATTGCTCCAGGGCGGCTTCGCGCTGATGATCGTGACCGTCTCGGTGCTGCTCTTTTCCGACCGCGACGTTGCGCCGATCTTCGGGCACCTGTCGTCTCTCGCAGGGACGCCGCATCGATGAGGCGCGCGTTGCTCGTCGCGCTCGTCGCGCTTGCCTTCCCTGCGGGGGCGTCCGCTCACGCGACGCTGCAATCGACCACGCCGAAGTTCGGGACCGAGCAGCAGAAGGCGCCCGTGCTGATCCGGCTGCACTTCGACCAGCACGTGAAGATCCTGCCCGGCGCGATCAAGGTGCTGAACGGCGTCGGCCGCAACTTCGCCGGGACGGCGGCCGCCGAGGGCAACGACGTGATCGCGTCGGTCCGCCCGCTCAAGCTCGGGGTCTACACCGTGCGCTGGCAGGCGGTCTCCGCCGATTCGCACGTGGTCTCGGGTGTCTGGACGTTCGGAGTGCGCGTCCCTGCGCCGTCGATCAACGACGCGTACGGCGCCGGCGGCCCCACCCGCACCGAGCATGTCGTGCGGTGGCTCTGGTTCCTCGGGATCGCGTTGACGATCGGAGCACTCGGCCTGCGCTTGATCGTCCTGCGGGGACTCGAGGTGCCGCGCGACCTCGACCGGAAGATCGCCGTCGCCGCCGGGCTCGGAGCGGTGGTCGCACTGCAGTCGGGCATCGCCGCGTTCTCGCTCCGGGCGGAGGACGCACTGCAGCTGCCGTTCGGCAAGTTCCTCTACGGCGACCTCTCGCCGATGGCGGCGACGCGCTTCGGAACCGCCTTCGTGGCGATGACCCTCGGCTTTGCGTTCGTGCTCGCGCTCGTCTATCTCGCGTGGCTGCTCGACCGGGTTGCGTTCCTCGTGCCGGCGTTCGGCCTCTCGCTGCTCTTCGCGGGTGGGCTCTCGCTGTCGGGGCACGATGCGGTCGACCCCGGGTCGTCGTGGAAGACGGAGCTCGCCGACTGGGTGCACATCTCCGCCGCGTCGCTGTGGATCGGTGCGCTCGCGACCATGGCGGTGCTTCTCTGGTTCGGCGCGCCGCAGCTCCGCCGGCAGGCGTTCCTCCGCTTCTCGCGGCTCGCGACGGTGTTGATCGGGCTCGTCCTCGCCGCCGGGATCTATCTGAGCATCGTGCGGCTCCCGCACCTGCACGACCTCTGGACGGCGGGCTACGGCCAGGTGCTGCTCGTGAAGATCGGGCTCGTGTGCTTCGCGCTCCTCTGGGGCGCGTTCCATCACTTCGCCGTGCGGCCCGCACTCGAGCGCGCCGACGACGGCTTTCTCTCCCGGATCGGGAGGAGCCTCCTGGGCGAGAGCCTCGTCGGGATCTCCGTGCTGCTCGTCGCGGCGATCCTCGTCGACTCGCGGCCGCCGGCGAGGCCGATCGCACCTTCAGATCGGTCCACCCTGCCCGGAGAGTCTGCAGCGACACTGACCCCGTGAAGCTCCTGGTCACGGCGCTCGCGGCCGCTTTCGTCGCGGCACCGATGCTGAAGGTCGATGCAGGCGAGCCGACGTACGGCCTCGCTGCGAGCGGCGGCAGCGTCTGGGCGGGCGGCCTCGCCAGCGGCAACGTGCTGCGCATCGACCCGGCGAGTGGCAAGGTGCTGCGTCGCATCCCGATCGGCGCACGCGTCTTCAACCTCGCTGTGGCACCGGGCGCGGTCTGGGCGATCGCCAACCTGACGGACACCGCCGCACGAATCGACACGCGCACGGGCAAGGTGACCGCCTCCGTGCGGGTCGGCAACGGCCCCTACGACATCGAATGGGGCTTCGGATCGGCCTGGGTCACCAACTCGCTCGACGGCACGGTCTCGCGGATCACCGGCAAGCGGGTCGTGAAGACGATCCTGGTCGGGGCCGAACCGAACGGGCTCTCGGCGATCGGGAGCTACCTGTGGGTGACCGATCACAGCGCCGGCAAGCTGCTTCGGCTCGATCCGCGCACGAACCGCGTCACGGGCAGCGTGTCGCTCCCGGGGGCCGACTGGGTTACCGGCCGCGGGGGCTCCCTCTACGTCTCCCAGGAGACGAACGTGGTCACGCGCGTCGATGCCCGCACGCTGAAGGTGCTCGGCCGGGTCAAGGTGCACCGCAACCCGCTCGGGTCGGCAATCGTCTCCGGGAAGCTGTGGGTGCCCTGCATCGACTCGAACGACGTTGTCGTCGTCGACCCGGCGGCCATGAAGGTCGTACGGGTGCTCCCCGCCGGGCCGAGCCCGATCGTCGTGCTGCCGGCCGGTGGACATGTGTGGGTCTCGCACACGACCGGCACGTCGATCTGGCGTTTGTAGATACTCCGGGCGTGGAGCTGACCGACTATCGGGATCGCTTCCCGATCCTCGCGTCGACGACGTATCTGATCAACCACTCGCTGGGCGCGATGCCGGCCGAGGCCGAGCGTCGTTTGCAGCAGTTCGCACGCGAGTGGGCGACGCGCGGGGCTCGGGCCTGGGGCGAGGGCTGGTGGGACTCCGTCTTCACGACGGGCGACCTGATCGGCGGCATCATCGGGGCGCCGCCGGGCTCGACCGTCATGCACCAGAACGTGACGGTCGCCGAGGCGATCGTCCTCTCCTGCTTCGACCTGAAGCCGCCGCGCAACCGCATCGTCTTCGAAGAGGGGCTGTTTCCCTCCGTGCGCTACGTGCAGCAGGCGTGGGCGCGCTTCGGCGCGGAGGTCGTCGTCTGCGAGGACGCCGGCGCCGTGATCGAAGCGATCGACGAGCGCACGCTGCTCGTCCCCGTCTCGCACGTGCTCTACAAGTCGGCGGAGATCCAGCCGATCGAGCAGATCGTCGAGCGCGCCCACGCGTTCGGCGCGCATGTCTGCCTCGACGCGTATCAGTCGGCCGGCGCAGTGCCGCTCGACGTCACTGCGCTCGGAATCGCATTCTGCGTGGGCGGCTCCGTGAAGTGGCTGTGCGGCGGGCCGGGCGCCGGCTGGCTGTACGTGCGCCCCGATCTCAGCGACGAGCTCGAGCCGGCCTTCGCGGGCTGGCAGGGGCATGCGCGGCCGTTCGCGTTCGAGACCGAGATGGAGCACGCGCCCGGAGCCGCCGGGTTCCTCACCGGCACGCCGAACGTCGCCGCGAACTACGCGGCGAGCGCGGGCTACGAGATCATCGCCGAGATCGGCGTCGACCGGATCCGCGAGAACTCGATGCGCCAGACCGCACTGCTCGTCGAGCTGGTCGACGCCGCCGGCTTCGAGCTCACGTCGCCGCGCGAGCCGGAGAAGCGCGGCGGCTCGGTTGTGTTCCGCGTCCCCGACTTCCAGGCTGTGCACGCCGAGCTCGCCGCGCGCGAGATCATCTGCGACACGCGCCCGGATGCAGGCATACGCTTCGGCCCGCACTTCTTCACGACCGACGACGAGCTTCGCTTCGCCGTCGACCAGGTCGGCGAGATCCTCACCTCGGGCGCGCACCTCGAGCGTCAGCACGCCGCGGCCGGCTACTAGGACCCGGGGCGGAACTCGAGGAAGCTGCGCAGGCGAGCCGCCGCGTCCGGCGCGGTCGGCTCGTCCTCGTGCCTGAGGTAGACGTAGGCGGGGTCGTGGATCGTCGCGGCGATCGCGCGCAGGTCGTCGTCGGAGTAGGGCGGTTCGCGCAGGCGCAGGTAGCGGAACGGCTGCGCATCGGGGTCGTTCACGCGCACCACGCCGTCGACCCCCGCCCACGAGTCGTCGCGGAGGTCCCAGGCGAGCCGCACGTCGTCCGGCACGGATCCCTGCACGAAGCCGAGCGTGCCGTCGTCCCGCGGCCCCTCGTAGAGCACGCGCACCGGGCCGAGCCGGTCGCCCAGAGCGAGGACGCGCTCGAGGAACGTCGTCACCCGGTCGAGGCGCGTGAGCGAGAACTTGACGGCGAACTCGAATCCGTCGGGCACCGAGTCGGCCCAGCGCCGGAACTGGTCGGCGCTCGGCAGGCGGTAGCCGGTCGAGTTGAGCTCCACCGTGTCGAACTGCTGCGCGTAGAAGCGCAGAAACTCGACCGGCTGGAGCTCGGCCGGGTAGAAGCCCGGCCGCCAGGACGGGTACGACCAGCCTGAGGTGCCGATCTTGATCGCCATGGCGATACGGTACGTCCGGGGACCGAGCTAGGGTCCGCCGTCCGTGACCGTGACAGAGGTGATTCCAGACAGCACCATTCAGGTCCTCGACCACGGTTTTGTGCGGCTCGACGATGCGATGGCCGACGACCTGTCGGTGGTCAACGGCGCTCGTGTCAGCTTCGCCCGCCGCAAGACCGAGATGGACGAGTCGGACGAGGGGCTGATCCGGTTCCTGATGCGAGACCGGCACGGCTCACCGTTCGAGCACAACGCCTTCCGCTTCCATATCCGCTGTCCGATCTTCGTCGCGCGGGAATGGTTTCGCCACCGTATAGGCTCTTTCAACGAGTTCAGTTTGAGATATGCGAAGGCGACGGAGGACTTCTACGTGCCGGAGCCGGAGGACGTTCGCACCCAGGTCGGGAAGCCGGGCGCCTACAGCTTCGAGCAGGTCGACCCCGAGCTCGCCGAGGAGACGCGGGCGGAGCTCGAGACCGTCTACCGCGAGGCCTACGCGGCCTACGCGCGGCTCGTCGAGAAAGGGGTCGCCCGCGAGCTCGCCCGCTCGGTGCTCCCGGTCGGGGCCTACACGCAGTTCTACTGGACCGTCAACGCCCGGGCCCTGATGAACTTCGTCTCGCTGCGCAACGCCGAGTTCGCCCAGCTCGAGATCCGGCGCTTCGCGGAGGCAGTCGAGGCCTTCTTCGCAGAGCGGATGCCGGTCACCCACGCGGCATTCGTTGCAAACGACCGGATCGCACCTTAATATGAGTCGGGGCCTGTCCTAACATCTTTGTAACAGACTGTTACTAAGTTCTGGGTTGCCCAGTAGGACAGAGGGAATGTTGTGCCCGTTCCCGGCGTTGACCAGGTTGACGGATGACGCGCAAACCGCGCGCCCGTTTTCCTCGAAGACAGAAGGAGTTCGTTGACCGAAATCAGCATGACCGCGGCTGTTGCCGAAGCGCTCGAAGCGCTGCTCGCCCTCCGTACCGAGCACGGGTCGATCACCCCTGCCGATGTTGCGGAGGCCGTCCTCACCCACGATCTCGACGAGGCCGAGGCGGAGGCGCTCAATCAGGAGCTCGCCGTCCACGACGTCGCGCCTGACGCGGAGGACGAGGACGAGCTCGAGCTCGACCTCTCGATCGGCACCAGCCTCTACACAACCGATTCGTTCCAGATGTTCCTCAACGAAGCCGGCCGCTATCCGCTGCTCACCGCCGCGGAGGAGGTCGAGCTGGCCAAGCGCATCGAGCAGGGCGACATGGAGGCGAAGGAGCGGATGATCAACTGCAACCTCCGCCTCGTCGTCTCGATCGCGAAGCGCTACCAGACGCAGGGAATCACTCTCGGCGACCTCGTCCAGGAGGGCGTCCTCGGCCTGATCCGCGCCGCGGAGAAGTTCGACTGGCGCAAGGGCTTCAAGTTCTCGACCTATGCGACCTGGTGGATCCGCCAGGCGGTGCAGCGCGGCGTCGCCAACAAGGCGCGCACGATCCGCATCCCGGTGCACGTCGTCGAGCGTGAGCAGAAGGTCGCTCGTGCCCGTCGCGAGCTCGTCGCGACGCTCGAGCGCGATCCGACGCCCGAGGAGATCTCGCTGCACTCGAAGCTTCCGATCACCCACGTCCGTGAGGTGATGGAGGCGGCCCGCGCGGTCGCGTCGACCGACATGCCCGTCGGCGACGACGGCGATGCATCGTTCGGCGACCTGATCGCAGGCACCGGCCCGTCGACCGAGGAGGAGGCGTCCGCCTCGCTCCGCGACCTGGCCGTGCGCCAGGCGGTCGCGAACCTGCCCGACCGCGAGCGCGACGTGATCGAGCTTCGCTTCGGGCTCGTCGGTGAAGGCCCCGCCTCGCTCGAGTCGATCGGCAAGCAGCTCGGCCTGACGCGCGAGCGTGTCCGTCAGATCGAGACCGAGGCACTGCGCAAGCTGGCGCAGAACGAAGACCTCGCCGACGCTGCGTAGGGACTAACTCGCGAGCCTGGTTCGCCTGCGGCGAATCAGGCTCGAGCCCAGTAGTTATCGTCGTGGGCGGTGCACTTCACCGCCCACGACGAGCTGCAGCTCTTCGCACTGCTCATGGCTCTGGCCGTGATGCTCGTCGTGGCTGCACGCGGGCGGATGCCCGTGGCCGTGTTTCTGGTGCTCGGCGGCCTGCTGCTCGGCTTCGTGCCCGGGCTGCCGCGGGTCGAGCTGCCGCCGGACCTCGTCCTCGTCGCGATCCTGCCGCCGCTCCTCTACTCGGCCGCGTTCTTCACCGGCCTGCGCGACCTGCGCGCGAACCTGCGGCCGATCTCGCTGCTCGCAGTCGGGCTCGTCACGGCGACCATGTGCGTCGTTGCCGTCGTCTCGCACGCGGTGTTCGCGGGGATGACCTGGGGCGCTGCGTTCACTCTCGGCGCGATCGTGTCCCCGACCGATGCCCTCGCGGCCTCCGATGTCGTCCGCCGCTTCAACCTGCCGCGACGGCTCGTGTCGATCCTCGAGGGCGAGAGCCTCGTCAACGACGGCATGGCGCTCGTTCTCTACAAGACCGCCGTTGCCGCCGCGGTCGCGGGGACGTTCTCACTGTGGAACGCGTCCTGGCACCTCGTCGTGAACGTGATCGGCGGGATCGGCGTCGGCCTTGCCGTCGGCTATGTCGTCCGCCAGGTGCGCAGGCGCGTCGACGACACGCCGACGGAGGTCGCGATCGCGCTCCTCTCCGGCTACCTCGCCTACCTGCCTGCGGCGGCGCTCGGCGTCTCCGGCGTTCTCGCCGCGGTGACGATCGGCGTCTACATGGGCTGGTTCACGCCGCAGCTCACCACCGTCGAGACCCGGCTCTCGGGGAACGCATTCTGGGAGATCCTCGTGTTCCTCGTCAACGCCCTGCTCTTCGCGCTCGTGGGCTTCCAGCTGCATCTGATCGCGGGCCGGATCTCGATCACGACGTCGTTGATCGTGGACGCAGTCGTCGTCACCTTCGTCGTGATCCTGACGCGCATCATCTGGGTGCCTGTTTTCACCTACGTGCCGCGCCTGCTCTTCCGCAGCATTCGCGAACGTGATCCGTACCCGCCCTGGCAGTGGCCGGTCGTCCTCGCCTGGGCGGGCGTGCGCGGAGCCGTCTCCCTCGCCGCCGCTCTCGCCTTGCCGATCGACGTTCCGCTGCGCGACACGATCGTGTTCGTCACCTTCGTCGTGATTCTCGGGACGCTGGTCGGCCAGGTCCTGACGCTGCCGGTCCTGATTCGAGTCCTCCGGGTCGAGGACGACGGCGGAGCCGACCGCGAGGACGCAAAGGCACGCATCAAGGCCGCGGAGGCTGCCCTGGCCCGCCTCGAGGAGCTCGCGCTCGAGGACTGGGTGCGTGACGACACCGTCCAGCGCATGCGCGGCGCCTACGACTTCCGCTCGCGCCGGTTCCGAGCGCGCTACCTGGGCGTCGACGGGGACGGGGAGGAGGAGCGCTCGCAGGCCTACCAGCGCCTGCGCCGCGAATTGCTCGACGCGGAGCGCGGCGCCGTGCTCGCGTTGCGGAACGACGGCGTGATCACCGAGGAGGTGATGCATCGCGTCCAGCGCGACATCGATCTCGAGGACTCGCGCCTCGACGCCTAGGTCTTCAGCACGACGGGACCGATCCCGCGGTCGTGCGCAGGCTGCTCGGTGACGACCCAGCCGTCGAAGCGCGAGAAGCTGTACGGCACCGAGAGCCGGACGGTCGTGTCGCGAGCGTTGACGCGGAACGAGCCGCACGGCGCGACCGGCTTTCCGTTCCTCGAGAGCCAGAGCTCGTAGTAGGCGTGCCGGTTCGGCTGCGTGGGCAGTCCGCTCACGATCAGCTCCATCGGCCAGTTGCCCGCCTGGTCATGGCGGCCGATGCGGAGCACGGCGAGCGATCCCTTGCCCTGCATCGGCACCACGCGCCAGGTCGCGAACGCCGCAGGCTTCGCGTGTGCGTGCCCCAGCAGGTAGCCGCCGCCGAGGGCGGCCAGGGCAAGCGCCGCGGCCGCGATGGCGACGGCCGCCCACCGCCTGGGAGGCATGAGCGGGAAGTCGATCACCTCCGCGTCCGTCGGATTGGTGGGCTGCTCGAGAGCGGGCGGCAGGTCGGGGGGAGGCCCTGCCTCCACAAGCAGCTCGTGCACGCGCCGCAGGCGGTCTGCCTCCTCGGGTGAGAGACCCGTCGTGTCGACGAGGTCGTTGAACTCGTTCATGCCAGCTCCTCTCCGAGCAGGTCGGCGAGGTGGGCGAGCGCTGAGCGCGTCCGCGTCTTCACGGTGCCGAGGGGAATGCCGAGGAATTCTGCGACCTCGCTCTGCGAGAGGCCGCTCCAGTAGGCAAGGCCGATCACCTCGCGCTCGCGCTCGGGCAGCTCCTCGAGCGCGCGATGCACGCGCCAGGCGGCCCAGCCCTGCTCCGCGACGTCGGGAGGCTCGGGCTCGCGGGCCGGGCGGTCCGGGATCTCCGCAGGCAGATCGGTGCGGCTGCGGGCGCGGTCGACGATCGCATTCCGCGCCACCGCGTACAGCCACGGGGCGCCCGGCCCCCGGTCGGGCTTGTACGAGCCGGCGGAGCGCCAGACCGACGCGAACGTCTCCTGGACGGCGTCTTCTGCCCGGCCGCGGTCGCCGAGCCGCCTCAGGGCCAGCCCGAAGACGGGCCGCGCATACCTGCGGTAGAGATCCTCGAACGCCGAGCGGTCGCCGCCGGCGGTGCGCTGGATCAGCTCGGCGTCCGACGTCATGGCGGGAATCGTACGGAGTGGGAGCGGGAAGGCAACCGTCATGAACGAGTACTACGGGCTGGAGCGGCCGCCGGATTTCAAGAGCCTGCCTCCGTCCACCACCAGCGTCGTCCCCGTCACGTACGCCGCGCCCGCGAGATAGACGACTGCATCGGCGATGTCCGCCGGTGAGCCGACCCGCCCCAGCAGTGTCTCGGCGGCCCGCCGCTCCTCCTGGCCCGGCTCGACGGCGACCGGTCCGGGGGCGATCCCGCAGACGCGGACCTCCGGCGCGAGCGCGCGGGCGAGCACACGGGTGAGCATCGCCTGCGCCGCCTTCGCCGCGCTGTGCGGCGCGAACGAGGCCCACGGTTGAAACGACGCGACGTCCTCGACGATCACGAGGACGCCGCCTGACGCGCGCAGCGCCGGGGCGGCAGCCTGGGCGAGGAAGAAGGTCCCCTTCGCAGTCACGTCGAGGGCCGCGTCCCAGTCGGCCTCGGTCACATCGTCGATCGTCTTCGGGGCGAATCCGGCTCCGGCGGCATGGACGACGAGATCGAGACCGCCGAGCTCGGCGCTCGCCCGCGCGACGAGCGTGTTCGCTCCGTCGCGCGTGCGCAGGTCGCCGTCGGCGCGGCCGGTCGCGACGACGCTCCACCCGTCGGCGCGAAGCCGCTCCGCGATCGCCTGCCCGAGGCGCCCCGTGCCGCCGGCGATGAGCGCGCGGGGCTTCAGCCTCCGCGCGCCTCGTCGTAGCGCCGCGCGACCTCGTCCCAGTTGACGACGTCCCACCAAGCGGTCAGATAGTCAGGACGGCGATTCTGGTAGTGGAGGTAGTAGGCGTGCTCCCACACGTCGATGCCGAGCAGCGGCACGTCGTCCTGCAGCCACGGGCTGTCCTGATTCGGGGTCGAGTAGACCGCGAGGGCGGTGCCGTCCCACACGAGCCACGTCCACCCGGATCCGAAGCGCTTCACTCCCCCGTCGTTCAAGGCTGCACGCAGCTGGCCGACGTCGCCGAACGTGTCCGCGATCGCATCGGCGAGCGCGCCGGACGGGTCGCCGCCGCCACCGGGCTTCATGATCTGCCAGAAGAGCGAGTGGTTCGCGTGGCCGCCGCCGTTGTTGCGGACCGGGGCCTGGATGTCCTCGGGGAGCGAGTCGAGCACGCCGAGCACCTGCTCGATCGGCCTGCCGTCCCACTCGGTGCCCGCGAGGGCCTTGTTGAGGTTGTCGACGTACGCCTGATGGTGCTTGCCGTGGTGGATCTGCATCGTCTGCGCGTCGATCGTCGGCTCGAGCGCATCGTGCGCATACGGGAGACTGGGGAGCTCGTAGGGCATGCCTCTCCTTCGGTTTGCTTCTCCCGTGGAGGATATGCTCCGCGCCGCACCCGAGCATACGATGAGGAGAGACATGGCGCTTGCGTACAACCACGAGGAGATCACCCCCCACGAATTGAAGCCGGCGCTCCTGGAGCTCGACGGGATCTCGCGGGAGACCGTCGAGGCGCACTACAAGCTCTACCAGGGGTACGTCAACAAGCGGAACGAGCTCCTTGGCAAGCTCGACGGCGTCGATCTCACGAGCGCCAACCAGGTGTACTCGGAGCTGCGCGCACTGAAGGTCGATCTGACGTTTGCGATCGGGGGCATCAAGAACCACGAGCTCTATTTCGAGCACCTCGGCGGCCAGGGGGGCGATCCGGCCGGCCTCTTTGCCGATCTCGTCAAGCGCGACTTCGGCTCGGTCGAGGACTGGAGGGCCGATCTGAAGGCGACCGGCATGGCCGCGCGCGGCTGGGCGTGGACGGCGTACGACTGGGACGAGGCACGCGTCTTCAACTACATCGGGGATGCCCAGAACACCTTCCCGGTCTGGAACGCGACGCCCCTGATCGCGCTCGACGTCTACGAGCACGCCTACTTCATCGACTTCGCCACCGACCGGGCCTCCTACATCGACGCGTTCTTCAACAACCTCGATTTCGATGTAGTGAACGACTGGGTCCAGAAGCACGGCATTCGCCCCTGACCGCGGCACGTGCACACCGGCAGAGCCGGCGCGCTCGTGCCGCTCGCGCCGCTGAGGTCACGTCGCCTTCCGGGGCCGTGCGTTTGCACTGTCCCCTCCGGCGCCGCGCCCTCAGCGGCGCGTCAGGAGCGAATGCCGGCGGCTATCGTGATGCCGGTGCGGACGCAACTGCGCCGTGAGCCGATCCTGCGGCTAACCTGAACCTCGCGTGGCGTTCTTGGCACTCGTCGTGCTGGGCTACCTCCTGGGCTCGTGCCCTTGGGGCTACTGGCTCGTGCTGCTCGTCAAGCGCCAGGACATCCGCAAGGTCGGCTCGGGCAACATCGGTGCGACGAACGTCTGGCGGACGTACGGCCGCTGGCTCGGCGTGCCGGTCGTCCTCCTCGACACGCTGAAGGGTTTCATCCCGGCGGTGCTCGGGATGCTGTACGTCTCGCCGCACTATCTCTCGGGCATCTGCGCCGGTGCGGCTGCGATGCTCGGTCACTGGCGGCCGCTCTTCCTGCGCTTCGCAAAGGGGGGCAAGATGGTCGCTACCTGCGGTGGCGTGTTCATCGGCGTCGCGATCCTCGCGGCGCTCACGGCCGGTGTCGTCTGGGTGGCGGTCTTCCTGGCGACGCGCTACGCGTCGGCGGCGTCGATCGCCGCCGGGATTGCGCTGCCGGTTGCTGCGGTGGTCTACGGGTATCCACTGTCGGTGATCCTGTTCGGGGTCGCAGCGGCAGGGGCGATCGTCTACCTGCACTGGGGGAACCTCCGCCGTCTGCGCGCCGGGACCGAGCATCGCTTCCGGCTGCGCAGAACGGCCAATGCGTAGAGCGGCTGTCGTCGCCGCAACGGTCGCTCTTGCACTCTGGCTCGTCCCCGGGGCGATCGCAGCGGGCTGGTGCGGCTCCGGCGAATCGTCGAGCGATCGCCCGGACATCGTCACCGGCGCGCAAGTGCACGCGATCGTGGCGGCGCCGTCCGGCTCAACCGACCGGTTCTCGAGCGATGCGAACAGGCTCGCCGACGATGTCGCCTCGATCAGCACCTGGTGGAAGGGGCAGGACGCGACGCGGGCGCCGCGCTACGACGTTGCGACCTTCGGCGATCAGACCTGTCTCGACATCTCCTATGTCCAGTTGCCGCGGCCGGCGAGCTTCTATCAGGGCACCTCGGCGTTTCGAGAGGTTCTGATCGGGCTCGCTCAAGCCGGGTTCGCAGACATCTGGAAGGACTACGTCGTCTATTACGACGGCCCGTCGGTGATCGAGGACGTCTGCGGGACCGGCTCCGGGAACTTCAACCAGGGTGCGAGTTACGCGATCGTGTGGCTGAACGGCTGCCCGGACGTGCCGAGTGATGCGGTCCAGGCGCATGAGCTGCTGCACGCCCTCGGTGCGCTGCCGGCCGGAGCGCCGAACGCCTGCACGGCGGCGACCGATCCGGTGGGTGTCGCCGACTCCGGGCATCCGTGCGACTCGTCCAGCGATGTTCTCTACCCGTATGCCGACGGACGGCCGCTGCAGCAGCTCGTGCTCGACTTCAACCACGACGACTATTACGGCCACACCGGATCGTGGGACGACATCCAGGACTCGCTCTTTCTGCAGCCGCTTGGACGTGCCCCAGGTGGCGCTTGGCGTCAGCCTGTCGGGGCCTGGTCTCGTGACGAGCGACCTCCCCGGCGTCACCTGCGAGGCGGCCTGTACGACGCAATGGGACGAAGGCACCGGAGTGACACTCTCCGCGACGTCGGCGCCGCATGCACGCTTCCTCCACTGGACCGGCGCCTGCAGTGGGACGACGGATTGCGCGCTCAAGCTGACCCAGGCCACGTCGGTCACGGCGGTCTTCGGGCCGGCGACGATTCCGGTCACGGTCACGACGAGCGGCAAGGGCGCCGTCGCGTGCTCGCCGCGCTGCTCGAAGACGTTCTCCGCCGGAGAGCGGCTGACGCTGCGCGCGGTCCCGGCCAAGGGCTGGAAGTTCGCCGGGTGGAGCGGCGCGTGCGCCGGCACGCGCCTCACGTGCTCTCCCAAGACGGATTACGCGCTGAGCGTGCGCGCGAGCTTCAAGAAGAAGCGCTGAGCCAGTCGCGCAGCTCGGTGTGAGCCGCGGTCGACGCGCCGTCGAGCTCGGCCCGCAGCTCCCCGACGGTGCCGGTTCGCTCGGCCACGACGTCGTGGCTGTGGATCGTCTCGAGGTTGACCTGCTGCGAGAACACGAAGTCGCTGTCGGAGAGATCGGTGTAGCGATCGAGCGTCTCCTTGAGCGCGAAGCGCACCGAGTCCTCCACGAAGCGCGGCTGGAGGTGCGCGTGCTCGACCACGAACAGCTCGTCGGGGCGCTTCATCAGCGCGTACACGGGCGAGCTCATCGAGCGCTCGACGATCCCGACGAGATGCTCGGCGTTGATCGACGCCGCCGTGCCGATGAGCAGCGTCCCCTTCCCGCGCTGGTTGTGCGTCGCGAGCGGGACGAGCTCGAGGATGCGGTTGATGTCGCCCTTGTCGAAGCCGGCTTCGAGCAGCCGCTCGCTCGCCGCGCCGCGCACGAGCCCCTGTGCGCAGGGGCAGGCGTTGATGCCCCACGCCTCGACGCCGACGACGCGTCGCACGCGCTCCGGCGAGGCGGCCGCGATGCCGATCAGCGTCGCGATCTCCTGGGTCGGAAGCCCCGTGACCGGGGTCTTGCGCTCGAGCGGGTACTGCGCCTCGATCCGCACCTCGGCGCGCAGTGCGTCCTGGCGCTCGACGATGTGGCGGGCGATGTGCTCGGCGAGCGTCTCCACGAGGAACGCCTCCCCGATCACGACCTGGTCGATCGCCTCGCCGAACAGCTCGGGGAAGCGCGACATGTGCACGCCCTTCTGGCCCGGATCGAGGTCGACCGTGCAGGAGATCTCGGCGGCGAACGTCTTGTCGTGGCCCTCGTGCCGGATCCGGATCGCCTTCTGCACCCCGGTCACCCCGGCCCGCGTCAGGCCGAGCTGGATCTCCGGCACGGAGGCCTGCAGATCGCCGGTCAGGTCGTTCCGCGTTCCCGTCATCGGGTAGAACCGTACCGCGCCGATGACCGATGGCCGCTTCCCCCGTCTCGTCTCCCTCGCCTGCCACGACCTGAGGACCCCGCTCGCGACCGTCTACGGGTTCGCGCGCACCCTCGCGCGCGCCGGCGAGCTCGACGAGCGCGGCAGCCGGTTCGTGCAGATGATCGAGGAGGCCAGTGAGCAGATGACCGTGCTCCTCGACGAGCTCGGCACGGCCGCACGCATCGAGAGCGGCCGCTGGGAGCCTGTGCCGCGTCCCGTCGACACGCTCGAGCTGGCACAGGCGGATGACGAGCGAATCGGCGTCGAAGGCAGTGGTGCGCCGGTCGAGACCGACGCCGACGCTGTGCGGCACTCGTTGGCGGCGCTCGCCGTGGCCGCGATCCGGCACGGTCCGTCGGAGCGTGTCACGTGGCGCGTCGATGGGCGGCGGTTGGAGCTTTCCCCCGTGACCGAGGCCGCCGCGCCGGTCGTCACCGGGGAGGACCCGAAGGATCTAGGATCGCTCGTCGCGAGGCTCGTGATCGAGGCGCTCGGCGGGGCGCTCGAGCTCGACGGCCGCATGCTGCGCGTCTCGCTCTAGCGGCCGACCGAGCTGCTCGGAGACCCAGCCCTGGAACGCTGCGAGCAGAGGCTCGGCGTTCAGCAGCAGGCGCCCGTGCTCGAGCAGCCCGGAGGCCATGCCCCGGTGCACCGACTCGACCAGGGCCCGGTCCTCGCGCCCCACCTGATCGTCGAACGCGAAGAAGTCATCCAGCCATCCGGGATCGACGTCGGGCGCGAAGAAATAGTCGAGATAGCGCTCGGTCCGGTTCGGCCCGTTGGGCACGATCGGCCCGATCGACAGGTTCGGGGGACCAGGGAAGACGTTGATGCCCGTGTTGGGGTAGAGCAGATGGAACTGGCCGCGTTCTCCCGTCGCCCGTGCCCGGCAGAACTGAGCACCGAAGGTGGGATGCGGCTCGAGCACGTAGCGGTCGGGATGCACGTCCACCTCGTCGCTGAATGCCGGGTGCGCGGTGGCGCAGTGGTAGCACTCGAGGAAGTTCTCGGCGACGATCTTCCAGTTCGCGTCGGCGCCGAACTCGACCCGCGAGTGAAAGACGAGGCCGGCGACGTCGATGTCTCGCCTGAGGATCTCCGGCAGCTCGCCCAGGTGCTCCGCGAGCGGCGGGGCCGCCGGGTCCGGGTTGACGAAGAGGAATGGGCCCCACGTCCCGACGCTCGCGGGCCGGAGCGACCAGTCCTCCTTGTCGAAGTCAGGCTCGCGGTCCGAGCGCGGCGCCGCCCGCAGCGACCCGTCGAGGTCGTAGGTCCACGCGTGGTAGTGGCACTGCAGTGCGCTTCGCGTGCCGCAGCCCTCGACGAGGACCGCACCGCGGTGCCGACACACGTTGAGAAACGCCCGGAGGTCGCCCGCAGCGTCGCGCGTGACGAGCATCGGGATGCCGGCCGCGTCGGTCGCAAGGAACGAGCCCGGCAGTGCAACCTCGTCCGCGCGACCGGCGTACTGCCAGGCGCGCGCGAAGATCCGGCCGCGCTCATGACGCAGCTGCTCTTCGTGCCGTGTACCAGGAGTACGGCAGCGTGTTCAGCTCCGTCACAGCCGCTTCGCGTCGATGATGCGTTGCAGGAACTGCTGCGTCCGCGGCTCTTTCGGGGCGCTGAAGATCTCGCCGGGTGGGCCCTGTTCGAGGATCAGGCCGTCGTCGAGGAAGCAGACCTGGTCGGCGATGTCGCGCGCGAACGACATCTCGTGCGTGGCGATCACCATCGTCATCCCCCCCGCGGCAAGCTCGCCGATCACAGCGAGCACCTCGGCGACGAGCTCCGGGTCGAGGGCGCTCGTCACCTCGTCGAACAGCATCAGCTCGGGCTGCATCGCCAGCGCGCGCACGATGGCGACCCGCTGCTGCTGGCCGCCCGAGAGCCGGTCGGGATACTCCGCCCGCTTCTCGGCGAGGCCGAAGCGCTCGAGCAGGGCCGTCGCCCGCTCGTCCGCCTCGCGCTTCGAGAGCCCGAGGACGTCTCGCGGGGCGAGCGTGACGTTCCTCAGCACGCTCATGTGCGGGAACAGGTTGTAGGCCTGGAAGACGATCCCGATCCGGCGCCGCACGTCGTTCACGTTCTGGCGGCGCGTGATCTCCTCGCCCCCGAGGAAGATCCGGCCCGCGTCGACCGGCTCGAGCAGGTTGATGCAGCGAAGCAGCGTCGACTTCCCCGATCCGGACGCCCCGATCAGCGCGACCACCTCGTGCTCGGTGACGGTCAGGTCGATGCCGCGCAGCACCTCGTGCTTCCCGAACGACTTGGAGAGCTGCTCGACGACGAGGGCGTTGCTCATGGCGTCGCTCCACCGGCTTGCCGCCGACGGCGGTCACGGGCGATCAGATAGTCCGTGAAGCGGGCGAGTGGAATCGTGATCGCGACGAAGAGGAACGCCGCGCAGAGGTACGGGGTGAAGTTGAAGGTCGCGTTCGTGTCGATCTGGGACTGCTGAAACGCCTCGACCGCCCCGAGCGTGCCGACGAGCGCGGTGTCCTTCTGCAGGCCGATGAAGTCGTTCAGGAGCGGGGGGATCACGCGGCGCACCGCCTGGGGCAGAATCACACGCCGCAGCGTCTGGGCGCGGGACAGCCCGAGCGACCGAGCGGCCGCCTCCTGGCTCGGGTGGATGGACTCGATCCCTGCGCGATACACCTCGGAGACGTAGGCGCTGTAGATGAGGACGAGCGAGACGATCCCCCAGAAGACGACCGACGTCGGCACGTAGCTCAGTCCGAGTGCCGGAGCACCGAAGCCGAGCATCGCGATCACGAGGATCGTGGGCATGCCCCGAAACAGGTCGGCATAGATGATCGCCATGGCTCGCAGCGGAAAGAACACCGGCCCTGGAAGGCTCCGGAGCACCGCGAGGACGAGCGCGAAGATCAGGATGAAGAACTCCGCGATCATGAAGATCTTGATGTTGAGCTTGAAGGCCCGCGCGATCTCGGGGAAGCTCGCCTTGAAATACGACCAGCTGAAGAACTCGCTCTTCACCGCCGGCCAGCCGGGTGCGTGCGTGATCAGCACGACCACGACCGCGAAGAAGACGACGGTGCTCGCCATCGCGACGGCGACGCTCCGGCGGCCGTCGCCGCCGGAGCGCAGTCCGTCGAGCAGGCGCGAGCGCCGCTCTACTTCAGGATCGGCGCGCCGGTCGCCTTCGCCAGCCACAGCTGCTGAAGCCGCTTGAGCGTGCCGTTGGCGCGCAATGCGGTGACCGCTCGGTTGACGCACGCCGTGAGCGGATTGCCCTTTGCGAGCACGACACCGAAGTGGTCTGTCGTGGTGCCCTCGTTCTCGAACTGGCCGAGAATCTTGCCGTTCGGCACCTGGACGGCGGTCACGTAGAAGGCCGTCGGAAGATCGACGACGAGCCCGTCGATCTGCTTGTTCTTGAGCGCCAGCACGGCGGCGGCGTTCGAGTTGAACACGGCCGGCTGCTGCGACGGGTTGATTCTGCTCTTGATGAACTGGTAGCTCGTCGTCCCGAGCTGCGCGCCCAGCTTGTACGGCTGCAGGCCCTCGATGCTGTTGACCGAGGCGATCTTCGTGCCCTTGTTGACCACGATCGCCTGGTTGACGTCGTAGTACGACCTGCTGAAGTCGACGACCTTCGCGCGGGCGGGCGTGTAGGAGATCTGGTTGATGTCGAAGTCGAACGCCTTCGGCCCGGGCGCAAACGACCGGTTGAACGGCACGTATGTCCAGGAGACGTGAGCCTTCGAGTAACCGAGCTTCGCGGCGATCGCGTAGGCGACGGCCGACTCGTAACCCTTGCCCGTCGAAGGGTCGTTGATCTTCCACTTGGAGCTCTTCGTACCGCCGGCGAACCAGGGCGGGTACGCAGGGTTGTCGGTGCCGATCGTGAGCTGTCCGCCATTCACGGTCGGGCATGACGCCGTCGTGACGGCCTGGGTCGAGTGTGCAGCGGAGGACGCGCCGACAACGGTCACGGCCAGGGCTGCGACCGCTGCGAGCAGCAGCAGGATGCGCTTTCTCATTTCTGATGCCTTTCGATTCTGTGGGAAGACGCTGGGGGCGCGGTGGCTGGGCCACCGATGCTAGCGAGTGCAGGACGAGTTCGGCCTACGAGCGCGCCGGTCGCTACGGGAGCAGCTGCCGCTCCTCGGAGGTGGTGAGCGTTCGGTGCGTCGACTGCAGACGGGCGTCGGCCAGCGTCTCGAGGCCCGTCAACCCGACGCAGAGGTCGCAGCGATAGGTCCGGACGGTCCCGTCGACCCCAGAGGTGACGATCGTGCGGCCGTCGCGCCCGAACGACGCGCTCGTCAGCGGTCCATTGTGGCCCTGGAGGTAGAGCACGAGCTGACCGGACTGGGCGTCGAAGAGCCCCGCCTTGCCCGGGCCGGCCGTCACCACCCAGCGGCCGTCGGGGCTGAAGGAGGCGTCGGCGACCGTGCCGAAATGCGCGCGGAGGACGTGCAGGATGGCGCCGGTGGCGACGTCCCAGATGCGCGGGAGGTGGTCCTTGCCCGCCGTGACGAGCTTCGCGCCGTCGGGGCTGAAGCGCGCCGAGAGGACGATGTCGGTGTCCCCGCGGAGGACCCTGAGCCGCCCGGTCGACAGGTTCCAGATGCGAGCGGTGTGGTCGGTCGAGCCGGCGGCGAGCAGCGTGCCGGTGGGATCGAAGGCGATCCGTGTCAACGGCGCCCCGTTGGCGGTGAGCCGGCGAATCAGAGACCCGTCGAGCCGGTAGACGCGTGCGCTGCCGTCCGATCCGGCCGCCGCGACCGAGTGGCCGTCGGGAGCGAGCGCGACGCCGGTGATGCGGGCGGGCGTGGCGATCGCGGCGACCACGCTGCCGGTCGCGGTGCGCCGCACGAGCACCTGCCTGGCTGAGGCTGTTGCGAAGAGGCCGCCGTCGGCCGAGACCGAGACGTCGGGCGAGTCGCGGGGTGCGACGACGATCCGGCCGTCGGCGATGCGGGCGGCGCTGACCGGCCACGGCCCGCTGCGCGCGACCGTGAGGGCCGGCTCCGCGACGGCGTACCACAGTCGCATCGTCCCGTCGCCGCTCGTCGTCACGACGGAGCGGCCGTCCGGGCTGAAGCGTGCGCTTGCGACCTCGGCATCGTGACCCGCGAGCACTGCCACCGTCGCGCCGTTCGAGGCATGCCAGACGCGCGCCGTCCCGTCCTTGCTCGCCGTGACGACGCGGGAGCCGTCTGGACTGAACTCCGCCGAGCTGAGGTCGAGGCCGTGTCCGATCAGGATCGCCACGAGCTCGCCGGAGGTCGTCCAGACGCGGGCGGTTCCGTCCGTGCTGGCAGTCACCAAGCGGGTTGCGCGCGGACTGAAGGCGATGCTCGTGATGGCGCCGACGTGCCCGCGGAGGACGACCGGGCGCGCGCCCGCTGTCGGGCCCTCGAGCGTCACCGTCTCGTCCTTCCCCGCGATCGCCAGGGTCTGCCCGGCAGGAGCGAAGACGAGGTGGGTGACGTTGCTGCCGATGGAGTGTCGCGCGATTCTCGCACCGCTCGCCGTCGAGAACGACTCCACCGTGCGAGCCTCCTGCCCTCCACCCGCGGCCACCGTCGCGTCGTCGAACGACACGGCGGCCACGAGCGGCGGGCGCTCTGCCTTCAGGACCTGGAGCAGGCGTCCCGAGCCGGTGTCCCAGACGTGGAGGAGCCGCCCCGTGTTCATCGTGACGAGCAGGCGGCCGTCGGCCGAGAACGCGGCACCGGTCACCGGTCGCGTCGGCAGACGGGTCGACGATCCGGTTGCCGTTGCATAGAGCGTCGGCGGGTGGTGCAGGCCGAAGGCGAGAACGCGGCTCCCGGTCGGATCGATCAACCCGCGCGGCGCGTTCATCCTGAAGGTTCGGATGATCCGGCCGGACCTGCGGTCGGCGACGATCACGCGGCCGGTGGTGGTGAGGGCGACGGCGCTCCGGCCGCCTGCCCCGAAGCCGGCCTGAACGCCTGGGGCGCCCAGCGGTACGACCCGCCGGACACGCGAGTCGAGGAGCGACTGCCGGAGCGCAGCCTCGACCAGTTCCGAGCTGCTGAGCGTGGCGGCCCGCCGGGCGAGCAGGAGCGAGAGCTCGGGATCCCGGCCGAGCTCGTTCAGCGCTCCGGCGACGAGCGCGCGCGCCTGCGCCGAGCGCTCCTCCGAGCGTGCCGTGCTTCGCTGGGTGAGCGCGTAGACGGTGATTCCCGCCATGACGAGCACGGCGACGAGCGCTGCGAGCCCGATCGTCACGAGCCGGCGCTGATGACGGCGCACGGCCCGGTGCTCGCGCTCGAGCTCGCGGCGACGCCGCCAGCTCAAGATCGCGCCCGCGAGGACGTCGTGGAAGATCTCGTAGCGACGGTCGCCTCCCTGGTCGACCTGCCGCAGGATTCGCTCGCGTTCGAGCGTTGCAAGGATCGGGTCGACAGTCGCCGGGGGCACGCGCGCGAATTGCGCGAGGTCGGTCGCCCGGTGCGAGATCTTCGTTCCCGACGGAGTGACGAGATGCTCGAAGATCCTGTCGGCGATGTCCTGATCGTCGTCGGCGAGCACCGCGAGGGCCCGGTCGAGATGTTCGCGCACGATCTCGCGCGCGCCTCCGAGCTCGGCGAGCGTCGATGCGCGGAGCTGCTGCGACCCGCGCTCGGCTTCGACGTTCCAGAGCCGCTCCATCACGAGCTGCAGATAGGGCGGCTCGACTCTCGTCGGGTCGGCCACCGTTCCCGCCTGATCGAGCACGTCGCTGACGAGCTCGGGCTCGACGCGGACGCGGCGCTCCTCGTCGACGAGGTCGTTGTACTGCTCGACCGGCCCGAGAATGGCGGCCGTCGCGGCGGTCCTGTCGAGGCGGTCGAGACGCACGACGTTCGCGAACAGATTCGGCAGCGCGCCGCCGAACGCGTCCAGCTCCGCCAGCGCGTCGTCTCGCAGCGAGAGCAGGACATGCGCCCGCAGCCGGGGCCGGACGATCACCTCGGGAAGCTCCGCCAGGAGCGTCCCCGGCGCGCGCGCGGCGTCGTGGTAGACGAAGAGCTCTTCGAGCTGGTCGAGCACGATGAAGATCTCGCCGTCGAGAACTGCCGACCAGTGGTCGACGGCGTCGGCGAGGCTCGCTGCACGGGGCGGCTCGGCCACGTCGTGGCCCGCGACGGCGCGCACCTCTGTGGCGATCGCGTCTGCGAGCCCGCCCACCGGATCGCCCGGCCACGACGAGAAGACCACGATCGCGCCGTCCGGGCCGCGCCCGATCGCGCGGTCGCCGGCGAGCTCGCGAATCCGGCGCGCGACACCCGCCCGCAGGAGCGACGTCTTGCCGACCCCGCTCGGGCCGTAGAGGACGGTCAGCCGCGACGCGAGCAGGTTGGCGACGACGATCTCGATCTCACGCTCCCGTCCGAAGAAGAGCAGCGCGTCCAGCTCGCTCTCGCCGAAGGGCGCCAGGCCGCGGAACGGAGCGGTGACGATGGGTGCGGCGATGGCTGTCAAGCGACCGCCTCCGTCGAGCCGATGACGCCGGTGAGGGCGCGGGTGAACCGGCCGAGCGGCGTCTCCACGAGCTCGACGTCGAGCCGGCGCCAGAGCTCCCGTTCCGCAGGGGCCGGCTGGGGATGCACGGCCCACGACCGGTAGGCGACCGCTTCGTCGCCCCAGATCCGGCCGAGGACGAGTCGCAGCGGCCAGTCGCGCACGGTGTAGCCCAGGAACAGGAAGTGGCTCCGGCGAAGGCTCGCCGCGAGCGAGACCGGCACCGCGGCGGCGACGTCGGCCCGCCGCAGGTACTCGATGTGGTCGTCCTCGGTCACCACGAAGCTCCGGGAAGCACCTCCCGGTGCGTCGAGACGCCCTCGCAGCCTGAGGATGATCGTGCGCTGCTCGAGTGACAGCTCCTGCGCGTAGAGGTTCGGAACGTCGATGACGCGCGACGTGCCGTCGGGGGAGAGGTGGTCGAACTTCCCGCGATCGGGGCCCGACGGGAGATACGCGACCACGTCGACCTCCTCACCTGCGTCTGCGAATGCCTGCTCGAGCGCGCTGCCGTAGGACGTGGTGACGAGCAGCTGGTGCGGAGAGCCGTGTCTCCGGAGGAGCCGGGGCAGCTCGGCGAGGAACCGGTGCACGTCGGTCGGCTCGGCGGTCGTGCGCACCCATTCGCGCAGCTCCTCATGAAGGGGGCCGTACCCGCGAATCGTGGCTGCGTACTGCGAGATGCGCGCGACGTCCGCGGGCTCGGAGCTCGGGTAGCGGAACCGCTCTGCCAGGAGCGCACCCAGCGGGTCCGTGTCCTCGCCGAGCACCGGCACCACGCGGCCTGCGAGAACGGCGGAGACGATCTCGGTCAGGTCGCCGGGCTCCGTCGCAGGGTCCGCCGAACCGTCGGTGAGCGGTTCCAGCTCCTGACGAATGATCGCGCCATGGATCCGGCGGAGTGCCGGGCCCGGCTCGATCCCCAGCTCACGCACGAGCGTCGTGCGCGCCTCCTGGTAGGCGAGTGCCGCGTCCCCCTGGCGGCCGGCCTGGTAGAGGGCGAGCATCAGCTGCCCCCACAGGCGTTCGCGCAGCGGGTTCTGGCGAACCAGTGACTCGAGCTCGGCCACGACCTCGACGTGCCGGCCCGCTGCGAGGTCGGCGTCCAGCCGGTCTTCGAGAGCCGCCGTCCGCAGTTCCTCGAGGCGCCGTACTTCCGCTTCGGCCCAGGGCTCGTACGCGGACTCCGCGAGCGCAGGGCCGCGCCATTCCGAGAGCGCCGCCGCCAGGATCGTCGCGCGTTGCTCGGGTGCGGCTTCGCGTGCGTCATGGAGGCGCTGCTCGAAGCGGGCGAGATCGAACCGCTCCGGCTCGACGTGGAGGACATAGCCGGACGGCAGCGTTTCGATCACGCCGTCCCCCAGGAGCCTGCGCAGCTGTGAGACCGCGTTGTGCAGGGAGGTCGTCGCGGTCGGCGGCGGGCTCTCGCCCCACAGCCGGTCGCGCAGGAGGTCGGCGGGCAGCAGCCGGTTCGCCTCGAGCAGGAGCATCGACAGGACACTGCGCTGCCGTTTCCCGTTGATCTCCACGCGCTCGCCGTCGCGAACGATCTCGAGCGGGCCGAGGATCCGAAATTCGACCACGTGCGGGTTGTAACACCGTTTTGGGGCGGCGAAATGCGCGGTTAGCCGCTGATTAGGCGCGGGTGAGAGGCAGGTTTCCGGCCGGGCGGACGGTGGCTGCATGACAGCCACATCACATAACGCGCTCCGCTCCATCTTTCGTCTTGCATTTGCCCTTCTGGCAGCCTTCGCGCTCGCCGGAGTCGCCGTGACGGTCGATCACACGATGCGGGCCGCCCGCCAGATGTCGCGTATCGACGACGTCGACGGTGACCTGCAGGGTCGCGACGAGCGCCAGCCGGACAGTCACCTGCCGACAGTGCAGGCGGCGTTCGACGCGCAGAGCTACCGCTCCGGCACTGCCGCCCGGCTCGTGCTCTTCGACTCCGCCAGGAACGTGACCGTTCAGCTCTATCGGGTCGGCGCCATCCGCGGCCCGCTGCGCGACTACAACCACATGCGCGGAACGCCGGTCGGTCAGCCGCTTCACCTCGCGTCCGTCGTTTCCGGCCAGGCCGTGCAGATCAGCCTCGGCAAATGGCCGAGCGCCCTCTATTACGCACGGCTCACCGCGCCGCGCGGGCGGGTCGGCTTCGCACCGTTCGTGCTCGCTCCGGCGCGCCTCGGCACCCATGCAATCGCGGTCGTCCTGCCGACGGAGACGTGGCAGGCCTACAACTTCCGCGACGACAACGGCGACGGCTCCTGCGACACCTGGTACGCAGGCCCCGGGCGGACCGCGCGGCTCTTCCGGCCGTTCCTGAACCGCGGTGTGCCGCCGCACTACAAGTACTACGACGAGCCGTTCCTCCGCTGGCTCGCAATCAACCACGTCGACGTCGACGTCCTGTCGAACGCCGTGCTCAACACCACGTCCGGTGAGAAGCTCGCCCGGAGCTACGGCCTGTTGATCTTCTCGGGCCACCACGAGTACGCGACGACTGCGGAGTACGAGGCCGTCACTAGGTACCGCGACCTGGGTGGGAACCTGATGTTCCTCTCGGCGAACAACTTCTTCTGGAAGATCCAGATCACGAACGGCGTCATGTCGCGCATCGCGCGCTGGCGCGACCTCGGTAGGCCCGAGGCGGCACTGATCGGCGTGCAGTACTACAAGAACGACGAGGGTCAGCATCGCGGCGGCTGGACCGTCCGCTCCACTCCGGCGAGCAGCTGGATCTTCGCCGGCACCGGGGTGGCGCCGGGCTCGCTGATCTCGAACGGCGGGATCGAGGCGGACGAGGTCGAGGGAGCCTCACCGCACAACGTTCAGGTGCTCGCCGAGATCCGGAACCTCTTCGGCGACGGGCACAACGCCCAGATGACCTACTACACCACGAAGGCGGGCGCGAAGGTCTTCGCCGCCGGCGCCTTCTCCCTTGCGGGATCGGTCTGGCAGCCGGCAGTGACGCGGATGATGCTGAACCTGATCACCGTTCTCTCCGAGCCGTGAGCGCGGCTCCTCGGCGGCCGGTGTCGCTCCAGTGCGGCGCCGGCCGCGCGGGGCGTTGCCGCGTCACTCACGGAGCGCGGTGGAGGGCGCTCGCCGCGGGCACCATCGCCGCCACGAGAACGGCGACCAGGCAGAACGACACTCGGAGCGACGAGAAGGCGGCGACGCCGCCGATCACGCCCGGCGCGACGAGGCCGCTCCCGTAGGAGATCCCGGCCACGCCCGCGATGCTGCGCGCAGGATGGGGGCCGACCCGGCCTGCGGCCGCGAAGACCAGCGGGACGACGAGGGCCACACCGGTGCCGAGGAGCGCGAAGCCGACGAGCCCCGCCGCCAGGCCGGGTGCCACGACCACGGTCACCGCCCCGGCGGTGGCGCACACTCCGGAGAAGCGGACGGTGCGCGCCGGACCGAGTCGTTGGATCACCCGGTCGCCGACGAGCCGACCTGCCGCCATCATCACCGCGAACGCCGAGACTGCGAGCGCTGCGACGCTCGCCGAGCCGCCGAGCTCGCGACGGATGAACACGGCCGACCAGTCGGTCCCCGCCTGTTCCCCGAACACCGCGCACAGCCCGATGAGCCCGATCAGGATGATCGGCCGCGTCGGGAGGGCGAAGGCCGGAGGCGGCTCCGTCTCCTGCTCGGCCGCGTCGTCGAGCAGGTGCCGTGAAGCCGCAGCGCCGATCACTGCCAGGACGGGCGCTGTGACCGCGAACTGAAGGCGCGCGTCGACGCCCGCGTGCGACGCGACGGCCGACGAGGCCGAGCCGATCAGTACGCCGACGCTCCAGGAGCCGTGGAAGCTCGACATCACCGACCGGCCGAGCATCCGCTCGACCAGCGACCCGTGCGCGTTGATCGCCATGTCGGCGAGGCCCGCCGTCGCGCCGAAGACGAGCAGCGCTGCGCAGAGCAGGGCGAGCGACGTGGGAAGCGCCGGCAGGACGAGCGCGAAGCAGAACGCGACGAGCGTGCCCGAGACGAGCGACCGGAACGGGTAGCGGTGCGCGAGACCGCCCGAGAACGGCATCGCGAGCAGCGCTCCTATCCCGGGCATCAGCAGCGCGAGACCGAGGTGGCCGACGTCGACGCCGACGTGCTGGGCGATCCACGGGACCCGCGCTGCGAAGCTGCCGACCACGCAGCCGTGGACGGCGAACACGACCGCGGTCGCGCGGCGCGCGTTCCGGGCGCCGGTCGGGACCTGGGGGCTCAGCCCGCGAGCCGGGCCGCGGCGCCTGCGCCGACGAGGCCGGGCTCGAAGCAGGCGCGGCAGCGCGCCTCGTACGAGTCGAGGGCGCCCACCTGGATCGTCTCGCCGTCGAAGGGTGCGGGTGCGCCGTCGACGAGCCGCTGCGTCATCGTTGCGGGGCCTCCGCAGCGGTGACACACGGCCTCGAGCTTGTCGACGAACTCCGCGACACAGAGCAGCGTCGGCATGGCACCGAACGGCAGGCCGCGAAAATCCTGGGCGAGGCCGCCGGCGACGACCCGGGCGCCGCCGCGGACGAGCTCGTCGATCGCAGCCACGATCTCCTCGTCGAAGAACTGCACCTCGTCGATTCCGACCGCGTCATACCCGGCCGCGAGCCGGTGCACTTCGTCGCTCGACTCGGCGGTGACGGCGCGCATCTTCGCGCCGGCATGCGAGACGACGTGGCCGACGTCGTAGCGGTCGTCGATCAGCGGCTTCACGATCAGGGCGCGCTGGCCGGCGATCTCGGCGCGCCGTAGCCGGCGGATCAGCTCCTCGCTCTTGCCGCTGAACATCGGGCCGCAGACGACCTCGAGCCAGCCCCCGGCATGTGGCTGTGTCCTGATCACCGGGGGCAGGCTAACCGGAGCGGCAGACGTACCGCCGGTGGCACGAGGCTCGGCCCGCCCAGGGGGATGGTGAGGAACAATTCGGTGCGTGAGGCTCTTCGCCCTGATGGTCCTGCTCGCCGTGCTCACCGGCTGCGGCTCGGGCGGAGCGACGCTCAGCGCGGTGCCGCCGAAAGCGCTGCTCGACTCGCCGGTAACAATCACTCTGACCGGTGCGAAGGCGGGTGCGCCGGTCGAGCTCGAAGCACGTGCGGTCGACGCGGACGGCAAGGTCTGGCGGTCGTCGACGACGGCGCGCGCGGACGGGGACGGGCGGGTCGCGTTGCGCGGGAACCGGGCGATGCGGCTCTTCTGGACGCTCGCGCCGAAAGAGGACGCGCCCTATCTCTACATCCCGAAGGGCGATGCGTTCGGGGTCACCCTCTCGGCACGTGTGCGGGGAAAGCGCGTGGAGACGACCGTCACGCGGCTGACTCGCTCGTCGAGCGTCCGCAGCCGGATGCTCACCGTCAAGCGCGGCGGCGTGTACGGCGAGCTCTTCACCGCCTCCGGCCGCGGTCGCCACGCCGGCGTCCTGATCTTCGGCGGCTCCGAAGGCGGGCTCTCGACCCCACCCGAGGCCGCCCTCCTCGCCTCACACGGATACACGACGCTCGCGCTCGCGTACTTCCACGCCCCGGGCCTGCCGCCGGCCCTCCACGACATTCCGCTCGAGTACTTCGCAAGAGCGCTGCACATCCTCGCCGAGCAGCCGACGGTCGATCCGGCGAAGCTCGTCGTCTACGGCGTCTCGCGCGGCGCAGAGGCCTCACAGCTCCTCGGTGTGCACTATCCGCGGCTCGTGCACGGCGTCGTCGCTCTCGTCGGCGCGAACGAGTCCGCGTGCGGGATCCCGCAGTACCACGGGCAGATCGTCCACTGCATCGGGGCCGCGTGGACGTTCCGCGGAAAGCCCATCCCGTACAACCGGTTCGGCTTCAGCCCCGCAACGGCGTACCCGATCCACGACGAGCTCGTCCACGGCCCGATCTTCCTCGTCTGCGACGGCCTCGACGAGTTCGGCCCGTCGTGCCCGATGAACGAGGCGATCCGCGATCGACTGCGCGCCCACCACTTCGCCCATCGGCTGACGCTGCTCGAGTATCCACGCGCGGGGCACTTCGTCGGTGGGCTCATTCCCTACTACCCTTTGAACACGGGTGGGAACGGCGACGGATACACCCCCGACGACAACCAGCTCGCCCGCGCCGACGCGTGGCCGAAGCTGCTCAGCTTCCTCGCGTCGATCTGAGCTCTACACCAAACCAGATTCGTTCTCTGAATCTGGTTCGCGAGTTTCTCGGGAGGCTGTGGCAACTCGAAACTCGTGAACCTGGTTCGGCTGCCCCGAACCAGGTTCAGTCTTTACTTCAGCAGGCGCGACAGCCGCCGGTCCTTCAGGACGCGGCCCTCGGTCTGGCACTGCGGGCAGTAGTAGATCGTGTGCTCCTCGAAGTCGACGCGCGCGATCGGCGTGCCGCAGCGCGCGCACGGGGTGCCGAGCTTGTTGTGCACACGGTAGGTCTTCCCGTCGTTTGCTCCCGCGAGCCGCAACTCGAGGCCGCGTGCGAGCTCGTCGTGGATCGCTGCTGCGAGCCGCCCGGTCTCGGCGGCGTCGATCTGGGTCGAGAGCGAGTACGGAGAGAGCTGCGCCGCCCACAGGATCTCGTTGGCCCAGGCCCGGCCGATCCCCGCGATCAGCCGCTGGTCCCGGAGCAGCGAGTGCAGCCGCCGCGAGTCGGAGGCCAGGATGCGCGCGACGTCATCTGTGGTCAATGTGTCCGCTTCGGGGCCGAGGTGCGCAAGCTCCTCCGTCAGGGCGTCGCGTCCCAGCAGCCACACCCCTGCCCGCTTCTTCGAGCCCGCCTCGGTCAGCTGCAGCTCGCCGCCGTCCGCGAAGCGCACGCGAAACATCGGCGTCTTCGCGCCCTTCCCGCTCGGCGCGACGTACTTCAAGCGGCCGGCGCTCATCAGGTGCACCATCACGACGAGCTCGTCGTCGTCGAGCGGGAGGAGGAAGCGCTTTGCGCGGCGCTCGACGCCGCGGAAGCGTCGCCCGTCGAGTGCCGAGAGCGGCGGCTCGATCGTCTTCAGCGTCGCGATGTGCGCCGGGCCCGCGCGCTCGATCGGCGCGTGCTGCACGAGCGGGTCGAGCCCACGGCGCCATGCTTCGACCTCGGGCAGTTCCGGCACCTACTACGCTCCTTCGGTGGATGCGATCAGGGTAACGGTGCGGCGAGGAGACGTCGTCGAGGCCGTCCACCGCGTTCACGTCGCGACGACAGACGGTGAGAATTGGGGTGACGAGCTTCGCCTCTTTCTGCGCTCGTCGGCGAAGCCGATCCAGGCGATCCCGTTCGTCGAGGGCTACGACGACCTCGACGACGACGAGATCGCGATCGCGTGCGCCTCACACCACGCCGAGCCCGCGCAGCTCGACGCGGTGCGCAAGGTCCTCGCCCGGGCGGGCGCGCGCATCGACGATCTCGAGAACGGGTTGCAGGACTGCCGGCCGGAGGGGAAGCTCGGGCACAACTGCTCCGGCAAGCACGCCGGGATGCTCGCGGCCTGTGCGGCACACGGGTGGCCGCTTCATCCGTATCGCGACCCGTCGCACCCGCTGCAGCGGCGGATCGCCGAGCTGATCGGAGGCGGCGAGACCGGCGTGGACGGCTGCGGCGTGCCGACGTTCGCGCGGACCCTCAGCGAAGCGGCCGAGCTGCTCACCCGCACGCCGGTGCGCATCCGCCGGGCAATGCGCGCGCGGCCCGAGCTCGTCGGCGCATCGCGCGATGCTCCCGACACCGACCTGATGCGGCTGCGCGACGGCTGGATCGCGAAGGGCGGCGCCGAGGGCCTCTACTGCGCGGCGCACGTCGACGGCCGCGGCATCGCGCTGAAGGCCGAGGACGGCGCCTACAGGGCGATTCGCGCGGCGCTCGGCCTTGTCCTCGAGATCGAGGAGCTCCTGGAGACGCCGGTCCTGAACAGCCGCGACGAGGTCGTCGGGGCAATAACCTTGGCGCGATGAAGGTCTTCATCGTCAGCGACATGGAGGGCGTGGCGGGGATCGTCCGGTGGCAGCAGGTCACCGGCGGGAGCCCGATGTACGAGGAGGGCCGGCGTCTCTACACCGGGGAGATCAACGCCGCCGTGCGAGGCGCGAAGGCCGCCGGCGCGACCGAGATCGTCGTCATGGATTGCCACGGCGCAGGTGAAGGCTGGACCTTCAACTCGCTCCTGCCCGAGGAGCTGGACGCCGACTGCGAGTACGTCGTCCAGAACGAGTGGACCGAGTACGTCGAGTACCTGGAGGGCGGCGTCGATGCCGCGCTCTTCGTCGGCATGCACGCGATGGCGGGGACGCGCGACGGTGTGCTCGCGCACACCGTCAGCGGCTCGTCCTGGTGGCGGCTGCGGTTCAACGGCGTCGAGGTGGGCGAGACGGGGATCAACGCGGCGCTCTGCGGCACCTGGGGCTGCCCGGTCGTGCTCGTCACGGGCGACGAGGCCGCGTGCAGCGAGGGACGCGAGCTCCTCGGCGAGCGGGCTGACGACGGCCGCGGTGAAGAAGGGCCTCGGCCGCTTCAGCGCGCGCCAGCTTCCGGCGGCACGGGCACGTGAGTTGATCGAGGATGCCGCCAGGCGCTCGCTGGCGGATCTCTCCGCTGTGCAGCCCTACGACCCGGGATCGCCCTGCGAGATCGTGGTCGACTTCAACACCTCGGATCACGTCGAGAAGTTCCGCCACCGGCCGGGCGTCGAGATCACCGGCTCGCGTCAGATCGCCGCTCGCGCGGACGACTGGTGGACCGCCTGGCGGCAGTTCTTCTTCTGAGTCGGCGGCTACGGTTCGGCGATGGCGCTCCTCGCCGCACGCGGGATCGGGAAGAGCTTCGGCTCGCGGCTGATCCTCGACGGGCTCGACTTCGACGTCGAGCCGGGCGTCCGCATGGGCGTGATCGGGCCGAACGGCGGCGGCAAGTCGACGTTGCTGCGCATCCTCGCCGGTGAGGAGATCGCCGACGCCGGCGAGGTGACCCAGCGCCGCGGGCTCGTGCTCTCGTATCTCCCGCAGCAGCTCGAGGGAGATGTACGGAACGCATTCGCCACGCTGCGTGCAGCGCGCCCAGATCTCGACGAGCTCGAGCAGGAGCTCGAGACGGTCGAACGGGGGATCGGCGAAGCGGGCAGCGACCTCGATCGCATGACGCGCCTGCTGCGCAGGCAAGAGGAGCTGCTGCAGCGCTGGACCGCAGGCGGCGGCCCCGGCTTCGACGCACGCGCTCGTGCGTTGCTCGTCGACGTCGGCCTCGAGGACGACGACCTCACGAAGTCGACGCGCGTCCTCTCGGGCGGGCAGCGCAAGCTCGTCGGGCTGGCGGCCTGTCTGCTGCGTGACCCCGACGTCCTGCTGCTCGACGAGCCCGAGGCGCATCTCGACGTCGAGGCGCGCGAACGGGTCGAGCACCTGATGCGGTCCTTCGACGGTGCCGTGGTCTCCGTCTCCCACGATCGCTACCTCCTCGACGAGACGGTGACGGAGACCGCAGAGCTCAACGGCGGGCGCATCCGGATGTGGCCGGGCAACTACTCGGCGTACACGGTCGCCCGCGAGCTGGAGCTGGCACGCCAGCAGCAGGTCTACGTGACCCAGCAGAAGGAGATCGCGCGGCTCGAGGAGGCGATCCGCCGGTTCAAGGACTGGGCGAACCGCGTCCCCGACGAACGGCACATCAAGCAGGCTCGCAACAAGCAGCGGCAGATCGACCGGATGGAGAAGGTCGAGCGGCCCGCGCTCGAGCGCCGCAGGATCGCCCTGGAGCTTCGCCCGCACGCACGCGGCGGCGAGCGCGTCGTCGAGCTCGCGGATGTGGGCGTCGAGCTGGGCGGGAGAGCCGTGCTCGCGGCGTCGATCTGACGGTGCTGCGTGGCGAGCGCGTCGGCATCGTCGGCGACAACGGCGCCGGCAAGTCGGTGCTGCTGCGGATCCTCGCCGGGGAGCTCGAGCCGTCGGTCGGGGAGCGCAAGGCGGGCCCGTCGATCCGCTTCGGCCGGCTCGCCCAGGACCGCCGCCCCGACGACCCGAAGGCGACGCCGCTCGAGCTCGTCCGGCGCGCGGCGCCCATCTCCGAGGGCGAGGCGGTGTCGCGCCTGATGAAGTTCCTCTTCGGCTACGAGCAGGTGCGCCGGCCCCTGGAGACGCTCTCGGGCGGCGAGTGGACGCGCTTGCAGCTGTTGCTCCTGATGCTCCAGGGAGCGAACTGCCTGCTCCTCGACGAGCCGACGAACCACCTCGACATCGAGTCGGTGGAGATGCTCGAGTCCGCACTCGAGGACTTCGACGGCACCGCCGTCTTCGTCTCGCACGACCGCTACTTCCTCGACCGGATCGCCGACCGGATCCTCGAGGTCTCGCGGCGGCGGCGTTCGCTCCTTCGAGGGCGGCTGGTCGACCTGGCGCGAGCGCCAGGCGCTGCCCGTCTAGGCCGGCGTCGGCGCGGCGCCCTCGACCCCGGCAGTGATGTCGACGAGGAAGCCCTGCAGCACCATCGGCTGGTAGTTCTCGTCCCGCACGACGGTGGTCTCGTCGAGCACCCACACAACGCGGCCGTCGGCCGCGATCAGCCGGTACTCGAGCCGGAAGTCGTCGCCGGTGCGATGGGTGCGCTCGATCTCGGCGAAGACGCGCTCGCGGTCGTCGGGATGCAGCCGGGTGCCGAGGAAGTCGGGGTTCAGCCAGTCGCTGACCGGGAACCCGAACATCGCCTCGATCTGCGGGCTCATGTAGGTCGTCTGCACCGGCAGGCCGACGTCGTTGATGTACGTGGCAAGGGGGATCTGCTCGACCAGCGTCCGGTATTTCGCCTCGGCCTGCCGCAGCCGCTCCTCGCGCAGGCGCCGTTTCGTGACGTCGTGTAGCGAGACGGCGAAGAGCATCGGGCCTGGCACGTCGACGCGGGTGATCGCGATCTCGGCCGAGAACGTGCGGTGGTCGGCGTGGAGCGCGTTGATCTCGAGGCGAGAGCCGAGCAGCGGCCCACTTCCGTTCGCGAACACGCCTGCCAGGTCCTCGCGATGCTCCGCGGCGACTGCCAGTTCGAGGAACGGCTTGCCGAGGACGTCGATCCGCGCCCAACCGAGCGTTTCCTCGGTCGCCGGGTTCACCTCGGCGATGAGGCCCTCGTGGTCGACGATCACGATGCAGTCGAGCGACGCTCGGAGCACAGCTTCCTTGCGTCCCTCACTCGCGGCGAGCGCCCGCTCCGAGCGCTTACGGGCGGTCACGTCGACCATCGAGGCGATGACCGCCACGACCTCGCCGCGGGAGTCGCGGATCGGGGCAGCCGAGGTGCTGACGTCGATCCGCGAGCCGTCCCGGTGAACACGGCGGAGGTCGAGGTCGCGCACGGGCTCGCCCTGCGCGATGAGGGCCAGCGTGGCGAGAAAGGTGTCGAGCTCTTCCGCGGGGACGATCGGGCTGACGCGGCCGATCACCTCGTCCTCGCTCCAGCCGAAGATCTCGCACGCCGCCGCGTTCCACGAACGCACGCGTCCGTCGATGCTGAAGTCGACGATCGCGACCGGGGAGGCACCGATCAACGTTCGTTGGTATTCGTAGGCGTTCTGGATCTCCTCGAACTGCGCTGCCTGCTCGAGCGCGGTCGTCGCCTGATTCGCGAAGGCCCGGAGGATCTGCAGGCGGTCGGCGTCGGGCCGCAGCCGGTCGGTGGGGTCGTCGACCCAGATGTATCCGATGCGCCGTCCGCGACGATCCTGCAGCGGGACGAAGAGCCAGTGGTTCTGCCACGCGTTCGGCCCGCGGCCGTCGAACTGGGAGCGGTAGCCGGCCTGTCGATGAGGCAGCAGTCGGCGCGCCTCGTCGTGTGGGAGCAGGAAGCAGCCTTCGATCTCGAACTCCGGCTGCAGCAGTTGCTGGAGCTCGTCCGCGGCGAGCGCATCGCCGAGGTTCTCGCCCTCCCCGAAGCCGACCGAGGCGGCCGTGCGGTGGCAGCCGTCCTCCTCGAGCAGCTGCACGGCGACCTTGTCGAAGCCGAGCGCCTCGGAGATCGCACCGCAGACCTGCGCGAGCAGCGTGGTCGCGTCCCGTGTCTCGTTCAGGCGCGTCGACACCGTCGAGCAGGCGGTCGAGCGCGTCGCGGCTCGCCTTGGCGCGCGCCGTCTCCTGCGCGGCCTCGACGGCGATCGAGGCATGCTGCGAGACGGCGACGAGCACGTCGATCTCGTCTCCGTCCGGCTTGCGTCCGGAGACCGGCTCGTCGACCGACAGGATCCCGAGCAGCCGGCCGTCGCTGCCGCGCATCGGCGCGAACAGCGCGTCGTCGGGGTGCCACGCACCGGGGTCGTCGCTGATCTGAAGATTCGGTGTGTAGACGCTCCCGGTGTACTCGTCCCAGTCGAACTCGCCCGACGCGACGAGGTAGGCGCCGCGCTGCAGGAAGCGCTCGTCGAGCAGCGGCTCCCACTCTTCCACCTGGCGCACCTGGCCGAGCAGGGCCTCGCGGGCCTCGTCGCTGCCGTAGACGGTGCTGACCACGAAGTCGTTCCATTCGGGGCGGTAGAGGTTGACGACGACCGTTCGAAACGCGAGGGAGTCCGAGACCGTCCGCGCGACCGACGAGAGGAGCTCGGGAAGCTCGTCGCCGGTCCGGACCAGCCGCGTCACCTCCAGCAGTCCCCGCAGGCGCGACAGGATGGTCGATTGACGAACGTCCAAGGTCGCCATCCCACCAAGCATCGGTTGCCACTAGATGGCGGGCGTCCCCCGAACGAGGGAGCTACGAAAGTGAGATTTGGCTCTCAGCCTGCTCGATCACGAGCGGATCGTGCGTTGCGCACACGACCGCGGCGCCGGTCGCTCGAGCGAGCCGCGCGAGCAGAATCGCCACCGAGATCGCATTCGCTCCGTCCAGGCGCGACGTCGGCTCGTCCGCGAGGAGCAGCGCGGGGCGCGAGGCGATCGCGCGTGCGATCGCGACCCTGGCCCGCTCCCCCTGCGAGAGGCGCCCGACCCGCTGCGTCGCGCGCTCGCCCAGGCCGACCGACTCGAGCGCGTCGAGCGCTGCGAACCGCCCGCCCGCGAGCCCTCGGAGCGCGAGCGCGAGCTCGACGTTCTCGAGCGCGGACAGGTGCGGGACGAGGCCCGCCTGCTGTCCGACGTAGGCGATCTTGGCCCGGCGCAGGGCGGCGCGGCCGGCGCGGTCGAGCGACGTCAGGTCGATTCCGTCCACGGTCACCGTGCCGCCGTCGGGCACCTCCAGCCCGGCCAGCAGGTGCAGCAGGGTCGTCTTCCCCGAGCCGGATGGGCCGGTGACGGCGTGCAGCCGGCCCGAGCGCAGCTCGAGGTCGAGGCCGGCGAGGACGGGGGTCGCGCCGTAGCTCTTGCGCAGGCCGTGTGCCTGCACGACCACTCGCCCCGGAGAGGTACCAGGTACCCGTTGGGTACCTGGTACCGGCAGTGCGACCTCGGTGCCGGCTGCGGGCTCGACCGTGAGCCTGCCGTCTTCGAAGCGGGCCGTTGCCTTCTCGCCGATCCCGGCCCGGAAGAGCAGCTCCTCGGGGAGGCGCAGCCAGCCGCCTCGCCCGACGACGATCGCGTCGCCCGATCCGCTGTCTCGCGACCACTCTTCGGAGACCCGCCCGTCGCGGATGCGCACAATCCGGTCTGCGATTCGGGCCGACTCCGGGTCGTGGCTGACGATCACGGTCGTGCAGCCGTGCTCGCGCACGAGCTCGGCGAGCACGTCGTACACCTGGTCGGCCGTCGCGGCATCGAGCTCGCCCGTCGGCTCGTCCGCGAGGAACACCTTCGGGTGGTGACCGAGCGCAGCGCACAGCGCGACGCGCTGCTGTTCGCCTCCGGAGAGCTGCGTCGGACGACGCTCGCGCTTGTCGCCCAGGCCGACGCGCTCGAGCAGCTCGTCGGCGCGCCGCAGACGCTCGGCCCGCGGAGTGCCGCGTAGCCCGAGCTGTACCGCGACGAGCTCCCGCGCGCTCAGCTCGGGCGCGAGCGCGCGGGCGTAGTGCTGGTCCGCGTAGCCGAGTAGCGACGAGCGGTAGCGGCCGAGCCCGCGCGCCGGCAGCTTGCCGAGGTCCTCGCCGTACACGCGCACGACCCCGGCCGACGGGCGCTCGAGGCCCGCGAGCAGGCGCAGCAGCGTCGACTTGCCGGAGCCGCTCGGCCCGAGCACGGTGAGCACCTCGCCGTCGCCGACCCGCAGCGACAGTCCCTGGAGCGCGGCGGCGTCGCCCTCCGGCGTCGAGTGGACACGGAATACGTCCTTGAGCTCGATCGCGACGCTCATACGGCGGCCTCCGCCGCGCGCTCCGGCGCGCGGCCGCCCAGCCGGGTCGCGGCCCCGACGAGCGCCAGCGCGAGCGCGAGGTACACGAGCGCCGCGAGTGCGAGCAGCGGCAGGTCGAGCGAGAGTCGCAGCGGTGGCTCGGCCTCGGCGGCGCCCGCCGTGACCGAGACGAGGTCGATCACGAGCGCGGAGAGGATCGCGCCGAGGACGAGGCCGCCCGCGATCCCGAACACGGCGACGAGCAGTGCCCGCAGCCGGAGGTGCGCGCGGATCGTCGCGGGCGCCGCGCCTTGCGCCTCGAGGTCGAAGAGCTCCCCGCGGTCGTCGCGCACGTCGCTCACGACCGAGAGCACAAGCCCGAGCAGGGCCAGCAGCAGCGCCACCGCTGCGGTGCCGGCGAGCGTCAGCAGGGCGCCGCGCGCCAGCGGGTCGGCCTGGAGACGCGCAAGCGTCTCGGCCTGCGACTGCACGAGGACCTGCGGCACGTGCGGGGGAGTGGTGCCCGAGAGCCACAACTCGTTGGTCGTGCCGAGCCCGGCGGAGAGCGTGTCGAGACGGGTGCCTGCCTGCTCGATGTCCGCCACGACCGCGTCGCCGACGACCGACGGGAAGCGCTGCACGACGCCGACGATGTGGCCGGCCACCGATTCGCCCTCGATGTCGAGCGGGATGATCCCGCGCGGGCCTGCCGCGGCCGCGATCTTCGGGGTCACGAGCACGGGCATCGGCACCCCGTCGGTCGGCTGCGCCGGGCGATAGGTGCCCGTGCGATCCGGGGTGAGCACGTATCCGAGCTTCGCGGCGGTGCCGCCGACGCCCCCGGTGCCGGTCCACCGCGCGAAGCCGCCGCGCACGGCGGTGCCGTTCACGCGCGGCGCTCCGAACGTCAGCGTGCCTTTCGCGCTCGGCTGGATGCCCGTGCCGGCGTTCGCGGTGAGCCGCCCGTTGTTCAGGATGTCGAGCTCGAGCTCCGCCAGCGTCGCGTGGCGGAACGGAATGCGCCCGCGGAGCACCACCCGGCGATTCGCGGTCGTACGGCCGAGCGAGACGGCGACGTAGTCGCCCAGGCGGGAGCGGAAGAACGCGCGCACCCCGACGTCGTCGCCCGTCGCGGCCACCGGCAGGGTGAACCGTCTTCCCGCGGGGAGGCTCAGCAGCTGCAGGCCGGCGTAGCCAGGCGTCAGCCCGCGGCCGAGCGACTCGAGCGAGCGGTGGGCGAAGTCGGATCGCCAACCCTGGACGGCCGGCAGCGAGCGGCCCGGCAGCGCCAGGAAGCCGAACGTGGTTCCCGACGGGACGTTGCCCGAGAGGCGCAGCACGGGTGTCGGCGTGCCGGGCAGCGACCCCACGGGGGCGCCGTGCAGCACGGGGACGAGCTGCGAGAGATCCTCGGTGAGGACGTACGAGGCCGGGACCGCGAACGCCGCCTCGTCGTGCTGTCCGCGCACGAGGGTCGAGCGGTAGGCGACTGCGAACAGCGCGAGCCCGAGACTCGCGACCAGGAAGGTCGCCGCAATCGCGGCGTGGCCCGGGTTGCGCGCGAGCGACGCTGCGGCCAGCCGCAGGGAGATCGGCCCGCCGCGCCCCGCCCGGCCGAGCGCGCGCAGCGCGGGGGCGAGCAGCCGCGCGGAGACGACCGCGACGGCGAACACGATCAGCGCCGGCACGAGCAGCAGGAATGCGCTGGTCCCGCCGCCTCCCGCGAGCTGCTGGGCGTCGATCGATCCACGCGCCCAGCCGACCAGCACCACCGCGACAGCCCCGCAGGCCGCCGCGTCGAGCGGGGTGAACGCCATCCGGCCCAGATGAACCGCCGGTGCGCGGACTGTCGCGTAGAGCAGGAGCCCGGCCGTCACCGCGACCGCCGCCGCCGTGCCGAGTCCGCTCGCGGAGAGCAGCGCGTGCTCGACCACGGCGCCGGCGGGTGAGCCGGCCCGCGACGCGACGAGCGCGGCGACGGCGCCGCCGAGCGCCCAGCCGACGGCCGTGCCCGCGACCGCAAGCGCACACGACTCCGCGAGCGTGTGCAGCTCGACCTGCCAGCGGCGCGCGCCGAACCAGGTCAGGCGCCGACGGGCGTCGGTGACGTCGCGCCGCAACGAGGCCGCCGCGAGGATCGTGAAGGCGAGCAGCAGCGCGCCTCCTTCGCCGCCGAGGAGCAGCAGACGGCGTGCGGCTGCGTGCGAGGAGCCGGCTGCTGCAGCGAGCGAGTCCGTCGGTGCGACCACCTGGAACTCGTCCGAGCTCGCCTCGATCTCGGCGGTCAGCCGCTGCACCTTGCGCGTGAACGCGTCGACGTCCCACGGGTGCACGTCGCCGGGGCCGAGCGGCAGAAGCCAGGCGTAGGAGCGATAGAAGGTCTGCAGCTCGGTGGTCCCCGACAGGCCCGCGACCCCGTTCGCGATCACGACCGGGGACGGCTGCGGCGTGTGGTACCTGACCGCGCGGGCGACCTGCTCGGTGGGCGGCGTCGGCAGCACGAACGACGCGATGGCGGCGTCCGGCTTCAGCACGGCTCGCCCGACCTCGATCAGGTGCAGCGCCTTCGTCGAGGGGATCGGCCCCTTTCCCTTCAGGCGCAGGACCTCGCAGTGCGAGGGGACGCAGACGGTCGGGAGCCGGCCCGAGACGAGCCGCACGTACCGGCCGAGGTCGTTCGCGGCCCGCAGGTTGACGAGCCGCCCCTGGATCGACGCCTCGCGAAAGAGCATCGCAGCCGCCGGCTCCTGCCCCGTGACGGCCCGCACCCTGGGCGAGACCGTCGCGTCGAGCCGGGTGAACCGGTCGACCGCGCCGCTCCAGACGACCTGGACCTCGCGGTCTCCGGGCGCGAGCTGCGCCGACGCCAGTGCGAGCGACCGGTCCTCCATCACGAGGCGCCCTGCGAGCACGGCGGCGAGCACGGCGGCGCCTGCGACGACGCCGATTGCGACGAGCACGAGCCGGTCGCCGCCGGCGCCGAGGCGCGCCCGCACGAGACGGAGCGGGAAGCTGATGCGGACGAGCTGCGACACCAGTACAGTGACTCTACCGGTGTTTAGACTGACCGGCAACGATGAGCCCGCGCTACGACGTCCCCAAGGCCGCCCCCGAGCCACTCGCCCGGGTGCAGCGGTTCCTGAACACGATCGACCTCGAGAACGAGGTCGACTGGCTGCCCGACTGGCTGGCCGAGCGTGGTCTCGGCGGCGAGCTCGAGCGCGCCCGGGCCCTGCGGGTGGCGTTGCGCGGCCTCGCGATCGCGAACACCGGCGCGTCCCCGGATGCGGCGGCGGTCGAGGCCGTGAACCGTGCGGCAGGACGCCTCTCGCCGAGGATCGAGGGCGGCCAGGTGCGGATCGTGAGCGACGGCGACGAGCTCGACGATCTCGTCGCGTGCGCGCTGGGGGCGATGCTGGACGGCAGCTGGGCACGGCTCAAGGCGTGCCGGAACTGCCACTGGTCGTTCTACGACTACTCGCCGAACCGCTCGGCCGCCTGGTGCTCGATGCAGCTCTGCGGCAACCGCGCGAAGACCCGCGCCTACCGCCGACGCCGACGCTAGAGGGGTTTGGTTCAGAGCCGCAGCGGCTCGACGGTCGTTCCGAGGAAGCCGCCTGTTCGCAGGATCGGTACCTGGTACCTCAGGTACCAGGTACCTGGCGTGCGAAGCTGAGGGCGCTCCAGGCGACGGGATGCTTCATCATGCGGCCTGCGCGCATGGTCTGCAATTTCGCTTCGACACGGTCGCCGCTGCCTGCGATCCAGCCGTTCCAGTGACGTTGCACCCAGTGACAGCAGGCGCTGTTGACACCGAGAAGCGCCGCCGCCGTGGTCAGGAAAGGATCGGTGGATGCTCGAACCACGCAGTGAGAACGATCACGATCACGGCGATCGGGATCACGTCGAACACCGCGTAGACCGCGATCAGCGAGCCGACCGCCCCGGAGCGGATGGGGACCGCGGTAGGGAAAGGCGCCGGCGGTACGGACCTTGCCGGAGACCCTGGGCGTCGCGCCTTTCCTACGCGCGCGGCGCGTACTCCACGCTGGCGAATGGCCAGTCCGATTCGAGCCACTCACTCACGGCATGCCAAAGGGCGGTGTCCAGGCGTGCGCGGCTCGTCCCGCACCCACGAGAGTACGCAGGCGTCGTAGTCGCTGTCGCGTAGCGGGTAGATGTAGACGCACCCGATCACGTCGCGGCTGGCCGGATCGAGCACCGTGTACGTGAACCCCTTCCGGGTGCGGAAGTCGTCGGCGTGGCGTTCCAGGTCCGCGCGGTTCTCGTCCAGCGTCATCTCTCGCGGCCAGGAGCCTTGGGGATACCCGGGCGTCGCCGCGATGTGCTCCGGCTTCAGCGGCGGCTACTTCTTGGGCAGCTCGGTGTGGCCGTCGACCCGCCGCGAGACCTGCGAGCAGTCGTGCTCGTGGACGGTGGGTACTTCGAACCCGCAGATCGCGTTCAGCTGGGGATGCCGGACGGGTCGAGCCTGGCCGCGATGGTCGCGTTCATGCGCGCAAGCGAATCGCGGTTTCCCGACTGGCAGGCGGCCCGGGCGAGCATCGCCGCCTATCTCGGCACCGACGAGGTCACGCCCGCGGCCGAGGCGGCGTTCCGGGAGAACATGATCGAGGTCGACGGAGAACTCCGGGAGGCTGCTCCACCCGAGCGGTCAGCCGCCCTGTTCATGCCGTTCATGACCGACCCGGTCGGTGTGCGAGCACGTGCCGCGGCCGTCGCCGTCCCCACGCTCCTGATCGATGACTGCGCCGCGGTCATCGACGAGTGGCTGTCCCTGCGGCTGCCAGACATCCACCCTTGACCGGGCCAGGTTCGGCAATGACCCCTGAGCAAGCAGGCGGTTCGCAGGATCGGTACCTGGTACCGGAGGTACCAGGTACCCGCCTTGCAGAGCTCGCAGGCGTTGGCCTGGGCGACCGTGCTCACGCCAGAACTCTCAAGCCGGTGGAGTCAGCGGCTGTCCACTCTTGGCAAACCCTGCTAGACGTCGAGGAGCAGGGCGAGCAGCGCCTTCTGGACGTGGAGGCGGTTCTCGGCCTCGTCCCAGATCGCCGACCGATCGCCGTAGAGGAGGTCGGCGGTGATCTCCTCGCCTGCGTGCGCGGGCAGACAGTGCATGACGAACGCGCCCGGGGCGGCGAGCGAGAGCAGCGCGTCGTCCAGGCGGTACGGCTCGAGATCGCGCAGTCGGGTCGCGCGCTCGTGCTCCTGCCCCATGCTGATCCAGGTGTCCGTGACGACCACGTTCGCGCCGGCGACGGCGGCGCTCGGGTCGACGAGGTTCTCGACTCCGGGAGCCTCGTAGCCGGGCGGGCAGGCCGAGACGACCTCGTAGCCGAGCAGCTTGCCGAGTGAGGCGAGCGAGACGAGGACGTTGGAGCCGTCGCCGACCCACGCCACGCGAACTCCGTCGAGGCTGCCCAGCCGGTCGCGGATCGTGAGCGCGTCGGCAAGTGCCTGGCACGGATGCTCGTCGGCGGTGAGCGCGTTGATCACCGGCACGGAGGACCATTCGGCCCACGCCTCGAGCTCTTCGTGCGCGTGCGTGCGCACCGCCAGTGCATCGACGTAGCGCGAGAGGGCGCGCGCCGTGTCGGGGAGCGACTCGCCGCGTGAGATCTGCAGCTCGTCCGGGCTGAGCGCGATCGCCGTGCCGCCGAGATGCGACATGGCGACGGAGAACGACACGCGCGTCCTCGTCGAGTGCTTCGAGAAGTACAGGCCGAGCGTCGCTCCCGGCGCGAGCGGCCGGCGCGGATCCGCCTTCAGCTCGAGCGCGAGATCGAGGATCTGCTCGGCCTCGTCGGGGGCGAGGTCGGAGATCCGCAGGAGGTCACGACCTGCGAGTGAGACGGACATGCGTGCGGTCACGACCAACGCTCCTTTGCGGCTTGGACGGCTGCGGCGACGTCGCCGAGGCGGTTGCCGGGCGGGGGCGCCTCGAACGTCCCGGCCCGCACCTCGGCTGCCACCTGCTCGTGGGCGTCGCGAAACGGCACGCCGGCGGCGACGAGCGCCTCGGCGGCGTCGGTCGCGCGCAGCAGCGGGTCGGCGGCAGCGGCGGCGAGCCGCTCGCGGTCGAAGGCGAGGCCCGAGACGAGAATCGTGAGGGCACCGAGCGCGCCGGCGATGTCGGCGCGCGCGGTGAAGACGGGCGGCTTGTCCTGCTGGAGGTCGCGGTTGTACGCGAGCGGCAGGCCCTTCACGGTGACGAGCAGCGAGACGAGCCGGCCGACCGCGGTGCCGGTCTTGCCGCGCACGAGCTCGGCGACGTCGGGGTTGAGCTTCTGCGGCATGATCGACGACCCGGTGGCGGCCTCTTCCGGGAGGCGCGCGAAGCCGAACTCGCTCGTCGTCCACAGCACGAGCTCCTCGCCGATCCGGGAGAGGTGGGTGAACAGCACCGCGCTCGCATAGAGGTAGTCGAGCGCGAAGTCGCGGTCGGCGACGGCGTCGATCGTGTTGCGCATCTGGTTCGGCGGCGCCGGGATCGGCAGCGTCGAGCCGGCGAGCGCGCCCGCGCCGAGCGGCGACGGTGCCGCTTGCGCCGCCGCGAATGCGAACCGCGCGCGATCGCGCTCGAGCATCTCGACCCAGGCGAGCAGGTGATGCCCGAGCGTCACGGGCTGAGCCCGCTGCAAGTGCGTGTAGCCGGGCATCGGCGTCGCGGCCTCTGCTTCCGCACGCGCGAGAATCGCGTGCGCGAAAGTCGTGAGCGCCGCGTCGGCCTGCGCGCACGCGTCGGCGACGTAGAGCCGGAACGCGGCGGCCACCTGATCGTTGCGCGAGCGGCCGGCGTGGATCTTGCGACCGACGTCGCCGAGTTGCCGCTCGATCGACGAATGCACGTCTTCGTCGGCGGGATCGATCTGATCGATCTCGGCCAGCTTCTCCGACACCTCGGCGAGCTCGGCGTCGTCGAGGATGCCCGCGGCGTGCAGCCGCTCTGCGTGCAGGAGCGTTCCCTTGATGTCGTACGGGAGCAGCTCGGCGTCGTGCGCATGCAGGAAGTCCCACACCTCGGGCGCGAGCGCCGTCTCGACCCGGCCCGACCACAGCGTCGTCGGCGACTCGCCCATCTACAGCGTCCAGCCCAGCTCGGCGAGCAGCTTGCGCGCGTCGGTGATGTCGTTGATCTTGACCGCGAGCTGGCCGATGCGGTCGGCGGCGGTGAACGCCGTCGCGCTGCGCTCCATGCTCAGCCGCTCCGGGCTGTAGCTGAACGTCTCGCCGCGCGTTGCGAGGATCGTGTAGTCGTCGCCGCGCCGCAGCTCGAGCTCCACCTCGCCGGTGACGACCGCCGCGACCCAGCGCTGCAGCGCATCGCGCAGCATCAGCGCCTGCACGTCGTACCAGCGGCCTTCGTAGAGCAGGCGCCCGAGCCGGCGGCCCTCTTCGGCGTAGCGCTCGAGCGTCGCCTCGTTGTGGATGGCGCTCAGCAGCCGCTCGTAGGCGATCTGCAGGAGCGCCATGCCCGGCGCCTCGTAGATGCCGCGGCTCTTGGCCTCGATGATGCGGTTCTCGATCTGGTCGGACATGCCGAGACCGTGGCGGCCGCCGATCGTGTTCGCCGTGCGAATCAGCTCGACCGGGTCGTCGATCGCGCTGCCGTTGATCGCCACGGGGAGGCCGCGCTCGAAGGCGATCGTGACGGTCTCCGGCTCGATCGCGACGTCCGCGTCCCAGTGTGCGACGCCCATGATCGGCTCGACGATCTTCATCGAGGTCTCCAGCAGCTCGAGATCCTTCGCTTCGTGCGTCGCGCCCAGCATGTTGGCGTCGGTCGAGTACTCCTTCTCGATCGACGTGCCGTGGGGCAGGCCGCGCTCGAGCAGCCACTCGCTCATCTCCGTGCGGCCGCCGAGCTCACCGACGAATGCGTCGTCGAGCCACGGCTTGTAGATGCGGAGGTTCTCGTTGACGAGCAGTCCGTAGCGATAGAACCGCTCGATGTCGTTGCCCTTGTAGGTCGAGCCGTCGCCCCAGATGTCGACGCCGAGCTCGGCCATCGCCTGCACGAGCTTCGTTCCCGTGACGGCGCGGCCGAGAGGCGTCGTGTTGAAGTAGCGCTTGCCGGCCGTCTGGATGTGGAACGCGCCGCACTGCAGAGCCGCGAGGCCCTCGCGGGCCAGGGCGTGCTTGCAGTCGACGAGCACGGCTTCCTCGGCGCCGTAGAGGCGCGCCTTGTCGGGCAGCGCGTCGATCGACGGCTCGTCGTACTGCCCGAGGTCGGCGGTGAACGCGAAGGGAATCGCCCCGTGCTCGCGCATCCAGGCCAGCGCACAGCTCGTGTCGAGGCCGCCCGAGAAGGCGATGCCGACCCGCTCACCGACGGGCAGCGACCCCAGGATGACGCTGCTGCGCTCGGCGACGCTCATTCGAGATGGCCCCGCAGGTCGTCGGCCAGCTCGGCGCCGCTGAGACCGTCGCGCGCGGCGACGAACACCGTGTTGTCGCCGGCGATCGTCCCCGCCACCTGGTCGAGCCCGGCGGCGTCGATCGCGTCGGCGAGCGCCGCTGCGAACCCGCGCGGAGTCACGATCACGCAGAGGTTCCCGGCGGGCGTGAACCCGCCCGCCCACCGGCGCAGGGCGGAGGTGAGCTCGTCGAAGCGGCGCAGGTCGGCGGCGCCCGGCAGCGCGTACACGAGCCGCCCCGCTTCGTTTCGCACCTTCACGAGACCGAGTTGATGGATGTCCCGCGAGACCGTCGCCTGGACGGCCTCGATGCCGGAGGCATGGAGTGCCTCGGCGACCTCTGCCTGCGTCGAGAGCGGCTTCTGCTGGACGAGCCGGAGGATCGTGCCCTGGCGCTCGAACTTCGTGGTCACTGGATCACCTCTGTGAGCAGATCGACGGCGAGTGCGGCCTCGTCGGCCGAGAGGGTCAAGGGCGGCGTCAGGCGCAGCGTGCGCTCACCCGCGCTGCCGATCACGAGCCCGTGGCCGAGCGCCGCTTCGACGACCGGCCCGGCCGGCCGGTCGAGCTCGACGGCGAGCAGCAGGCCGAGGCCGCGCACCTCGCCGAACTGCGCCAGTGCGCCCGTGAAGAAGTCCGATGTCGAGCGAACCTGCGCGAGCAGCGCGTCGTCGATCGTCTCGACGACGGCGCATGCTGCCGCACACGTGACGGGATTGCCGCCGAACGTCGAGGCGTGGTCGCCGGGCTCGAAACCGATCGGCGCGTCGTCGGCCACGAGCAGCGCGCCGATCGGCAGGCCGTTCGCGAGCCCCTTCGCCAGTGTTACTGCATGTGGCTTCACGCCGAGTCTCTGCCACGCGAAGAACGCGCCGCTGCGCCCGACGCCGGTCTGCACCTCGTCGAAGATCAGGAGCGCGCCGTGGCTGTCGGCGAGCGCTCGCGCTTCCGCGAGGACCTCGGCGGAGAGCGGATGCACGCCGCCCTCGCCCTGCACCGGCTCGAGCAGGATCGCCGCAGTCTGCGGACCGACGTGCTCGCCGAGCGTCTCCGGCGTCGCGAACACCGCGCCGGGAACGAGCGGTTCGAACGCGGCGCGCTTCGCCGGCTGGCCGGTGACGGACAGCGCGCCGAACGTGCGCCCGTGGAACGAGCCTTCGAGCGCGACGATCTCGCTTCGCCCGGTCGCCTTGCGCGCCCACTTGAGCGCCGCCTCGATCGACTCCGCCCCCGAGTTGCAGAAGAACGCGTGCGCGCCGCCGAAGCGGTCGGAGAGCTGCACCGACAGCTCCTGCATCGGCTCGGTGGAGTAGAGGTTCGACACGTGCCAGAGCCGGTCGAGCTGCTCGTGCGCTGCGGCGAGCGGCGCGGGGTGACGGTGGCCGAGGCCGACGACCGCGATCCCGGCGAAGAGATCGAGATAGCGCTTGCCGTCGGCGTCGACGAGCCACGAGCCCTCGCCGTCGGTGAACGTCACGTCGAGGCGCGCGTAGGTCGGGAGGAGCTTCGAGAGCGACGCGACGTGCGTCACGCGACCACCGCCGTGCAGCCGATCTCCGCGGCGATGCCGCTGCCGGCAGCGAGCGCCGCGGCGCGCAACTTCGGCACGATCCCGCCTTCGAACTCGCCCGCGTCGAGCATTCGCGTCGCCCGATCGACGTCGATCGCCGAGAGCACCTCGTCGTCGACGTAGAGCCCGGCCACGTCGGTGAGGAAGACGAGCCGTCGCGCCCCGAGCCCGAGCGCGAGCGCGGCGGCGGCATCGTCGGCGTTCACGTTCAGGGGGCCGACCGCGAGCGGTGCGACGACGGGGACCTTGCCTGCGGCGATCGCGGTGAGGATCGGCTTCGGCCGGCACGGCAGCGGGTCTCCGACCCAGCCGAGCGGCGGCACCGGGACCGCGTAGAGCCCGGCCTCGTCGCCGAACACGGAGACGGCGACGTCACCGAGCGCCTCGCAGAGACCGGCGTTCACCTCGGCCATCGACTCGCGCACGACCTGCAGGCCGGCGCGGGAGGTCCGGCGGCGGCCGTTCACGAACTCGACCGGGATGCCGCGCCGGCGCATCTCCTCCGTGATCTGCGGGCCGGCGCCGTGCACGACGACGAGCTCGTGGCCCTCCTCGCGCAGGCCGAGGATCCGGTCGACCGACTCGGCGGCGACGGCGCCGCCGACCTTCACGACGAGGCGCGTCACGAGCGGTACTCCGCGTTGATCCGCACGTAGTCGTACGAGAGGTCGCTCGTCAGGTAGGCGGCCCGGCCGCTGCCGAGGCCGAGGTCGAGCTCGATCGTGCAGACCGCGCCGTCGACGGGCGGCTCGACGTTCTGCGGCCTGCCGGCGACCAGCACGGGCGTGCCGTTGTACGCGAGCGAGACGAGGGCGGCGTCGAGCTGGGCGTAGCCGCCGTTGAACGGCGCCGAGCCGGCCGCCATCAGCACCCGGCCCCAGTTCGCGTCGCGGCCGAACAGCGCCGTCTTGACGAGCGGCGAGGTCGCGATGCGCTGTGCGATCGCCTTCGCCTCGGCGTCGCTGGCGGCGCCGCTGACCGAGATCTCGGCGAGCAGCGTCGCGCCTTCGCCGTCGGCGACGATCGCGTGCGACAGCTCCGCGCAGACGGCGCGCAGAGCCGCAGTGAACGCACCGTCGGTCGCGGGCGTCCGGTCGACCCGCGCTGCGCCGGACGAGAGCAGCACGACGGCGTCGTTCGTCGAGCATTCGCCGTCGACGGTGATCGCGTTGAAGCTCTGGGCGACGGCGGGCCGCAGGAAGTCGATCGCCTCGCCCGGCTCGAGCGGGTAGTCGGTCGTGACGACGGCGAGCATGGTCGCCAGGTTGGGGTGGATCATCCCGGAGCCCTTCGCCATCCCGCCGACGGTGAACTCCGAGCTCCGCGAGACAGCGGTCTTCGCGTGCGTGTCGGTCGTGAGGATCGCCTCGGCAGCGTCGGCGCCGCCGTCCGCGGAGAGCGCAGCGGCCGCGTCGTCGAGCCCCGCGAGCACGCGGTCCATCGGCAGCGGCGCGCCGATCACGCCGGTCGAGAGGACGATCACCTGCTCCGGCGCGAGGCCGAGCAGCGAGGCGGCATGCTCGGCCGTCGCGATCGCGTCGGCGATTCCCTGCTCGCCGGTCGCGGCGTTCGCGACACCGGAGTTGATCACGATCGCCTGCGGCTCCGCCCGCTCGAGGTGCTGCTTGGAGACGACGACCGGCGCCGCGAGCACGCGGTTCTGCGTCCACATCGCCGCGCCGGTCGCCGGCGTCAGCGACCGCACGAGCGCGAGGTCGCGCTTCTCCTTGCGGATCTTCGCGCGCACGCCGGCGGCGACGAGCCCGGCGGCCGCGGTGACACTCAAACGAGCACCCCGGTGAGCCGGAGCCCGGCCGTCTCGTCGAGACCGAGAGCGAGGTTGGCGTTCTGCACGGCCTGGCCCGCCGCGCCCTTGCCGAGGTTGTCGAGCGCGCAGATGACGATCGTGGTGCCGGTCTCGCCGTCGGTGAAGACGCCGAGCTCGGCCGCGTCGGTGCCCTGCACACGGGTGAGCTCCGGCGTGACGCCCGCCGGCAGCACCCGCACGACCGGGCTGGCCGCGTACGCCGCCTCGAGGAGCGCGTGGGCGTCGGCGTCGGTCTGCACGTAGCAGGTCGCGAGGAGGCCGCGGCGCACCGGCAGCAGGTGCGGCACGAAGCAGACCGCCGTCCCGAGCTGCTGGGCGATCTCCGGGGCGTGACGGTGGGCGCCGACCGCGTAGGGCGAGATGTTCTCGAGCACGAAGCCCGCGTGGCTCGACGCCTTCAACGACTTGCCTGCACCCGATACCCCCGACTTCGCGTCGACGACGGCGCCGGTGATCGAGCCCGCGAGGGGGGCGAGCGCGAGGAGCGCCGCCGTGGCGTAGCAGCCGGGGTTCGCGATCAGCGGGCCGTGCGGTGGGAAGAGCTCGGGCAGCCCGTAGCTCCACGCGCCCGGCGCCGTGCCGTACCAGGCGGTCGCGACGGCGTCGTCGGTCAGCCGGTGCGCGCCCGAGAGGTCGACCACGACCGTCTCGGCCGGGGGCTCGAACGCTGCCGCCTCGTCGTTGTCGAGGCAGAGGAAGAGCACGTCCGCGCCGCTCCGCGCCGCCTCGGCGTTCGTCACGAACGCCGGCAGAGAGCCGTCGAGGCGTGGATCGAGCGCCCAGGCGGGCTGTCCGGCGAGCGAGTCCGACCCGAGCGCCACGAGCTCGAGGCCGGGGTGGGCGAGCACGCGGTCGAGCGTCTCCTGGCCGGCATAGCCGGCGCAGCCGAGGATGGCGGCGCGCTCCATCTCGAGAACTATACAGAGAGATGCAAATTATGCAATAGCGATCGAGATCTCGGCGCCCGGCCGCAGCGCGCGCAGCACCCGGAGCAGCTCGGGCCGCGGCAGCGAGATGCAGCCGTTCGTCGCCCGGCCGTCGTCGTCGTGCAGGAAGATGCCGCTGCCGCGGCCCGGGACGGCGGGCGCGACGTTGTACTGCACGACTGCGAGCTCGCGGTAGGTGACGGTCGCGCGCCAGAGCGCTTCGCTGCTGCCGTGGAACGGCGGCGCGGTGCCGCAGGCGACGTGCCGGAAGGTGTTGTAGGACGGAGACCGTGGATCCTCGTCCCACCAGTCGCCGCAGCTGAGGCGGTGGTAGGGGAGCCGTACGCCGGGGTTCGGGTCGAGGCCGTACACGGTCGAGCCCAGCGCGTAGGTGCCGGTGGGAGTGGTGCCGTCTCCTTCGCGGTGGTGGGCCGAGAGCCCGGCATAGCCGACGCGGGCGCGCCAGGGGCCGAAGATCGTCCGGCCGCACTCGCTGACGGTGAGCGTCGCCGTGGTCGAGCGCGCGGTCGGCGCCACGACGTGGATCCGCTGCGGGCAGGCCAGGGCAAGGGCGAGTGCGAGCGTCAGCATCGCGAGGGCCAGAGTACGCTGGCTGCCCCATGGCCGCCCTGCCGCCGTTCCACGCCTCGGTCGTCCCGGTGACGATCGCGGCTCTTGGAGCCTCGTGGCGGCCCGGCTGCCCGGTCGGAGCCGCGGCGCTTCGCACCGTTCGCGTCTCGTACGTCGGCTTCGACGGTCGCGCCCACACGGGCTCGCTCGTCGTCAGCCGGCGTGTCACGAGCGACGTGACGAGCGTCTTTCGACGGCTGTACGGCGCGCGGTTCCCGATTCACGGCCTGCAGCCGGTCGCTCGGTACGGCGGCAGCGACGACCGCTCGATGGCGGCCGACAACACGTCGGCGTTCAACTGCCGCTACGCGGTCGCGCCCGGCCCGAAGCGCTGGTCGGTGCACGCCTACGGCGAGGCGGTCGACGTCAATCCCGTCGAGAACCCCTATCTCGAGGGTGGGCGCGTCCTGCCGCCGGCCGGCCGCGCCTTCACCGATCGTTCGCGCGCCCGGCGGGGGATGGCGGTGGCGGGCGGAGTGCTCGTGCGGGCGTTCGCGTCAGTCGGCTGGCTCTGGGGCGGCCGGTGGGCCGGCTCGCCCGACTGGCAGCACTTCTCCAAGACGGGCGGTTGACGGGCGTACGTCCTCCAGGCGGTCGACCCGCGCGAGATCGGGGAAGAACCTCGGCCAGACGACCGCGAGCAGGATCGTCAAGGCACCGCCCGCGACGACAGCGGGCACGGCGCCGAGCAACGCGGCGGCCGCGCCGGACTCGAACGCGCCCAGCTCGTTCGAGGCGCCGATGAAGACGCCCTCGACGGCGTTGACGCGTCCGCGGAGCGAGTTCGGCGTTGCGAGCGCGACGGTGGTCGACCGGATGTTCATCGAGATCATGTCGGCGAATCCGCTGACGGCCAGCGCAATCGCGGAGACGAGGAACCACCGCGAGAGGCCGAAGACGACCATGCTCGCCCCGAACGCGCCGACGACCAGGAGCAGCGTGCGCCCCGCGTTCCCACCGAGTGGTTTGCGTGCGAGGCGAATGCCGGCGATCAGCGCGCCGACCGCGATCGCGCTTCGCAGCACGCCGAGGCCGAGCGGGCCGGTGTGGAGGATCGATTTCGCGAAGAGCGGCAGCAGCGCCACCGCTCCGCCGAAGAGCACGGCGAAGAGGTCGAGGGTGATCGCACCGAGGATGATCGGGGTGGCGCGAATGAGCCGAATCCCGCCGAGCAGGCTCTCGAGGCGCGGCGGCTCGGGCCCGAGCCGCTCGGCCGTCGTGGGCCGCGACATGCGTAGGAGGAGCAGCGACGAGGCGACGAGGAGGACGATGCCGATCGCGTAGACGGCCTCCGGGTTGATCGCGAAGAGGAGGCCTCCGACCGCGGGCCCGGCGATCGTCGAGATCTGGCCGCCGACCGACCGCAGGGCGATGGCGCCGGTCAGGAGCTCGGCGGGCACGAGTTCCGGCACGAGCGAGCGGCCGGCGGGGTTTCCGAACGCGGCGAACGTCCCCGTCACGAGCGCGAGCGCCAGGAACGGCCAGAGCTGGTGCGCGCCGCGGATCGTGACGGCGAGCAGCAGCGCGAAGACGGTCGCATCGGCGAAGCCCCAGACGAAGACGACGTGGAGCCTGGGGAGGCGATCGGCCAGCTGTCCCGCCGGCAGGGCGAGCAGCAGCACGGGCAGGAACTCGGCGAGCCCGATCAGGCCGAGATCGAAGGCGCTGTGCCGGATCGAGTACACCTGCCAGCCGATTGCGACCGCGGCCATCTGCATGGCGACGCTCGAGCAGAGCATCGACGTCCAAAGGCGACGGAAGTCACGGTGCAGCAGGGCCGGGGGCAGTGAGATCACGGCTCACACTCTGCCTTCTTCGGTTCTTCCTAGGTCCCGTTGAGGTCGTGCACAGAGGGAGCTGCTCCACTGGAGGCAGACAACAAACCAGGAGGACGGAACTCGCATGCCCAGGTACACGAATCGCATCGTCGCCACAGCCGCCGTCGCGGCGCTCGTCGGCGCGGGGGCGGGCGCGGGGGCGCTCGCACTCACCCACGGCGCCACACATACGACGACGACGGTTCTGAGTGCTTCCACGGGAAGCGCCACGATCGCCGACTCGACGCTCAGCGTCGGGCAGATCGCCAAGACGGCGACGCCCGGCGTCGTCGAGATCGACGCCACCACGACCGGGAGCAGCAGCTCCCCCTTCCCGGGCGGCCAGGGCTCGAGCCAGTCGGCCGAGGGAACAGGCTTCGTCTACGACACGAAGGGCGACATCGTCACCAACGACCACGTCGTCTCCGGAGCCGGTTCGGTGTCCGTGAAGTTCTCCGACGGCTCGACCTACAAGGCGACCGTCGTCGGTGAGGACGCCGACACCGATCTTGCGGTCATCCACGTGAACGCTCCTGCCTCGAAGCTCGTGCCGCTCTCGCTCGGAGATTCGAGCAAGGTCGCGGTCGGCGACGGCGTCGTCGCGATCGGCAATCCGTTCGGGCTCGACGGCACCGTGACGAGCGGAATCGTCAGCGCGCTCAATCGTGAGATCACCTCCCCGGACAACGCGCCGATCGAAGGGGCGATCCAGACGGACGCCGCGATCAACCACGGCAACTCCGGCGGCCCCCTTCTGAACATGAAGGGTCAGGTCATCGGTGTCACCTCGCAGATCCAGAGCGACTCGGGCGGGAATGACGGCGTCGGCTTCGCCGTCCCGTCGAACACGGTTCGGACGATCGCAGACGAGCTGATCTCGAACGGCAAGGCGCAGCACGCACTGCTCGGCGTCCAGGTGAAGACGGCTACCAGCGGGAACGGCGTCGCCGTGGCCTCGGTCCAGTCGGGCAGCGCCGCTGCAGACGCAGGCCTGAAGGCGGGCGACGTGATCACCGCCGTGAACGGTGCGAACGTCACGAGTGCGGAGCAGCTGCGGGCGATCATCGACTCGCACCAGCCCGGCGACAAGCTGTCGCTGACCGTCCTGCGCGGCGGAGCGTCGAGGTCCCTGTCGGCGACGCTCGGTACGCGCAGCTAGCTAGCCGGCCGAACTAGCTGACGACGGAGGAAGCCACCGTCAGCACGACCAGGGTGGTCGTGCTGACGGTGGCGGTCACCGTCGCGACGATCGTGTGCCCGGAGTCGTCCGCGGTCAGCGTGTAGAACGGCGAAGTGGCGCCGGTGATCGTCGTGCAGAGCCGGCCGTTCGCGTTGCAGCGCAGCCAGGCGTAGGTGAACGTCCCGGCAGCCGAGGCGGACCAGGTCCCCGGCGTGATCGTCAGGGCCTGTCCGGCGGCGGCGGTGCCGGCAAGTGTCGGCTGGGTAGCCGCTGCGAGCTTGAGGCCCTTCGCTGCGACGACCCCGGCGAGTGAGGCGTAGCCGGGCGCAGTCCCCGTCGAGTCGGTTGCCCGCACCGTCAGCCCGAGCGTCTTGCCGACGTCGGCCGTGACCAGCGTGTAGGTCGACTTGGTCGCTCCGTGAATCGACGCGCAGTGTGCGCCGCTCGCGGCGCAGCGGTACCACTGGTAGGCGTAGACGATCGTGCCGCTCCCCGACCACGTGCCGGCGGTCCCGGTCAGGCGGCTGCCCTGCTGGAGTGTCCCGCTGACGGCGGGACGGCCGATCGCAAGCGGGCCGGGCACTGCCCGCACGAGGCCGGCGCTGAGGCTGAGCACCGTCTGCGTCCCGGCCGTCACCGCGGCCAGCAGCACGTGGCCGACATCGGTCGCCGTGACGTTGTAGGTGTCCGTCGTCGCCCCGGCCACCACCGTGCAGAGCCGGCCGTTCGCGTTGCAGCGGCGCCAGCTGTAGTGCAGAGCGGGGGGCGTCGAGCTCCACGTCGCGGCCTCCACCTTCAACCCCTGTCCGACGATCGGTTCGCCGCTCTCCGGCGGCTGCTTGGTGGCCACGAGGGCGGCACCGCGAGGCGCGACCAGCCCCGCGAGCGGCGCGTACGCCGCGGTCGTCCCGGTCGGATCGGTCGCGCGCACCGTCAGCCCGATCGTGTGGCCCACGTCCTTGGCGACCTGCGTGTACGTGCCTCTGGTCGCACCGTGGATCGAGGCGCAGTGAGCGCCGTTCGCGTCGCAGCGGTACCACTGGTACGCGTAGGTGATCGTCCCGCTGCCTGTCCACGTGCCCGCGGTGGCGGTCAGCTTGGAGCCCTGCTGCAGAGAGCCTGTGACGGACGGCGGCGACGCCGACGCCGGCCCCGCGAGGAGCATGGCCAAGCCGACAGCGAATCCCAGCACAGGAGACAGGATCCCACCAGCGTCGGCTAAGACCGACCTAAGAGTCGCCTCCCGCTGAGGGGATTCTCAGCAGGAGCCTCTACGTTGAGGCCATGGCAGGCCTTGCGATACCTGGTGGCAGGACCCGGACGACGGCGGTGATCAGAGTGGGTGGTGCATCCAGACGTTCGGCTCCCAGTAGCCGCCGCAGTCGGCTTCCCGGTCGATCGCCACGGTGGCGAGCCCGTGGGGGAACCAGTACTCGCCGCTCTCCGGGAACCGCATGCTCGTCCACTCCTCCCACTCGGTGACGGCTCCGGTGATCCGGAGCGAGCGCGGCTCGGGCCGAAGCACGGTTGCGCCGAGTCGCTCGTGCACGCGCATCCACGGGTCGAAGAGCAATCCGTCGTCGCGGCGCCACGTCGCATAGCGCGCGATCGGCACCAGCGGGTAGCGCTCCTTCCAGTTCGGGCGCACCGGCGCGATCAGCGCCCCGTAGCCGTGACTGCCGGCGATCTCCCGCATCGCCTCGACCGCCGCCGCGCTGAGGCGGCGGTTCTGCAGATCCGCCGGCACCATGATCACGAGCGCGCAGAGCGTGTTCGCGCCGCCCTCGTCGAAGCCGCGTGCGATCGCGCCGTCGATGCCGGCCGGGAGGTCGTCGGCGGTTCCATCCCAGCGCACCGGGATCGAACGCGCGCGGGCGAGGATCTCGTCCTCGTCACCGACCAGATGGAACTGGAACTCGGGATGCTCCTCGGTGAGACGTCCCCAGTACTCGTTGAGGACGTCGCCGTGGTTGTTGTACTCGGGCAGCGTGTCGCGCGTTCGCTCCCAGGCTGGGCCGGCGAGGTCAGGCCGCTCCGCGACTGTCGCTGTCTGCATGTCCCACCTGAAAAGAAAATCCCACCGGGTCGGTGGCGCTTTCGTCCACCTCACCTACCGACCGATCAAGACTCGCGTCCGTCACGACCGCTTGGTGTGGCTTCGACCTACTCGCGCTCCGCGCCCGGCGGGATCCGGAATGTATGACGCGGCTCCGAGTGTGCGCAAGGGGGGCGTGACGAGAAAACCTGCACGTTGCGCACGAATCGCATCAACGAGCTCGCAGCGCCCACGTGAGCCCGGTGTCGAACTGGGCGCGCCACTCGCCGCGGGCGTTCGCGTAGGCGTGGTAGCTCGCGGTCACGCCGAGGTTGCGCAGCTCGCGCGCGAAGGCGAGCGTCTGTGCCGGCTTGAACCAGTGGCTGTGCCCAGGCCCTGTGGAGAGGAAGAAGCGTGTGCGATCCCGGCGCAAGGTCGCCGCGAGCGCCGGGGCGAGCTTCGTCGGGTCGTTCGCGGCGAGCACACGCCGCGACGCGTGCTTGAACGGGCCGTCGTGCAGCGGCGAGAAGTAGGCGGACCACGCCTCGATCGTCCCGAAGAGCTCCGGATGTCGGAGGCCGATGTCGACAGCACCGAAGCCTCCGGCCGAGAGGCCTGCGAGCACCCGTCCGCGAGGGGTCGAGATCGTCGGCAGGTGCGCGTCGATCCACGGCACGATCTGCTCGACGAGCGGCGCCGCGATTCCGCCCGCCCACTCTCCGTTGTACTGCGGGCGCGGCCCCGCCGCCGGCAGCACGGCGACGAACGGCCTGATCGCCCCCTCGCCGATCGCGGTGTCGGCCCAGTTCGCGAGGTCGGTGCCGAGGAGATACTCGCTCGGCGAGCCCGGCATGCCGTGCAGCAGGTAGACGACGGGATACCGGTGAGATGGGTTGAAGCCCGGCGGCAGGTACACGAACCCGGGCCGCTGCTCGCCCGGAAAGACTCCCGTCTGCACGGCGCCCCCGGCCGGTCCCTGCGCGTTGGGAGCGAAGCCGGGGAGCAGGGACGCCGCGGCGAGGATCGGGGCCAGCGAGACCACCGGGGGACGGTAGCCGCGGACAGATGAACTCTCGGTTAGGTCTTAGCTCGGGCGGCTACAACTGATCTGTGAGACGCGTCGGCCTCGCGCTGCTTGGGCTCGCGGTTGCAGCGTCGGCCGCCGCGGTCGCGCTCGGCCGGCAGTCGCACCAGGTCGACGAGGGCATCCGGTCGGTGGCGCTCTCCGGCACTGCCCACGCGCTCGTCGTCCTGCCCGACGGCTACGCGACCAGCCGCAAGCGCTACCCCGTCGTCTACTTCCTGCACGGCCTGCCGGCAGGCCCCGGCGCCTACCGGAACAGCGCGTGGCTCGGCGACACACTCGAGCGTGTCGGCCCGGCCATCCTCGTCATGCCGCAGGGCTCGCGTTCCGGTGACACCGATCCGGAGTACCTGAACTGGGGCTCGGGGCGAAACTGGGAGACCTTCATCGCAGAGGAGCTGCCGGCTGCGATCGACAAGCGCTTCCGGACGATCCGCTCGCGGCGCGGGCGCGCCCTGATCGGGCTGTCGGCCGGCGGGTTCGGGGCGACGGTGCTCGGGCTGCACCACCTCGGCCGCTTCTCCGTTGTCGAGTCGTGGTCGGGGTACTTCCATCCGACCGACCCGACCGGGGCACGCGCGCTTGCCCGCGGGCCGCTGACGAGCGCGCACAATCTGATCTCCGTTCTCGAGGCGGACCAACGCCACCGCTCGACGTTCTTCGCCTTCTACGTGGGCGACGCCGACGCGCGCTTCCTGGCGGAGAACCTGCAGTTGAATCGCGAGTTGAACGCAGCACACGTCAAGCACCTCTTCGCGGTGTACAGCGGCGGCCACACCACGAAGCTCTGGCAGGAGCACGCGCGAACGTGGCTCGGGCTCGCACTCGCACATCTCGCACCCGCTGCCTGAGCCGAGGCGGGCAGCGCCGCGGGCCGGTGGTATAAGACGGCGGAATGGGCCGCAACGCGCAACGTTGGGAGCCGCCCGCCGAGACTCTCTCGCACTTCCCGGCGGTCTCCGGGAACACCGTCAACGGGCTCGGCGAGGACGAGCGGCGGCCGCCCTCACCGTTCTTCTGGCATGACCCGTCCGTGCAGACGCACGGGGAGCTGCAGGCATACGTCGTGAAGCGCTTCTACGACTCGCGAGAGGTGACCGAGGCGTTCAGCCGCGACCCGGACACGCTCGAGCTGCGCCCGCGTGGGCCCGACCCGATTCCGGTCGCGGCCGAACGGGTCGAGCGCAGCCCGGTCGAGTGGACGCAGCTGGTGAAGTCGTTCGCGCTCGCGCACGAGGCCGATCTGGTCGGGATCGTGCGCCTGGACCCGTTCTGGGTGTTCGAGGGGTTCGAGATCGCGGAGGAGTGGCTGGTCATGCTCGGGTTCGCGCACGACTACGACGAGATCTCCCAGGCGCCGGCCGTGCCGGGCCGGCTCAACGCGGGCATCGAGGTCGGTCGCCAGTACACGCGGGCCGCACGCTCGGCGAACAGCCTGCGCAACTTCATCCGCGAGCAGGGTTGGCCCTCGCAGTCGTTCCCCGGTCCGCGCGCCGACGCGTTGCTGATGATTCCCGCGGCGATCGCCGCCGGGCTCGGCGAGCTCGGCAAGCACGGCTCGATCATCAACCGCACCCACGGCGCGTCGTTCCGCCTGGCCGCCGTCTCGACCGACCTGCCGCTCCTCGCCGACGAGCCGGATGTGTTCGGCGCGGACGACTTCTGCAACAACTGCCGGATCTGCACGGACGCCTGCCCGCCGGACGCGATCGCCGAGCAGAAGCAGCTCGTTCGCGGCGATGAGAAGTGGTACGTCGACTTCGACCGCTGCATCCCGTACTTCGCCGAGACGAAGGGCTGTGCGATCTGCATCGCCCGCTGCCCCTGGAGCCGGCCCGGGATCGCCGACAACCTGGTCGAGAAGCTGGCGCGCCGCCGCGAGCGCCTCGCCGCCGCCGGCTGAATCGGTACCTGTGTACCGGAGAGACCGAATCAGATCCGCTCTCTTCGGGAATGACCCCGAGGAACGCGGTTCGAACAACCGGTACCTGGTACCGGAGGTACCAGGTACCTGACTTGCGAGTGGCGCAGAGGGCTAACGGCTGCTTAACCGCTCCTTTAGCAGGGGTGGCGTAGGACCAGAGGCTGTGTTCTGGACGGCTCCGACGCTTCCCGCTCGCGCGCGACTCGGCGCGGTCGCGCTGCTTGCGTTCGTCGCTGCCGGGCTGGTGGGCGCCTACCGTTACGTCGACAACTACTGGCTCTATCGCGGCTTTGCGCCGCCCAAGGATCCGGCGTACGTCCACGAGCGCGGAACCGCAACTCACTTCTCGCTCGCCAGCGCGGCGCTCGGGGGGCGCACCCAGCCCGTCGACGTCTACCTGCCGCCCGGCTACGCCTCGAGCCCGAACCGGCGCTATCCGGTCATCTATCTCCTGCACGGCGTCCCCGGCCGACCCGCTGCGTTTCTCGAGACCGTCCGGCTCGGCGTGGTCGAGGACGAGCTCGTCGCGCTGCACAAGATCCGGCCCGCCATTCTCGTGATGCCGTTCGGCTCGACCGGGTCCTTCACCGACGAGGAGTGGGCAAACGGCGTGCGCCCGCACTCGAACTGGGAGACGTTCGTCGCCCGCGACCTCGTTCACGCCGTCGATGCGCGCTATCGCACGGTCCCGCAGGGCAGCGCGCGAGCGTTGGCGGGGCTCTCGGAGGGCGGCTACGGGTCGCTCAACATCGGCATCCACCATCCCGGCGAGTTCGGCGTGCTCGAGAGCTGGTCCGGGTACGAGAAGGCCGATCCGATCCGCTCGATCTTCGGTCTCGAACGGTCGGCGCTGACGCGGAACAGCCCGAGCCTGACCCTCGGCAACGCGGCGGCGAAGCTCCGGCATGCGCACACCTACATCTGGTTCTACAGCGGCACCGGCGATCACTTCCTCGCGCAGAACACCGCCTTCGCGGCGGAGCTCCGACGTGAGCGAATCCCGTTCCGGTACTTCGTGGTCCGCGGCGGGCACAACTGGGGCATCTGGCGCGGCAACGCGGCTCGGGCGCTGATCGCGATGTCGCGGAGGCTGCACGGTGCGTAAGGCCGCCGCGCTGCCGGTGCTGCTCGTCGTCGCGGTCGCAAGTAGCGGCTGGTTCTACCTCCTGAACCCGTCGCTCCCCGGCCCGCGCGTGCGGCTCGCACTGCCGCTCGACGAGCTCTCGCACCACGCCTCCGCGTCGCTTCTCTGGTTCACCCTGGTCTGGGGCGCCGCCGCTCTGACGATCGGCCTCTACGCGCGCTGGGCGGGCATCGAGCGGCTGTCCGCCGCACTGCTCTTCGCGGTCGGGATCGGGACGTACGCGTATCTCCAGACCGGAGTCTCGGTCGCGGTCGTGCGCCAGATCTCCGCGCGCGCCGCTTTCGAAGTCGCCGACCGGCTCTCGGCGGTCTACCTGCCCGCCGTGATCGTCGGGCTCGGCGCGGCGGCCCTCGCCGTCGGCCGCAAGAGCGAGCGCGCGCCGGTCGTGGTCGGCGTGCTCGTCGGCATCGGCGCGCTGCTCAACCTGCTCCACACGGTGCTCCCCGGTGAGAACGCGGGCCTCATGCGCGACTTCACACCCGACGCCGTCGGCCCGTTCGCACACGCGCTCGGCGTCGTCGCGTCGGTCGCACTGCTCGTCGCCGCGCGAGGGCTCGTGCGCAGGCGTCACCGGGCCTGGCAGGTGGCGGTGTGCGTCGCGGCGCTGTCCGCGACGCTCCACATCCTGCACGGGATCAACCAGGGCACCCTCGCCTCGGTGGTCATCCTGACGCTGCTGCTCGCTCGTCGCCACGACTTCGATCGTCCCGGTGACATGTCGACCAATCGGCAGGCGCTGAAGCGGCTCGGGCTCTCGCTCGCCGCGATCACCGCCTACGCGTTCGCCGTGCTGTGGATCCATCGCATCGACGCCGATCAGCCGTTGACATTCCGCTTCGTCCTCGCGGAGACCACCCGCGGCCTGCTCGGCCTGCATGCGGGTGGCTCGCCCCACTTGAACGGCCACTTCGGCGACTGGTTCCCGCTCTCGCTGCTCCTGCTCGGCGTGACGATGACGCTGTGGGTCGTCGCCGGGTGGCTGGCGCCGTGGCGGCACCGCGTCTTCCAGGAACAGCACGAGCGCGAGCTGGCAGCGGCGCTCGTGCACATGTGGGGCGTCGACACGCTCGCGCCGTTCGTGCTGCGGGCCGACAAGTCGTACTTCTTCGGCCCCGGCTCCGCCGCGTTCATCGCGTACCGGGTGGTCGGCGGCGTCGCGATCGTCTCCGGCGATCCGATCGGGCCGCCCGACGCGTTCGACGAGCTCCTGCGGTCGTTCGTCGCCCATGCGCACGAGCGCGACTGGCGAGTGGCGATACTCGGCGCTTCGGAGCGCTGGCTGCCGCTGTACGCCCGGCACGGGTTGCACTCGCTCTACCACGGAGACGAGGCGGTGGTCGACGTCGCGTCGTTCTCGCTCGACGGCCGCGCGATCCGCAAGGTCAGGCAGTCGGTGCACCGCCTCGAGCGCGCCGGCTATCGGGCGCGCGTGCTCCGGCCGAGCGAGCTCGACCAGGACGTGCGCTCGCAGCTCGACGGCGTGGCGAAGGCGTGGCGCGGCGACCAGCCCGAGCGCGGCTTCGTGATGGCGCTCGACCGTCTCTTCCGGCTGGGCGACGGCGATGCGCTGTTCGTGGTCGGCTTCGATCCCGAGGGAGCGGTGGCGGGCTTCCTGCATTTCGCCGTCTCGTCGGCGGCTCCCACGCTGTCGCTCTCGTCGATGCCGAGACTGCGCGACAGCCCGAATGGATTCAACGAGTGGCTGATCTGCGAGACGATCGCCTGGGCGGCCGCACACGGGTACGAGCGCGTGTCGTTGAACTTCGCGCCGTTCGCCGCTCTGCTCGCTCCCGAGGTGGAGCTCTCGAGCCTGCAGGGTGTTCAGCGGCGGGCGCTGCTCACATTGAAGGGGCATTTCCAGCTCGACAACCTGCTCCTTTTCAATCGCAAGTTCGCGCCGCGCTGGGAGCGGCGCTTCGTCGTCTATGAGAAGCGTCGCGACCTGCCGCGCGTCGGTGTCGCTGCGCTTGCCGCGGAGGCGTATCTGCCCTTCCAGGGCAAGCGATGAACCTCGGGGCCGGGCTCCTGCTCGCGCTGGGGTCGGCCGTAGCGCTCAACTGGGGATGGGTCGCACAGCACACGGCCGCCGCGGAGCTCCCGGCGCTTGCCGTCCACCGGCCGATCGCGTCGCTCCGATTGCTCTTCCGCGATCTGCACTGGCTCGTCGGGTTCGTCGTCGGGCTCGCCGGCTGGGCGCTCTACGTCGGCGCGCTCGCCCTGGCTCCGCTCTCCCTGGTCCAGGCCGTCGCAGCAGGTGGGATCGGTGTCCTCGCGCTGTTCGCTCATCGTGCCGGCGCACCGCTCTCCCAGCGAGACCGCGTCGCCGTCGTCATCTCGACCGGCGGCCTCCTGCTGCTCGGGCTGTCGCTCGTCGGCGGTGCCGGCGCCGGCCAGCAGGCGCGAGTCGCCGCCGTCGCCGCGTGGCTCGTCGTCTCGCTCGTCGTCGCGTCTCTCGGCGTCCTCGGCGGCGCGGCACTCGCGCCCGGCGCCGGCCTCGGGCTGGCGGCGGGCGTGCTCTACGCGGCCGGCGACGTCGCGACCAAGGCTGTCTTCACGGGCGGCCTGTGGCTGCTCCTCGTCCCGGTCGTCCTGGCGGCGCACGGTGCGGCGTTCGCAGCGCTGCAACTCGGCTTCCAGCGTGGCCGGGCCCTCGCGACGGCCGGCACGTCGACGCTGCTGACGAACGCGCTGCCGATCGCCGCAGGTCTCGTCGTCTTCCACGAGCAGTTGCCCGGCGGCCTGTACTCCGGGTTGCGGATCGCGGCCTTCGCGCTCGTTGTCGTGGGCGCGGCGCTGCTCGCCCACGAGCCTTAGAGCTTCTTAGGGCGCGGGCAGGACGACGATCCCGTCAGCGTCGCTGTACAGCGTGCCGCCCGGAGCGAACGTGGCCCCACCGAAGCTCACCGGCACGTCGAGCTCACCGAGGCCGTCCTTGCCGCTCGGCCGCGGGCTCGTGCCGAGCGCCTTGATGCCGATCGCGAGCTCGGCAAGCGCGTCGACGTCTCGGACGCAGCCGTTGATCACCAGGCCGGCCCAGCCGTTCTCGAGTGCGAGCCCGGCGACGTTGTCGCCGACGAGCGCGCAGCGAAGCGAGCCGCCGCCGTCGACGACGAGTACGCGCCCATGCCCGGGCTCTCCCACGCGCTGCTTCAGGAGCACGTTGTCCTCGAAGCAGCGCACCGTTGCGATCACGCCCGCGAACTCCGCAACACCACCGAACCGACGCAGCTGAAGCTCGCAGACGATCGCCTCGCCGCTGTGTGCGTCGTAGACGTCGGACGTGGACGTCACGCGTGCACGCGGACGAGCTCGAAGAATCCCTGCTCGAAGAGCTCGCGCACGATGCGCTGCGCGTCGTGGCGCAACTCGGATGCCTCGCGCCTGCCGAGGTCGAGCCGGCGGGCGGTCCGCTCGATCGCCTGGTCGAGGGTCGTGTGACCGTCGAGCGTCGTCAGCAGCTCTGCAGTGTCCGGCTCCAGCTCGACCTCGGGGCACGTCCCCTCGTCGAGCACGATTCGAGTCTCCTGCACGTTCCCGTGCCGGTCGAGCTCCTGGTCGAAGCGCACCTCCTCGGAGAGTGTCAGGCGCGCCTCCAGCACCGCGCCGGCACCCTCTTCGGCGATCAGGGCGAGCGCCGCGAACACGCGCTCGATCTGGTCGCTGGCGAACTCGAGGTCGTCCTCGTCCGCCGGATCGGCCCGGACCAGGTGGTGGTCGCCGTCACGGCGCCGCATCAGCACCGCGCCTTCGCTGATCCAGCCGGCGTCGAGAGCCGCGAAGTACTCCGCCCACTCGTCGAGTGCGGCGCCCATCGTGTCCGGATCTCCGCTGAAGTGCTCGTTCCAGCCGGCCGCGTGATCGAGCGGGTCGGCACCGCTCAGCCCGAGCACCCAGGCGTCGCAGCCGTTCCCCGCGAGCCAGTCATGGATGCGCTCGTCCGGCTCGTCCTCCGACTCTGCGAGCCAGCTGACGAGCACCGACGCATGGCCGCCCTCCGCGAGGTACTGCGCGGCCTCGCGCACGACCCGCTCTGAGAGCTGATCGCCGGGCAGCCCGCCGTCACGGTACTGCCAGCGGGCCTCGGGCGAGATCACATACGGCGCGTTGCAGGTGATCAGGTCGAACGTCTCGCCCGCGACCGGCTCGAACAGGCTGCCGAGCCGGGTCTCGACGTTGTCGACGCGGTTCAGCGCGGCGCTGATCTGGGTGAACGCGAGCGCACGGGCGTTCACATCGGTCGCGATCACGTGGTCGGCGTGCCCCGCGGCGAGCAGCGCGTGCGCGCCGTTGCCCGTGCCGATGTCGAGGGCGCGCTCGACGCGCCGCCGCGGCGTCAGGGAGGCGAGCCAGTAGGCCGTCGGCGTGAAGCTGGACACCCAACCCGGCGGGTCGTCTTCACCGCGGGAGAACCCGTCGACCGCGAGGTACAGCCCCTCGGCGTGCACGAGGCGTGCGCGCGGGACGATCCGTTCGCCGTCGGTCGTGACGAGCCCGATGCTGAGGAGCGCGTCGACGCCGTCATGGCCCAGCGCCGCGGCGGCGTCGGCTGCAGCCACCGGGCGCTGCAGCAGGAGCAGCCGGATCGTCGTCGCGATTGCAGAGCGAGGGAGGCGCCGTTCGAGCACCACCGACTCGGCGAGGTCGGCGGACGGACCGTCGTCGCCCAGCAGCTCTTCGATCGCGTCGGTGCTGTAGCCGACCGCGCGCAGCGCGTCGCCCAGCGTCGCCGCCGCGTCGAGGTCGGGGTTCGGGTCCCAGGCGCTCACGTGCGGCATCCTGCCTCACCCGCCTGCCGGAGCGTCGATCGTCAGGCCGGCGAGGTCGCGTGGATAGTCGGTGAGGATCTCGATTCCGTCGGCCGTCACCACGACGGTGTCCGAGTGCCGAAACCCGCCGAGCCCACTCGCATACAGGCCGGGCTCGATCGTGAACACCATCCCTTCCTCGACGCGGGTGTCGTCGCCTGTGTCGAGGAAGGGCGCCTCGTGGTTGCGCAGGCCGATCGCGTGCCCGACGTGCTGTCGCCAGTACGGCATCAGGTCGTTCGCCTCGAAATAGCCGAGCACTGCGTTGTCGACGTCGGCGCACGTGACGCCCGGCCGCAGCGCCGCGAATGCCGTCTCCTGCGCGGACAACATGTGCGCGAACAGTCGGCGCATCTCGTCAGTCGGCGGCCCGATCACCATCGCCCGCTCGAGCTCGGCGTTGTATCCCCAGATGGGCGCACTGGTCTCGGTGACGAGGACGTCGCCGGCCCGGAACTCGATGTTGTGCGCGACGGCGTGCGCCCAGGCGCTGCGGCGGCCGATCTGGCCGCGGTAGCCCGCGGAGGCGCCGTCCGATGACGCCTGCTGGCCCCCGAAGCGCGGCCCGAGCGCCGCGAGCATGGCGAGCGTCGCCTCGTGCCCGGCGCGCAGGCTCGCCTCCGCCTCGGTCGTGCCGGGCACCGAGTACTCCTGCAGCAAGCGGTGGGCGTGTCCGCACCACCTGGCGCTCTCCCGGATCAACTCGACCTCGGCCGGGCTCTTGCAGCGCATCAGCGACTCGATGAACCGGCCGAGCGGCGCGACGCGGCCGCCGGTGACGCTACTGAGCGCCGGCCCGGCATAGCCGAGGATCCCGGGATAGCCGTCGCCGTCGGCCGCCACATCCCGCAGGCCCATCTCTTCGAGGACGCGTCCCAGGATCAGCATCGGGTGGTCGAAGCCCGGATACTCGGGATACGACGCGACGTGCTCGAAGTCGGTCTCCTCGCGAACGCGCTCGACCTCGAACTCCGGCACGAACACCGCGAGCTCGCCCGAGGAGCTGCCGATAAGCGCGACCGGTCGCTCGGTGGCGAGAAACCCGAAGCTCGTGAAGTACTGGATGTACTTCTCGTCGAAGAGCACATAGCCGTCGAGCTTCTGCTCGAGTGCGTGCTCGAGCAGAAGCTCTCGGCGAGTGCTCAGTTCGTCCGCGTGGATGCCGCTCTGCACGCGGACGAACGTTACGCGTTCTCGACTGCGACGTCCGCTGTTGGAGCCCGCTCCTCCCGCGGCAGGAAGAGCGCTGCGCGGGCCCAGTTCGGCATCCACCAGTTGGCGTCACCGAGCAGGCACATCAAGGACGGCACGAGCAGTGCCCGGATGACGGTCGCGTCGAAGATGATTCCCGCCGCGAGGCCGATCGCGAATTCCTTGATCTCGAATCCCGGGCTCGCGGACAGGACGAGGAACGCGAACATCAGGATCAACGCCGCGCTCGTCACGAGCTTGCCGGTGCGGGCGAGCCCGAGCTCGATCGCACGGTTGGTCGAGCCGGTCTCGTCGTAGGCCTCGCGCATGCGCGAGAGCATGAAGACCTCGTAGTCCATCGAGAGGCCGTACAGGAACGCGAAGATCATCAGCGGGATCCAGGCGGTGATGGCCTGAGTCGCCGTGATGTTCCAGAGCGAGGACCCGTGGCCCTCCTGGAAGATGATCACGATGATTCCGAACGTGGCCGCCAGCGAGACGAGGTTCAGGATCGCGGCCTTGACCGCCAGCACGATCGACCGGAACGCGCGTGTGAGCAGGACCAGCGTCAGGATCAGCACGAACGCGAGCACGTAGGGGAAGTTGCCGTAGATGGCGTGCACGAAGTCGCGGTCGGTCGCCGAGACGCCGCCGAGCGTGCCGTCGGTGCCCTTCAACGCGCCGTTGACGCGATCGACGATGCCCTGGATGCCGGGAGCGGCTCCGTCGATCGTCGGGAACGCCTCGACCAGCGAGTTCTGCCCGCGCTGCCAGCCGTCGGGCACGACGCCGCCGGTGACACCGTCGACCTCGCTGACCCGTGCTGCGATCGCGTGCGCGTTGCCGCCGTGCTCGACGAGCACGTTGAACGGCTTCATCACACCCGGGCTGATGCCGGCGTCGGCGAGCATCTGACGGCCGGCGATCGCCGTGCCGGTGCCGGGGAAGTTCTTCAGCTGCGACTCGTTCGGGTTCAGCTGCACACCGAACGCGACGAGCACCGCGACGATCGCGATTCCGACGGCAGCGACCGGGATCGGGCGCCGCAGGACGAGCCTCGCCCAGCGGCCCCAGAGCCGGTCTTCGGGGTGGCCGTTGTCGGCGAACCGCTTCGGCATCACCCGCACGCTGTTGATTCGTGCGCCGAGCACCGAGAGAAGCGCGGGGAGCAGCGTGATCGCCGTGATCACCGACACCGCCGGGATCAGCATGCCGCCGATCCCCATCGAGCGAATGAACGGCAGCGGCAGGATGACGAGCGAGAGCAGGCCGACTGCCACGGTCGAGCCGGAGACGATGACGGAGCGACCCGCGTGCGTCATCGTCTCGACGAGCGCGGTCTCCACGTCTCGACCTTCACGCAGCTCGTCGCGGAAACGGAAGATCATCAGCAGCGCGTAGTCGATCGCCACGCCGAGCCCGACGAGTGCGATCAGGAACTGCACGATGATCGAGACGTTGGTGATGTAGGTCAGGCCCCAGATCAGCGTGAAGGTGTTGAGGATCGCTGCGATCGCGACCACGATCGGCATCAGCACCGCAGGCAGTGTCCCGAAGACGAACAGCAGGATCACGAGTGCACCGAGGCCGCCGATCACCGCCTCGACGAGCACGCTCGGGCCGCCGGACGACCCGTGCGTCGATGCCTCCTCGAGCACGTCGTGGCCGGTCACCTGCACCGTCGTTCCCGACGGCAGGCCCGAGGCCGCCACGGCGCGCAGCCGTTCGGCGCCGCTCTTCGTGTCGAACTTCGGGACGCCGGCCGGATAGACCTCCTGGAAGATCGTGTGCCGGTCCTGCGAGACGTACGCTGCGTTGCGGTTCGTCGAGAAGTACGAGCTCGTCAGCGCACCGCTTTCCTTCGCGGTGCGCGCCATCGACGCCTTGATCGCCGCGCTCTTCGTCGCGTCGCCCTGAGTGTGGTAGACGACCACCGCGGGTGGGCGGACGCCGACGCCGAACGCCTTCAGCGTCCGCTGGCTCGCCTCGTACGCCGACTTGCCCGGGATCGAGAAGCTCTGGTACCAGCGCTTGGAGACGCGGCCGGCGGAGTAGGCGCCGAAGACCGTGAGCACGATCCAGACCGCGATGACGGGCCAGCGATGGCGGGCGACGAAATGAGCGAGGCGTGCGAGCATGTGGTTCTCCTTTCGCGAAGCGTGACGAGCAAACTTACAGACACAGCATTATTTCCGCAACTGTAACGATCGGGTTACACTGTGCGCGTGGGGCTGCGGGAAACGAAGAAGCTGCACACGCGGCAGCAGATAGCGGACGAGGCAATGAGGCTGTTCGTCTCCCGCGGCTTCGACCACGTTACTGTCGCCGAGGTGGCCGCTGCGGCAGGCATCTCGCAGAAGACGGTCTTCAACTACTACCCGACGAAGGAGGATCTCTTCTTCGACGAGGTGCCGAGGCGCGAGGCCGCGCTGGTCGGGGCGATTCGCGGCCGCGCGCCCGGTGAGTCGATCCTTGCTGCGCTGCGCCGGCTTCAGCTCGCCGAGTGCCCGCGCCTCTGCAGCCCCGGCTTCGCCACGTTCGCCCGGATCATCGAGGAGTCGCCTGCGCTGCAGGCCCGCGAGCTCGAGGTGATGGCGCGCTTCGCGAGGGTGCTCACCGCCGAGATCCAGAGCGAGCTCGGAGTCGGCGAGCGGGACGCGCGCATCGCAGCGGGCCTGCTGATCAGCGTTCACCGCCTCATCTTCAGCCGGGCTCGCAAGCAGGCACTCGCGGGAAGTCACGGACCTGCGGCGCTCAAGCGGCTGCGGGCGGATCTCGAGCGGGCGTACGAGCTGCTCGAGCACGGGCTGGGCGGTCTCGGCGACTCCGTCGTCGCGCAACCGGCGGGGTGACGCGTTCATGACCAGGTGGACCGTCCGCCGGGCGGAAACTCATCGGCTCAGAAGACGCCCCCGGCCATGCTCTTCGTCCGGGTGCGCACCGTCTCGCGCCCAACGCGGGGATCGAGGACGGCGTACAGCAGATCGACGATCAGGTTCCCGACGATCACGATCACGGTGACGACCGACACCACCGCGAGGGCGAGAGGAAGGTCGAGCGATGCGTTCGCACCGCCCATCGCCGTGACGGCGAGGCGCCCGAGCCCGCGGATGCCGAACGCCGCCTCGACGTAGATCGCGACGCCGATCGCGGTGCCGATCTCCATCCCGACCATCGTCAGCACGCGCAGCGACGCGCTCGGGAGAACGTGGAACGCGAGCACGCGCGTCTCGCCGGCGCCCTTCGCCCGTGCAGTCCGTACGAAGTCCTCGTGCAGGGTCTCCGCGACGCTCAGGCGGATCATCCGCGTATAGAGGGCGAGGAAGAGCAGTGCGAACGTCACCCACGGCAGGATCAGATGCATCGTCCAGTCGTCGAGGCCCCCGCACAACGATCCCTGTCCAGGGACGAGCGGGCAGTAGCCCGCGATCCGAAAGGTGCGGAGGTGCCCGAACGTGCCCTCCAGGATCAGCCCGACGACCATCGGGTGCAGGCAGATGCCGATCAGGGCGACGAGCGAGATCGTGCGGTCGCTCCACGAGCCGACCCGGCTGCCCGCGAGCGCGCCGAGGGGGACGGCGAGCAGGAGCACCAGCAGCGCACCGCCGAGGACGATCGAGAGCGTGATGCGCAGATCGGGGTAGAGCACCGTTCCGATCGGCCGCTGCGAGAGCTGGTCGCTCCCGATCAGCTTCGTCCCCGCCCACTGACGGCCGAGGTCGCCCCGCAGAAGATGCGAGACGTAGTCGCCGTACTGCACGATCTTCGGCCGGTCGAGACCGAGCAGGTGGTTGGCATGCGCGACCTGGGCGTGCGTCAGCGACGGGGCGTCCGGATAGACGAACGCCGAGGGCCGGGTCGGGAGCGCCCAGTAGACCACGAAGGTGAGCGCGATCACCGTGAGCAGCGTGATGAGGCCGGCCGCGAGTCGTCGCGCCATGTAGGCGGCGATCCGCATCACGGCTCCGACCAGGGCTCGATGGCGCGCCGGATTCCTTCGGACAGCTGGTTCAGCGACACGACCGTGAGCAGGATCGCGACGGTCGGGAAGACCGTCTGCCACGGCGTGAAGTACTCGCTGTTGTATGGGTGCGGCGCGTAGATCGTTCCCCACGACGTCGAGAGGAGCGATCCGAACGTGGGCGCGGCCGGCGGGATGCCGACGCCGATGAAGCTGAGGCCGACCTCGAGCAGGATGTTCGTGCCGACCGCGATCGCGCTCCACACGAGCAGCGTGGGCACGACGTGCGGAAGGAGCTGGCGCCACATGATGCGGCGGTTCGACGCACCGATCATGTGACTCGCCTCGACGAACTCGGAGCTGCGGAGCGTCAGCAGGTGCGCGCGGATCAGCCGCGTCGGATAGAAGGACGTGAAGAGCCCGATCAGGACCACCTCGGCGAAGACTCCCTTGGGGACGAGCCAGCTGTAGTTGACGAACTGCAGCGACGAGCTGACGCGAGCGCTCGCGAAGATCAGGAAGAGCAGCAGCGGGAAGGCCATCACGGTCTCGGTGAAGCGCGACACCGCCGCATCCGCAGCGCCCCCGAGGTAGCCGGCCGCGATACCGATGGGCAGCGCGATCAGCAGCGCGACGAATGCGGCTGCCAGCCCGATCTCGAGCGAGGTGCGGGCGGCGTCGAGGAGCCGGATCAGCTCGTCGCGGCCGAGCGGCCCGTCCGCGCCGAGGATGAACAGCGTCGTCTCTCCGTGGACCGGGCGGATCAGGCGGCCGAAGTCGTCGACCTGCACGGCCTTCGTGACCGGCACGTGCGTCCACGGCCCGGTGGGACGCAGGTTGGCGTTGGTCGCGTAGGGAAACGGGTCGACGCCGTTGTGACCGACGAGTCGCGTCACGACGGCTCCGCCGACGAGGCCGGAGAGGAGGATCGCGAGGAGGAAGGCGAGCGCGGCGATCGACAGGCGGTCGCGCCGCAGCCGGTGCCACGCCGACCGCCACGGGCCGCGCGGACGCGCCTGGCCGCCCGCTGCCCGCGAGGAGCTCATCCGGCCCCGGAGCCTATCGTCACGATCGTCTCGAGCAACACGTGCGACTAGCTCTTACGAGATTCGCCGCGCTGTGGATCACGGGTCGAGTGATCCCTTCGGATCCGGCAATTGCCTGTGGCGGCTTACGGGGAACTACGCCGACGAGCCGTCCGTCCCCGGACTAGATTCGAGGCCAGACGTAAACCGGTCCCGATTGGGGGCACGCCAGCATGCGCTTCGGGTACTTCGACGACGCGGCGCGCGAGTATGTGATCACGCGGCCAGACACGCCGCTCCCGTGGATCAACTACCTCGGCACCGAGGACTACTTCGCGATCATCTCCAACACCGCGGGCGGCTATTCGTTCTGCCGCGACCCTCGCCTCCGCCGCCTGACGCGCTATCGCTACAACAACGTCCCGCTCGATGTCGGCGGCCGCTACCTCTACGTTCGCGACGACGAGACGGGTGACTTCTGGTCGCCCTCCTGGCAGCCGACGAGGAGCGAGCTCGACGAGTACCACTGCCGCCACGGGCTCGGCTACACGATCATCGGCGCGCGCCGCTCCGGCATCGAGGTCGAGACCCTCTACTTCGTGCCCCTCGGCGAGACGCTCGAGCTCTGGCGCACGCGCGTCGTGAATCACCGAGACGCGCCGGCGCGGATCTCACTGTTCAGCGCGGTCGAGTTCTGTCTGTGGGACGCCTGGGACGACTCGACGAACTTTCAGCGCAACCTCTCCATCGGCGAAGTCGAGGTGAGCGACGGCGTCGTCTACCACAAGAGCGAATATCGAGAGCGGCGCGACCACTTCGCGTACTTCGCCTGCTCCGAGCCGCCCGTCGGCTTCGACACGCAGAGCGAGGCGTTCCTCGGCCCCCACCGCGGTTGGGACAGGCCGGTCGCGGTGGAGGAGGGCCGATCGCGCGACTCGATCGCGCACGGCTGGGCGCCGTGCGGCTCGCACCGCCTGGAGCTGAACCTCGAGCCGGGTGAGTCGCGCGAGCTCGTGTTCGTGCTCGGCTACGCGGAGAACCCGACCGCGGCGAAGTTCGACCCTCCCGGCTCCCAACTGGTCGACAAGCGCGCCGTTCTGCCCGTGCTTGCGCGCTACCGCGACCCGGCCGAGGTCGACGCTGCGTTCGGGCATCTGCGCGACTACTGGGACAGCCTGCTCTCCGGCCTGCACGTGTCGACCCCGAGCCCGCACGTCGACCGGATGGTGAACGTTTGGAACGAGTACCAGTGCATGATCACGTTCAACCTCTCGCGCTCGGCTTCGCTGTTCGAGTCCGGCATCGGGCGCGGGATGGGCTTTCGCGACTCCAACCAGGATCTGCTCGGCTTCGTGCACCTCGCGCCGGCACGGGCCCGCGAGCGCATCCTCGACCTGGCAGCGACGCAGCTGCCCACCGGGGGCGCCTATCACCAGTACCAGCCGCTGACGAAACGGGGCAACGACGCGGTCGGCTCCGGCTTCAACGACGATCCGCTCTGGCTGATCCTCGCGGTGTCCGCGTATGTGAAGGAGACGGGCGACCTCTCGGTCCTCCGCGAGCCGGTCCCGTACGACAACGAGGAGGGCTCCGAGACCGAGCTCTATGAGCATCTTCGGCGCGCGTTGCGCTACACGCTCGACCGGCTCGGTCCGCATGGGCTGCCGCTGATCGGGCATGCGGACTGGAACGACTGCTTGAACCTGAACTGCTTCTCGGAGACACCGGGCGAGTCGTTCCAGACGACGGCCCACCGCGAGGGCGGCGTTGCGGAGTCGGTGTTCATCGGCGGCCTCTTCGTCCTGGCGGGCGGCGAGCTCGCAGCTCTCGCCCGGCAACTCGGGGACGACGCCGGGTGGGGCGTCTGCGTCTCCGCGCAGGAGCAGATGGCCGACACCGTTCGCACGCACGGTTGGGACGGCGAGTGGTTCCTCCGCGCGTACGACAACGCCGGCGAGCCCGTGGGCTCCGCCGCGAACGAGGAGGGGCAGATCTTCGTCGAGCCGCAGGGCATCTGCGTCATGGCGGGGCTCGGCCTGGACGGCGACCTGGCGGCGCGCGCCCTGGCGTCGGTGCGCGAGCGGCTCGCGACCCCGCACGGCATCGTCCTCGTCCAGCCGGCGTACACGCGGTACCGGCCGGAGCTCGGCGAGATCACGACCTACCCGCCCGGCTACAAGGAGAACGCCGCGGTCTTCTGCCACACGAATCCCTGGATCATGATCGCCGAGACGCTGCTCGGGAACGGCGACGCGGCTCTCGACTACTACCTGCGAATCAATCCGTCGGCGCGTGAGGAGATCGGGGAACTCCATCGCTGCGAGCCGTATGTCTATGCGCAGATGATCGCCGGGCGTGACGCGCCGACCCACGGCGAGGCGAAGAACTCGTGGCTCACCGGCACGGCTGCGTGGAATCTCGTCGCCGTCACCCAGTGGATCCTCGGCATCCGTCCGGAGCTCGAGGGCCTGCGGATCGATCCGTGCCTGCCGGCGGAGTGGGAGGGGTTCACGGCCGAACGCGAGTTCCGCGGCGCGACGTTCCGGATCACGGTCCGCAAGCCGCGCGGGGCTCGGGGGCGTGTCTCGTCGCTCGTCGTCGACGGCCAGCGGCTGGAGGGCAACGTCGTCCCTGTGCAGCCTGCGGGTCGCGTCGTCGACGTGGTCGCCGAGATCGTCGACGCCTCAGGGGAAGTGCGAGCCGTCGAGATGCAGGTCGAGGCCGCCTCCACTCCGGCAGCCTGACGGGACGATGTACTGCGGCGAGTCGGCGAAGTCGGCCGGGTTGTCGGCGAGCTGCTCGTGCATCAGGTGCCGTGCGGCCGAGGGGGCGAGCCCGAGCTCCTCGCCGATCCCGACGCCCGACTGGTAGGCGAAGCAGTTGGCGCGCGACTCGCTTGTCTCGCCGTGCAGGTGCCACGCTTCGTGCGCGAGCACGGCGATCGCCTGCCCGGAGGCGGAGGTGGCCCGCTGGTGCCGCGAGACGAGGTAGAGCTGGTAGCAGATCTGCGGCGTCAGCCAGGCGCGGCGGCCTCCGACCTCGGCCAGCCCGTCTGCGTCCTGGACGTAGCCGACGTGGCGTCCCTTGACGTCGCAGATCACGGTCGCCGGGTGGCCGGCGATCCGTGAGGCTTGCCGGTCGAGGACGCCGATCGTCGCCGCGCGCGTCTGGGGCGAGAGCCGTTGCCAGTGGGTCGGCCTCGAGTCGAGCCAGAAGACTCCGGCGAGGAGCGCCAGCACCGCGACCGCCTGCACGAGCCGCGCCCGCGTCCGGCGCGGCGCCGGCCGGGCCGGAGCCGCCTGCAGCGAGAGCGGGCTCGCCGCGCTGTCGATCGGCGCGAGCTCGTGGCGGCCGGGGCCGAGGGATGCGAGCTCGTCTGCGTGCAGCTCGAGCCACTCGGCGATCTCGTCGTCGTGCAGCTCGCCCGGCCGGAGCACGATCTCGGCCTCGTCTGTTCGCACCGTGACCGTCCGGCCGGCCCACCCGAGCTCGTCGAGATCGCGCTGCTGCGGTCCCGGGTCGGCGAATGAGCGCCGCCGTCGGCCGGTCCGCGTCCCGGCGAGGAAGAACTGCGCCTCGACGGCGGCCGCTGCCGCGAACGGGATGAGCGGCGGGAGCCACGCCTGCAGCGTGGGGCTCGCGAGGTAGACGACGGCAAAGCCGAGGAGCAGCAGTCGCCAGATCCAGAGTGGACGAAACGGCATGGGCGACCATGCTGCCCGTCGCGTGGCGTCTACTGCTCGATCAGTGCCAGGCGACGACGAGCAGGACGACGCACGTGGCGGCGGCGAGCGCGACGACGACGGCGTTCGCGAGGAGGGCGAATCGAAGCGACTTCGGCGGCTCGCTGCTGCGGGCGGGTGCGTCGGCCGAGCCCTCGCCTTCGATCGCCCGGGCGAGAGTCTCGACGATGTACTGGTTGAGGCTCAGGCCCGCTGCGTCGGACCGTGCGGCGAGGCGCTCATGGAGCGCGCGCGGCATACGGAGAAGCAACCGGCCGCTGCGGGCCGAATCGCCGGACGACTCACGCGAGCCTCTGGGCTTGCTCGTGGCCGTGGTCATTGCTTCTGAGAGTAGCGGCTCGTGCCGGCTGTGACAAAGCCGGGCCCTGCAGCCGGCGCCGCATCTTCCCGATCGCCTGCTCGAGCAGGCGTGAGACGTGCGGCTGAGAAAGGCCGAGCAGCGCGGCCGCCTCGGCTTGCGTCCGATCGCAGAAGAACACGAGCAGCACGATCCAGCGCTCTCGATCGTCGAGCCCGCGGGCCGCGCTCGCAACGGCCGCCCGGTCGAGCAGGACGTCGTCGAGGGCCGGCGCGGTTGAGCCCAGTTCGTCGTCGATCGGCACGACCGGCGTCGCCGGCCCGGCGGTCTGGCGCGGTCGCCGCACGACCGATGTCCGGTCGCGGAGGTGATTGCGGATCTCGCCCTCGACGCAGCGGGCGAGGTACGCCCCGAGCTCGGCGCGTGCGGGATCGCACCTGTCGACTGCCCGCACGAGCGCGAGCGCACCCACCTGCGCCAGGTCGTCGGGCCGCTCTCCGCGGCCCCAGTACCGACGTGCGACGCGCCGCACCAGCGGCAGGTGCGCCTCGATCAACCGCTGCCGCTCCTCCCCCGCCGCGATCACAACCCGATCGTAAACGCCTCGAATGAAAAAGAAAAGACATTAACGAGAGAATTTTCGTATCGAAGCACGATCACGTGGGTACATAGACCTCTAGATGGACCGCGGGACGCAGGGGGAGTGGAGTCTGGGCCGGCGCACGTGCGTTCTCGCCGCGGCGTTCGTGCTCGGAGTGGGAGCTGCCCCGAACGCGTTCGCAGACGACGGCGTCGGCGCGCCGATCCTGCCTGCGCCGATTGCAGCACCGGCGATCGTCGTCCCGCTGCCGCCGCTGCCGCCGGCGCCGGTGATCGAGGTCGCACTGCCCTCCGTTCCGCCCCCCGTCGTGCCAAGAGCCGGTGAAACGGCTTCCTCGCAGGCGATACCACCGGTGGTATCGAGCGCTGCTCCGGCTGCCGAGCCCGTCACGCCCGTACCGGCCACTCCCGCTGCGCAGGCGCCTGCGGCGCCGCCCCAGTCCGCACAGCCAGCGGTGTTGCCGCCGTCGACGGCTCCCACTGCCACCCCCGGCGGTCCTGACGCCTCGCCTCCGGCAACCGTCTCAGCTGATACCGGCGGTAATACTGCCTCAGGTAATTCACCTGATATTACGAGTCAGACTCCAACGGCGGATCCGGAAACCTCTCCGACGGTTTGGATCTGGAACTGGTCCTGGAACTGTGATCCAAGCACGGTCCCGGCAGTCCCTTCCCCACCGCCTGGGTCGACCGTCTGGGTGTGGAACTGGCAGTGGGACTGTCCCGGCGGGGCCCCGGCGCCGACGGCTTCCGTGCCGTCGGTCTGCAATCAGTGCAACATCGCCGTCTCGATCCGCGTCGGGAGCCCCGGCGACAACGGTGACGTGACGCAGACGAACGCCGCCGTCTCGAGTGCTGCCGCCGCGAACGCCGCGACGACGGGCCTCGGTGCGACGCAAGCAGCTGCGCCGGCTTCGGTGCCGGCCGTCGACGCGTTCCGGCCGCCACCTGTTCCGAGCCTGCCCGGGCCGATCTTCACGCTGCCGCCGATCCCGCCGCCGCCGACGGTCGACGTGCAGCGGGAGCTCGCCGGCGCCGTGCCGACGCTGCCCGCACCGGCCGCTGCCGCCGGCGACAGCCAGGCCCCGAGCCGTGCGGCGGTTGTGCCGTTCGCGCACGAGCCGAAGTCCGTGGTGCGGCGTCGCTTCCCGGCTCGCAGCCGGACACTCGTGCAGGTCGATTCCCGCGCGTTCACACGCGTCGTGGTCGTCGAGCGGAGCCGTGAAGCCGCGCGTCCCCGCGTCAAGACCACCGCGCGCACGCGGGGCGCGGCAGCGCAGCCGCTCCCGACGTCACCGCGCGCGCCGCTCCTGCCGTCGAGCCCCGCCGCCGCCGGCGCGCCCGGCGCGTCGGGCCACGGCGGCGGCGGCTCCGTGCTGACGGTGTCGCTGATCGGCGGCTTGACCTTCCTCGCCTTTGCTTTGCTGAGCAGCACTCTCCCAGCTGCGCTCCCGGGCCGTCGCAGACTGAGCGACGACCGGCGCGCGAGGCCCGGCTAGTCCCGGCTCGTGACCACACGGGGCTGCAGCAACTGCCGCAGCTCTCCCACGAGTTAGGAGGAGTGATGAGAAAGCTGATTCTCGCGCTCGTGCTGACGACGGTCGTGTGCCTTGTCTTCGCCGCCGTTGCGGCTGCCGACCCTGGTGCGATCCAGGTGTCGGGCCAGTCCGCGACGACAGCCCAGCAGGCCGAGGCCGCGTCCGGCGCGACGCAGGTGGATCCGACCAATACGGACATCTCGATCCGCGTGTTGAGCCCCGGTGACGACGGCGACGTGTCGCAGTCGAACACCGTGGGATCGTCGGCCACGGCTGGCAATCAGGCCGCGACGACGCAGACGGCGGGCCAGGTGTCCGGAGGCTCGGGCATCCAGACGTCGCAGCAGCAGGCCGGGACCGACCAGCTCGCGCTGGCGCTCTCGGAAGCCGCGCAGATCGATCCGACGAACGCGAACCTGCCGGTCCGGGTGCTCAGCCCTGGTAGCGACGGTTCCGTGACGCAGTCGAACACCGCCGGCTCGCAGGCCACCTCTGGCAACGCTGCGACGACCGGTCAGTCGAGCTCCCAGAACCAGGGCGGCGCCTCGTGCGGCTGCAGCGGTTCGGGCTCCGGCGTGCAGTCCGCAAATCAGTCGGCGGGCACGCAGCAGGGTGCAGGAGCGATCTCGACGGCAACGCAGGATCATCCGTCGAACACGAACGTCTCGATCCGGGTGCTCAGCCCTGGTAGCGACGGTTCCGTGACGCAGTCGAACACCGCCGGCTCGCAGGCCACCTCTGGCAACGCTGCGACGACCGGTCAGTCGAGCTCCCAGAACCAGGGCGGCGCCTCGTGCGGCTGCAGCGGTTCGGGCTCCGGCGTGCAGTCCGCAAATCAGTCGGCGGGCACGCAGCAGGGTGCAGGAGCGATCTCGACGGCAACGCAGGATCATCCGTCGAACACGAACGTCTCGATCCGGGTGCTCAGCCCTGGTAGCGACGGTTCCGTGACGCAGTCGAACACCGTTGGGTCGTCGGCGACCTCCGGCAACGCTGCGACGACGACACAGAACGCCACGCAGACGCAGGCCGGCAGCGGCTGCGGCTGTGAGACGCCGTGGCAGGAGACGACTCCGGTGCAGCAGGCGTCGCCTGCAGCCGGCGCCGCAAGCCCAGCCGCCGACGGTGGCGTGAATCAGGCCAACACCGACGGCTCGTCGGCGAACGCCGGCAACCTCGGCACGACAGGCCAGGATGCGCAGCAGAACACCTCCGGGACAGCGATCCAGACCGGCGATCAGTCCGCCGGCACCGATCAGTCCGCGGTGGCGCTCTCGGGCGCGAAGCAGATCGATCCTTCGAACACGGCCGGTCCGACCCGGGTGCTCAGCCCCGGCGGCGACGGCTCCGTGTCGCAGGCCAACACGGTCGGCTCGACCGCGACGTCCGGCAACTCGGCCTCGACGACCCAGTCGTCGACGCAGTCGCAGGGCGGCTCGTGCGGTTGCAGCGAGCCGATCCGCAGCGATGCCGTGCCCTCGTCGGCGTCGGCCCCGGCGATCCAGGTCGCCGGTCAGGACGCAGCGACGAAGCAGGGCTCGCTCGCCGGATCGGACGCCGTGCAGATCGGCGCGTCGAACAACGCCTCGCCGGTTCGCGTCAAGAGCCCGGGTGGCGGCGGCGACGTGTCGCAGTCGAACACGGCAGGCTCCTCCGCGACGGCGGGCAACGCCTCGACGACCAAGCAGAAGGTCGACCAGGCGGCCGCCGGCCGCAGCTGTGGCTGCGGCAACGCCATCCAGGTCGTCGGCCAGAAGGCCGGCACCGGTCAGGGCTCGCTGGCACTCTCGGGCGCGTTCCAGGGCTTCGGCCCCGGCAAGTCCGAGTGCGGGTGCGGCGGTGGCGGGTCGTCGGGCAACGACGCCTCGCCGGTCCGCGTCGGGAGCCCCGGCTCCGACGGTGACGTGACGCAGTCGAACACCGTCGGGTCGTCGGCGACGTCGGGCAACAGCGCAGCGACCGAGCAGAACGCCACGCAGGACGCTGCAGGCCGGGCGATCCAGGTGCTCGGCCAGAAGGCCGAGACCGGCCAGCTGTCCTTCGCGGGTTCGCTCGCTGCTCAGTTCGGCGCAGCGAACAAGGCCGCGCCGGTGCGCGTGAAGAGCCCGGGTGGCGGCGGCTCGGTGAGCCAGCAGAACTCCGCCGGCTCGCAGGCCGCGTCGGGCAACGCCTCGGACACGAGACAGCAGGGAAGCCAGGATGCGGGCAGCTCGAGGTGCGGTTGCTCCTCGACGCCGATCCAGGTGCTCGGCCAGCGCGCCGACACCAGCCAGCTCGCGAAGGCCCTGTCTGCCGCGTTCCAGCACGCTCTGTCGAACGACTCCTCGCCCGTCCGGGTGTGGAGCCGGGGAGACGGCGGCCGGACGACGCAGGGCAACACCGGATCGTCGCTCGGAACCTCAGGTAACCGCGCGACCACAGATGGGGAGGCGACGCAACTGAGCTGACCCAACGGCTCCCGGGAGGGCGAAGCCGCAGCAGCCCTCCCGGGATCTTTTTCCTGCACTTGACCGATTTCGAAAGAGGTGTAATCTGCGCGCGCAGGGACCAGGGTGCATCGACCGGGGGGTCGAATGGAGAGGGAGCGTGGCTCGCTCCTGCGGCGCACCACACCGTTCGCGGCGGTGCTGGTCCTCCTTGCGCCTGCGGCCGGTCGCGCAGCGACCTTCTCCCCCGACCCGCCTCCCGGCTCGAACGGGCTCCGGCCCGACCCGGCTCCCACGGCAGTCCACGCACCGGCCGGCCGCGCACTTTCGGCGCCGGTTCCCGTCCGGACCGTCCAGGTCCCGAATCCGGTGCGCACCGTGACTCCGACGCAGCACCGGTCCTCGAGAACGCCGGCCAGGCCCAGGCCGACCCGGCCCCACGCGCACCGGGCGGTCGTGACTCCCAGGTTCGAGCTGCCGCCGGTCGTCGTGCCGGCGTTCATCACCGCGCCGCTCCGGCACCGCCCTCAGGTCGAGCTGGCCGCGCTCGCACTCGCGCTCGCCGCGCTGACGGCTGCCTCGGGCGCCGGCCTCATCCGCTCGTGGAGCCGGCGCTGATGCGGAGCGCCGCGGCCCTGCTCGCACTCGGGCTCGCGCTCGCGATTGCGAGTGCCGCGGGCGCAGCCGGGCCGGTCGTGTCGTATACCGTCACCGCCGGGACGACGGGCGACAACGGGTGGTATCGCAGTGCCGTGACGGCGCAGCTCTCGGTGCAGGGCGCGACCGACACGACGTGCCCGATCGTCAAGACGTTCCACACGAGCTCCGATGCAGTCGACTGCACGGCGACCGACGGCACGTCGACGGTGCAGTTCCACCTGCAGTTCAAGATCGACACGGACGCGCCGGTCGTCACGACGGCGACGCCGGACCGCGCGCCCGACGCGGGAGGGTGGTACAGCCACCCGGTCGCCGTCACGTTCAGCGGCAACGACACGACCTCCGGGATCGCGAGCTGCTCGAGCGTCACGTACTCCGGCCCGGACTCCGGCTCGGCGTCGGTCGCCGGAACGTGCCGCGACAACGCCGGCAACGTCAGCTCCACGGCGTCGTTCGGCATCCGCTACGACACGACGGCGCCGACGGTGACGGCGAAGCTCTCGCGTCAGCCGGACGGAAACGGCTGGTACTCCCACCCGGTCACCGTCTCGTTCAGCGGCGCCGACGCCGGCTCGGGCGTCAGCTCGTGCAGCGCGCCCGTCTCGTACGCCGGCCCGGACACCGAGAAGGCGACCGTCTCGGGCAGCTGCGTCGACGCGGCGGGCAACCGTGCGACGGCGGCGGTGAGCCTCCAGTACGACTCGACCGCTCCGAAGCTGGCGAATGTCGCCGTCTCCGTCGTCTCCCGCAGCGCGACGCTGACCTGGCGCGCGCCCGCCGGCACCGCGAACGTGTCGATCACGCGCACGCCGGGCCGCAGCACGGCTCACGCTCAGGTCGTGTATCGCGGCCGTGCCTCACGCTTCCGCGACACGCGGCTTCAGCCCGGCGTCACCTACCGGTACACGATCGCCGCGAGCGACGCTGCCGGGAACACCAACGACGTCGCAGTCGCAGCCCTCGTGCCGACGCTCTACCTGCCCGCGGCCGGGGCGCGGGTCAAGGCCGGCGACACCCTCGCGTGGGCGCCCGTGAAAGGCGCCTCGTACTACAACGTGCAGCTGTACCGGGGCTCGCTCAAGGTGCTGAGCGTCTGGCCGAGGGACGCACGCCTGCGCCTCCCGCGCAACTGGAGCTTCAACGGCAAGCAGGACCGGCTCGCTCCGGGACGCTACCGCTGGTTCGTCTGGCCCGGGCGAGGCCCGTTGAAGGCCGCCCACTACGGGCGGCTGCTCGGCGGCAGCACGTTCGTCGTCCGCTGACCGGCCGGCCCGGCGATTTACCCTCGCCTTACACGGATCTCGCACAACGCGTACGACGGCGGTGGATGCTCGGGGTGAGGGGGGAGCGATGACCGGCGAGGGAAACATCCGAAGGTTCGCTGCAGGTGTGGTCGCGTGCGCGTTCGTCTTCGGCGTGCTCGCCGCGGCCGCATCTGCGTCATCGCCGACCGCGGCGACCGGGCCCACGACAGTCGTCGGCCCGACGACGGTGACCGTCACGGGCACGGTCGGCCCGGGCGGCCAGTCGACGACGTGGTACGTCGAGTACGGGACCTCCACGTCGTACGGTTCGAAGACGACTGCGAAGAGCGCGGGATCCGGCTCGAGCGCGGTCGGCGTCTCCGCCGACCTGACGGGGCTGCGGTCCGGCACGACCTACCACTATCGCGTCGTCGCGACGAACGGCGCAGGCACGAGCCACGGAACCGATGCAGTGTTCACGACGACGGTGCCGCCCGTCGTCACCACCGGCTCCGCTTCGAGCATCAGCGCGTCTGCGGCCACGCTGAACGGGACGGTCGATGCGAACGGCCGCGACACGACCTTCTACTTCGAGTACGGCACGTCCACGAGCTATGGATCGAAGACCACGCCGAAGAGCGCCGGCTCGGGGACCTCCGCGGAGCCGGAGTCGACCGGCATCTCCGGCCTGGCCACCGGCCACACCTACCACTTCCGCATCGTCGCCTCGAGCGACGCCGGTACGAGCACCGGCAAGGACTCCTCCTTCACGACGAGCGCCGCGCCGACGGTGGTCACCGGTGACGTGTCCTCGGTGGCGCCGACCTCCGCCACGCTGCGAGGAACGGTGACGCCGAACGGCCTCTCCACGACGCGCTGGTTCGAGTACGGCACGTCGACCAACTACGGCTCGAAGACCTCGTCGAGCAGCGCGGGCTCGGGCTCGAGCGCGACGGCGGTCTCGGCAGGGGTGAAGAGCCTCAAGGCCGGCACGATCTACCACTACCGTCTCGTCGCGCAGAACTCGAGCGGCAAGACGGCCGGCGCAGACCGGACGTTCTCCACCGTCGGTGCGCCGTGGGTCGCAGACCGGTGGTGCGCAAGGCGTCGGCTCCGACGCAGGAGTCGCGACGGGCTCGCTCGACACGAGAGGCAGATCGACGAGCTGGTGGTTCGACTTCGGCACGTCGACCAGGTACGGCAAGTCGACGTCGTCGAAGAGCGCAGGCTCGAAATCGGGCGTGCAATCGGTCAGTTCGGCGCTGAGCGGGCTGACGCCGGCGACGACTTACCACTACCGGCTCGTTGCGAAGAGCGATGCGGGCGCGACCTACGGAGTGGACACGACTTTCACGACCACAGGAGTCACGCTGACCGCGTTGACGCACCAGGTCGTCTTCGGTGGGCGCATCACCTTGTCGGGAATCGTCCCGACGCGCCGTTCGGGCGAGCAAGTGGTCATCTTCGCCCAGCCGTACGGCGGCGGCTCGTTCCAGTTGCGCGCCACGGTGCTCACGGGCCCGAACGGCGTCTGGGCGTTCGTCGCGAAGCCGGGGATCACCACCGCCTACGAGGCGGGCTGGCACGGCGGGATGAGCGCCCCCGTCTCGATCGGCGTGCATCCGGCGATCAGCGTGCGCCGGACCGCGACGGGCAGGTTCGTCGTCCGCGTGATCGGCGCCCGATCGTTCGCCGGCCGTCTCATCCAGCTGCAGCGCCATTCCTTCGGGGGCTGGTCGACGATCAAGCGGGTGCGGCTCGGCGGCCGCTCACGCGCCGAGTTCCGTGTCTCCCTGCCGAAGGGGCGCTCGACGGTGCGGGTCGCGCTGAGCGTCAACCAGGCCGGGGCAGGCTTCCTCGGCAGCGTCAGCCGCACGCTCACCGTTACGCGCTGAGCGCCGGCCGGAACCGGCCGAACTCCCCCGCGGCGGGGAAGCGGAGGATTCACCCGGGTGAAGCGGAAGCCAGGGGAGACACGATCCGGCGCGGCAGGAGAGAATGGCCGTGTAGGTGCCACTGCGCCATAGGCCAGGGGCGCCCCCCGACAAACAACTGGAGGAGTTGCGATGCTCGCAACGTTCACGTTCTGGGACGTCATCTGGTCGATGTTCGTCTTCACGGCCCTCGTCCTGTTTATCTGGATGTTCATCGCCTGCTTCGCCGACGTGTTCTCGCGGCGCGACGTCTCAGGCTGGGGCAAGGCCGGATGGACGGTCTTCTTCATCATCTTTCCGTTCTTCGGCTGTCTGATCTACCTGATCGCCCGCCCGGCGCCGGAGCTGGAGTAGCGAGGAGCACCATCGCCGGACGGCTCACCCGTGCGGCTTCGGCCGCCGGGTGAGTCTCGGGCGGGCCAGTCCTCTACCCTTGGTGGCTTCCTTGAGACTCGATCGCCTAGCCCAGCGCCCTGTCAGAGCCGCCGCCCGCTCGAGCCGCAGCCTGCTCGAGAACGAGCTGGAGCGCGCGATCGACTCGGCGTTCGCAGGCTCCCTGCCCGAGGCGGTCGGGCGTGCGCTGGCCGACCACCACGTGCTCGAGCGAGTCGCCTCCGAGTACCTCGCCACGGCGGGAGCCGACGAGGACGGCGCCGACCGGATCCAGCAGCTCACCGAGCGTCTGCTCGCCAGCGAGGATGTCGACCGGGTGGCGGCGACGCTCGCGGAGAAGGTCACGCAGAGCCCCGCCTTCCACCAGGCCCTGAAGGACGTGCTCGCGAGCCCCGAGATCCGGGCGGCGCTGTACCAGCAGTCGGCCGGTTTCGGGGCCGAGGTCGCCGGAGGCCTGCGCCGCCGTGGGTTCGAGCTGGACGACAAGCTCGAGGCAACGGCTCACAATCTGTTCGGCCGTCGACCGGTGGAGGCTCCGACTCGGGCATTCGGCGGCTTCGCCTCTCGCGGCGTCGCGCTCGTCGTCGATGCGGCCCTCGCGCAGCTCGGCTTCCTGGTCGGTCTCGCGTCGATCGCGCTCGTCGCTTCGCTGACCGGTGTCGGGCACCCCGGCTGGGAAGCCGGCGTCGCGAGCTTCGTCGGCTGGCTCGTCGTTGCTGCCTGCTACTTCGCGGGGTTCTGGAGCAGCGCCGGCCAGACTCCCGGCATGCGGCTCCTGGGGCTGCGCGTTGCCGGGATGGACGGCGGCCCGATCTCGCTGCCGCGGGCGCTGCTGCGGCTGCTCGGGCTCTTCCTCGCGATCGCGCTCCTCTTCCTGGGCTTCGTCCCGGCCCTCTTCGACGGCCGGCGTCGTGCGTTGCAGGACTTCATGGCCGGCACGGTCGTCGTCACCGACCGCGCCGCTTAGCGGGTCGCCAGCAGCCTTCTGATCGAGCGCGTCGCCTGCCCGATGCGCTGCTCGTTCTCGACGAGCGCGAAACGGACGTGGCCGTCGCCGCCTTCGCCGAAGCCGATCCCCGGGCTGACGGCCACGTTCGCCTCGCGCGCCAGGAGCAGGGCGAACTCCAGCGAGCCCTGCGCCCGGAACCGGTCGGGGATCGGCGCCCAGACGAACATCGTCCCGAGCGGCCGGTCGACGTGCCAGTCGGCCCGAGCGAGGCCGTCGCAGAGCGCGTTGCGGCGGCTGCGGTAGATCTCGCACACTTCGGCCGGGTACGTCGTCGCCTCGCGCAGCGTGACCGTGGCTGCGATCTGGATCGGCTGGAAGGTGCCGTAGTCGAGGTAGGACTTCAGCTTGCTCAGCGCCGCGACCGTGTCGGGCCTGCCGGCGACGAAACCGACTCGCCAGCCCGCCATCGAGAACGACTTCGTCAAGCTGTAGAGCTCCACGGCGCATTCGTGTGCGCCGTCCGCCGCGAGCACTGACGGCGGGCGGTGGCCATCGAACGCGATGTCGGCGTAGGCGAAGTCGTGGACGAGCAGGAACTCGTGCTCGCGCGCGAGATCGACGAGCCGCTGCATCTCCTCCGCGGTGGCGACGGCCGTGGTCGGGTTGTGGGGGAACGACACGAGGACGACCCGGGGATGCTCGGTCCGAACGGCTTCGGCGATCGCGTCGATCCCCCCAGTTGCCAACGGGGTCGCGACGCGAGCGCCGGCGAGCCCGGGCGCGACGCGGTGGATCGGATAGGTCGGAGTCGGCACCACGACCGTGTCGCCCGCCTCGACGAGCACCCACATCAGGTGCGCGAGCCCTTCCTTCGCGCCGATCGTCGAGGAGATCTGCGTCTCGGGATCGAGCACGACCCCGAAGCTCCGCTGATAGTGCTCGGCGACCGCGGCCCGCAGCTGGGTGATGCCGCGGCTCGCGGAGTAGCGGTGGTTGGCGGGCTTCGCCGCGGCCTCCTGCAGCTTCGCGACGGCCACGTCCGGCGAAGGGATGTCGGGGTTCCCGAAGCCGAGGTCGATCACGTCCCGGCCCTCGCTGCGAAGCTCCCGCTTCAGCTGGTCGACCGTCGCGAAGACATACGGCGGCAGGGCATCGATGCGCCGGTACCTCATCCTAAGCGGAACCCTACCGGCGTCACTTCAGTTCTTGAAGTTTCGGCTCTCGTGGCCCAGCCGCGCTGAACGCGAGAGAATCGCGGCATCACTCACACATGACGATCGGAAGGAGTTGCGATGCTCGCAACGTTCACGTTCTGGGACGTCGTCTGGTCGATGCTCATCCTCACCGGCCTCGTCCTCTTCATCTGGATGTTCATCACCTGTTTCGCGGACCTGTTCACTCGCCACGACGTCTCGGGCTGGGGCAAGGCGGGGTGGACGATCGTGTTCCTCATCCTCCCGTTCTTCGGCTGCCTGACCTACCTGGTCGTCCGCCCTCCACTGGAGATCAAGTAGGCGAGGGTCGAATGGGCCGGGCAGGGATCGAACCTGCGACCTTGGGATTAAAAGTCCCCTGCTCTACCAACTGAGCTACCGGCCCTGAACCGCCCGAAGAGCGTGCAGTACGCTTTTCGGATGGGCAAAGGGTACGCGGAAGGGAGCGCGGTCGAGGAGCGTCTCGCCGCGCTCGAGCGTGGCGACGACTTGCAGCTTCGGTTCGATGAAGGGCGGACGGCGGTATACGGATCCACCGACGACGAGCCCGAGACGCATTTCCTCGGCTGGCTCGGTGACGTCGACCCCGACGAATTGTTCGCCTCCGGCGCGGCCTGGGGCCTCCAGACCGTCCGGCGCGCACCGAAGCCGAAGTCGCCGGCCTAACCCAGCGTCGGGCTCTCGAGCGTGGTCATCGGGCCTGGGTTGACCGAGGCGACGAGGCGCACGCTGACGCGGTAGGGCCCGGCTCCGAGCTTCGCCGTGGGCAGCGTGATCGTCGCCGGCGCGGCGCCGCCGCGCAGTGCGCCTCTGCGGGCGACGACCGGGCGCCCGTCCGGCGCGTCGAGTGTCACGAGGTAGAGGCAGTCCGCGGTGCAGCCGAACTGCACCGCCATGGGTGCAGCGGCGACCGTCGGATACGCAAGCCCGGTCGGCTGCACTTCTGTCGCAGCGCCCGGGCAGACGAGCGCGCCTCGCTGGGCGGCGGTCGCCGCGGCCGCGACCGCCGGCGTCGCCTGGCTCAGCTGGTCGAGCAGGACTCCGGCGACCTGAGCGCCGCACGCGAGCGACGAGATCAGCGCGGCGCTCGGTGCGGGCGGCCCGTCGAGCACGACCGGCGGCGGCGTGGCGCTCATGGTTGCGAGCGCGGCCTGTAGTTGCGGAAGCTCCGCTGTCGTCCACAGCCCCTTGCCGGCCGCGGGCGCGGGGTGGAACGCGACGACGTCCGGTGTGATCGCGCCGAGCGCGGTCAGCGTCGCCTTGGGCGTCAGCGCGCCGTCGAGGCGGATCCCGACTTCGACGGTGGGCGGCACAGCCTGGATCGCGGCGCGGATCTGGTCGAACGCCAGCGCATAGCTGGTCGCCGTCGCCGCGGTCGGCGCCGGCGCGAGGACAAGCGCCTGCAGGCCGGGCGTCTGCTGGGCGAGCGCCGTTGCGTACTGGGCGAGCGCGGTGCGCCCGGGGTCGTCGACCGGGAGTGGTGACGCGGTCAGCTCGAGCACGGTCCCGAGACCGGCCGGGAGGCGCTGCAGCGCTGCGCCGACGCTCGGATCGGGGGCGGTCGCGCCGCTCGGCCACGTTACGCCGATTCGGGCAAGGCGCAGGCCGAGCTTCAGCAGCGTCGCGCCCTGAGACGGGTCGTCGAGCGCCGCTCCGACCGCGAAGGCCGTTGCGGCCGCCTTGCTGGACGCGGCCGTCCGGCGTCCGGCGGTCGCAGTCCCGGCGGAGGTTGCGCGCACGATCGGGAGCGCATTGAACGAGGCTCGGTTCGACGCCCAGTCGACCGCCGTCACATGGACGGGATAGAGACCAGGGCGCTTGGGCTCCGGCCACGCCAGCGTGTGCCAGCCGTCGCCGAGCGCCAGCCGTTTGGTCGGGCCGGCGGCCGTGTTCACCTGGACCGTCGCAGGCTTGGAGAGCCAGAAGCGCAGGGCGCCGAGCGATGCGTTCGCGATCCGGAACGCGGGCGGCTGGTGCTCGTACGATCCGATCCTCGTTGCGGCGTCGGCAAACCGGGGATCGGCCGGCGCAAGCCGTTTCAGCAGCTGCACGACGTACTGCTGGTAGTCGAGCGGCGACGGCTCGTGCGGTAGCGAGTAGTAGGTCCAGTAGCCAGTGTCGAAGCTCGGCAGCGTCGCTGCGGCCGCGCGCTGCATTCGGGCGGCGAGTGCCGCCGCGTCGGGATCCTCCGCGGCGGTCGCGTACGACTGCAGCGACAGCACGGCCTGGAGCTGCGCATTGAGCACGCGCAGCGACTGGAACGAGTAGAGGCGAATCCAGGGACCGGCGGCGACGCTCGTCAGGAGCCGGCCGGGAATCACCCGGTACGCGGCGCGTGCCTCACGCATCAGTGTCGTCTCCTCGTCCGGCACGAGCGCGGCGGTGCGCGCGAAGGCCTGCGCCGCCACCGCCTGCGCCATGCCCGAGAGCCACGGCGCGCGGCCGCCGGAGTAGTCGAACAGGTATTCCCAGCCGATCCCGCCACCCGGCTGGTAGACGCCGCGCGCGATCAGCGCGTCGGCGAGGCGCTGTGCACCTGTCACGTCGTTGGCGGCGACCCGCGCGTTCAGCGCGCCGAACTCGGCGAGCGGATGGAACTCGAGACAGCGGCCGGGGAAGTAGCGGTACACGACGCCGTCCGCATCCGTGACGTCGGTCTTCGGCGCAGGTGCGTAGTGCTTCGCGAAGTAGTCGTCGTTCACCTGGAGCTGGCCGATCAGGGCGAGCGCGCGCGGCTCGGTCAGGCGGCCCGTGAATGCCGCCAGCTCGCCGAGCGCGACGTCGACGTGCTCGCGCCGTCCGCTGGGCAGCGTGCGAACGAGGTGCGCTGCTCGAGCGATCTCCGTACGGCCGGCATTGGCGGTGGCGCCGTCGATCCGGCCCGCCGCGAGCGCGAGGCGGATTGCTTTCAGCGCGCCCGCCTGCGCGGGAACCGGTGTTGTGGCCGGCGCCGCGCCGACAACGGCGAGCGCGGCTGTCAGGCCGATGATGACTGCGAGAAGCTTCACCCCTACATGCACCGACGACGAGAACGTGTGGTGGTTAGCCGGCTGCGTCCTGCTCCCACTGATCGAGTAGCTGCGCAACGTGGTGCCGCTGCGCATCGTTGAACGACATCCGGTCGATGATTCGCCGCGCCTCGGCGGGATCATCGTTCGCGATCGCCGCCTCGAGCCGCTCCCGCTGCGGTGCAGGCTCGCGGAGCTGCTGGCGCAGCCAGCGCAGGAGCGAGACGGTGGGCGACCCCGTGGTCACAGCGCGTATGTCCAGATGCCGTAGCGGCGATCGGTGACGAATCCGGTCCGCGCATAGAGCTCCAGCGCGCCGGTCGGGTTGCTCGAGTCGACCTTCAGCCCGACGCGCTCTGCCCCGCGCGCCGCGTAGGCGCGCAGCCCGTGCTGAAGCAGCCCCTTGCCGATCCCGCGGCCGCGCTCGCTCTCGGCGACGACGATGTCCTTCACCCAGCCGCTGCGCCGCTGCTCCTTCCAGTGCAGGGCGCAGGCGACCAGGTCGCCGTCGCGTTCGACGAGAAACCACAACGCGGGGTCGAATTCGTCGTGCTTCGTCATGAACGCGACCCACTCCGAGTGCGGCACCGCGACGTAGGTCGCGTCCCAGCCCACGTAGCAGGCGTCGAGCAGCGCGTGGACGCGTTCGCCGTCCGCATCCGCGTACGAGCGCACGGTGACCTCGGCCGGCCAGCCCGGCTCCGGCAGGTCGTCGTCGAGTCTCCGCCACATGCGCAGCGTGTCGCGGTCGTGCACGAACCCGTGCCGGGTCAGGAGCGAGGAGAGCGGCAGGTCGTCCTGGACCGCCGTCACCACGATTCGTCCGAAGCCTCGTTCGCGTGCCCGCGTCTCGGCGCGAGCGAGAATCGCATCGCCGACGGTCGGATCGGCTGCGGCGTGAACGAGCTCCTGGGAGCTGTCGAGCGCTGCATAGCCGACGACATCCCGCCCGTCGAGTGCCACCCAACGGTCGGTGCCGTCCGCAAGGCTCAGCGCGTGCTCGACGTGCTCGCGCAGGATCTCGGAGATGCCGAACGCGGCGCGGCTGCGTGCGGACAGCAGGTCGTAGATGCCGTCGAGGTCGTTCGGTTGCGCAGTGCGGATGTCAGCCACGCGAGAACGGTACCGGCGGCGACGGTACCCTCCTCTCGACGCCCCCATCGTCTAGTGGCCTAGGACGCCGGCCTTTCACGCCGGTAGCGCGGGTTCGAATCCCGCTGGGGGTATTAGGACACTTGTGCCTGAGCGGGTTCCGCATGGTTGAGCGGTTCATCGGTGCCAGGTGTGCCCTGAATGCTCTGCGGTGCGTACCCCGGTGGTACCTCGGGAAATCGCCTGCCGAGGCAACACTCGCCTCATCGTCAGCGATTGAACACGTCGGGCTCCCACTCTACGATCGGTTTGGATCCCAACATCGATCTTCCACGACACCGAAGGGTTCAAGACTGGGAAAACGATCGCCTGTGTTGCAGCTACGTCCGGGATCGTCACGAAGGCGACAACCTACGACAGGCGTGGCTTGATGCTCGCGGTGTGCATGCGCTAGAAGCACTAGCCCGGCTCGACGTGGAGGGTCGGCGGTTCGAGTCCGCATATGCGGGATTTGCGGAGGTGTTAGCGGATCGCCTTCGCGCACGGTACGCCGCCTGCCGGCAGCGGCTCGAGCAGAAGCGGCGGTCGCTCCGCGTCAGCCCGTCCCGCCCCCGCGACTCCCTGCCCGGAATCGCCGACCTGACCGGCTCCAGGCAGGCGCCGCACAGGTCGCACGCGAAGTGGTTCCACTCGTGACAGGTTCGGCAATGCGGAATCCCATGCCCGCTCCAGGCCGGCCGGCCGGCGTTGATCACGGCGAGCTGGTCGCGCCTGTTCAGCGCCGCCCAGCGCCCGTCGGCAGCACAGAACAGACACTCACCCACAGCGCGTCCTGTTACAGACCGTCACGTTCTCTCCGTCAATAGTTGCAGGGTGTTCGGCGGGTGCCAGGCGGCGTGCGCGCGAACCCCTCTCCCCGGCCGGTGGGGTTTGCACCATCAGCAACCCGAGGCACCACGGACGAGGGCATCTACCGATGGCAACGCATGCCTGCAGGAGGAGGGTCGGAAGGGTCTCGCGGGGCCGCCCGCGCACCTTTGCGTGTGCGTCGTGCGGCTCCTCCTCACGAGCAAGGGGGTGGAACGATGATGGGTAGCAAGCGCCTCCGGCGACGGCACGGCCTGCTCTTGGCTCTGGTCGGCGCCGCGCTGTTCGGGATCGCCGCGGTCGCCTACGCGGCCATTCCGGACAGCAATGGCAGCCTGTACCACGCGTGCATGCTGAACGGCGTCGGCACGATCAGGCTGATCGACCCGTCTCTTGACTCGGCGCGGGCGATGAACCACTGCACGCGCATGGAGACGGAGATCACCTGGGGCCAGGTCGGCCCGAAGGGTGACACGGGCCCGAAGGGTGACCCAGGCACGACGGGCACGGTCGCCACCTACGCGACCGCCTACTCGGGTGAAAGGATCGCCCCGGCCGGCGGCTATACGTTCGGGAACGCGATCTGCCCAAAGGGGACAATCGCCGTCGGCGGCGGATACATCGCCGGGGACGTCACGGCGCCGATGAGCGCGACGGCGTCCTACCCGACGGGGATGGCAGACGGCCGCTCGGCGTGGTATGTGCTGATGCGAAACGGCGCCACGACGCAGCAGAGCTTCTACGTCATGGCGTTTTGCGCGGTCAACGCGAAGCTCGTCTACCTCGGTTAGAACACGATGAGAGCCCCGTCCGCGCGGGGCTCTCATCTTCCGTTCGCGCGACGTTCTGCCGCACCTTCGCGGCGGCCAGTGCCTAGCGCGACGGACCTACAGCGTCCCCGTCCGCACCACGACCAACTGCGGGGCCGATCCGTCCGAAAGGCCAGTGCCGGATCGTGCAAGTCCGCACACGCTGTGGAGATGATCGGGGAGGACCCCAGAGACACCGACACGGCCAGCCGGCTCGCTGACGCGGTCATCTGTGTGGAGTGCGGCGGCTCGAGCGGGCTCGACTGGCGGGGCTGGCTCGCCTACCGGGTCGATGACCCGCGTGGGCAGGCTCCTCCCGAGCTCGGGTTCTACTGCCCAACGTGCGCGACGCGGAGCCGTCACCGCCGGGCGGCCCCGTGATCGCGCGCCGGCTCTAGGGCGGGCGCGGCGCCACTCACGGCGTCTTCTGCCAAAGCGGGCGTGTCCGGAGAGCCCGCCGCGACCCGCCCTAGAACAACCAACTTTTTCCCGAATTCGGAATCGAAGTGTGCGAAGAAGAGGAAACGCGCCGGTAGTGGTCGGGGCGTCGCCGCAGCGAACTCTCTCCCCGCGCGCGGCGGCGCTCCGACCTCCTATCGGTGCCCGCCGCCCGCCGGCCCGCTTCGCGATACTGGGCCGTGTTCGATCCTGCAGGGGCGGTTAGCTCAGCTGGGAGAGCGCCTGGTTTACACCCAGGAGGTCGGCGGTTCGATCCCGTCACCGCCCATTGATTGGCACCAGCCCCGTTATGACGCGGGCTTGCGCAGCACCCTGTTAGCAAGCGCTGGCGACACATATCGCCTGAAGGTCACCCGGGGGTCACACCAGCAGCGGCCGCACGTAGCACCTTGCGACACGCACAATCCGACTGGGCCGATCGCAGCCTGCCGGACGAGCGCCGGCCGCTCAATCGCCGAGGCCGACGAGATGCCCGTCGGCTCGCTGCACACCTCCGGCGAGGCCGCATCGAGCCCGCCCTCGTCCTTTGCTCAACTGCCGAGCGAACGCAGGAGACTCTTCGGCTCCTTCTCGCTGCGCTGAACTCGCCCGACGTACGACTCGAAGGGGAGCTCTACGGCGCATCTGTCCAGATCCTGCTCGACCGTCTCCGCAACGTTGCCCAAAACGTCACATCCGTGATGCTGATCGGACACAACCCCGGTCTCCAGGAGCTCGCAATCGCTCTCACCGCACCCGGAACGAATCGAACACTGGTCGAGTTGAAGTTCCCGACCGTCGCGCTCGCGACAATCGCACTCCCAACAACCAGCTGGGCGAAGCTCCACGAGGGCGACGCCCACCTCACCGAATACGTTACGCCCAAACAACTCCGCAATTAGGCGACTCCGCCCAGCTGCGGCACTCCGAACGCAACGGCGTCTGGCGGGCAGCGAACTCAGTGAAGGTCCGCGACTACAACCCCGCCTCCGGGAAGCAGACCCGATGACTAGAAGACCGCAAGGAACACCTATCGCTCCTTCACTTGACCTGACCGTTCTACCGCGGCCCGGCGCTCAGGTCATCGGAGTGATTACCTACCTGACTTCGCCACGTTCCGAAGGACGATGCCGCTGCCTCGCCTGAGCGCCGCACGACCCTTCCGGCGGGTTAGATGAGGTGGTGAACAAAGTGAACGAGCGCCGCGCCGATCGTGATCATGAGGACGACGCCTCCGGTCCCGAGGACGGTGGCTATCAAGAGGACAACTGCGTCTTCGAGGATGATCGCGAGCGCTACTCCGACGGCGCCGAGAGCGGGCAACGTGTCGAGCCCCGAGAAGGGCGGCGCGAAGGCGGCCGCGATCGCGAACGCCATCAGGAGCAGACCGAGAAGCCGATCCATCCAACGCTGCTTGAATAGCCAGGCCCCACGTGGCCGCGAGAATCTCTCGATCCACCGTACCCGGCGGACGATGAACGGGATTGCTTTCGTCGTGGTCGTCGCGCCGAGCTCGCGGCGCGCCCAGCTGGCAGGGAGCCAGATCGTTCGACGTCCGAGCACCATCTCCGCGGCGAGCACGACGGCAATCGCCTCGAACGCGTGTGTGACGCCCCCGGTGGGAAGCGGCAGGGCGGGAACAGCCATCAACAACACGATCATGACGGCGAAGCTCTTCTCTGCGAACACCTCGCTCATTGACCCGAGTGTGAGCTGGTCGCCGTCGAGCCAGAGCTCGAGCTCGTCGCTGAAATGCGCATCGGTCATCGCGCCGGCAGGGCGGCTTCGTGGCCTGAAGTAGAGATGGCCGAGAACGGGGACGCCTGCGAACAGGGACGAGAGAGCGAGCCCGAGCACACCGATCTCGGCTGACGTGCGACTGCGCCGACAGAGAAGCGCGGCGACAATTCACCACTCGTGCGCACGACCAGCAGTCTGACCGACTGGGTTGCCAGTGTCGGGTCCGAATCAGCGGCAGGAACGCGCGAGCCTTGGAGCTTGCCCGCCTCTCTCACCTGGGAGCGACAGTGATGGGAACCCGCACGACGTCGATGCGCGCTCCGTTCTTCGCCGAGCGCGCGTAGGCGATGACAGTCGCCACCCTTGGCGGTGCAACGAGGGGGATAACTGTCTCGAACCTGCCGCGGACGCCGCTCCCGGCGCTCGCAAGTAGCGCACGGTGTGCGAGCAGACGGCCGCTCCGCGAGACGACATCCACGAAGAGTCGCGCCTCGAAGACGTTGGCGGTGCCGCGGACGTAGACCGTGCCGCGGATCGCGTCGCCGGGAAGCGGGCGCTCGAGGAGGATCGGTGGCGCCTGGGCTTCGAAGTCGCTTCGTCCTACCGTCGGAGCGACGACGATCCCTTCGCCGCCAATTGCCTCGACCGGGTTACCGTCGAGTCGGAACTGGACCCGCTGCACGTTCGGGAACTGGGTCATCGTGTGCACCACCTGCGCGACGCGCAAGAGCATCGAGAGGCTTCCGCCGCCGGACTCGAACCGGCGTGACAGATCGACCCTCGCAACCCCGCCCACGATCGAGACACCCCGTACCGTGACCCCTGCCGGGATCATCGTGCCGTAGCCCTGTCGCCGTTCTGGGGCGCTCGGGCCGCGCAGAAGCGCCAGCAACGCACCGCGTGCGACGCTCGGCCCGGGCACGGTGCGCCCAACCGGTTGAACGCGTTCTCCGCGCACGAAGTAGACACCGACGCGAGTCGCGCGACTCGACGACGCGACCGCCGGAAGCGCCGCCAGAGCGCAAACAAGAAGCAGAAGAAGCGCCTTCACACGCATACCGATCCTCCGTCCAGGATTCTCGCAACGGACCCAGCGACGTCATCGGGGCTGCCACGGATCTAGCGCTCAGGCTCCCAAACCTGAGACTCGTCAGCCATCCCGCAGCGGGTGAGGCGCGATCAGCTCGGCGGACGTCCAAGTCGCGCCAGAGATCCGAAGTCGAAGAAGTCGCTGAGGTCACCGCGCTTCTTCTCGCCGCGGCCGGCGACGGCTCGCTCGTTTCGTTCGATGATCTTGTCCAGCTCGCCTCGGTCGAGCCAGATACCGCGGCAGGCCGGACAGTAGTCGATCTCGAGACCTTGCCGTCTTGCCATTGCCAGTGCGCTGCCATCCACCGGGCATTGCATGAGTTGCTCCTTTCGCGTGAGACACGCTCCCTAGTCGTGGAGGGCGCGCAGGGCGTTCAGGATGACGCCGACGTCGATCACTTCTTGGAGTAGCGCGCCGCTGACGGGTGGCAGGTAGCCGGCGGCGGCGAAACCCATCGCGACCAGCGAGATGCCGATCCCGGCGATGACACTTTGCTTTGCGATATGCAGCGAGCGACGGCCGATCCGGATGGCGTCGGCGACGCGGTCGACGCGGTCGACCAGGATGACCGCGTCGGCGGTCTCGGACGAGACGGTCGCCCCCGCCGTACCCATAGCGATCCCGACGTCGGCGAGCGCGAGCGCCGGCGCGTCGTTGATGCCGTCACCGACCATGACGACGCCGCGTAGGTCGCTGCGCTCGCGCAGGGCGCGCACAACGTCGAGCTTGTCTTCGGGTGTCTGTTCGGCGTAGACGCGGTCGACGCCGAGTGTCTGGCCCACACGGTCGGCGACGGCCCGTTTGTCGCCGGTGACGAGCGCGACGTGGAGCACGCCCACCTCCCGCAGTCGAGGGACGAGCTCAATCGAGTCGGCGCGCAGCCGGTCACCGATCAGGACGACGCCGGCGAATGTCCCGTCCACGCCGACGAGCACTTTCGCGTCGCCGCCGTCAAGTCCTTCGGGGAGGGTCGGCTCGATCTGGTGCTCGCGTAGCCAGCCTGCGCTTCCTACTAGCACCGAGTGTCCGTCGACGGTGCCGCTGACGCCGCGACCGAATGCCTCCTGAGTCTTTTCGGGAATCATCAGCGTGAGGTTCTGCTCCTCGGCGCCTGCGACGAGCGCCTTCGCGAGCGGGTGCGACGAGAGTTGATCGAGCGAGGCCGCCAACCGAAGCGTCTCGCTGCTCGGCAATCCGTTCGTGGAGACGATGCGATCGAACTCGGGATGGCCCAGCGTGACCGTGCCCGTCTTGTCGAACAACACCGAGCGCGCCTCGCCGAGCTGCTCGATCGTCCCTGCACCCTTGACGACAACGCCTGCGCGGGCTGCCCGCGACAGACCGGACATCAGCGCGATCGGCGCCGCGAGGATCAACGGGCAAGGCGTCGCGACAACGAATACAGAGAGCGCCCGCACCGCGTCCCCGGAGACCGCCCAAGCGATCGCGGCGACCAGCATTGTCGCCGGAAGGAAGAAGAGCGCATAGCGATCGGCGATCCGTACGAACGGCGCCCGCTCCTGCCCGGCCCGCTCAACCAGCCGCACCAGTGCCGAGTAGGCGCTCTCAGCCGCAGGTCGAAGCGCGCGCAGCTCGAAAGCCGCACCTGCAGCCGCAGTGCCGCTACGGACGTTGCCGCCCCGATGAACCGTGATCGGAAGCGGCTCGCCGGTCAGCGCCGATTCGTCGACGATCGCCTCGTCGCTCTCGACCATTCCGTCTACCGGCACCACCTCGCCCGCGCGCACGAGCACGACATCGTCGGCGGCGACCGCATCCACAGGCAGCTCCACGAGCTCATCGCCGCGCCGAACGAGCGCCGACCGCGGCGCCCGCTCCACCAGCGCCGTCAGCTCACGCCGCGCACGCCGATTCGCCGACTCCTCCAGCGCGTTCCCGCCCGCCAGCATCAGCGCAACCACAGCGCCCGCCAGGTACTCGCCGAGAGCGAGCGCGCCCGCCATCGAGAAGAGCGCGATCGCGTCGACGCCAACGTCGCCGTGAAGCAGCGAGCGCAGCACCGAGACCGTCAGCGGCACAAGCAGCATCGCCGTGGTCGCTGCCCACAACCAGTCGGCTGGCTGGTCCATCCCAGCCGCCGCAAAGACCAAGCCAAGGAGAACCGCGACCAGCGCAGCCGCCGCGGTCAGCCGTGCCGCACTCGCCAGCACAAACCCGCCAGCACGCGTGCGGGCCAACGCCGCGACAAACGATCTCTGATCCGGCGCTCGTTCTGCTGTAGCGATCAACTGCTGCCTCCTCCGGGTCGCGCTCTACTTCCATCTCAGCCGGAGCCGGTCACAGCCGCATCAGGGAATCACCGCGGGCCCTATCAGTACGCGAGCCGGCCGGGGGCTGACAGCGATGCCCCGACAAGGGCGGCGGGGCATGAGGGACGCATCCCGAACCTGCCGATGCGAGTGTGGACAGGTCCGACGTGTAGATCAGCGGGCACGCGGATGGATCCGGACAGTCGGGTAGCGACGATCCGACCATGCGGCGAGGTGGCGTTCTTCTGCTTGGTGTCCTTGTTCTCGCGTTCGGGATTGCCTCGGCGGGCAGCGGTGCTGGGCCGCGGCCCACGCTCCGGTCGTGCAACCTCGGTGGCGTTGCTGCGCGATGTGGGTCGATGATTGTTGCCGAGGACAGGGCGCAACCCTCCGGTCGGCGCATTTCACTTGCCTTTGCGGTGATCCCGGCGCGCCACGCGAGCGGCAAAGAGCCACTGTTCTACTTCGCTGGAGGCCCCGGCGGCTCGGCTTTGGGTGTTGCCAAGTTCGTCTCGCAGGTCTTCGGAGGCTCGGGCCGCGATCTTGTCCTGCTCGACCAGCGTGGGGTGGGCGGCTCGGCACCGCTTATGTGCCCGGCGCTCCCGTTGAGCTTCGCGATCGCCGACCTTCGTGGGTATGCGCGCGACTGCGTCGCCGCCTTGCGCGCCGATTCCCGTATGTATGGCACCGACGCCGCGACGGATGATGCCGATGCGTTGCGAGCCGCTCTCGGGTACCAGCGAGTGATGGTCTATGGCGGCTCATATGGCGCCACCGCCGCCCTGGTCTACATCGCACGCCACGGAAGCCACGTGAAGGCAGCCATTCTCGACGGCGCGACCAGTCCCGATGTTCCATTCTTCGAGAAGGCGCCGCAGGCTGGACAGATTCAGCTCAACCGCTTGTCGGCGCTCTGCGACGCCAACCCGAACTGCGTGAAGACCTACGGGCACCTCGCCCCGTCGGTCAGTTTCCTGATCACGCGACTCCGGGCGCATCCTGTGGCGGCCGCTGTTGGGGGTGGATCTGTTCCTTTCGGCTCAGCCGAAGCCGGTCTGACGATCGAGACGCTCAGCCGCAACCCGGCAACGATCCCGCAGCTCTTCACCCTCACCCACGAAGCCGCCTCCGGCAACCTCACTCCACTCGCGCAGACCTACGCGCAAGCCGTCCGGCCGGCGCTCGTCGCCACAACGCGGCAGGTCATGTACTGGCGGATCCTCTGCTCCGAAGGCTGGGCACGCCAAGCACCGCAATCACTCACCTCCGCCACCGGCTCCTACCTCCATGACGAGGCCGCCGCCGAGCTGCAGTTCCGCGCCGCCTTCTGTCCGGCACTCCCCAAACCCGCCGCCGAACCAGACACAGCAACACCACCAAGAAGCGACATCCCTGTCCTCGCGCTCGTCGGCGGCCTCGATCCCCAAGACCCCAGAGCAAACGTCATGCCGATCAAGCGGACCCTGCCGAACACAACCATCCTTACCGTTCCCGGCGCCGGGCACGGCTCCGTTCAGTACGGCTGCCTCCCCGCCGTCGCCGCACGGTTCCTGGACACCCGCCGCATCACCGCCGCCGACCGCCGTTGCGCTGCTCGGGTCAAACCACCCGCCGCGCTCGCGGGCTGACAGCGGAGTTCGGAGCTGGGGTTAGAGCCCGCTTGAGCGAGATGAGCGGGTGAAGCTCGATCTGGTTGGCGGCGTGGGACGCGGCCATTCGCCAGGCAGGCCCGATCAGCGAGTTCAGCCGCGTGATCGTCCGCGGATAAGGCCCGGCGGCGTTAGTCCGGGGATGGAGTTGACGGCCTTCCCTTCCTCTGTCCTCGGCTTCGCATCTCCTGACACCGCTACGGGCCGGGCGGCGGTCCGAACGCATTCTTCGTCAGCCAATATGCGCTGAGGCCAACCCGGCCCGCACTTTCAAGGTACGCCCGTTACGCGCCGGGGACTAGTCGTATTTCCGAGATGGCTCGAAGGGCCGACGCCGCCTCCGCCTTACGCTCTCCGGTCAACGCCGCGTGGGAGGGTCTCGGCGTCGCCTAGTTGTGGTGGTGCTGGCTGTAGTGCACGGCGAGGTAGACGGCCAGACCGAAAGCAGCCGCCCAGATCACCGCCATCGCTGGACCGATGAACCAGTGCCAATGCATCTGTCCCATACCCGGAAGGTGCCACCGCCTCGGGTTCGCTGGCATCCGGGGTTCCGCTGATGCGTCGCGAGGCGCCCTGTAGAAACGTTCTCGTCAAGAGAGGAGGTGTGTGATGACGACGATGACGCAGACGCGGTGGGAATACCTTGTCGTCCCGCTTCCCGAGGCCAAGGGCCTGAAGAAGGATTCCGATGCGTGGGAGCCGGATCGCCTCAATGCGCTCGGGGAGGACGGTTGGGAAGCGATCGGTCTCTCCCTTAAGTACGGCGATCTGATGGCGTGGCCGGTGGTCTTGCTTAAGCGCCCGCTGGACTGAGACAGGCGTCGCCCCCGGCAGCAGGTTTCGTCGAGGCCCGAGCTACTGAACCGCTCGAAGGAGATCTACGTCGATTGCGCTACGCCCTCCCGCGGCGCTTCGCCTAGTTCCGGAAGAAGCGTCAGAGTCCGGCGCCGTGCGCTCCGTGAACTGCCTGCGCGTGCGTGAACCCTTCGTATTCCAGCTGATGCACCAAGCCGCTGAAGGAGAACGCCTCATACGCCAGGTACTCCTTCGCCTTCTTGACAGCCTGCTTCATCCAGTTCGCGCCCGCATGTGAAGCGCCGTAGGTCGCGTCGCTCGTCGAGAACCCTTCGTACTTCAACTGATGAATCAGACTCTTCAACGAGAACGCCTCATACGCCAGGTACTCCTTGGCCTTCCGAACGGCCTGCGTCCGGTTTGCGGCGGTTGCGTTTGCAGGGGCGGTTGATACTGCCATCGCAGTGCCTGCCATAAGCAGTGCGACGATGAAGGTCAGAGCGAGCCTCATCGGGTTGCCTCTCCCTCTTCGGTGTGTGCTGCCGCATGAATCCCGTTCCGACCGGTGGGCGCCGCTCCGACGCGACGAGGCGGCGTCGCCCTCAAAGATCGCGCGGGCGGTGCCGCCCCCCCGGACGCCAGTTTGCGTTACCTGCGAAGGAGCCCAGGCCCGCGATCCTCGCGGCGGTCCTCGCGATCATCCTGGCGGTCCTCGCGGTTGTCCCCTCGGTCGTCGCGCCGGTCGTCGCGCCGATCGTGACCGTGCTTGACGACCGCAGTCGTCCCAACCACGGCTGCCGCACCCGCGACGCGCCGTCTCTTGAACAAGGGCATGACTCCTCCTCTTCGCTCCGGGATCACCTGGACCTAACCTCGATAGGTCGGTCGACGAATCGGGAGAAGACGGCAAATCGGCCACGGCGAGCTACTGGGGGTCGGGCCGCAGACTGCGTCGCAATAGGGGAGGGGCGGGTCGCGACGGGGACCGACAGACTCGCGGCAATACCTCGGCCCTACGAAGTGGACACTACGTACAGCGGTCGCGTACGGACGTGTGGGCTTGTGTTGGACCGTGGGGCGGGGTGTCGGCCAGGGTGCCGCCTAGCCCCGCCCGGTCCGCTACAGGGCGGCGTATTCGTCTCGCCGTTCTGCGCCCTCGTTGGCGACCGCCGCCGGCCCAGACAGGCTGGACAGGAGAACGGCGAAGGCCGCAACCGTGAGCCACCTGATGGGGCGTCTCATTGCAAACCCTCCTTTCAGGTCACGGCACGATGACCATGAACGCCACGTCCCACGCCGGCGCCCAGTGGGGTGTCGGCGTGCCGGCGTATTTGAGTGTCCGGACGCCGAACGTTCCGGCTGGGCAGTTGGTCGCTGCATCCGGCTCGGCCGTGCTCAATCCCGCGGACCGTGAGTACTCGGCGCTTGCAACCCATGACCTCTGCAACGGGTTGAGCGGCACACTCGGGTGCAGGCAGTAGACCCCGACTGCCGGATTCGTCACGCGGTCGAAGTTTCGCGACTGCTTCGTGACGAGCACCGGGTCGGTGTTCAAGGAGACCTCGGGTGGGACGACGTACGCATACGCCGTCACCGCGGCGTTCCCGGGCGGCCCGACCGGGCCACGCTCGCCTTGCGGCCCCACTGCACCGGCCGCGCCGGTGGCGCCCTGCGGCCCCTGCGCGCCGGTTGCTCCAGAATCGCCCTTCGGCCCCTGGGCACCTGTGTCGCCCGTCGCGCCCGTCTGACCACGCAGCGACTGGACGAGCGCCACCGAGAGATCGTGCGCCTGGATCGTGTGGTCGACCAGGTGCTTGGACGTGATCGAATGAGCCTTGATCTCGTTCCCTGTGATGAGGCTCCGTACGTGCCCGCTGGCTGCCGATGACAGCACGAGAACAGCCACGAGTACGAGCGGGAGCCACAGCAGTTTGCTGTGCATTGCGACTCCCTTCCCCCTTCTGCAAGCCGAACCGGCACGGTTCGGCACCTCCTGGTTCTCCCACAGACGACGGCTTCGGGAAACGGCAGTACCCCACGAAGGACGTCAGGGACTCCACTCATGCGGCTTTTGGCAGAGCGCCACGCGCGCCTTCCGGTACGTTCGTCGGGTGGAGACGACCGACGCCGAGCTCGTCGCTGCGCTGCGCGCGGGGGACGAGGAGACGTTCCGCCGGATTGTGCGAGAGTGGCAGTCGTCGCTGCTTCGGGTCGCGCAGATCTTCGTCCCGACGCGGGCATTGGCCGAAGAGGTCGTCCAGGAGACCTGGCTGCGCGTGCTGGGCGCGCTCGATCGCTTCGAGGGCCGCTCTGCGCTCAAGACCTGGGTCTTCCGCATCCTCGTCAACACCGCCAAGACTCGCGCGCAGCGCGAGGGCCGCGTGATTCCGTTCTCGTCGCTGCACGACCCTGCGCGCGTGCCGGAGGCGGCCGTCGATGCCGACCGGTTTCTCGCCGACAGTCACGACCGGCATCCAGGCGGGTGGTCGACGCCGCCGCCCGAGCTGCCGGAGGACCGGCTGCTCGCGGCCGAGACGCGCGCGGTGGTCGCGTCGGCCATCGAAGCGCTGCCCGCGAGTCAGCGCGCCGTGATCTCTCTGCGTGACGTCGAAGGGTGGAGCTCGGACGAGGTTCGTAACGCTCTTGACCTCTCCGAGGTCAATCAGCGTGTGCTCTTGCACCGTGCCCGGTCCAAGGTGCGCCAGGCTCTGGAGGACTACCTCGCGTGATCGACGTCGAAGCATTCAGCTGCCGCGAGCTCGTCGAGCTCGTCACCGACTACCTCGAGGGGGCGCTGTCGCCTGCCGATGTGCGTCGTTTCGAAGAGCACATCGACGGCTGCGACGGCTGCACCGAGTACCTCGCACAGTTCCGGCGCACGATCGAGCTGACGGGCACCCTTGCCCCGGACGACCTGACGCCCGAGGCCGAAGCGGCCCTGCTCGGCGTCTTTCGGTCGTGGGCGTCGGAACAGGCCGCCGAGGCCCCGCCGGACGGCCGGCCGCCAGACGAAACCACGTCTCAGAGCGGCTCTTAACACCGTCCTCAAAGCGCCTCGGTACCTTCCCGGCTGCCCAGGGTAACCGGAGGAAGGGAACTGGTCCGTGCTCAAAGTCGCCCGTCTCGCACTCGTCGTACTCGCGGTGCTCGTTGCCATCCCAGCTGCAGCGGTGCACGCCGCTCAGAGGATGCCGATTGGCTTCTTCGACGACCCGTCGTTCCGGTGGTCGCCGACCCGCGACCAGAATCTGACGCTCGCCGCCTCCACCGGGGCGTCCGTGATCCACACGACGGCCACCTGGGCCGCCCTCGCGCCGACGAAGCCCGCGAACGCCGCGAACGGTGACGACCCGGCCTACAAGCTGACCGACCTCGACGATCTCGTCTTCCAGGCGGGCCTGCACAACATGCGCGTGATGGTCAACATCACCGGCACGCCGAAGTGGGCGAACGGCGGCAAGGCGCCGAACGTGATGCCGAAGAACCTGGGCGACCTGACCACGTTCGCGAAGATGCTCGCGACGCGGTACAACGGGCGCAACGGCCACGGCTCGGTCTCCCTCTGGTCGGTCTGGAACGAGCCGAACCTGCAGCTGTTCCTCACGCCTCAGTTCGTCGGCAAGAAGATCGTCGGCCCCGCGAACTACGCGAAGCTCTTCAAGGCGGCCTACGCCGGCATCAAGGCGGCCAACCCGTTGGCCAAGGTCGCGATCGGCGAGACATCGGCTCGGGGACGCGACAAGCCTCTCCCGGGTGTGAGCGCGACCATCGCGCCCGGCACGTTCGCGCGGTTGCTGTCGCAGGTGAAGGGGCTCAAGTTCGACGCCTGGGCGCACCACCCGTACCCGACCTCTCCGAACCTGCCCCCGATGCAGAAGGTGCGCTACCCGAACGTCACGTTGTCGACGCTCGGGCAGTTCGAGAAGGATCTGAACAAGTGGTTCCACCGCACGGTGCCGATCTGGATCACCGAGTACGGGCACGAGACGAAGCCGGCGGAGCCGCACGGCGTGACGCTCTCGCAGCAGGCTGCGTACGCGAAGCAGGCGCTCACGTTCGCGAAGAACGACCCGAACGTCCAGATGTTCATCTGGTTCACCTTCCGTGACAGCGCAGGCAACCCGTGGCAGAGTGGCCTCGTCAGCCAGTCCGGCGCCCAGAAGCCTGCTTTTGCCTCCTTCGGCTCGGTCGCACGGCTGACCGACGGCTCGACGGTTGCCGCCAAGGCGGGCTCGCCCGTGCGCGTGACGATGTACGTCCCGTACCTCGCGCACTACTCCGATCCAGGGTCGACGATCGGGATGACGTACTTCGTCTACGACTCGAAGGGGAAGGCGATCGCGGTCGGCCAGCCGACGGCCATCCTCCTGCCCGATCAGTCGGTCACTTTCACGCCGACGTTCACGCCGGCGAAGGGTCAGACGTACACGGTCGTCGCGACGCTCAACGAGATCAACGGGCACAGCCAGTCCCGCACGGCGTACATCACCGTCTCCTGATCGCGGCGCAGCCCGCGATCAGGAGGAAGCCCATCTCTCGGTCAGGCGCAGAACGACGATCAGAGCGCTGACGGCAGCCGCGACGCCGACTGCGGCGAGGAGCACGCTCGCCGAGGCCGAGATCGCTGCGGTGCCGAGCAGCAGGAAGTTCATCAGCAGCGCCGCTGCGCCGAGCAGCGCGAGTGTCGTGATGCGCCGCACGGTGAGTGCGCGCTCGGTGTGAATGCGCACGTCGTGCTCGATCGACCAGATCGCGAGCTCGGCTGCGAGGAGCAGGGCCACGCCGATCACCGCTGCCCAGCCGTCGACGACATGCTTGTCGGCCTGCCCGCCGACGTAACCCGCCGCGGTGACCAGGATCGCCCAGGGAACGAGCGACGGCCAGCGCAGGGTGATCGCCACCGCGAGCAGCCCCAAGCCGAGCGCTCCCACGCCGAGCGTGACGGGCGCGAGCCGTCCGCCGCTTGCCACCCCGTAGGCGATCGTCGATCCGAGTGCGACGAGCGCGAGGAGCGCGGTGATCAAACGCGCGCGTGCCGGGCGTAGCGCCTGAATTCCCGCACCTCCTCCACGACGGATTGCAGCGAACGTTCGTCGCGCCACTCGACGACCGCGACGCCCGAACGCTGCAGGCGATGCCGAAGTGCGTCTCGGCGCATCACCCAGATGTCGTGCGCGACCGAATCCAGCGCGTCGGCTGGTCGCAGGACGAACGGCACCGGCGAGACGTCGACCACCGCCAGGTCGTAGCCACGTGCCCGCAGATCGAGGAGCGCGGCGACGGACCGCTGGTCGAGCAGCGGAGACAGCGCGATCACGAGCGCATTCGGCGGCAGCATGCGCGGCGGGATCACCTGGATGTCCTTCCAGTAGTAGGAGAGGATGATGTGCGTGTCGAGCAGCGCGTCGACGACGCGATAGAGCTGCACGAGGCCGGTGCCGGGCACGAGCCACCGCAGGATCCCGCCGAACGAGATCAAGCCGACACGATCGCGCCGTTTGACGTACGCGTCGGCCACCGCCGATGTCGCGCGAACGGCGAGGTCGAGCGTTCCCATGTCGCCGAGGCGTGCCTCCGCGAACGAGTCGACGAAGATGATCACATCGGTGTTCCGCTCGGGGTGGCTCTCGTTGACCCAGAGCTCGTTCCGCCGCGCGCTCGCACGCCAGTTGATCCGGTTCAGGGGATCGCCCGGCCCCCAGAGGCGGATGTCGGCGAACTCGATTCCCTCGCCCTTCCGGCGCGAGACCTCGTTGCCGGAGAAGACCTGCGTCTCCCGCGGTTGCAGCACGCGGCGCAGGACCTCCTCCCGCGGATAGGCGCGCAGCTGCGGGCGCGTCGGCGCCGTCGTCTCCCAGACGAGAAAGCCGAGCGGATCACGGGCGCGGATGTACAGCGGGCCGAGCATGTGCGCGCCCCAGCGCGTTGCGTGCAGCGTGACGTCGAGCGCCCGCGTTTCGCCGGCCGCGAGCCGCAGCGCCAGCGGGTTTCGGCCGTCGGCCAACTCGACGCTCTCGGGCAGGTGCAGGTAGAGGTCGAGCCGGTCGACTCCCGTCCCCGACTCGACGACGATGCGCCCGGCCACCTCGTCCCCTTCGAGCAGGCGCTCGTGATCGAGCTCGACGCGGGCGTTGAGCCGCGGCTTGGTCGCGAGCACGAGCCCTGCGGCGACCGCGAGCAGGAACGGTGCCGTCAGCGCGACGATCTCGGGCCGGCTGAAGACGAGTGCCATCAACAGGCCGAAGGCAGACAGGCCCGCGTAGCCGGCGAGCTTCGGCGCCGCGTAGCGCGTCAAGTCTTCGTGAGGTCTTCGGCGACCGGCGTGGGCACGGTGTCGAGGCGCTCGCGCACGACGTCCTCGGCCGAGATCCGCTGGACCCAGAGCTCCGGGCGGAGCGTCAGGCGATGGGCGAGCGCCGGGACTGCGACCGCCTTGACGTCGTCCGGCGTGACGTAGTCGCGCCCATCGAGGGCGGCGCGGCACCGCGAGAGCTTGAGCAACGCCAGCGAGCCCCGTGGTGACGCGCCCACCTGGATCGACTGTGAATCACGTGTGGCTGCGACGACGTCGACCATGTAGAGGCCGACCGGCTCGGACACGTACACGTCCTCGCAGGCGCGTTGCATGTCGAGCAGCGCCTCGCGGTCGATCAGCGGTGCGAGGACGACCTCATCCGTACGGCGTGCGGCGCGCTCGGCCAGCACCTGCCATTCGTCGGCCCGCGACGGGTAGCCGACGGACATCCGCAGCAGAAAGCGGTCGAGCTGCGCCTCGGGAAGCGGATAGGTGCCCTCGTACTCGATCGGGTTCTGGGTCGCCAAGACGAGAAAGGGCGGTCCGAGTCGCCGCGTCTCGCCTTCGGTCGTCACCTGCCGCTCCTGCATCGCCTCGAGCAGCGCGGCCTGCGTCTTCGGAGGAGCGCGGTTGATCTCGTCCGCGAGCAGCAGGTTGGCGAAGATCGGACCGGGCCGGAACTCGAAGTCGGCCTCGCGCTGGTTGAACACCGACGAGCCCGTTACATCCGAGGGCATCAGGTCGGGTGTGAACTGGATGCGCGAGAAGTCCATCGACGTGACCTGCGCGAACGAGCGGGCCATCAGGGTCTTCGCGAGCCCCGGATAGTCCTCGATCAGCACGTGACCGTCGGCGAGGAGCCCGAGCATCAGCAGCTCGAGCGCATCGCGCTTTCCGATCACGGCCTTCTCGACCTCGTCGATGACCGCGTTTGCGCGTGTGCCGACTTCGGAGAGCTCGATCGCAGCCATGCTCACATCCTCTCAAGATCGGCCACGAGGGCGCTCAGCTCGTCCGGCGGGATCCCCGGGGCGAATCGATCCTCCGGCTCCGCGCGGTCCGGGCGCAGGAGCTCCCACCAGCGGCCGAGCGTTTCCGGGCTCGACGTCCGGCCCGTGCGCTCGAGGCGGCACTGGGCGATCTCGCGCAGGTGGGGGAGAAGCCGCTGCTGCAGGTCGTAGGCGTTGGCGACGCCGAGAGTCGTGGCGCGCTCGATCTGCTCGACCTGCGCGGGGGCTCGATCGGTTCGCTTCACCGTGAGCAAGGCGTTCTCGAACGGCGAGCGGCCGCCACGCGGCGTCGCGTCGCCGAACGCCGACACGACCACGATCATCACCAGGGCGCCGACGACGAACACGTACGCGTAGATCGCCACGTTGCGGGCCGACGGCTGGGCGAGTGCGACCGACGCACACGCGATCGTGGCGATCGTCAACAGCACGGCGAGGTCGAGGACGTGGCGTCTCATGCAGGCGCTCCGGCGAGGCCGTCCCTGATCCCGCGCAGCGCGTCGATCGCATCCCTCTTCATGCCACCGTCGATCTCGTTCTGGCTGAACTTCGCCTGCTCGAAAAGCCCGGTCAGGCGCGTGACCGCGTCGCCGCGCGACGTCAGGCCGAGCAGGACGCGGCGCAGGTACTCCACTGCAGTCTCGCTCGGCACGCGTTGGAAGCCGTTTCGCGCCAGGACTGCCTCCATGCGCGCGTACGCGGCGATCACTGCGCGGCGCGCATCGGGCTCGGCCTCGAGGTCGTCGATCGCGTCGCTGATCGTTGCGGCGAGGTCCTCGGACACCGTCAGCTCGAGCTCGCGTGGCACGATCGTGAGCTTGCCAGCCTTCCAGCGGTAGTACAGGAACACGGCGATCGCCGCGAGCACGACGAGCGCGATCCAGAGGACCGTCCACTGGAAGTGCGGCTGGACTTCGGGCTTCGCCCGCCCGTGAGCGTGACCGTGCGCGCCCGGGGCCTGGGAGGCGCCCCACGGGTTGAAGTGCTGGATGACGACGGTGACGCGGTGTCGCAGATGGAACACGACGTAGGCGACGAGAAGAATCGCCGCGAACCTCACTCCATACCCGGTCATGCGTGCCTGGAAGCTCTTGCGGGGCACGACCGCGCGCTCGCGCAGACGAAGGGTGAACGCGTACACGGCGACGGGGATCATCAGCACGAACAGGATCAGGAAGACCGTGACGGCGTAGTTGACGTAGCCCTGGCTGGGCGCCGTATGGGCACGGTGGCCGAGCCCGCCGCGGCTGGCGAAGGCGACGACGCTGAGCAGCACGAGGAGCCCGATCCCGAGCAGCGACAGCCGCGTGCCGCGGCCGGGTCCTGGCAGTGGCTGCATTGCTAGTGGGAACTTAGACGCCGGGGAGCCGGTTTCGTTGATGCGGGTTCGAGCACGCCCGCACAGCTAGATTCCTCGCATGGCCGATCTCGCAGGCAAGCGGGCGATCGTGACGGGCGGATCCAGCGGGATCGGCGCCGCGACCGCTCAGGCGCTCGCCGACGCGGGGGCACGGGTGGTGACCGGCTCCCGCAGCGACGGGACGCTCGACGTCACCGATCCGGCCTCGAGCGAGCAGTTCGTCTCGCGTGCCCTCGCCGAGCTCGGCGGCCTCGACATCCTCGTCAACAACGCCGGGCTCTCGCGGGGGCGCGACCCCGTTTGGGAGTCGCACGAGCAGGACGAGCGCGAGGTGATCGAGACGAACGTGCTCGGCTTGATGCGCATGACGCGACTCTGCGTCCCGCATCTCGTCGACGGCGGCGGGCACATCGTCAACCTCGGGTCGGTGGCCGGCATCTGGGCCTACCCGCACGGCTCTTCGTACGTCGCTTCGAAGTTCGCGGTGCACGGCTACACGCGTGCGCTCCGCGACGATCTTCACGGCAAGCCGGTGCGGATCACGAACGTCGCTCCGGGACTGGTAGAGACGAACTTCTCGAAGGTGCGCTTCAAGGGCGACGAGGAGAAGGCAGCGGCCGTCTATGCGAATGTCGCGCTCGGCGGGCCATTGCATGCCGAGGACGTCGCCGACTGCATCATGTTCGCCCTCACTCGGCCACCGCACGTGAACATCGACGAGATCGTCGTGCTCGCACTTGCGCAGGCCTCCGGCGCGAACGTCGTCCGCCTCGAGACCTGAACCTGATTCGGCGCAGCCGAACCAGGTTCACGAGTTTCGAACTGCCGCCCGCTTGTCCCAGTAGCGGCGCAGGCCGTGCCAGGACTGCCAGAAGGGCGCGACCTGGTCGTAGACGTCGGCGTCCGCGCCTGCATCGACCCGTGCGGCGGTCACGAACTCGTCCAGGTCCATGCCGTCGCCCACCCGCGCCGCCCAGCGGTCGAGCTCGGTGTCGAGTCGGTCCAGGTGAGCGGCCACGTCGTCGTGCACGCCGAAGTGGATCAGTGCGAGCCGCTCGGGCGCGCGCGCCCGGATCGCCGCGACCGTTGCATGCCACGCTTCGATGTCGATGTCCGGCGGCGGTGCCACCGGCATGACGTAGGCCGCGCCCGGCATACGCACTCCGGCCGCGTCGCCCGCGAGCACTGTCCCGTCCCGGAAATAGCTGACGTGGTGGGACGCATGGCCCTGCGTCGGAAACGACTCCCAGCCGAGAACGTCGCCGGCGGCGATCCGGAGGTTCGACTCGGGAACCGGTGCAAGCTCGCCCCAGAGCTCGTCGAAGAGCGGGCCGTAGAGCCGCCTCGCCGATCGCTCGAGCCGGGAGGGGTCGACGAGATGCGGTGCGCCGAGCGCGGAGACCCACACGGTGATCCCCGGATGCCCGCGGACGATCGACCCGGCGGCGCCCGCGTGGTCGAGGTGGATGTGGGAGAGGAGCAGGTGCCGAATGTCGGACAGCTCCAGCCCCTGCTCTGCGAGCCTGCGCTCGAGGGTCGGCAGGGTCGAGGACGGGCCGCAGTCGAAGAGCGCGAGCCCGTCACTCGTGTCGACGAGGTACACGCCTATCGCGTGTGAGCGGCCGCCGAAGTCGAGGTCGAGAGGGTGCAGCGAGTCCAAGACCGCACCTGTTCGTGTCTCAGGCCCGCGCCGGCGCGGGCCGCTTGACGAGCGCCGCCTCGAGGTCGGCGAGCAGGTCGTGTGCCGACTCGATCCCGACGGAGAGGCGCACGAGGTTCCCCGGTGGGGCGAACGGTGCGTCGGCGGTGGAGGCGTGCGTCATCCGGGCCGGGTGCTCGATCAGGCTCTCGACGCCGCCGAGCGACTCGGCGAGCTGGAAGACGCTGGTGCGGGCGACGAAGTCGACCGCGATCGCCTCGGACTCCATCAGGAACGACACCATCCCGCCGTAGTCGCGCATCTGGCTCCGCGCCGTCTCGTGCCCGGGATGGCCCGGCAGACCGGGATAGAGGACCTGCTCGACACTCGGATGGCCGTCGAGGAACTCGGCAACCTGCCGTGCGTTCTCCGAGTGCTGGCGCATTCGCACCGCAAGGGTCTTGAGCCCGCGCAGGACGAGCCACGAGTCGAACGGCCCGGGCACCGCGCCGAGCGACTTCTGCAGGAAGTACAGGCGCTCGGCCAGCGCGTCGTCGTTGGTGGCGATGAACCCGCCGACCGTGTCGCTGTGTCCGCCGAGGTACTTCGTCGTGGAGTGCAAGACCGCGTCCGCGCCGAGCTCGAGCGGCTGCTGGAGGTACGGCGTCGCGAACGTGTTGTCGACGACGAGCAGCGCGCCGACTGCATGTGCTGCGGCGGCGGCCTTCCGGATGTCGACGACGTTCAGCATCGGGTTGGACGGGGTCTCGACCCAGACGAGCTTCACCTCTTCGTCGAGGTGCGCTGCGAGGTTGTCGTCGAACTCGGCCGCAGGAACGTAGGTGAAGCGGTAGCCCTTCGGCTCGTAGACCTGGGACGTCATCCGGTAGACGCCCCCGTAGACGTCCGCGATCAGCACGACGCGCTCGCTGGGATGCACGAGGTGCATCAGCGTGGTCGTCGCGCCCAGGCCCGAGCTGAACGCGACGCCGTGCTCCGCGTTCTCGAGGCTCGCGAGTGCGATCTGCAGGGCCGTGCGGGTCGGGTTGGCGACGCGGGCGTAGTCGTATCCCTTGTGCTCGCCGACCGCCTCCTGCACGAATGTGGAGGTCTGGTAGATCGGCGTGATGATCGCGCCGGTCGCCGGGTCGGGCTCCTGCCCGGCGTGGATCGCCCGCGTCTCGAAGTCCATCGCGTCAGCCTAGCGCCGGACAGGTACCTGGTACCTGGTCAGGTACCAGGTACCGATTCGACGAACTTCGCGCACGATCTCGACTCCGCGTCGCGGCTGCGGCGCGAAGAGGCTCAGTGTCCAGGTGAGACACGTCAGGGGGTCTGACCCCGACTCATGGCTCAATGAGACGCGTCTGGCGTCAGGCTCCGCCGAGACGACGGAGAGAAACTCATCAGCCGTGCGAAATGTGGCTCGGACCGTGGCCGGACGAGACGCGTCCGGGGGTCTGACCCCACGCGCTGTCCGTTAGGGCGGTGTCGGCACGACGCGGGCGCCTAGGAAGCGGGCGAGCCGCCGCAGCGGCGCGTCGAGGGAGACGGGGCGGGCACCGTCCTCCCACCACGTGCCGAGCACGGCCAGCTCGCCGCTCCTTCGGTCGTGCACCGGCTCGATTCGGCCGATCAGGCGGTCGCCGCGAAGGATCGGTAGGACGTAGTAGCCGTGCACACGCTTGTGCTTCGGCACGTACATCTCGAGGCGGTAGAAGAAGTCCCACAGGGCGAGCACACGATCGCGATCGTGGATCAGCCGGTCGAACGGCGAGAGGAACGTCGTTCTGTTCCCGGCCACCGGCTCGTCGACGGCGTCGGGGTGCGCGAAGAGGCGTCCTCGCTCGAGCCGCACACCCAGCGACCGGAACTGCTTCTCCTCGAACTGCCGTTTCGCCTCGGCCCACGGGATCCGCTCCGTCTCCGGGTACCAGCGGTCTGCGAGGTCCCAGAGGCGCTGCTTTCCGCGCCGCCCGACCACGGCGACCTCGCCGCGCGTGTTCAGGATGCCGAGCATCAAGCCCATCTTCCGCTCGCCCCACCACCGGTGCGGGTCTCGGCCGCTCGGGCGGTGGTCCTCGATCTCGCGTGAGAGCAGTGGTCCCCGGCGCTCGAGCTCGCGGAGGACGTAGCGGCGAAACGACGCGTTTTCCTTCAGATACGCGATCAGGCGGAGATCGAGCGGCCGGTCGCGCCGGCGCATGCGCGCCCGCAGGAGCGGGAGATCCTCGGCCGGCCAGAGGAAGGCGTTCCACTCGACGAGATGTCGCTCCTCCCAGAGCAGCCGATCGAGCTCGCCGCTGTCGAACGGCCCGAGCCTACTCCAGAGCACGAGGTGCTGCGGCGGGGCGACCGTCGAGATCGGATCGAGTTGGAGGAAGCCGAGTCGGCGGACGGTGCTCAGCACATCGATCGCCGACCCGTCGAGGAGCTGCGAACGCACGGCGATCCGCCGCGCCGCCTCGGCGCTCACCTCCCTCGTCGTCACGCTGCTCGCTCCACCCGCTCGAGCCCGAGGATTCGCGCGAGCCGCAGGGCCGCCCGTTCGAGCTTCGTGTCGACGTTGCCGCGCACCTTCGGCTCCGGGGTGAACCGTCGGATGCGCAGCACGCCTTCGGCACGGTCCGCTTTCAGGTCGGCGCGTCCGAGGAACCTGTCGCCGGAAAGCAGCGGCAGGACGTAGTAGCCGTAGACCCGCTCGTGCTCGCGCTTGTACACCTCGATCACGTGCCTGAAGCCGAACAGGCGCTCGAGCAGCGGCCGGTCCCAGACGAGGTTGTCGAACGGGCAGACGAGCACGGGTGGAGCGGGATCACCGTCGAGCTCCACGTCGGGCACGACGTAGAACGGGGGTCCACCGTCTTCGACCGCGACCTCGCGCAGACGCCCGTCTGCCACGAGCGCGAGCAGGTGGTGGTGCAGCCGTGCCTTGCCTCCCTTGAGGCGCCAGTGCTCGCGGATCGCGGGCTCGGTCAGCGCACCTCGTGCGGCGACGGCGAGCAGCGGCGAATGTGCGCAGCGTCTCGTCCTCGCTCGGTGCGGGCGCGTCGAGCCACCGCTTCGGGATCACCCGCTCGGCCAGGTCGTAGGCGCGCTGGAAGTTCCGCCGTTCCGCGATCACGAGCACGCCGTTGTCCCACAGCGCATCGAGCACCATCTTCGCGGGCTTCCAGTTCCACATGCCGCCTGCGCCCCCGCCCTCGAAGTCGCGCGACGTCAGCGGTCCTTCAGCGCGGATCCGGTCGAGCACCGGCTCGACGAGATCCGCATGCACGTGCAGCGCACGGTCGTGGTGCCCCCAGTGGCCGCCGCCGTCCATCGCGGATCGAAAGTGGGGCCAGAGCTCGATCGGGAGCAGCGATGCCTCGTGTGCCCAGTACTCGAAGACCCGCCCCGCGCGCAGGAGCTCCGGCACGGTGTCTCGCGGGTACGCGCCGACTCGCGCGTTCAGCGTCAGCCGGTGCGCGCGGTCGACGGTCGAGATCGAATCGAGCTGCACCGCCGTCAAGCGGCGGATCGCCGCTTCGACGTCGTCCGCGCCGGCTCGTCGGAACCGCCCGGCGTACCCCTGCGACCCGACGACGAGGCGGCGGATCGCGGCGATGCTCGCTGCCATCAGCGGCGCGAGAGGTACTCGAGCAGGTCGGAGCGCGTCACCACGCCGACCGGGCGGCCCTGGTCTGCGACCACGACCGCGTTCGTGCCACCGGTCAGCGCGGTGACGATCGCGTCGACCGACGCGTCGGCGTCGACCGCCGCGAGCGGGCCTTGCATGGCGACGGCGACGTCCTCGTGCAGCGCATCCGAGTTCTTGAACACGAGGTCGAGCAGCGCCCGGTCCTCGAGCGATCCAATCACGTCGGTCAGTGACGAGACGTCTCCGTCGCGGACGACCGGCAGCTGCGAGATCGAGTAGCGCTCCATCAAGCTGATCGCCTCGGCCACCTTCTGGTGCGAGGAGATCGTGACGAGCGCAGGCGTGTCACCGGGCTTCGCGGCCAGCAACTCGCGGACGGTCGGTGCAGGAGCAGAGCGCTCGAGGAAGCCGTGCTCGATCATCCAGTTGTCGTCCAGGAACTTCGAGAGGTACGAACGGCCCGAGTCGGGAAGGATCGTCAGGACCTGCGAGTCGGGGCCGAGCCCGCGTGCGTACCGCAGGGCGCCCGCGATGGTCGACCCGGACGACCCGCCGACGAGCAGCCCCTCCTCGCGGGCCAGCCGCCGAGCGGCGAGAAACGAATCGCGGTCCGAGACGCGGATCCACTCGTCCACGACCTTCGGGTCCATCGTCTCGGGCCACGTGTCCTTGCCGATGCCCTCGACGAGGTACGGATGGAGGTCGCTCTCGTCCTTCGCGGTGTAGACGGATCCCTCGGGATCGACGCCGACCATCTGCACCTCCGGCTTGCGTTCCTTGAAATAGCGACCGACTCCGCTGATCGTGCCGCCCGTGCCGACGCTCATCACGATCGCGTCGATCTCGCCGCCGGTCTGCTCCCAGATCTCCGGGCCCGTCGTCAGGTAGTGCGCCTCCGGATTCGCCATGTTCGAGTACTGGTCGGGCTTGAAGCCGCCGGGGATCTCCTCGGCGAGGCGCGACGAGACGGAGTAGTAGGACTCCGGCGAGTCGTGGTCGACCGCCGTCGGCGTGATCACGACCTCGGCGCCGTAGCCGCGCAGCATCGAGATCTTCTCCTGGCTCATCTTGTCCGGCATCACGAAGATGCAGCGGTAGCCCTTCTGCGCGGCTGCGATCGCGAGCCCGACCCCGGTGTTGCCCGACGTCGGCTCCACGATCGTCCCGCCCGGCTTCAGCTTCCCGTCCCGTTCCGCCGCCTCGATCATCGCGAGCCCGATCCGGTCCTTGTTGGACCCGCCCGGGTTCATGAACTCGAGCTTCGCGAGGATCGTGCCCGGCACGTCGCGCGAGACGCGGTCGAGCCGGACGATCGGCGTCGAGCCGACCAGGTCGATGATCGTGGGATACGTGCGCGCCATCGCGGCCGGAAGCCTACCGCCGACCCTACGCCGAGACAGGTACCTCTTCCATGGCGCCGATCTCGTCCGGCCGGATCAGGGTCAGCGTGGCGGCGAGCCCGGCCACCGCGACGCCGACGGTCACCCAGAACGCCCATTGCGTTCCCGAGGTGAACGCCACCGGCGCCGGCGTGCCCGTCTGCACGAGGTGGTTGAAGTGGCTGATCGCGATCGACGAGGTGACCGCGACGCCGACCGCCCCGCCGACCTGCTGCGCGGTGTTGATCAGCCCCGAGGCGAGCCCGGCCTCGTGCCGCTCGACGCCCGCGAGCGCCGCGATCGACACGGGGATGAACGTGAACGGCAGCGCAGCGCCGACCAGGAGGTACCCCGGCAGCAGATCCGATGCGTATGACGCATGAACCGGGATCTGCGTGTACCAGAGCATGCCCGCGATCAGGACGACGAAGCCCGCAGCCATCACCGGCTTCACGCCGATCTTCGTCACGAGCGCCTGCGCGACGCCGGCCCAGAGAATCGCCGTGCCCGCCGTCGCGACGAACGTCACACCCGTCTTCAGCGGTGACCACAGAAGCACCTGCTGGACGTAGAGGGTCAGGAGGAAGAAGTTCGCGAACACGATCGCGCCGAGCAGGAGCCCGGCGACGTTCGCTCCCGCCACCGTTCGCACCCGAAAGATCGAGAACGGCATCAGCGGGTCCTTCGCACGCGACTCGATGACGAGGAACGCCACGAGCAGCGCGGCGGACACGGCCAGCCGCGAGATCGTCCACCCCGAGCCCCAGCCGTGACTGGGCGCCTCGGAGACCGCATAGACGAGCAACGCGAGACCGGACGTGATCGTCACCGCGCCGGCGATGTCGTGCGAATGGTCGCGATCGGAGCGGCTCTCGCGCACGTAGCGCGGCGCGAGCGCCAGCGCCGTGATGCCGACGGGGACGTTGACGAAGAAGATCCACTCCCAGCCGAGGTACTTCGTCAGGATGCCGCCGGCGAGCACGCCGACCGCGGCGCCGGAGCCGCCGATCGCGCCCCAGATCCCGAGCGCCTTGTTCCGCTCCGGGCCCTCTTCGAAGCTCGTGGTGATGATCGAGAGCGCCGCCGGAGTGATGATCGCCGCGCCCAGGCCCTGGAGCGCCCGCGCCCCGATCAGCACGCCCTCGGACCACGCGAGCCCGCAGAGGAACGACGCGATCGTGAACACCGCGACCCCGACGTAGAAGACGCGCCGCCGACCGAGCAGGTCCGCAGCGCGGCCGCCGAGCAGGAGGAAGCCGCCGAATGTGATCGCGTAGGCCGTGATCACCCACTGGAGACCTTGCTCCGAGAAGTGGAGCGACTTGCCGATCGACGGAAGTGCGACGTTGACGATCGACACGTCGAGAACGGTCATGAAGAACGCGGCGCAGACAATCGTGAGCGCCTTCCAGCGGTTCGGATCGAGCTCGGGCAATTCGGGTCCTCCTCCGAGAGCGGGCGGTGGTGTCGTCGGTTTCTAGGGTACGAGAACGCCTCGGGCTGGGGAGAATTCCAGTGTCAGTGGCGGAAATGCCGTCGGCCGGTGAGCACCATGGCGGCGCCCGCCGCCTCGGCAGCGGCCACGACCTCGTCGTCGCGCTTCGAGCCGCCCGGCTGAATGATGGCGCTGATGCCCGCGTCCAGCGCGATCTGGGGGCCGTCTGCGAACGGGAAGAAGGCATCGCTCGCAAGCGACGCCCCCGCCGTCTCGTGGCCGTGCTCCCGTGCCTTCTCGACTGCGATCCGGACTGCGTCCACGCGGCTCATCTGGCCGGCGCCGATCCCGATCGTCTGGAGGTCGCGCACGAGGACGATCGCATTCGACGAGACGTGCTTGCAGACGCGCCAGCCGAACAGGAGGTCGCTCCACTGCTCCTCGCTCGGCTCACCGGTGACGACCTCCATCGTTTCGCGGTCCTCGCGTCCGTCGTCACGGTCCTGGACGAGCAGGCCGCCGAGCACGCGCTTGTAGTCGAGCTCGCCCGGTGTCTCGGCACGGCGCTCGCGATTGGCGAGGATGCGCAGCGCTTTCTTGGCCCGCAACGACTCGAGCGCCGCGTCGTCGTAGGACGGTGCGAGCAGCACCTCGACGAAGTGCTCGGCGATCCGCGCGCCGAGCTCGCCGTCGACCGGCCGGTTCAGCACGGCGACGCAGCCGTAGGCCGAGACCGGATCGGCGGCGAGCGCTCGCTCCCACGCCTCCTCGATCGTCGTCGCCACCGCGACGCCACACGGGTTCGCGTGCTTGACGATCACCGCCGCCGGCAGCGTGAACTCGCGCGCGACACGCCGCGCCCCCTCGAGGTCGGCGAGGTTGTTGTACGAGAGCGCCTTGCCGCCGAGCTGCTCGACCTCGGAGAGCAGGTGCCGCCGCGTCCCCAGCTCGCGGTAGTAGGCCGCCGCCTGGTGAGGATTCTCGCCGTAGGAGAGGTCGCCCACCTTGTGCAGCGCGATCGTCAACTGTTGTGGGAACAGCTCGGTCTCGCCGAACCAGTTTGCGATCGTCGACTCGTATGCCGCCGTTGTCGCGAACGCCTCGCGCGCCAGGCGCTTCCGCGTCTCGCCCGTGGTGTCGCCGTGCTCGCGCAGTTCGGACAGCACGACCTCGTACTGCGCGGCGTCGCACACGACGGTCACGTGCTCGAAGTTCTTCGCCGCTGCGCGCAGCATCGACGGCCCGCCGACGTCGATCATCTCCACGATCTCCGCATCCGTTGCGCCGCGGCGCCCCGCCACCGACGCGAACGGATAGAGCGAGACGCAAACGAGGTCGATCAGCTGGATCTGCTGTTCCTCGAGCGCCTGCAGGTCCTCGTCTAACTCGCGGCGGGCGAGGATCCCGGCGTGGATGCGCGGATGCAGCGTCTTGACGCGTCCGCCGAGCATCTCGGGCGCCTCGGTGACTTCCTCGACGGTGGTCACCGGCAGGCCGGCTGTGGTGAGGAACGCAGCGGTGCCGCCCGACGAGACGAGCTCCCAACCGAGCTCGACGAGACCGCGTGCGAACCCGTCGATGCCGTCCTTCTCGTAGACGCTGATCAGTGCGCGGCGAGACACAGCTCTCTCACGATCTCCGGGAGCAGGCGATGCTCGACTGCGTGGATGCGCTCCACGAGTGTCTCTCTCGGCTCGACGGGCACCTCTTCCTGTGCGAGCACCGGCCCGGTGTCGATCCCCTCGTCGACGAGATGGACGGTGACCCCGGTCGTCTCGACTCCAGCGGCCAGGGCGTCGTCGATCGCGTGCGTGCCGGGGAACGCCGGCAGCAGGGAGGGGTGGACGTTGACGATCCGGTCCGGGAACCGCAGCAGGAACGACTCGGTGAGCAGGTGCATGTAGCCGGCCAGCACGACGAGCTCGACTCCATGCTCCTCGAGCCAGGTCGCGAGCACGAGGTCGCGCTCGGCGCGGTCGGCATGGCAATCGAGGCTGAAGGTCGCCACGGGGATGCCCGCGTCTCGCGCCCGCACGAGCGCGTACGCGTCCCTGCGATTCGACGCGACGGCGCACACCGGCAGGCCCGCGTCGATCAAGGCCTGCAGGTTCGTGCCGTTGCCGCTGACGAGGACGCCGATCACCGGATACGGCCGATCACGGTCTCGCCGGGCTCGGTCTCCGCGACGACCGCACACCAGCCGATGCCGAGGTTGAACACGCGCCGCAGCTCGTCCTCCTCGACATGCCGGGCGAGCCAGCCGAACACCTCCGGCCTCTCCCACGAGTCCCAGTCGAGGTCGGCGCTGCGGCCGTCGGGGAGCACGCGCTCGAGATTGCCCAGGATGCCGCCGCCCGTGACGTGCACGAACGCCTTTGCGCGGCCGCGCAGGGCTCGAGCGGCGTCGAGGTAGAGCCGAGTCGGAGCGAGGAGGTCGTCGCCCCGGTAGTCCTCGCTCTCGAGCACCGTGCGCACGAGGGTGAAGCCGTTGGCGTGCACACCGGCCGACGGAAAGCCGATCACGGCGTCTCCGGCGGCGACCGTGCTGCCGTCGATCAGATCCGTGCGTGCGACGACCCCGACGCACGTGCCTGCGAAGTCGAGCTCTCCCGGAGCGTAGATCCCCGGCAGCTCAGCGGTTTCGCCACCAACGAGCGCGACCCCTGCGCTGCGACACACCTCGGCGGCTCCTTCGACGAGGTCGGCGACCTCGTCGAGGTGGATCTCGTTCGCAGCGACGTAGTCGAGCAGCATCAGCGGCCGGGCGCCGCAGGTCAGCACGTCGTTGATGCAGTGCGCGGCGAGGTCGGCACCGCAGTCGCGGAGCCGGCCACGGGCGCGCGCCAACACGAGCTTCGTGCCGACGCCGTCCGTCGAGGCTGCGAGCAGCTGGTCGCCGTCGAGCGGATGCAGCCCCGCGAACGCTCCGAACCCGGTTGCGCCGGTCGACTCGACCGCGTTGCGGAGCCGTTCGACGACGGAGCCGGCAGTTGCCAGCGAGACCCCCGCTGCGGCGTAGCTGTGCTCCGTGGCCAGAGCGGCAGTGTACGACGGCGGGCGGCCAGAGCTAGCCGAATCGCTCGCCGCGTAGCTCCGGGCGGCCCTCGGGGCCGCCGCCGAGGAAGGTGACCACGGTGCCGCCGACGGCGACGCTCGTGCGATCGAGCGGCAGGTCGAGCAGATCCGCGAGGGCGGTCGCCTTCAGGTCGGGGTCCTCTGCACAGAGCTGAAGCTCCATCAGCCGGAAGTCGTCCTCCTCGGCGAGCAGGGCGTCGATCCAGTCACGCGGTGGGTGCACCTCCAGCCGGTAGCCCGCGTTCGTCGCGATGAAGGTTCGGCGGCCGCCGTGCTCCTGCACCCGCAGGTTCCGCTCTCTGGCACGGTCGAGCACGAGCTCGAACTCGTCGTCGTCCAGTGCGAGGCCGAGGTGGTCGACCCGCGGGACCCGCCAGTGGCCCGGCTGCACGACCACGTTGACCGAGCCCCGCTCGAGCTCGGAGAGCCGCAGCTTGAAGCCGTCGCGGTCGAGCTGCTCCCACGAGACGCCGGGCTCCATCGCCACATGCTCCTCTCCGATGCGTCCGTAGCGTGCGACGAGGCCGAAGCCGAGTTTCACCAGATAGCGGCCCTCGACGTCGCGGAGCTCCGAGGCGACGAGGTGGTAGTGGAAGAGATGCATCCCTCTAGTGTTCCAATGTGCTGGCAGCCGCGCCGAGCGTGGCCTGGAGCTTCGAGCCGCTCCAGACCGTTCCCACCGTCGTGATCGCCCTGCTCTACTGGCGCAGGGCGAGGACCCTCGCGCATGAGGGCCGGCCCGTGCCGGGCTGGCGCCGGGCCGTGTTCTGGCTCGGAATCGCGCTCGTCGTGATCGCGCTCAACTCACCGGTCGACAGGCTTGGCGAGGAGAGCTTCTTCTTCATGCACATGACGCAGCACGTGCTGCTCGGCGATCTCGCACCTCTCTGCTTCGTCGTCGGCCTGACGGGCCAGATGCTTCGTCCGCTGCTTGCGATCTCGTGGGTGGAGCGGTTGCGCGTGCTCACTCACCCGCTGGTCGCCCTGCCCGTGTGGGCTGTCAACCTCTACGTCTGGCACATCCCGTTTCTCTACGACGCGGCGCTGCACCACGATGCGGTTCACGCGCTCGAGCACTTTCTCTTCTTCACCTGCGGCTGTCTGATGTGGGAGCCGGTGGTGGAGACGCTGCCGGGGCCTGCCTGGTTCGGCACCGGCGCGAAGCTCGGCTACATCGCGGTCGTGCGGCTGATCGAGACGATCCTCGGCAACATCTTCATCTGGTCGGGAACCGCGATCTACACCGTCTACCGGCACCCGCCGGAGTGGGGGATCACCCCTGTCCACGACCTGAACCTCGGGGGGATCGCGATGATGGCGGAGGGCTCAGTGGTCACGCTCGCGGCGCTCGTGTGGCTGTTCCTGAAGCTCGCGTCCGAAGGCGAGCTACGGCAAAGGCTGCTCGAGCAGGGCCTCGACCCGCGTCAGGTGAAACGAGCGGTCCGCTACGGCCGCGCCCACGACCTGGGGTCCTAGTCCGGTCGGCGAGAAAGGCGCCGACGTGGCCGAGCCGGGACGCCAGCGGGCCCTCGCGTCACTCATCAGCGCGGCCGCCTTCGCGGCGTGGTGATCCGGTCCTTCCGCCGGCAAGTGACTGATGAGATCATCGGGCGGTGGACGACACGGCGGCGGTGCGACGCGCCCTCGATGCGCTCTACGTCGCGCTCGAGCGACGCGATCTGGACGCGGTCCTCGACCTCTGCACAGAGGACATCGTGTTCATCGGTTCAGGTGACGGAGAAGAGGCAGTTGGTCGCGAGGCGATCGGTCCGATGTTCCTCTCGCTCGCTCCTCACCTGGAGGATGCCCATCTCTCTCTGGCCTGGGAATCCGTCGACGTGACCGTCCTCGGCCATGTCGCCGTCCTGGTCGCCTTCGGCGCTGCGGAACTCGTCACGAGGACGCGCGAGGAGACGCTTCGCTATCGCCTCACGGGTGTTCTCGTGCGTCAGGATGAGCGGTGGCTCTGGCGGCTGTATCACGGTTCCGAGCCAGGAGAGTGGGCGCGATGAAGAAGATCCGCTGCATGCTCGGCTTCCACCGCTGGGCGACGTGGGTGAACGAAGGCGAGCGGTACCTCAAGTGCCGTGACTGTGGGAAGTACGGCGGCAGCCCCGGATCGTTCTCCGCCGGCTGGGGCTACAAGCAGTAGCCGGCATGGAACGGGGCCGCGTCGACGGTATGGTGACGTGCCGCGCGTCGGGCTCGATCATTCGCCAGCTGGAGGTGAAGGCATGGCCACTGTTGCCGTCGACCACGTGGTGACCCGCGATCACGTCGTGTGGGGTTTCGGCCCCGAGATGGAAGCGGTGCTCGAGGTCGACCCGGGCGCCGTCGTCACGTTCGAGACGAACGACTGCTTCACCGGCCAGATTCAGACCGAGCGCGATCTCGTCACGGACATCGATTTCGAGCGGGTCAACGGGGCGACGGGGCCAGTTGCGGTGCGCGGCGCCGAGCCGGGGGACTCGCTGCTCGTGGAGATCCTCGACGTGAGCCCTGTTGCCTCCGGCGTGGCGACGATCATCCCGGGGATCGGCCAGCTGATCGACCAGGTGCGTTCGCCGCTGACGCAGGTGTTCCGGGTCGAGGGCGACACGGTGCACATGAACGATCGCATCTCGTTCCCGCTACGGCCGATGGTCGGTGTCGTCGGCGTCGCGACAGGTGGCGAGACGATCTCGAACGCGTACGCGGGCCGGCACGGCGGGAACCTGGACAACCACCTGCACGGCCCCGGTGCGCGCATCTACTTCCCCGTGCGCCAGTCCGGCGGGATGTTCGCCGTCGGCGACATGCACGCCGCGATGGGCGACGGCGAGATCTGCGGCACGGGAGTCGAGATCGCGGGTGAGGTGACGGTGCGGTTCGGTCTCCTCAAGGGGAAGCAGGCGACCTGGCCCGTGACCGAGCTCGGGTCCTCCTGGGTCGCTCACGGCACGGCGGGTGCCGACGTTCGCGAGGCCCTTGCGGAGGCGTGCTCGGAGGCGGCTCGGCTGCTCGTCGACGAATGGGGCTTCACCTCCGAGGAAGCCTTCGTGTTCCTCTCGGTGGCGTGTGACGCGAACATCTGCCAGGCGTGCCAGCCGTCGCCGTTCAGCACGATCGCGCGTGTCTCGATCCCCAAGGTCGGTGCGACACCGAGACCGTTCGCCTAGACGCGTGGATCGGCCCGCAGCCGAGGCATGGATTCGTCGCTTCGTCGAGCCGACCGGCGCGATCGAGCTGACGCACGAGCAGCCCTGGGCGACGGTCCTGCGAGTCCCGCTCGCCGACGGACTTGCCTGGTTCAAGGCGTGCGGCCCGACGCAGTCGTTCGAGCCCCGGCTCACCGCGGGCCTTTCCGCACGCTGGCCGGGGCGGGTCGCCGACGTGCTCGGCCACGACGACGAGCGAGGGTGGCTCCTGCTCGCGGACGCCGGCACGCCGCTGCGCGCAACCGGCAATCCCCCGGAGGTGTGGCTCCGCGTGCTGCCGTTGTACGCCGAGCTTCAGCGTGGGGAAGCTGTTCACGCGACCGACCATGTCGCGCACGGCGTGCCCGATCTGCGGGTCGCCGCCCTGCCCGGGCGCTACGACGACCTCCTGGGCCGCGACCTGCCCATCGAATCCGACGAGCGGCGCCGCCTGCGCGATTTCGCGCCGCGTCTGGCAGAGCTCTGTGCGGAGCTGGCGGCGGCCGGTGTCCCCGACTCCGTGCAGCACGACGATCTCCACCACGCGAACGTCTACCTCCAGGGCGATCGGCTGCGCGTGCTCGACTGGGGCGACGCCTCCATCGCGCATCCCTTCGAGTCGCTCGTCGTCACGTTCAGGTTCCTCGACGAGATCAACCGGCTGCCGCCGTCCGATCTGTGGTTCGAGAGGTTGCGCGACGCGTACCTCGAGCCGTGGGGCTCCGGGCTCGCCGGCACGTGCGCACTGGCGATCCGCGTCGGCGCGTTCGCCCATTCGATCGCGTGGCTGCGCCAGCGCGACCACCTGCCTCCGGAGGAGCTGAGCGACTTCGACAAGTGGTTCGCGGTCATCCTGCGGCGGGCCGTCGCGCGGACGACCGGCTAGCGCCGCCGTCATTCGTCTTTCCGTAGTCTGGGCGCATGCCCGAGTTGTGGACGCCTGTGACCGAGGGACCGCACGAGGCATTCGTCGAGCGTCTGCAGCGGGTGATCGCTCGGTTCGCCGAGACGACGGGTGTCCAGGCGCCGCTGGTGGAGGTCGAGCTCGCGGACACCTCACGCTTCACGATCGACCGGATCGAGCCCGAGCCGGGCTTCGGGATGGTGACGATCTACGTTCATCCGGCTCGTGACCCGGAGGCGCCCGACGCGATCGTGATCCCGATCGGGACGATCCGGCGGATCGAGCTGCGCAGCTCGCCGGACGACAAGGTCGCTCGCTTCGGCTTCACCGTGCCGGAGCGTCCACCGGCTGAGCCCTCCTAGACGCGCTCGAAGCGGTGCTTCGCCGCGTCGAGCGGCACGCGGGTCGGGTACTCGCGTGTCAGACATGCCCGGCAGAGCGCGCTTGCGGGCCGGTGCGTCGCCGCCTGCAGCCCTTCGAGGGAGATGTAGGCGAGGCTCGTCGCTCCGATCGCCTCCCGCACTTCCTCGACTGTCGAGTGCGAGGCGATCATCTCGTCCTCCGACGCGAGATCGATACCGTAGAAGCACGGCGACACGATCGGCGGGGAGGAGATGCGCACGTGCACCTCAGCTGCCCCCGCGTCGAAGAGCATCTGCACGATCTGCCGGGTCGTCGAGCCGCGCACGATCGAGTCGTCGACGACGACCAGCCGCTTCCCGCGCACCTCGGCGAGCGGGTTGAACTTCATGCGAATGCCTTGCTCGCGCATGCCCTGCTCGGGCTGGATGAACGTGCGGCCGACATAGCGGTTCTTGATCAGCCCCTCGCTGAAGGGGATGTTCGCCGCGCGCGCGAAGCCGATCGCCGCCGGCGTTCCCGAGTCGGGGATCGGCAGCACGAGGTCGGCGGCGACCGGCGCCTCGTGAGCGAGCTGCTCGCCCATCCGCACGCGCGCGCCGTGCACCTCGACCCCGGAGAGGCGCGTGTCGGGGCGCGCCAGATAGAAGAACTCGAAGATGCACAGTGCGCCGTGCGTTGCGGGCTCGACGGCTTGGCGCGAATGCAGCCCGTGCTCGTCGGCGATCACGAGCTCGCCCGGCCGGACCTCTCGCTCGAACGTCGCACCGACGAGGTCGAGCGCGCAGGTCTCGGACGCGACAACCGGGTCGTCGCCGAGCCGTCCGAGCACGAGGGGGCGGAAGCCGAATGGGTCGCGGAAGGCGAAGAGCTTGCCCTCCGCGAGCCCGACCACCGTCGCGGCGCCTTCGAGCAGCCCCATCGTCGCGGTGACGGCTTCCTCGAGCGGCCGTTCGTCGTCGGCGATCAGGGCGGCGATCACTTCCGAGTCCGACGAGGAGGCCAGCGGCTTGCCCACACGGTCGCGGAGCTCCTCGGGGTTGACCAGGTTGCCGTTGTGCCCGAGGGCAACGGTGCGCACGCGCCCGTGATGCAGGAGCGGCTGTGCGTTCTCCCACGCGTTTCCGCCGGTCGTCGAGTAGCGCGTATGGCCGATCGCCAGCTCGCCGTGCAGACCGGACAGGCTGCGCTCGTCGAAGACCTGCGGCACGAGGCCCAGGTCGCGCAGCGCCGTGAGCCGGCCGGCCTCGCTGACCGCGATCCCCGCCGACTCCTGCCCTCGGTGCTGCAGCGCGTAGAGCCCGAAGTAGGAGAGGCGCGCGACGTCCCGGCCCGGAGCGCGGACGCCGAAGACGCCGCACATCAGGCGACCCTCCCGAGCTCGACCACGTCGTCCCAGGGAATCTCCGTGCCAGGTTCGACGGCGACGATCACACCCGTCCCCTCGACGACGTCGTAGTCGGCGCGCCGGCCCGACCACGCCTCGGCCTCGCGGAGCGCCAGCGCCACGCCGCCGTCGGAGACGTCGTGGGCGAGCGTCCACAGCTGCGCATGCCGCCAGACGAAGTGCACGAACCCGTGCCCGAAGCCGCGCAGCAGGGCGATGCGGTCACCGCGCTGCCAGCGATCGGGGATCTGCGTCACGTCGCGCACGAGGCCGACGCAGCCGACCACGGGCGTCGGCGGGATCGGGCTGCCGCCGGTCTCGTTGTAGAGCGAGACGTTCCCGGACACGACCGGGATGCCGAGCGACTCCGCGGCGCGCGCGATCCCCTCGATCGCCTGTTCGAGCTCCCAGCCGATCTCGGGCTTCTCCGGGTTGCCGAAGTTGAGGCAGTCGGTGAGCGCGAGCGGCTCGCCGCCGGCGCAGGCGACATTCAGCGCTGCGTCCATCACCGCTCGCCAACCCGCCTCGATCGGGTTGCGGCAGCCGAGCGGCGGCCCGTCCAGCGACACCGCGATCCCGCGCGTCCCGTCGAGTCGCAGCACCGCGGCGTCGAGGCCGGGCCGGCGCACGGTGCGCGAGCCGACGAGGTGGTCGTACTGCTCGAACACCCAGGTCTTCGGCTCGTCGTTGATCGCCGCGACCGGCGCGGCTTCGACGGGCGTGCGCCTGAGTCTCGAGCTCGTAGCGGGGGCACTCGTCCGTGAGCAGCGCTGCGGGAATGGAGCCGACGACGTCCCCGTCGAAGAACGCCCGCAGCTCGCCGTGATCGGTCACCTCGCCGATCACCGTGCACGGCAGCTCCCACCGCTCGCAGACGTCGCGCACGTCGTCGACCTGAGCGGGCGAGACGACCGCGACCATTCGCTCCTGTGACTCCGAGATCATGATCTCCCACGGCTCGAGGTCGTCCTCGCGCAGCGGGACGCGGTCGAGGTGCACGTCGACGCCGACGTCGCGCGCCATCTCCGACAACGACGACGCGAGCCCGGCGGCCCCGCAGTCCTGGAGCGAGAGGACGAGGTCGCGTTCGACGAGCTCGAGCGAGACTTCGATCAGCGCCTTGCCGCGAAACGGATCGCCGATCTGCACCGACGGCCGTTTCTCGTCCGAGCCCTTCGAGATCCTGGGAGGCGAGCACCGACGCGCCGCCGATCCCGTCGCGGCCGGTGAACGCGCCGTAGAGCACGAGCGCGTTCCCAGGCCCCTGGGCGCGGGCGCTCAGGACCCGCTCGGTGGGCAGGAGGCCGACGCACATCGCGTTCACGAGCGGGTTGGCCGCGTACGCCTCGTCGAATGCGCACTCGCCGCCGACGTTCGGTACCCCGACGCAGTTGCCGTAGCTGCCGATGCCGGCGACTGCCCGGCGAAAGTGCCAGTCGGGCGCGCCGAACCGCAGGCTGTCGAGCAGAGCGATCGGCCGCGCGCCCATCGCCACGATGTCGCGGAGAATCCCGCCGACTCCGGTCGCTGCGCCCTGGAACGGCTCGACCGCCGAAGGGTGGTTGTGGGACTCGGCCTTGAAGGCCACCGCGACCCCGTCGCCGAGGTCGATCACCCCGGCGTTCTCGCCCGGGCCCTGCAGGACGCGCTCACCGGTCGAGGGCAGCCGCCGGAGCAGGCGCGCGGAGTGCTTGTAGCCGCAGTGCTCGGACCAGAGGAGCGAGAAGACCGCCAGCTCGAAGTCGTTCGGCGATCGCCCGAGCAATGCGCGGATACGATCGAACTCCCAGTCGGTGAGACCGAGCCTCGTGTGAAGTGGTTCCGCGACCGAGCTCAGGGGAGCAGTGTAACGAGGGCCTCCGACGGCCCGGGAAGGCGTCGGCCCGCGGTAGCGTTCAATCTCACAACGGCCGCCCGCCGGCCGTTTCCTATCTGATGACTCGCCGCCCGCTGTTCATGCTCGTGCTGCTCGCCCTCATCTGGGGCAGCTCGTTCATGTTCATCAAGATCGCGGTCCGGGACCTGCAGCCGGCGACGCTGATCCTCGGGCGGATCGGTCTCGCGGCGCTCGTGCTCGCCGTCGTCGTGCCGGCGCTGATCGGCGTCCAGGAGACACTCGCCGAGGTGCGCGCGCACTGGCCCTGGCTCGTCGTCGTCGGGCTCTTGAACACGGCGGTGCCGTTCTGGCTGCTCTCGTGGGGCGAGACGCGGATCGACTCCGGCATCGCCTCGATCATCCAGGCGTCGGTGCCGATCTTCAACGCCCTGCTCGCGTTCGGCTTCTTCTACGAGCAGCGCGTCACGGGCCGGCCTCTGATCGGCGTGTTCGTCGGCTTCGTGGGCGTCGCCCTGCTCGTCGGCGCCCAACCGCACGGCAAGGTGATCGGAGCGCTCGCCGTTGTCGGCATGGCGATCTGCTACGCCGCCGGCGGACTGCTCGTCCGGCGCTTCCTCTCGACGACGCGGCCGCAGGTGGTCGCCTTCGGCACGTCGGCGGTCGCTGCCGTCTTCGTGCTGCCCGCCGGGGTCGCCCAGGCACCCTCGAGCTTCCCCGGCTGGGAGACGATCGCCTGCGTGGTGTTCCTCGGCGTCGTCGGGACGGCGTTCGCCTATCTGCTCTTCTTCTCGATCATCGCGAGCGCGGGAGCGGGCTACGCCTCCCTCGTCACGTACCTCGTGCCGCCGGTCGCGCTCGCCTACGGGACGATCTTCCTCGGCGAGCACGTCGGTGCCGCCGCGCTCGCCGGGCTGGTGCTGATCCTGGGCGGCGTCGCGCTCGGCACCGGGCTGCAGCGGCGGCGCCGCGCCCTCGTGCCTGCCGCCGACCCGACGTGATCACGATCCGCCGCGCAACGCCGGACGATGTCGACTTCCTGGTCGAGCTCTACAACGACGAGGAGATCGAGCCCTTCCTCCGCGGCGGCCAGGCGAGAGATCCGGCCGCGATGCTCGCCGAGGTCGAGCGCTCGCAGCGCGAGCCGCAGAAGACCGGCCGGATGATCATCGAGGTCGACGGTGTGCGGGCAGGGGCGCTCGCGTTCGACGAGCAGAACGAGGCGAACCGGATCGCGCATCTGACCGGTCTGGCCGTGCACCCCGACTTCCGCGGCCGCGGAATCGCCGACGAGGCATCGCGGCTCTTCCAGCGCTACCTGATCTTCGAGCTCGGGTACCACCGCCTCGAGGCCGCCTGCTACGGCTTCAACGAGCGCGCGATCCGGCACTCGGAGCGCGTCGGCTACATCCGCGAAGGCGTCAAGCGGCGCGCCTATCTTCGCCACGGCGAATGGCAGGACGCAGTGCTGTTCTCCCTGCTGCGGGAGGACCTCGAGTGAGCCTCACGTGCGCCACTCGCTAGCTCTCGTCCGCCGCCTGCCAGAACGCGCGCACGTCGATCGCGCCGAACGCTGCGACCGGGTGCCTGGAGGCGATCTCGACGGCTTCTTCGAGGCTGTCGCATTCGAGCACGTCGAAGCCCGCGATCAGCTCTTTCGTCTCGGCGAAGGGGCCGTCGGTGACGAACGGCTTGCCGCCGCGAACCCGGACGACCTTCGCCTCGTTCTCCGGGCGCAGCTGGTTGCCGAAGACGCGGGTCGTCTTCGTGTACTCGAGCCACTCCTCGATCGTCTCGCCCTCGCCTGAAGCGGGGTCGATCGCCGGGTCGACGCAGACGAGCATCAGGTACTTCATGGGAGCCTCCTTGGTAGTGGTCGAGTGTCGACGAGCCGCGGCGACCGAAATCGACACTTCGCCTAGAGTCTTCTTCATGCCGACCTTCCTGCACACCATGGTCCGGATCACCGATCCGGCGAAGAGCCGCGCCTTCTACGAGGCGCTCGGCTTCACGTTCGAGCGCGAGATGGACATCGTTCGAGACGGCCAGCGTGAGGCGACGAACTACTTCTTCTCGCTCGGCGACCAGCAATCCGTGCTCGAGCTGACGTTCAACCACGACGGCCGCACGTACGACCTCGGCACCGGTTACGGCCACATCGCGATCGGCGTGGGCGACCTCGAGGGAACGCTCGGACGGCTCGCCGAGCAGGGAATCGAGCCGGAGCGCGCGCCGTACCAGGTGAGCGAGGGCGGCTCGTGGCTCTGCTTCGTGCGTGACCCGGACGGGTATCGCATCGAGGTGATCGGCCGCTCAGGCGGGTAACACCCTGGCCGGCGAGGTCGGCGCTTAAATCGTCATGCTACGATTTGGCAGATGGCTTCTCATTCGGCCCCGATCGCCTGCTGCGCCCCGCTCGCTGCACCGGATCTCGACGATGCGGAAGCGGCCGCGACGGCGGCGCTGTTCGCCGCGCTGGGCAGTCCGGCCCGGGTGAGGATCGTCAATCTGCTGGCCGGCGCAGCCGCGCCGGTCTGCCTCTGCGACCTGATCGAGCCACTCGGGCTCGCGCAAGCGACGGTGTCGCAACACCTGGCCCGTCTCGTCGAGGCGGGCCTCGTGGAGCGTGACGAGCGGGGGAAGTGGAGTTACTTCTCGCTGGACTCGGACGCCTTCGAGCGCGTGGCCTCGCTCGTGCTGCTGCCGAAAGGAGTGTGCTGCTGATGACCACGACCGCGAATGAGCTGCGGGAGGAAGTGCGCCGCCGTTATGCCGAGTCGGCCCGGTCGGCAATGGAGAACGCCGAGGGCTGCGGCTGTGGGCCGGGCTCGTGTTGCGACGGCGGGGTGGACGCCGGCGCAGATTTCGGCGAGTCGCTCTATACCGCCGAGCAGCGCGATCAGCTTCCCGACGCCGCGGCGCTTGCGTCGCTCGGCTGCGGGAACCCGACCGCGGTGGCGGAGTTGCGCGCGGGCGAGGTCGTGCTCGATCTCGGCTCGGGCGGCGGGATCGACGTCATCCTCTCTGCGAGACGGGTCGGTTCGTCGGGAACGGCCTACGGGCTCGACATGACCGACGAGATGCTCGCGCTCGCCCGGCGGAACGCGCACGCCGCCGGAATCTCGAACGCGCACTTCCTCAAGGGCATGATCGAGCAGATCCCCTTGCCGGCGAGCTCGGTCGATGTCGTGATCTCGAACTGCGTGATCAACCTCTCGACCGACAAGGCGGCGGTGTTGGCCGAGATCGCGCGCGTGCTGCGGCCGGGCGGCCGGATCGGGATCAGCGATGTCGTCGCCGAGGACCGGCTCTCCCCTGGGGAGCGCGCCGCTCGGGGCTCCTTCGTCGGCTGCATCGCCGGCGCCCTTTCCGCCGGCGAGTACAGAGCCGGTCTCGAGGCGTGCGGGCTCGACGAGATCAGCATCGAGTTCACGCACGAGGTCGCGGACGGGATGCACGGCGCAATCGTGCAGGCGTCGAAGCCCGCCGAGCCAGGTGACGAGCCCTCTTCGTGAACGTGCTCTTCGTCTGTGTCGCGAACTGCGGCCGCAGCGTCATGGCCGAGCGGCTGTTTCGCCAAGAAGCCGGCGACCGTCACGCGGCGCGCTCGGCAGGGAGCGAACCGGGACGGGAGCCGCATGCGGAGGTCGTCACTGCCCTGAGGGAGGTCGGGATCGACGTGAGCGACCATGTGCCGCGCAGGCTCGACTCCGAAGCTCTCGAGTGGGCCGAGCTGGTGGTGTCGACCTGCAGCGAGGAGGTCTGCCCGGTCACGCCCGGCGTGCGCCGGGCGCAGTGGAAGTTTCCGGACCCGAAGAGCCTGCCGCTCGAGCAGGTGCGCCTGATCCGCGACGGGATCCACCGGCAAGTGGTCGAGTTGGTGGACGAGCTCGATCGCACGACACCTGCGAGCGCTCCGTGAACGTGAGACGCTCTCTCTCGGTGTGATCGTCCTCTACGAGAACGCAGCGTCGGGCAACTGCTACAAGGTTCGACTCCTGCTTGCGCACCTCGGCGTTGCGTACGATCGCCGGCCGGTCGATGTGATCGACCGCTCGAACCGGCCGGAGCTGCTCGGCGGCCTCAACCCGGCGCTCCGCGTGCCGACGATCGTGCTCGACGACGGCAGCTCGCTCGGCGAGTCCGGAGCGATCCTCTGGTATTTCGGCGAGGGCACGCGCTTCGTGCCCACGCATCGCTATGCGCGTGCGCAGATGCTGCAGTGGATGTTCTTCGAGCAATACGACCACGAGCCGGCGATCGCCGTGGCGCGATTCTGGCTCGCCTTGTCGGGCCACCCTGAGGCATATGCCGATCGCCTGCCCGAGAAGCACGCCGCCGGGTACCGCGCTCTCGACGCGATGGAACGCCACCTCGCTGACAGGTCGTGGCTCGTCGGCGACGACTTGTCGCTCGCCGACATCGCGTTGTACGCGTACACGCATGTCGCAGACGAGGGCGGGTTCGATCTGGAGCCGTATCCGTCTATTCGCTCGTGGCTCGCCCGCGTGGCCGCCGAGCCAGGGCACGTGCCGATCACCGCGTAGCACGTTGTCGCCGTTTTGTGACGCGGCGGTTTCACATGCGTCACACCTTTCGCTCTAGCGTCGGGCACATGACGAAGACAGCGACTCCCTGGGGGCCGGCCACGCTCGTCGAGCGGCTGGCGCTCCCACAACGGGCGGGCGACAAGCGCTTCTCCTCGATCGTCGAGCTGCTCGAGACGGCACGCGGCGAGCGGCTCGTGCGTTTCGCCTATTCGACGGACGGCGCGGCCCGGCGCGGCCCTGTCACGCTCCGCACGGCCGACCTGGAGCGGCTTCGCCGGCTGCTCGCGAAGACGCCCGAGCTCGCGGAGGCACTCGGCCTGGAGGCGGCCTAGACGGCGGCGGCGAGCGACAACCGAGCCGCGTCGACGAGCGAACCGAGAATGCGCGCGCCGTCCGTCGAGCCCAGCAGCGGGTCGACCGCGTGCTCCGGATGCGGCATCAGCCCGAACACATTGCCGTCGGCATTCAGGACGCCTGCTACATCGGCGATCGCGCCGTTCGGGTTCTCGCCCGGTGCGTACCGGAGCACGAGTTGCCCGTCGGCCTCGAGTTGCTCGAGCAGTTCGGCGTCCGCGAACCAGCAGCCGTCGCCGTGCTTGACGGGCACGGTCAGGTGCCCGCCGTCCTCGCAGCGCGAGGTGAAGGGCGTGTCCGTTCGCGCGACGGTGAGCGAGACGTCGCGGCACACGAACGCGAGTGACGCGTTCGGGCGGAGCGTGCCTGGAAGCAGGCGGGCCTCAGTCAGGATCTGGAAGCCGTTGCAGATCCCGAGCACGAGACCGCCGCCGCCTGCGAAGTCGGCGACGGCCTTCATCACTGGTGAGAAGCGGGCGATCGCACCGCACCGGAGGTAGTCGCCGTACGAGAACCCGCCCGGCAGGACGACTGCGCTCGTCCCCCGTGGCAGTGCGTCCTCGGTGTGCCAGACGCTCGGGCTCCGTGCTCCGAGCCGCTCGAGGGCGAGTTGCGCGTCGCGGTCGTCGTTCGACCCCGGGAAGACGATGACGGGGACGATCGGCCGCCGCTCTGGGTCGGTCACAGGCGCTCCAGCTCGATCGCGTAGCTCTCGATCAGAGGGTTCGTCAGCAGCTGCTCGCACATCTGCTGCAGCTGCGCGAGCGCCTCGTCGCGGTCATCCGTGGCGAGCTCGACGTCGACGAGCTTCCCCACGCGCGCCTCGCCCACATCGAACCCGAGGTGGCGGAGGGAGCTCTCGACGGCCTGACCCTGCGGATCGAGGATGCCGGGCTTCGGCCGGACGAGCACTGTCGCCCTCATGCAAGCACCGTGCTCGGATCGGCGAGGTAGGCGTCGAACTCGATCCCGGTCAGCTGCTCGAACGCCTCGACGTAGCGTGCGCGGGTGCCGGTGACGACCGCCTGCGGCAGCTCCGGCCCGGGCGAGGACTTGTCCCAGCCAAGTGACTCGCAGTAGTCGCGCACGAATTGCTTGTCGAACGACGGCGGCGTGCCGCCGGGCGCGTACGCATCGGCCGGCCAGAAGCGCGACGAGTCCGGTGTGAACGCCTCGTCGCCGAGGACGAGTTGCCCGTCGTGATCGAGACCGAACTCGAGCTTCGTGTCGGCGAGGATGATCCCGCGCTCACGGGCAAAGTCGGAGACGAAGCGGTAGAGAGCCAGCGCCGTCGCCTCGACCTCGTCGAAGCGCTCCTCGCCCACGAGCTCGGCGGCCGCGACACGGTCGATGTTCTCGTCGTGGCCTGTCTCCGCCTTCGTCGCCGGTGTGAAGATCGGCTCGGGCAGCTGCTGCGACTCGACCAGGCCCGCGGGCAGGCGGTGACCGCAGACCTCGCCGGTTGCGAGGTAGTCCTTCCAGCCCGATCCGGACAGGTAGCCGCGGACAACGCACTCGATGGGGAGCATCTCGAGCCTCCGGCACTCGGTCGACCGCCCGTCGTCGCGCAGAGCCAGCAGGTGGTTCGGGATGAGCTCGCGGGTACGCGCGAACCAGAACCCGGACAACCCCGTGAGCACGCGTCCCTTGTCCGGGATCTCCGTCGGGAGAATGACGTCGAAGGTCGAGATCCGGTCGCTCGCGACGAGCAGCAGGCGTTCGTCGTCGAGTGCGTAGAGCTCGCGGACCTTGCCGCTCCCGACGTGCAGGGCTTCAGACATTGACGGGTTCCTCCTTGTGGGCGAGACGGCTGAGGCGGTCGAAGGTGGTGTCGAGGTTCGCGACGGTTGCGTCGAGATCGAAGACCGAGGCCAGCGCGGCTTCGTCGAGGTACGCAGCGACGTCGGCGTCACCGCGGACGAGCTCGGTGAAGTCGCGCTCTTCGTCCCAGGCGCGCATGGCGTTGCGCTGCACGAGCTTGTAGGCCTCGTCGCGCTCGAGCCCGCGCTCGACGAGAGCCAGCAGGAGCCGGTGTGAGAAGAAGAGGCCGTGCGAGCTCCAGAGGTTTCGCTCCATGCGGTCCGGATAGACGACCAGACCCTCGACGATCCATGTGAACCGGTCGAGCATGTAGTCGAGTGCGAGAAACGCGTCCGGGATCACGATGCGCTCCGCCGACGAGTGCGAGATGTCCCGCTCGTGCCAGAGCGGCACGTTCTCGAGGCCGACGATCGCCGCCGCACGAACGACGCGCGCGAGCCCGGAGATTCGCTCGGCGACCTTCGGGTTGCGCTTGTGCGGCATCGCGGATGAGCCCTTCATGCCGGCGGCAAACGGCTCTTCGACCTCGCGCACTTCCGTCCGTGCGAGGTGGCGGATCTCCGTGGCGAACCGGTCGAGCGAGGTCGCGCACAGCGCGAGTGCGCTGAGCAGTTCGGCGTGGCGGTCCCGGGCGATCACCTGGGTCGAGACGGGATCCGGCTCGAGCCCGAGACGCTCGCAGGCGATGCGTTCCACCTCCGGGTCGATCGCGGCGTACGTCCCGACGGTGCCCGAGAGCTGCCCAACGCGGCACGTCTCGAGCGCGCGCTCGAGACGTGTGCGGGCGCGGTCGAGCTCGAAGGCCCAGCCGCCGAGCTTCCACCCGAAGGTCGTCGGCTCGGCGTGGATGCCGTGCGATCTGCCGATGCAGATCGTCTGCCGGTGCTCCTCCGCCCGGCGCACGACTGCGCGGAGCGCGGCCTCGACGCCTCGGAGGATCAGCTCCCCAGCGTCGCGGATCTGGAGCGCCAGCGACGTGTCGACAACGTCCGAGGAGGTGAGCCCGTAGTGGACCCAGCGGCCCTCCGGCCCGAGTTGCTCGGCGACCGCGTCGACGAATGCCGCGAGATCGTGGTCGGTCGTCCGTTCGATCTCGGCCACGCGCTCGGGTGTCGGGATCGTCGCCTCGGCGCGAATCACGGCGACATCGGCGGCGGGCACTGCGCCCACCTCGACCCAGCCGTCGAGCGCCGCCAGCTCGACCTCGAACCAGCGCGCGAGCCTGCCCTCCTCCGACCAGATCCGGCTCATGTCCGGACGGGAGTAGCGGGCGATCACTCCGAACAGTCTAGAGCCGGGTCAGGCGGGTGGAGCGGTGAGTGCGAGGATGCGCGCCGCGAGGACGGCCGCGTTGCGCGCGTTGTCGACGCCGACCGTCGCGACCGGGACGCCCGGCGGCATCTGCACGATCGAGAGCAGCGCATCGAGCCCGTCGAGGACCGACATCGAGGAGCGCAGCGGGACGCCGATCACCGGGAGCTCGGTGTGAGCCGCGACGACGCCCGGCAGGGCCGCGGCGAGCCCGGCACCGCAGATCAGGACCTTCAGCCCGCGGGCCTGTGCCGACTTGGCGTACTCGGCGACCGCGTCCGGCGTCCGGTGCGCCGACCGCACCTCGAACTCCCAGGCGATCCCGCGCTGGTCGAGCTCGTCCAGCGCGGCCTGCATTCGCGCGCGGTCGGATTCGGAGCCGACCAGGATCCCCACCGTGGGCTCAGCCACTCGCCACCGCCGCGATGTCCCGGCGGAACTGGACGCCCTCGAAAGAGATGAGCTCCACCGCGGAGTAGGAGCGGGCGCGCGCAGCGGCGATCGTGGGCCCGGTGCCGGTCACGGAGAGGATTCTGCCTCCGTTCGTGACCACCGTGCCGTCGCGTACGGCGGTGCCGCCGTGGAAGACGAGCGCCCCGGTGGCTGCCGCCGCCTCGAGGCCGGCGATCGGCGCGCCGGCGTGGTCGCTCCGGGCGGGGTAGTCGGGCCCGGCCAGCACGACGGTCACCGCGGCGTCCCCGGACAGCGTTGGGGATGCACCGGACAGATCGCCGAGGGCAGCCGCATGGAGGAGCTCGAGGAGATCCCCTTCGAAGCGCGGCAGGAGCACCTGTGTCTCTGGATCGCCGAAGCGGGCGTTGAACTCGAGCACCTTCGGACCGTCCGCCGTGATCATCACGCCGGCGAAGAGACACCCGACGAACGGCGATCCACGCCGGGCGAGCTCATCGATCACCGGTTGGTGCACTCGGCCGAAGAGCTCGTCGAGCCCTTCGATCCTCGGAACCGGCGAGTACGCACCCATCCCGCCGGTATTCGGTCCCGCGTCGCCGTCGCCGATCCGCTTGAAGTCCTGCGCGGCGCCGAGCGGGACACAGCGCCGGCCGTCAGAGAGCGCGAACAACGACACCTCGTCGCCGTCGAGCAGCTCCTCGATCACGAACTCGCCGCCGAAGGCAGACATCGCGCGCAACGCCTCGTCGACCTCGTCACTCGTGCGGCACACGAACACGCCCTTGCCGGCTGCCAGCCCGTCCGCCTTGACGACGCAGGGCGGTCGCGCGACGGACAGCGTCGCTGCGGTTGGCACGCCGGCGTCGCGCAGCACCTCTTTCGCGAAGGACTTCGACCCCTCGATCCGCGCTGCCGCCGCGCTCGGCCCGAAGACGGCGATCCCGTTCCTCCGCAGGCCGTCGGCGATGCCCGCGACCAGCGGGTCCTTCGGGCCCGATCACGACGAGGTCGGCTCCGAGGGTCATCGCCAGGCTCAGGAGCCCGTCTTCGTCGTCGGCACGCACAGGATGGCAGCGACCGATCGCCGCGATGCCTGGGTTGCCCGGCGCTGCGTGGAGCTCGGTCAGGCCGGCGCTCTGCGTGAGGCTCCACGCGAGCGCGTGCTCGCGCGCACCAGAGCCGACGACCACCACTTGCACGCGGCGAGGATACTTGCCTCATGAGCGTGCCGCCGTATTCGACCGCCCGAGTGGAGATCGTCCGGGTTCCGGGAGGTGTGACCTCGGATGTCGTCGCGGTGGAGGAACCGCTCGAGATCCGCATCGCGGGGATTCCCGTTGCCGTCACGATGCGGACCCCCGGCCACGACGAGGAGCTCGCTGTCGGGTTCGCGCTGTCGGAGGGCCTGCGACCGGCTGGTGCCTCGCTGCCGGACGACCTCGCCGCGAACACGGTTGAGCTGGACGCTCCGGGCTTCGACCCCGGGCGGCTCGCGCGCAACTTCTACACGACGTCTTCCTGTGGCGTTTGTGGCAAGGGCGCCCTCGAGGCTGTCGCCGTCGAGGCGCCGCGGATCGCGGGCGACTTTCGTCTGTCGGCTGCGGTCGTGGCGATGCTGCCCGACCTCCTGCGGCAGGCTCAGCCTGCGTTCGAGGCAACCGGCGGCCTGCATGCGACGGGGCTCTTCGACGCGCAGTGCGCGCTTCTCTGTCTCCGCGAGGACGTCGGCCGGCACAACGCGATGGACAAGGTGATCGGATGGGCATTCGGCGCGGGGCTGCTGCCGCTCGCACGTGCCGTGCTGTGCGTCAGCGGTCGCTTGTCCTTCGAACTCGTGCAGAAGGCCGCGGTCGCCGGCTGCCCGATGCTCGTCGCCGTCGGCGCGCCGTCGTCACTCGCGATTCAGCTTGCGCAAGATCGAGGCGTGACACTGTGCGGCTTCGTGCGTGGCGACCGCCTCAATGTCTACAGCGAGCCGTGGCGCGTCGAGCGCTGACCGGCGTCCTGCTCGTCGGGGGTGCGAGCCGGCGGTTCGGGTCGCCCAAGGCGCTGATCGAGCTGGACGGGGAGACGCTGCACGATCGCGGCCGCCGGGTGCTCGCTGCGGCCTGCGACCAGGTGCTCGTCGTGGGCAAGTCCGGCGAGTTGCCGTTCGACGTGCACGACGACGGCACGGATGTGCGTGCGCCGATCGCCGGTGTCGTTGCGGGCCTGCGCGCGGCGGCCCACGACGTTGCTGTGTTCTTGCCCGTCGACTGTCCCCGGGCGACTCCGGAGCTCCTCCGCCTGCTCGGCGCCAACTGCCACGACGCGGCGGTGCCCCAGACGGGCCCGCTCCCGGGCGCGTGGGCGAAAACCGCGCTGCCGCTGCTCGAGCGCCGGCTTGCCGAAGGCCCTCTCGCCCTCTATCGCGCCTACGCGGAGCTCGACGTGGTCGAGGTGGAGGTCGACCCGGCACTCGTCGCCGACGTCGATACCCCGGCCGATCTCACAGCCCTGTAACCCGGCCGCTCAACTCGAATCCGTCCGGAGCCGGCCAGACCGGACTCGGGTCCCCGGCCGGCTCGCCCCGCAGCCCTGTGGACAAAATGTCTCACTTCCGTTACGTCGTTTGGCGACGGGACGGGTCTCGCGGCGGCTTGTCCGTCGCGGCAAGGTCCCGGCCTGAATCGTCGGCGGAATGCGGTTCGGCGGGCCTGATGGCGCCAGACAGTCCTGGTTCTCCAACCGCTGCCTGTGGATGGATTGTCACAGTTTCGTTACGTCGTTTGGCGACGGGACTGGTCTCGCGGCGGCTTGTCCGAGGTGGCTAGCGGTCCTCGTTCGCGGTTCTGCGCTGCTCTTCCAGGCGGCGCCAGCGTTGCTCGTCGGGGTCGTTCTTCTTCCCGCGGAGAACGACGACGGCGAGGACGGCCGCGACCACCACCGGGACGAAGATCGACAGTGCGACGATGATCTCCGTCCAGGTGTTCTGTGAGATCGCCGCGATCACGCGATCACGCGATCACGCGTTCGCGTGCCGCGCCGACACCTACCAGCTCGATCGGCACCTGCAAGTCCCGCGACACGAACTCCACATACGCCCGGGCGGCTTCCGGCAGGTCGTCGAGGGACGCAGCGCCGTCGAGCGGCTCCGACCAGCCCGGCAAGGTCTCCCACACGGCGGTCGCATGGTGGAAATCCGACTGGTGAGCGGGGAAGTGCTCCGTCTCCGAGCCGTCTCGCAGGCGGTACCGCACGCACACGGGCAACTCGTCGAACGTGGAGAGAACGTCGAGCTTGGTCAGCGCCAGAGATGTCATCCCGTTGACGCGGACGGCGTACCGCAGCGCCACCAGATCGAGCCAGCCGCAGCGGCGCTCGCGTCCCGTGACCGTGCCGTACTCGCCGCCGAGCTCACGCAGCCGCTGCTGGTCGGCTCCGACGATCTCCGAGGGGAACGGGCCGGCACCGACGCGCGTCACATACGCCTTCGAGATCCCCAGGACGCGATCGATCCGCGTCGGCCCGATGCCGATCCCGGTGGCTGCGCCGGAGGCGATCGGGTTCGACGACGTGACGAACGGATAGGTCCCGTGGTCGAGGTCGAGCATCGTGGCCTGCGCCCCTTCGAAGAGCACACGCTTGCCGTTCCTCAGCGCCTCGTCGACGAGCAAGGACACGTCGCCGACGAACGGCGCCAGGCGCTCGGCGAAGCCGGCGTATTGCGACCACACCTCCTCGAGGTCGAAGGGCTCCGCCTCGTAGATCCGTTCGAGCCAGAGGTTCTTCTCGGCGAGCGCGACCTCGATCTTCTGGCGGAGGATCTTCGGGTCGAGGACGTCCTGCACCCGAATGCCGATCCGGGACGCCTTGTCGGCGTACGTCGGGCCGATACCGCGCCGGGTCGTGCCGATCTGGAGCGAGCCGAGCCGCCGCTCCGACGCCTGGTCGATCGTCACGTGCCACGGCATGATCAGGTGGGCGTTGCCGGAGAGCACGACGATCGACGGGTCGATGCCGCGCTCGATCAGCAGGTCGACCTCGTCGACGAAGACCTGCGCGTCGACGACACAGCCGGCTCCGATCACCGATGGTGTGCCCGAGACGACGCCGCTCGGCATCTGCCGAAGCTTCCAGACCTCGTTCTCGACGACGATCGTGTGCCCGGCGTTGGGGCCGCCTTGATAGCGGCACACGACATCCGACTCCTGGGCGAGCAGGTCGACGATCTTCCCCTTGCCTTCGTCGCCCCACTGCGCGCCGACCACGACGGTCGATGGCACTTGGCCGAGTCTAGCGGGCGAGTGCGTCGGCGCCCGAGACCCGGCGAACGACGAGCGCGGCTGCCAGTGCGAGCGCGAAGGACGTGGGCGGCCCCGTCACCCAGCCTCGCACGATCCCCGTGAGCGTCCTCGTGTGCACCGTGTGGCGGCCGCGAGCGATCCCGGCGCCCGCCATCGCGCCGACCAGCGCCTGGTTCATCGACGTGAAGTAGCCGAACGAGACCGCGACCAGGATCACGAGGGCCTGCACGAACTGCGCTGCAGTCGCGGTGACGCGGTCGAGGTCGACGATGTCGAACGCGACGCGGTCGAGCAGCGGCCGGCCGGTGATCAGGACGCCCGCAGCGAGGCCGATGCCGCAGAGCAGCCCCGCGGCCTCCGGCCCGAGCACGTCCGGCCCGACGAGCGCTCCGCTCGCGAGGGCGACGTCGTTGGCTCCCATCGCGAACGAGGCCAGGCAGCCGACGAGGAGGAGGGCGCCGCCGACGCGGGTCACCGACCCGAACGCCTTCGCGCCGCCGAAGCCGACGAGTGCTGCGATCGGGGGCGCCGCCACCCAGATGACCACGAGAGTCGCGATCGTCCGCCAGTGCACACCGACCGACGCACCGACCGCGACGCCGACGACGGCGCCCACGAGGATCTGAATCGTCGAGGTGGGGATGCGAATGCGGTTGTAGGAGGCGGTGACGCCGAACGCGACCGCGACGATGACGACCTCGCCGAGGCGGGTGGGCGTGCCGTCGATCAGCTTGCGCCCGACCGTGATCGCGACCTTGCCGCTCGCGAGGGCCGCGCCCGCGAGCGCGAGCGGGGCCATCAGGCCGAGCGCGACGCGCGCACGAACGGCGCCGAGGGCATACGGCATCCCCATGCACGCGCCGGTGTAGTGCGACCCGATCGACCAGGCGAACGAGAACGCCAGCGCGACGAGCAGCAGGGTCACACGGTTCGAGCGAGCTGCAGCTGCCGCTCGTCGGGCCGGCGCAGCGCCCGTGGGCGCTCGACGCGCCGCAGCGTGATCTCGTGCCCCGACCCGCAGCGCGCAACGGCGACCGCGGCGTCGGCAGCGATCGCGCCGCGCACGCTCGAGACCATCAGCACCTCGGAGAAGAGCATGTCCGACCGGCGTGCCTCCTCCATGCACGTCTCGCAGAGGCACGAGAACGCCGTTGCGGACGGCGACACCCAGACGGTCGTCATGCGGGCACGTTCGTGAGGTCCTGGAACTTCGCGTACCGCTTGGTGAAGTTCAGCTTGATGCCGTCGGTGGCGCCGTTCCGGTGCTTCGCGAGGATCAGCTCGGCGATGCCCGCCGAGTCGGTCTCCTCCGGGTTGTAGTACTCGTCGCGGTAGACGAACATCACGAGGTCGGCGTCCTGCTCGATCGACCCCGACTCGCGCAGGTCGGAGAGGATCGGCCGCTTGTCGTGCCGCTGCTCGACAGCACGTGAGAGCTGTGACAGCGCGACGATCGGCACCTCGAGGTCGCGCGCGAGCACCTTGAGCGAGCGTGAGATCTGCGACACCTCCTGCACGCGGTTCTCGGCCGTCGTGCCGCTCGTCATCAGCTGCAGGTAGTCGACGATCACGAGCCCGAGCCTCGGCTCTCGCATCTTCAGGCGACGCAGCTTCGAGCGGATCTCCATCATCGTGATCGACCCGGTGTCGTCGACGTAGATCGGTGCCTTCGCCAGCTTGTCGCACGCAGCGGTGAGCCGGGGCCAGTCGTCGACGGCGAGCTTGCCGGTGCGCAGCCGCTGCGACTCCACCTTCCCCTCGGAGCACATCAGCCGTTGCGTCACCTCCGACTTCGACATCTCGAGCGTGAACAGCGCGACGGGCGTGTCGTGCCGTACCGCGACATTCGCCGCCATGCCGAGCGCGAGCGCCGATTTCCCCATCGACGGCCGTGCGGCGATGATGATCAGGTTGCCGGGCTGGAAGCCCGCCGTCAGACGGTCGAGGTCGCGATAGCCGGCGGCGGTGCCCGTGATGTCGCTGCCCGCTTCGTAGAGCTTCGTGATCGTCTCGAACGACTCCTTGAGCAGCTCGTCGATGTGGGCGAACTCGGTCGACACGCGCTGCTGCGACAGGTCGAAGACGATCTTCTCGGCGCGGTCGACCAGCTCGATCGTCTCGCCCGGCCGGTCGAAGCCGAGCCGTGCGATGTCGTTGCCGGCCCGGATCAGCCCTCGTAGCGTCGACATCTCGCAGACGATGCGCGCGTAGTGCGCCGCGTTCGACGCGGCCGGCACGAGCGCGGCCAGCTCGTGGACGCGCTCCTGGCCTCCCGCGGCGTCGAGCGTCGACGAGCGGTCGAGCTCGTCGACGACCGTGATCGCGTCGACCGGCTCACCCTTGGCATACAGCGAGAGGATCGCCTTGAAGATGTGCCCGTGGCTCTCGCGGTAGAAGTCGGCGGCGTTCAGGTTCGACGACTCCGTGACCGCCCCGATCGCCAGCGGGGAGAGCATCATCGCCCCGAGGACCGACTCTTCGGCATCGAGGTTCTGGGGAGGGACCGGGGCGGTCTGGAGGGCCTGGGCAGGCGCGGTCATGCGCCGCCTAGTAGACCCGGTGTCGCGCAGGCCCGAAAGGGTGTGGAAAGCCGTCGTCCGGTGATCGAAGCTGCCGCCCATGCAGGGAGTATAGAACGTATGTTCGCCTCAGAGTAGTGGACGAAATGCCCGCTCTTTGCGTCAACTTTGACCCGAGATCCACAGGCCTGGAGCGCCTGTGGACAGCCGGTGGATCGTCGTCCACAGGCCCGTGGAGAGCCTGTGGACGAACGGCGAATCCCTACTCCTGCTCGGCGGGAAGCTCGGGGCCCGCGCCGGCCTCGGCCGGCGCGTCCTCGTCCGAATCCTCCGCGACGGCGGCGGGCTCCGGCACGTCCTCGTACTCGACCACCGGCGGTGCGGCGGCGGCAGCTTCGGCTTCGGCCGCGGCGCGCTCCTGCGCCTCCAGCTCCGCGAGCTCCTCCTCGGGCGGCAGCTCCTCGCCCTCCGGAGCCACCACGAGCTTCAGCTGCGCGGTCACCTCCGTGAAGAGCTCGAGCGGCACGGTGTAGCGCCCGATCCGCTTGATCGTGTCCATCTCGAGCTTGCGCCGGTCGACCCGCAGCTTCTCCTGCTCCCAGAGCCGGTCGGCCACGTTCGTCGCCGTCACCGACCCGAACAGCGAGCCGGTCGGCCCGGCCGTCACGTCGAAGCGAAGCTCGAGCGCCTCGAGCCGGGCTGCGAGCGCACGCGCCTCGTCGACCGTCTGGGCGTCGTGCCGGGCCCGCTGGGCATCGCGCTTCTCCAGCTCCTTGACGAGCGCGGGCGTCGCGACCTCGGCGAGGCCCCGCGGCAGCAGGAAGTTCCGCGCGTAACCGCGGGCGACGTTGACGACCTCGCCGCGCAGGCCGAGCTTGTCGACGTCGTGCTTGAGAACGACTTCCATGCCTACTTGTCGCCGACGTACGGGAGAAGGGCGATCTCGCGGGCGCGCTTGACGGCGACGGCGACCTGGCGCTGGTGGCGGCGGCAGGCGCCGCTGATGCGGCGGTTGCGGATCTTGCCCTTCTCCGACACGTAGCGCCGGAGCTCGTTGACGTTCTTGTAGTCGACTTCGTCGACCTTCGACTTGCAGAAGAAGCAGGACTTGCGGCGGCCGGGGCCGCTCGGCACGTTGCGCTTCCTGCTCGAGGTCGACGTGCGGTCGCGATCGGATTTCTTCTCTGCCAAGAAACTCTCCTTAGAACGGGATGTCGTCGTCGGAGCCCTGGAAATCGGCGTCGGAGCCACTCGACGCGCCGGCGGGCACGAACTGGTTGCCGCCGTCGCCGCCGGCTCCACCGTCACCGCGGCCGCCGAGGAATTGCACGGAGTCGGCGATGATCTCGACCGCCTGGCGCTTGGTGCCGTCCTGCGCGTCCCACTCCCGCCACTCGAGCCGGCCGTCGATCGCGACGGGCCGTCCCTTGGCGAGGTACTGAGCGCAGCTTTCGCCCTGGTTGCCCCAGACCGTGACGTCGAAGTAGTTCGGCTTCTCCGTCCACTGCCCGGTCGACGAATCCTTGCGGCGCGTGTTGACGGCGATGCGAAGGCTGCAGACGGCCATGCCCGAGGGCGTGTGGCGCAGTTCGGGGTCGCGGGTCAGGTTGCCGACGAGCACGACGCGATTGATGTTGGCCATGGTTTCTCGCTCCTCTCCGAAGGTCGATCCAGGCTACTCGGAAGCCGGGTCGATGTCATCGCCGTCTTCGGCCGGGGCCGGGGCGGGCGCGCCCACGGCGACCTGCGCCGGGGCCTTCGTGTGGGTCGAGCCCTTGACGCGCCGGTAGGCGCCGTGCCGGACGACGCCGTCGGTGATCTTGAGGACGCGCGTGATCTCGGCCAGGGTCTCCGGGGGGCAGCTGAAGAGGAGGAGGTGGTAGACCGCCTCGGTCTTGTGCCCGATCTCGTAGGCGAGGCGCCGGCGACCCCACGGCTCGTGGCCGTCCCAGGTGCCGTTCGCTCCGTCGACGGAGTCGCGGATGCGCTGGATGATCTCGTTGCTGCGCTCTTCAGCGAGCTCGGGGTCCAGCAGCAGCATGATTTCGTAGTCGTTCACAGGCCCGAATTCTCCCTTCTCATGGACTGAATCGGCCCCACCTCACGAGCGCCGCTTCGGGTGACGGCGCGACGGGTGTGGCGAGAAGCGGCGGCAGTGTAGCATCGCCCACGGTTTTGAAAGCGACCTCGAAGCGCCTGCTCGCCCTGCTCGCCGGTGCGCTCGGCGCGCGTGCGCTCCTTCGTCGCCGCACCCGGTCGGCGCCCGCCGCGTCCCCCGCCGACGAGCTGAAGGCGAAGCTCGCAGCCAGCAAGGAGCCCGACCCCGAGATCGAGCCCGCGCTCGAGACCGAGCACGAGCCCGAGCCCGAGCCGACGTCCGCACCCGTGGGCGTCGACGAGCGCCGCGCCGACACGCACGCCCGGGCGCGGCAGGCGATCGAAGACCTACGCGGGCAGGGCGAGTAGCAGCTCGCTTCGCTCGGCGTCGGTCAGCCCGCGCAGCGGCCCCCGCACGTCCTCGCGAATCGGCACGCCGCGGGAGCGGACGACCGCCTTCAGGGCGGCGTGCCGCGGGTAGCGATCGACGATCGCCCGCAGCTCGCCCGCCACGGTCGAGTCGCCGCTTCGCACCGCGTCGACGACCACCTCGGGGAACGCCGCTGCGAGACCGGAGACCGCTCCCGCGGCTCCGGCGGCGAGCCCTTCGCCGATCAGCGCCTCCGCGCCGATGAAGACGTCGAGCCCGTCGAGCAGGTACGGCGCCACCTTTGCGAACGGCGAGTCGCTGACCTTCATCCCGGCGACGTTGTCGACCGTCTCGCGCAGCCGCTCGACGACCGACACCGGGATCGCATAGCCGGACGCCTTCTCGAGCTCGTAGACGTAGAAGGGGAGGGGCGCACACGCGCGCGCGGCGGCGGCGAAATGCGCGAGCAGAGCATCCTCGTCGAACTGGAAGTAGGGCGGTGCGATCACTGCAACGGCTTCGGCCGCCGCCTCGGCCGCCGCCGCGGCCAGCGCTACGGTGTCGGCGGTCGTCTGCGCGCCGCAGTGCGCCAACACGGGCAACGGCCCCGACACCGCGTTCGAGATCGCCCTCTTGCGTTCAGCCAGCGTCAGGAGAATTCCCTCGCCCGTCGTTCCAAGGAGCAGGACACCCTCGATGCCCGCGTCGCTCAGGAAGCCGAGGTACGGAAGCAGAGCTTCGTCGTCGACCTCGCGTCCGCCGTCGCGGAGCGGGGTCAGGGCCGCTGCGATCGTCCTCGCCATTGCCTCGATGCTAGACGGCGCCGAGCCGAGCTCGGAGGTCGAGTGATTCTCTCGACCGGCGCCGAGTCGCGCAGCACCGGGTCGGGCGGGTCGGCCGTTGTGTGCGTGAACGGCGGCCAGGCTGCGGCCGTGCCGGGAACGTGGAGCGCCACCATCGAGTGGCTCGTCTCCCGGCTCGCGCCCCGCTTCCCCGAGCTGCGCTTCGTCGAGGTGCGCTACCGGGTCAAGTCGTGGCGCCGTCTCGACGACTGCATCGACGACACGCGTGCGGCGATCGCCGAGGCGGCCGCGTCGCGAACGTTGCTGCTCGGCTTCTCGATGGGCGGCGCCGTCTCGATCTCCTGCGCCGGTGAGCGGTCGGTCGAGGGCGTGCTCGGCCTCGCCCCCTGGATCCCCGATCCGCTGCCGGTCGAGCCGCTGCGCGGCAAGCGGCTGCGTGTCCTGCACGGGTCGCTCGACCGCGCGTTTCCCGGTGTTCCGGGCGTCAGCCCGGAGTCGGCGCGGCGCGGCTTCGAGCGCGCACACCCAATCGTCGCAGGCGGCGAGCTGACGGTGATCCCCGGTGCGGTGCACGGAGTGGCGCTGCGCGCACCGTGGGGCTCGCTCGTTCCGCTGCCGCGGTCACGGCGCTGGCTCGAGCTGGCGTCGGAAGAGGTCGGTCGGTTTGCGCGTAACGATGGAGCCCAGCACGGGTCCGAGTGACATGAACGCCGACGAAGCCCGCCCGTACGGACGCCGCGCGTTCCTCGGCCTCATGGCCGGTGGTCTGACGTCGCTGCTCTGGGCCGGCCCCGCCGAGCGAGTGCTCGCGCCGGTGACCTCCGGCTTCTCGCAGCTGCTCGGGAACCTTCTGCCCGTCGGCGGCTGGCGCATCTACACGATCTCCGGCTCGATGCCGATCTTCGACGAGCGAAGCTGGCGGCTCGAGATCACCGGCCTCGTGCGCAAGCCGGTGCAGTTGACCTATCAGCAGCTGCTCGCTCTGCCGCGGGCGCATCAGGTCAGCGACTTCCACTGCGTCACCGGCTGGTCGGTCCGCAACGTGCGCTGGGGCGGTGTGCGCTTCCACGATCTGCTTGCCCTCGCAGAGCCGCTGCCGTCGGCGCAGGGCGATCAGGTTCGTCTCGCTGGAGCAGCCGTACGACGACTCGCTGACGCTCGATCAGGTGAGCCTCGGCAACGTCATGCTCGCCTACGAGATGGACGGCCGGCCGCTGTCGCGGCCTCACGGTGCGCCCGCGCGCGTCGTGATCCCGGAGATGTACGGCTACAAGGGCGTCAAGTGGCTCGGGCGGATGGAGCTCGTCGACCACCAGCCGACGGGGTACTGGGAAGGGCTCGGCTACGACCAGAACGCGTGGGTGGGGAGGTCGAACGGCTACGGCGGCTGAGCGCCGGCGGCTTGCGCGGTTCACTCGCACCGAGCGCGCGGTGCACTGGGTGCACGCGACCGCGTTCCTGATCCTGTTCGGCTCCGGGCTGTGCCTGTACCTGCCGAGCCTCGCGGAGGTCGTCAGCCGGCGTCCGCTGGTGAAGGCGATCCACATCTACACCGCGGTTGCGTGGGCTGTCGCTCTGCTCGTGATCCTCCTCGTCGGCGATCGTCGCTCGCTCGTTCGCACTGCGCGCGAGATCGATCGGTTCGACGCCGACGATCGCGCGTGGCTCTTCGCCCGGTCTGTGCCGCAAGGACGCCTGAACGCCGGTCAGAAGCTGAATGCGGTGATCACCGCTGCGTTCGCGTTGCTGTTCGCCGTCACGGGGTTCTTCCTCTGGTACGGCGAGCGCGATACTCGCTTGCGGCTGCCGAACGCACTGCTCGTGCACGACTGGCTGATGTACGTCTCGTTCATCCTCTTCATGGGCCATCTCTTCCTCGCGGTCATCTATCCGAAGACCCGGCATGCGTTGAACGGGATCACGCGCGGCTGGGTCGACGAGGACTGGGCGCTGCAGCACCATCGAAAATGGGCCGAGAGCGTTCGCGCCGGGCGCGATCCACAGAGCGGCGCGAGTGACTCGCTCAGTCGCGCCGACGCCGGTCAGGCTGCGGCCGGCGCGCCGTGACAGTGCTTCCACTTGCGGCCTGATCCGCAGGTGCACGGGTCGTTCCGTCCCCGTTTGGCGTCCTGCTCGGCGTAGGCGGCCATCAGCTCCGAAGGTGCACGGCCGAGCCTGAGCAGCTCCGCCATCGTGCGCATCGCGGGGGTGACGTGGTGGAAGAAGGTCTTGTAGCCCGGGCACAGGTAGTTGAGGCCGGGCTGTCCGTCGGGCGTGGAGACGAAGCGGTCCTTGGGGCAGCCTCCATGGCACGCGAAACGGACGTCGCAGTCGAGGCAGTACTGCGGAAGCGTGTCCCGCTTGTCGAGGCCGAACCGCTGCTGCTGCTCCGAGGAGACGAGCTCGAGCATCGAGGTCATCTGGATGTTGCCGAGCTTGTAGCGGGGCTCGACGAAGTGATCGCACGAGTAGAGGTCGCCGGTGTGCTCGAGCGCGAGGGCGAGGCCGCACGTCTCCGAGTGGATGCACAGCCCCGGCGGCTCGCCGACCCAGTTGGCGAGTGCGACGTCGAACATCTGCACGTAGACCGTGCCGATGTCGCGGCGCACCCACTCCTCGAAGACGTCGACGAGGAAGCGGCCGTACTGCTCGCCTCCGATCGTGCGCCCGGTGACGACCGATCCTTCCTGCACGTACAACGGCCGGTCTCGCCAGGAGGTCCACGGCACGGCGCCGTCGTCGGCCGCCTCTGCCGCCCGCTCGATGATCGGGATGAACTGGACGAAGCTCGCGCCGCACTCGTCGCGCAGGAAGCAGTACACCTCGCGTCCGTGCGCGCCGTTGGCTGCGTGGACGGTCGTGAGCGCGTTCCACTCGACACCGGCCTCGCGCAGGACCGAGAGGCCGCGCATGACCCGGTCGAACGACCCTTTGCCGCCCTTGTCGACGCGGTAGGCGTCGTGCAGCTCGCGAGGCCCGTCGATCGAGATCCCGACCAGGAAGTCGTTCTCGCGGAAGAACGCCGCCCAGTCGTCGTCGAGCAGTGTCCCGTTGGTCTGGATCGTGTACACGGCGCGCTGGCCCGGCTTCAGGTACCGCTCGGCGAGCTCGACCGAGCGCCGGAAGAAGTCGAGGCCCATCAGCGTCGGCTCGCCGCCTTGCCACGCGATCGCGACCTCCGGGACCTGGCTGTGAGCCTCGATCAGCTGCTGCACGTAGGCCTCGAGCAGCTCGTCGGCCATCCGGAAGCGGCTGCCCGGGTACAGCATCTCCTTCGAGAGGAAGAAGCAGTAGGAGCAATCCAGGTTGCAGACGGCGCCCGTCGGCTTCGCCAGCAGGTGAAAGGCCCGCGGAACGTCGGGCATCGTCATCGTCCCTGGGTCGGCAGCGGTGGACATGCTCAGCAAGCTCCTCTCTCGGCCGCCTCCGATCGTACGCGCGGCGGGCGCGACGCGCCCGGCGTCAGGCCGCGTGCGACGCGCCTGTGCGTCGCTCGAGCTCGATCACGCCGGTGTGGCCCGCCTCGATGCGCTCGTTGCGGTCGAACTTGTCCCAGCCCTTCTCGCTGCGGAGGAAGCCCATCGTGCCGCGGTAGCGCGCCCACATCAGGATCGGCCGGTAGACGAGGAGCTCGAGCGGCCCGAGCGCGAGCAGGCGCACGATGTGCCGCAGCCGGTACGCGCGCGTCGAGATGTCCTCCAGCAGGACTGCGGCGCTCGTCAGGACAGCGAGGGCGAACATCATCGAGCCGAAGAAGACGATGTAGGTCTGCCAGGAGAAGACACCGATCGCGATGCCCGCCACGAGCGTCGCGATCCCGAGGAGCTCGAAGAACAGCCCGAGGCCCTCGCTCAACAGCATCAGCGGGATGCCGACGAGCCCGACGAATCCGTAGCCGGGGTTCCCGATCATCCGCCGGTAGCTCCAGAACGTCTCCAGCGTCACCCGCTGCCAGCGCGCCCGCTGCGAGACGAGCGCGCCGATGCGTCCGGGCGCCTCGGTCCGTGCGACCATCTCCGGGATCGAGAGGATCCGGTAGGGGCGGCCGGTGCGCCGCATATGCTCGTGCACCCGGAACGTCAGCTCGATGTCCTCGCAGCTGAACTCGGTCGACCACCCGCCGACCTCTTCGACGATGTCGCGGCGCCACAGGCCGAACGCGCCGCTGACGCACATCATGAAGCCGAGCCGGCTCCAACCGAGCCTCGTGTTGAGGAACGACCGGAGGTACTCGAGATGCTGGAAGTTGCTGAGCAGCGTGTTGTCGATCAGCTCGCGGTCCTCGGCGCGGGCGCCGATCGTCGTCTCCGGCCGAGACGCGACGGAGATGTGCCCGGTGACGCCGATCACGCGCTGCGGGTCGCTGGCGGCGAGTCGCATGCAGTTGAGGAGCGCATCCGGCTCGTAGAGCGTGTCCCCGTCGAGCAGCAGGACGTAGCGGTAGCGGGCGTAGTTGAGCGCACAGTTGCAGGCGTCCGCCTTCGTGCCTCGGTTCTCCTTCCTGATCACCTTCACGTGCTTCTGCGTGCGGCTGCGGTAGACGCCGGTCACCGGGCCGCATTCGACGATGCGCCGCTCGTAGTAGCCGAACGGTTCGAGATCCAGCTCCCGCTCGAGCACCTCGAACGTGCGGTCGGTCGAGCCGTCGTCGACGATAATCACCTCGAGCTCCGGGTAGTCGAAGGCGAGCACCGACCGGACGGTGATCAGCACCATCCCCTCCTCGTTGTACGCCGGCACGAGCACACTCACCGGCGGCGTGAAGCGCGAGTGGCCGAGGGCATCGAAGTCCTCCGCGAGGGTCTCGCGGCTGCGGATCGCGTTGTCGAGGCCGGACACGATCAACATCAGCGCGGAGATCGCGAACAGCAAGAGCATGTATCCGAGGCAGACGAGCGTGCCCCAGTAGACGGCCGCGTGCATGGCCGCTACTGCGCCAGGCCGTCGAGCAGCTCGGCGGCTTCGGGTGAGCCCGAGGCGACCGCGCGCTGCATCGCCGCGCCCGCCACGACCCGGCCTCCGTCGGCGAAGATCGAGCGCAGCGTCCGGAGCGCGAGCTCGTCGTGGGGCGAGTGCTCGAGCCTGAGAATCAGCTCGTCGACGACGCCGATGTTCTGCAGCACCTCGGCCGCGCCGTCGCGCACGAACCTGTCGTCGCTCTTCAGCGCCGGCAGGATCGCCGGTGCAACCTCCTTGCCGAGCTCCTGCAGCGACTCCTTCGCGGCCGTGCGCACCCACCACTGCGGATCGCCGAGGAGCCCGAGGATCTCGGACGCCTGGTCGACCTGCCCGAGCTGCCCGAGGGCGCGCGCCGCATGGACGCGCACGAACCAGACCGGATCGGCCAGTGCGTTGACGGCTGCAGGTGCGGCGAACCTGCTCCGGCAGCTGGTGAGGCTCTTGAGGACTGCCGCCCGGACCTGCGGGTCGTCGTCGACGATCCGGGTGGCGAGCTCGAGCTCGATCTCCGGATCCGGGTAGCGGGCGAGCAGGGTCGCCCCCCACTGGCGGATCGCCGGGTCGAAGTCGTCGAGAAGTGGACGGAGCAGGCCGTCGATCGGCGTGGGGTAGGCGTCGAGCTGGGCGGCGATTCGCGAGCGCGAGTACCGGCCCTCTCGGAGGGCCGTCACGAGCATCGCAGCGCTCTCGCGGTCCGAGCGGGCGCCCAGGATGGTGACGGCGCCGCCGACGAGGTCGGGGTCGCGGTCACGGAGCGCACGAGCGAGCTCGGGCCGCGCGACATTCGAGCCCGCGAGCGAGAGGATCCGCAGGGCCGCGAGGCGCTTCCATTTGTCCGTCTCGCTCCGGTGCGAGCGCGCCTGGTTGATGATGCGCCCGGGCCTGCGGCCGAGCAGGCGGCGGGCCGCGGCCTCGGCGATCGGAGGCGGCGTCGAGGCGTCGGCGGCGATCCCGGCGATCGTTCGCCGCGGTAGGCCGGCAAGCGCGCGCTCCGCGGACATGCCCCGTGCGAGGCGGCGCGCGAGGACGCGCCGCGCCGTGTGGAACGAGAGACCGGCCAGGTCGAAGAGCGCCCGGGTCACGATCACGTACGCGGAGACGCCGAGCCAGACGAGGACCAGCGCGCCGAGGGCGAGGGTGTAGGGGGAGAGCCAGGGAGTCACGTGTCGATTCAGGTATCGACATGCGCTTCGAAACCCTGAATTCGGGTGCTGAGGTGGAGCGTTGGCTCAGAAGCTCAGCGCCGATCGACGACGCGCACGGCCTTCCCCTCGCTTCGCGGCACCGCACCGCCGTCCAGCACCTCGGCGCGAACGCGGATGCCGAGGTGCTCGCGCAGCACCCGCTCGACGGCGTTGCGCAGGCTCGCCCGATCGGCGTCGGCGGAGGCGGGCTCGCATTGCACCGTGAGCTCGTCCATCGCGCCGCTGCGCTCGACGATGAGCTGGTAGTGCGGTGCTGCCTCGGGCACGGAGAGCAGCGCGTGCTCGACGTTCGAGGGATACACGTTGACGCCGCGGACGATGATCATGTCGTCGCGGCGGCCGCGCAGGCCGCGGATCCTCGCCGTCGTCCTGCCACAGCGGCAGGGCTCGAGCGTGAGCGAGCCGATGTCGCCGGTGCGGTAGCGCAGGAAGGGCATCGCCTCCTTCGCGAGCGTAGTGAAGACGAGCTCGCCCTCCTCGCCCTCGGGCAGCGCCGTGCCCGACTCGGGATCGACCACCTCGACGAGGAAGTGATCCTCGTGCACGTGCAAGCCGTCCCGCACGTCGAGGCACTCCGCCGCCACCCCCGGACCACACATCTCGGACAGCCCATAGAAGTTCACTGCGCGGAGCCCGGGCAGCATCGACTCGATCTGTCCGCGCAGCCCTTCCGTCCACGGCTCTCCACCGAACAGCCCGAGCTCGAGCTTCAGCGTGCCGGGATCGATGCCCGCATCCTTCACGGCCTGGGCGATCACTATCGCGTACGACGGCGTCGAGACGAGCACCTCTGCGCCGAGGTCGTGGAGAAGCATCGCCTGGCGCGCCGACATCCCTCCCGAGACCGGCACCACCGGAGCGCCGATTCGCTCCGCTCCCTGGTGAAAACCGTGACCGCCGGTGAAGAGGCCGTAGGTGTTCGCGTTGTGCACGAGCATTCCCGGCCTGACTCCCGCCAGTGTCATGCAGCGCGCCATCAGCTCGGTCCACGCCTCGAGGTCTGCGCGCGTGTAGCCGACGACCGTCGGCTTGCCGTACGTCCCGCTCGACGCATGCAGGCGAACGAGCGAGGAGACCGGCACGCGCAGCAGTCCGAAGGGATAGCCGTCGCGCAGGTCGGCCTTGCCGCTGAACGGCGCCTGCGCGAGGGCCTCCAGCTCGACGTCGAAGGTGGCGCGCAGCCGGGCGCGCTGGAGCTCGCGCAGTTCCGCGCGAGGGAGTTGCTCTGCTGCGTCCCAGACGGCCGGCCTAGAGGCGGCGTTCGTGCGCATTCCAGTGCTCCTCGAGGTTGCGAACGAGTGCCGGGCTGAAGTGGCAATACGCCTGCTCGCGGCAGAACGTCGCCATGTACTGCCGGAACGTGTCGAGGGGCTCCGCCCCGACACGCAGCGCGCGTCGATTGCCGGCGGCATTGACCAGGCCGGAGCTCGTCAGCGCCTCGACACGCTGGGCGATCGCGGCGTCCAGCTCGGCAGACGATTCGACAACCTCGTCACAGAGCAGGTCGCCGTGCGGCGTGCCCGCTTCGAACTCGAGCCCGGAGAGGATCGCCCGTCGTGCGAGCCTGTCGCCGACCGACCGCGCGAGTCGCAGGTTGGACGCGCCGGGAAGGATGCCCTCCTTCCGGGCGGGGAGATACAGCCGAGTTCCGCGGGTCGCGATCACGTGATCGACCGTGTGGAGGATCTGGCAGGCGCCGCCGATCGCGAACGTCTCGACCCCGGCTACCCACAGCTTCTCCGTCGTCTGCTCCGGCTCGCCGGGGCGGAACTCGTCGGAGCTGAGCCCGCGGAAGAGCTTGTTCACATAGCCGAGGTCGCGCGTGACGAAGAACATGAAGTCGAGCCGGCCGTGATAGAGGTGCGTGAGGTTGAGCCCGGCGCCGAAGACGCGCTTGCCGGCGTAGCGCGGATGGCTGACGACCGCGCCGCGGATGACGCCCGACCTCCACGTCGGGGTCCAGCAGCGCGAGGTCAACCGCCGTCTCGGTCGTCGGCAGCGTGTCGCAGTCCTCGGCGTTGAGATGGCGGTCGTTCCGGATCTCGATGTACGCGACCGGTCCGCGTCGCTCGAGATACGTCCCGCCGAGGTCGGCGACGCCCGTTGCGCGGAACTCGTCGAGGCGCTCGAGCGCGGTCTCGGTCGGGCGCAGCATCGACCAGACGAGATGCGCCCCGCAGCGGGGCGAAGCGAGGACGTAGGAAAGAAACAAGCCTTGCGCGATCTCGATGCCCTGCTTGTCGGGCAGCTTGCGCTCCCGCTCGACCGCGACCTCGTCCCGCGTCGGCACCAGACCGGGGAAGCGCTCCGCCGCGGCGTACACGAGGTCCTCGTCGCGCACGGCGAGGCGCAGGTCGTCAGTCAGCTCGACGTAGACCGCCTCTGCGTGCTCGCGGAGGAACGCAATCCGCGCGGCGGTGTCGACCTCGACCGAGCCGGTCAGCTCAAGCGTCGGCAATGAGGAACTCGGCGGCACGCTCACCGATCATGATCGATGGGGCATTCGTATTGCCAGTCGTGACCGCCGGCATCACCGATGCGTCGGCGACGCGCAGGTTCTCGATGCCGTGAACACGGAGGCGGGGGTCGACGACGGAGGCCGCGTCGGTGCCCATCTTGCAGGTCCCGACCTGATGGTGGTAGGTGATCGCGGTCTGACGCACGTACGCCCGCACCGACTCCGCCGTGTCGACCGAGGGGCCGGGGTACCTCTCGACCGCGCCCCAGGCGCGGAGCGCGTCCGAGGCCCCGACGCGGCGGCACAGTTCGACCGCCGCAACAAGACCTTCGAGGTCGTCTTCGCACGCGAGGATGTTCGGGTCGAGTGCGACTGGATCCTCCGGGCTCCGGCCGGTGAGACGCAGCGAGCCACGGCTGAGCGGGCGCACCAGCCCACCCAGCAAGGTGAAGCCGTTCTCAGGCCCGGACATCCACTCCTCGTACATCGGCACCATGAAGTGAATCGGCTGGATATCGGGCGCCGGCAATCCGGGCCGCGAGCGCCAGAAGAGATGCGTCTGGCAGGCGGGCAGGCCCGGCGAAGGAGGCCCGACCTCGCGCTCGGCGCTGAAGATCACCGGCGAGAGCAGGTGGTCGTGGAGGTTCTCACCGACGCCGGGCAAGTCCGCGACGACGTCGACGCCGTGCGAGCGCAGGTGATCCGCGGGCCCGATCCCCGAGAGGAGCAGGAGCTGCGGCGATCCGATCGTCCCTCCGCAGACGACGACCTCTCCGGCGTAGGCGCGCTCGAGGCGGGTTCCTTCCGACCATTCCACGCCGACACACACGGCGCCTTCGAAGAGCAGGCGGCGCGCGACTGCGTCGGTGACGATCTCGAGGCCGGCATGTCGCTCGACCGGTCGGATGTAGGCCGCCGCAGTGCTGTGCCGGATGCCGTTCTCGATGCTGTACTGCATGAACGACACGCCGTCCTGCGAGACACCGTTGTAGTCCGCGTTGAGCGGTATCCCGCACTCCTGTGCAGCCTCGGCGATCGAAACGTGGATCGGATCCGGATCGAACGACGTGAGCAGGCTCACGGTGCCCGGCCCGCCTGGTGCACGCCGCTCGATGCGCTCGTACACCGGCCGCACGTCCTCCCACGACCAGCCGTCGGCGCCGAGCTCCGCCCACGTGTCGAAGTCCGACGGCGCGCCGCGGACCCAGATCATCGCGTTGAGGCAGCTCGACCCCCCGAGGACGCGGCCGCGCGGCCACGCGAGCCGACGTCCGTCGGCGTGCACCTGTGGCACGGTCTCGTATGCCCAGTCGACCTCGGAGAGCCAGAGCTCATGGAGACGTCCGGGATCGTGGATCGCGGGGCTCTCGTCTCGCCCACCGGCCTCGAGCAGCAGGACGCGTCCCGCACCGTCGTCGATCAGACGCCGCGCGACGACGGCGCCTGCCGACCCGGCGCCGACGACGACGACATCGGCGCGGCGCCCGGTCACGTTGTCGCGGATCTCCTCTCCGACGTCCACCGCGAGACCGTAACTCTCCCGCGACCTGCTGAGGGGTATTGGCAGTAACTGGATCAGCAGGGCCGGTCAGCGCACGGATCCCCATGTCAGAGTGGAAGCCGGGCACCACCCTCGTCGATGGGAGGCATCTCGGCATGCGCGCGACACTCATGTATGGAGCCGGCGACGTTCGCATCGAGGACGTCCCGGATGCGAGGTTGATCGAGCCGACCGATGCGCTCGTCCGGGTCACCCGCGCCGCGATCTGCGGCAGCGATCTGTGGCCGTACAAGTCGATGCCGCGCGCAGACGCGGGCCGCCGGATGGGTCACGAGTTCATCGGCGTCGTCGAGGCCGTCGGTTCCGAGGTCGCGATGGTCAACGCCGGCGACCTCGTGGTCTCGCCGTTTCTCTGGTCGGACGGCACCTGTGTCTTCTGCCGTGAGGGGCTTCCAAGCTCATGTCTGCACGGCGGCAGGTACGGCTGGGGCGACGTCGACGGCGGACAGGGTGAGGCGGTGCGGGTGCCGCAGGCCGACGGCACGCTGGTCGTGCTGCCGGTCGCCGCGGACGATGCGCTGATGCCGTCGCTGCTCGCGCTCACGGACGTGATGGGCACCGGCCACCACGCTGCGCTCGCCGCCAGGGTCGGTCCCGGCAAGACCGTCGCCGTGGTCGGCGACGGCGCCGTTGGACTGTGCGGTGTGATCGCCTCGAAGCGCCTCGGCGCGGAGCGGATCATGCTGCTCGGAAGCAACCCTGAGCGGATCGCGCTCGGGCAGGAGCTCGGCGCCACTGACGTCGTGCGTGAACGGGGCGAAGAGGCAGGCGAGCGCGTCCGCGAACTGACCGAGCATGGTCTGCACTCGGTACTCGAGTGCGTCGGCCTCGAGCAGGCTGTCGAGACCGCCCTTGCGATCGCCCGTCCCGGTGGCGCGATCGGCCGCGTCGGTGTCCCGGAGCACGACTCGACGCCGACCGGGGTCGCGTTCTGGAAGAACGCTTCGATGGCCGGAGGCCCAGCTCCGGTGCGCGCCTACATCGAGGAGCTGCTGCCGGACGTCCTCGAAGGCCGGATCGAGCCGGGCCGTGTCTTCGATCGCACCGGGTCGATCGAGGACGTGCCCGACGGCTACCGCGCGATGAACGACCGGGAAGTCCTGAAGTTCCAAATCTCCTTCTAGAGAGGCAGAGATGACGACCCCGGGCAGCAGCTGCCGGGATGCACTTAGCAACTACGGAAGTTGAGGAGCAAGACCATGACCAACAGATTCAGACCGGCCGTGAAACTGAATAACGGCGTCGAGATGTCCCTCCTCGGTTTCGGTGTCCTCCAGACTCCACCTGACGAGACCCGCGGGTCTCCTCGCGCCTGTGACGGTGCGACCGTGGCTGACGGAGATCTTCGACTATCGGGTCCGACGGGCCGCGGCTCGCGTGAATCGCGATCATGCTCTTCACGTCGCCCTCGCCTGACATTCCGACGCGCTTTTCGTTCCGGTTCGACCCGACGTACCGTCGCCTCGCCCGCCTGTTCGGCGTGACCCCGGAACGTGCCTGGGTGGACGTACGGGAGGAGGAGCTCGAGGCCCGCTACGGCCCGTGGCGTGTACGGACGCCCAGAAGCAACGTCGCGTGTGCCGAGGTGACCGGACCGTACTCCTTCTTCAAAACGGCAGGGCCGGCGCGACTCGCGATCACCGACCGTGGCCTGACGTTCGCGTCGAACGGCGACCGCGGCGTCTGCATCACCTTCCATTCGCCTGTTTCAGGCATCGATCGAGCCGGTCGAATCCGCCATCCCGAGCTCACCGTCACCGTGCTCGACGTCGACGGCCTTGTCGAAGCGCTGGTGCCTCGCGACTCTTCGTAGTGCTCGGTCGGTGACGGAGCGGCCCCGGAGTCGAACCGAGCCAGCCTGGGGCTGCCAGACCTGACGGGTTTTGAAGACCCGCTGGGGCACCGGCCCCCGCCGCTCCACGCCCAGATCGTACGGACGGCGGTCAGGCTTGGCGGGGCGCTGTTCTGCGCCACCGCTGATGCGTGACCTCGCCGCTCTCGAGCTCCGGCGCCTCGCCGCGCGGGTGCGACTCGAACCAGGTTGCGTAGCGGTCTGCGAGCGGCGACGCCGTCAGTCCGTGCAGCAGGACGGACACGCCGACCGTCAGATAGACGGTGGTAAGGAGCGTGTGCTCGTTCGGCAGCGGCTTGCCTTCTTCGATCAGGATCGCGAACACGATCGAAGCGAGCCCGCGCGGGCCGAACCAGCCGAGGAACGCGACGGTCTGCCTGCGTGCGTTCGTCCCGATGAGCGACAGGCCGACGGGCAGCATGCGCACGACCGTGAGGCTGAGCAGGGCGTAGCCGGCAATCGCCCACGTCAGGTCGCTGAGCGCCGGGCCAAGCAGGATCGCCCCGAAGATGACGAACGTGAGCGCGCCGAACAGCGCTCCCGCTTCCTCGATCAGGTACTCGGGCTCGCCGCCGCGCCGGCGGCGGACGGCGCCGAAGACCACGCCTGCCGTGAACGCGGCGATGAACCCGGAGCCGCCGAGCGGCGCGGCGATGCCGTACGCGAGTGCGGCCCCGGCGACGGGCACCGCCTGGAGCCATGACGGCTGCACGAACGAGCGCGGCACGGCGTACACCACGACCCAGCCTGCCAGGAGCCCGGCGCTGACGCCGCCGAGGATCCCGTAGCCGATCTGCTCGAGCACGATGCGGATCGCTGTATGCGTGCTCATGCTCGTCGACTCTGCGTCCGCGATCGCGAGCACGATCAGGAGCAGCGGCACGCAGATGCCGTCGTTGAGCCCGCTCTCGACGTTCAGGCCCTGGCGAACCCGTGACGGGATTCGCTCGAGCGTGACGACCGCCTGCCCGAGCGCGGCGTCGGTCGGTGCGAGCACGATCGCAAGCAGCAGCGCCTCGGTCCACGAGAAGGAGCCGAAGACCAGCAACGCGCCGCCGAACCCGGCGGCGATCGTGAGCGGCAGTCCGATGCCGAGCAGCCGCGCAGGGATGGAGACGTCGTCTCGTAGCGTTGCGAGGTCGATGCGCGAGGCGTCGGCGAAGAGCACGAGCGTCAGCGTCGCCTCGGCGAGCAGCTTCACCATCTCGCTCGACGTGCCGGGATCGATGAGACCGAGCGCCTGGGAGCCGACGATGATCCCGGCCGCGGTGAACACCATCGGCGCGGTCACCGGCGTTCCGGTGAGCCGGCCGGAGACGGCCGCGTAGGCGAGCAGGATGAACGCCACGGTCGCGAGGGCCCAGTCCACGGCCGGTCAGAGCTCCTTGCCGGGGCGGTCGATCAGCACCGGCCGCGTGACCGACTCGAGCGCGTCCCGCCGCATCGGTGCCTGACCTTACGGCAGCCGGCGTCCGGTCGCCAGCACGGCCTCTCTCGGTACGGTGAGGTCAATCCGTGAGATCGCTGATGGCGGCAGGTCGCAGCGGAGAGATGCTGGTTGGTTGAACGACCAGAAGGAGGAGTGATGGAGCTGCAAGAGCTCATCTCGGGCGCGCGCGACGTCGTCAGCGTCAAGCGCGTGTACGGCGAGCCCTACGAGAAGAACGGACTCACCGTGATCCCCGCGGCGACCGTGCGCGGCGGCGGTGGCGGCGGCATGGGCGACCACGAGGGCGTCGACTCGGGCGGGGGCGGAGGCTTCGGCCTGACGGCGCGCCCCTCCGGCGCGTGGATCGTCGAAGACGGCAACGCGACCTGGAAGCCGGCGGTCGACGTGAATCGGATCGTCCTCGGCGGCCAGGCGATCGCATTCGCCGCGATTCTCATGACCGGACGGATTCTGCTCGCCCACTCGCGGCAGCGCCGCCCGCTGGTCGACCTCGCTTCGCTCACCCCGAAGCTCGGCCGTCTGCGGCTGCTGCGGCTGCTTCGCTGATCGGCGCAGTGCTCTGTGCGGACGCCGGGCCGCTCCGGTCGCGGCAGCCGGACCGGCTCGGTGTCCGCGGTTCCTCAGCGCTGCCGGCGCAGCGTTCGGATGTCGCCGCGCCGTAGCGTGAGCCCGTCCGCGTCGTAGCGTTCCAGCAGGAGCTGCGCCGTTCTCCGGCCGACGCCGACGGCGTCGCGAAACGCCGCCAGCGTGATCGGATCGAGGGTCGGCAGCAGCTCACGGCCGTGCTCGTAGAGCGCGGTCGACACCGCGTAGCCGTCGCCGACGAGGCGGATCCGGCCCTCCGCCTCGAGGAATGCCCCGAGCTGCCTGTCGTCGAGCTTCGCGATCTCCTCACGCGCGAGCTGCGCCTCGAGCTCGGCAGCCGCCGTGGCTCGTTCGCCGAGCGCCGCGGTCGCTCCGGGGAGATACGCCTTCGCGCCGCGGCGCTCGACCTCGAGCAGGGGCAGGACGGACGAGGTCCACGGCGTCGGCGGCAACAGCTCCGCGAGCGGCAGACCGGGGTCGAGCGGGCTCGCTGCGGCACGGGCGGCGAGGCGGGCATGCACGTCCTGACGCAGGACGGAGAGCCAGGCGTCGGAGAAGTGGTACTCGCCGGCCGACCGCAGCGACGAGAGCGCCTGCGTCAGCTCGGCGGGGGTCAGCACACCGCGGGCCTGCAGCTCGGCTGTGGTGCTCGGCTCCGCCACGAGGAGGCGGACGATGTCCGCCGGAGTTCCCTGATCGAGTGTCTCCAGCCAGGTTCGCTCGAGCCGCCGGCGGGGAGCGGGGTCGAGCACCACGCCGCCGCCGACCGTCGTCTCGGTGCGCAGCACGAGGTGGTCGCCGCGTGCGGTGACCACGGGCGTCTGCAGGCGAAGCTGTGCGAACTCGCCGTCCCGCACCACGCGGGCGGGCACGGCGTTCGTCCCGACATGGACGGTCACCGCCGCAGGGATCTCCTCGAGCGGGACGAGCCGGACGCCGAGCCGGTAGGAGACCGGGTAGTGCCCGGGCTCGACGAGCACGTCACCCCGTGCGAGGTCGCGACGCTCGATCGCGGGCAGGTTCACGGCGACACGCTGCCCCGCCTCGGCGGTCTCGATCGCTGCGTCGTGCACCTGCACCGACCGCACGCGGACCGATTCGCCCCGAGGCTCGATGCGCAGGACGTCTCCCGCAGAGATCGTTCCCGACCAGAGCGTGCCGGTGGCGATCGTGCCGATGCCCTGCAGCGTGAAGACACGATCGACGTAGAGGCGCGTCCCCGCCGATGCATCGCGCTCCTCGACGGGCACGCGCGCGAGTGCCGCACGCAGCTCCTCGAGCCCGGCGCCGGTCTTCGCGGAGACGGCGATCACCTCGGCGCCCGGGACGAGCTCGCGCGCCTCGTCGAGCGCCAGCTCGAGCGTCTCCGAGTCGACCGCGTCCGACTTCGTGACCGCGACGACGCCGCGGTCGACCCCGAGCAGCCGCAGCACGGCGAGATGCTCGAGCGTCTGCGGCCGCGCGCCTTCCTGGGCGTCGATCACGAGCAGGAAGAGGTCGATTCCCGTCGCGCCGGCGATCATCGTGCGCACGAACCGCTCGTGGCCGGGCACGTCGACGAGCGACATCCGCCGGCCGTCCGGCAGCGCGAGCGGCGCGTAGCCGAGGTCGATCGAGATCCCTCGCGCCTGCTCCTCCGGGAGGCGATCCGTGTCCTTGCCCGTGAGCGCGCGCACGAGCCAGGTCTTGCCGTGGTCGATGTGGCCGGCCGTGCCGACCGTCAGCGGCATGCTCGAACCGCAGCGGCCACCTCGTCCACCTCGCCGTCGGCGAGCGTGCGGCAGTCGAGCAGCAGGCGCCCGTCGCGAACGATCCCGATCACCGGCGGCTCGTGCAGGCGCAGCGGCCCCGCCAGCTCCTCGTCGACCGCGCAGGCGTACGACGGCAGCTCGGCCAGAGGCAGCGCGCCTCCGCCGACGCGCCCGACCGTCTCCTCGATCTCCCCGCCGACGGCCGCCGCGAGCCGCTCCGCCCGCGCGCGAACGATCGAGACGTCCTCGTGCAGCATGCGCAGCACGGGGATCTCGCGCAGCGCCCGATCCGGCTCGAGGTAGAGCAGCAGCGTCCCTTCGAGCGCGGCGAGGCCGAGCTTGTCGATGCGCAGCGCGCGATGCAGGGGGTGCCGGCGAAGCTTCTCGATCAGCTCCGGGCTTCCGACGACGACACCGGCCTGAGGGCCGCCCAGCAGCTTGTCCCCGCTGAAGCACACGAGATCGGCGCCGTCACGGAGGGCCTCGCGGACAGTCGGCTCGTCCGAGACGTCGAGCAGCGCGCCTGAACCGAGATCGTCGAGCAGCGGCAGCGCGTGACGCTGCGCCACATCCGCCAGCTCGCGGACCGACGGCTGCTCGGTGAAGCCGACGACGCGGAAGTTCGACTGGTGCACGCGCAGCAGCAGCGCGGTCTCGGCCCGCACTGCATGCTCGTAGTCGGCGGCGCGGGTTCGGTTCGTCGTGCCGACCTCGACGAGCCGCGCGCCGGAGCGCGCGAGCACGTCGGGGATGCGGAAGCCGTCGCCGATCTCGATCAGCTCGCCGCGCGAGACGAGCACTTCACGCCCTTCGGCGAGCGCGGCGAGCGCGAGCAGCATCGCGCCGGCGTTGTTGTTGACGACGATGGCGCCCTCGGCGCCGGTCAGCCTGCTCAGGATCCGCGTCACGTGGTCCTGGCGCGAGCCTCGTGTCCCTTCTGCGAGGTGGTACTCGAGGTTCGAGTAGGCGCTGCCGGCGTCGAGCGCCCGTTCGAGCGCGGCACGTGGGAGAGGCGCCCGGCCGAGGTTCGTGTGCACGATCACACCGGTTGCGTTGAGAACACGGCGCAGAGCCGGCCGGCGGGCGGCGGCGAGCTCGTCGCGAAGGCGCGCGGTGAGATCGCCGGGATCGACCCCGGCGCGGAGCTCCTCACGCGCCTGGGCGATCACCGCCCGCGCGGCGTCCACCGCGAGCGGATCGTCCGCCGCACGCGCGAGCTCGTCCACCGACGGCAGGTCTCTGAGCTCCACGGCGTTCAGATTACGCCGAGGGATCGTCCGCAAGGCGCTGCTTGTAGTGCTCGAGCACCCGCTGCACCGCCTCGCCGGGATCGTCGGTGACGTGCAGGAGCTCGATGTCGTGCGGGGAGATCATCCCCTCGGAGAGCAGCCGGCCGTTGATCCAGGCGAGCAGCTCGCCCCAGTACTCGGAGTCGTAGAGCACGACGGGAAAGTGGCGGATCTTGCCGGTCTGGATCAGCGTCAGCGACTCGTACATCTCGTCGAGCGTGCCGAAGCCGCCCGGAAAGATGACGAACCCCTCCGACGGGCGGACGAAGCACACCTTGCGCGCGTAGAAATGATCGAACGTGTACGAGATGTCGAGGTACGGGTTCGGGCTCTGCTCGTGCGGGAGCTCGATGTTGAAACCGACCGAGACCCCGCCGCCTTCCTGCGCGCCGCGGTTGGCACCTTCCATGACGCCGCCTCCGCCGCCCGTCACCACCGTCCATCCGTGCTCGGCGAAGCCGCGGCCGACGGCCCGGGCCTCCTCGTACGGCCTGCTCCCGGGAGCGACGCGCGCCGAACCGAACATCGCGACCGCCGGGCGCGGCACCTCGGCCACCTTCTGGAAGCCCGCGCGGAGCTCCGCGGTGATTCTCGCGATCGACACCTCGATGTCGCTCGACGGGTGGTCGAGGATCTGGCGGTCGTCGGTCACAGCCGGTGCTGGGTGACGTGGGACGCAGCCATGCCGAGCACGCAGACGAGCGCCGTGCCGAAGTACAGCGCGTAGACGAAGGTCGCCTTCCCCTGTCCGCCGCCGTGGCGCAGGAAGCGGGCCGAGCGCCACACGGCGCCGCCGTCGAACATCCCGAACGGGATCAGGTTGAAGAGGTTGAGGAAGAAGCCGAAGTACGCAAGCGCGAGCATCAGATCCGAGCCCTGCGACTTGCCGATCAGATAGCAGACGAAGGCGGCGGCGGCGCCCAGAATCGGGCCGGCGATCGCGACGCGCGCGGTCTGCCAGGGATTGCCGCGCGTGTACTGGACGTACGCGCCGAGGAACGGGATGAACACCGGGAGCTTGGGATGCAGCCCTTCGCGCTGCGCTTCCATGTAGTGGCCGGTCTCGTGGAGCAGGATCAAGAGCACGAGGCCGATCGCGAACTTCCAGCCCCAGATGAGCGCGTACGCCGCGACGGCGACGAAGATCGTCGAGAACTTGACGAGGACGAACGACCACTTGGCGAGAGCGATGCCGCCCGCGGTGAGTGGGCCGATGAGCTTCTTGATCCGGCCGCGCCAATCGGTCCCGCGCGGCCTGAGCGGGTCGTAGCCGCTGTATTCGAAGTCGTCGTCGGTCATGAGCCTCTCCCGATCCATTCTTCGCCGCCCGCGTAGACCTCCTTCTTCCAGAGCGGTACGCGCTCCTTCAACTCGTCGATCGCGTCCTTGCACGCGGCGAGCGCGTCCTGGCGGTGGGCGGCGGACACGGCGATCACGACGGAGGTCTCTCCGATCCCGACGCGGCCGACCCGGTGGTGGATGGCGATCGCGCGGAGCGCGTACCGGGCGTGCAGGTCGTCGGCGATCTCCGCCATCACCTGTTCGGCCATTCCCTCGTAGGCCTCGTAGTCGAGGTGGGTCACCGTGCGGTCGCGGGAGTGGATGCGCGTCGTGCCGGTGAAGGTCGCGATCGCGCCCGCCTCGTCGTGGCGCACCTCGTCGACGACCCGCTCGAGCGACAGCGGTTCGTCGCTGAGCAGGAAGGCGCCGCCGGAGACGGGCGGGATGAGCGCGACCTCGTCTCCGTCCGCGAGCGGCCGGTCCCGGTCGGCGTACTCCTTGTTGACCGCGTAGAGGAGCCCGCTCGGCTCCTCCCCGAGATCGAGCGCAGCCCACACGTCGGCGACGCTCGAGGCGTCGACCTCCCGCTGCGCCCAGCCGGCGCGCTCGCGGAGGCCGGCGAACAGGCGGACGCGGACGATCACGCCGACAGGCTACGCGGAGTGAGGAGCGACCCGCGGCCGGCGATGCCCGCAGGGAGCGGCTGCGAGCATACTTCGGGCGTGGCGGCGACAGACGGGCGGGAAACCGAGAGCGGGATCGAGGTCGAGCCGGTCTACACGGCCGACGACGCGACGACGAGCCTCGAGCTCCCCGGCGAGTACCCGTACACGCGCGGCCCGTACCGCGACATGTACCGCGGGAGGCCGTGGACGATCCGCCAGTACGCCGGCTTCGCGTCGGCCGAGGAGTCGAACGAGCGCTATCGCTACCTGCTCGCGCGCGGCCAGACCGGGCTGTCGATCGCCTTCGACCTGCCCACGCAGCTCGGCTACGACTCGGATGATCCGCTCGCGCTCGGCGAGGTGGGGCGAACCGGCGTCGCGATCGACTCGCTCGCCGACATGGAGATCCTGCTCGCCGGCATCCCGCTGGCCGACGTCTCGACGTCGATGACGATCAACGCCCCCGCCGCTCTTCTGCTGCTCCTCTACGAGCTCGTCGCCGAGGGGCAGGGCGTTCCCGGGACCGCCCTGCGAGGAACGGTGCAGAACGACATCCTCAAGGAGTACATCGCGCGCGGCAACTACATCTTCCCGCCACGGCCGTCGATGCGGCTGACGACCGATCTCTTCGCCTACTGCGCCGAGCGGATCCCGTCGTGGAACACGATCTCGATCTCCGGGTACCACATCCGCGAGGCCGGCTCGACCGCGGTGCAGGAGCTGGCGTTCACGATCGGCAACGGCATCGCCTACTGCGCGGCCGCGGTCGAGGCGGGGCTCTCACCGGACGACTTCGGCGCGCGGCTCTCGTTCTTCTTCAACGCCCACAACGACTTCTTCCAGGAGGTCGCGAAGTTCCGGGCGGCACGCCGCCTCTGGGCGCGCGTGATGCGCGAGCGGTTCGGAGCGACGAACCCGAAGGCGCTCGCCCTGCGTTTCCACGCTCAGACGGGCGGGTCGACGCTCACTGCGCAGCAGCCCGAGAACAACATCGTGCGCGTCGCGATCCAGGCGCTGGCCGCGGTCGCCGGCGGCGCGCAGTCGCTGCACACGAACTCGTTCGACGAGGCGTTGGCGCTGCCGACAGAGCATGCGGCGACGGTCGCGCTGCGCACGCAGCAGATTCTCGCCAACGAGGCCGGGACTACCGCGACCGCCGATCCGCTCGGCGGGTCGTTCTACATCGAGTCGCTCACCGACGAGCTGGCCGCGCGCGCGTGGGAGCTGATCGAGCGCATCGACGAGCTCGGCGGCGCGGTGGACGCGATCGAGCAGGGCTTCGTGCAGGGCGAGATCGAGGCTGCAGCCTTCCGCTGGCAGCAGAGCGTCGAGTCGGGCGAGCGCGTGATCGTCGGCGTCAACGAGTACCTCGCCGAATCGGAGCCGCGGATCGAGCTGCAGTCGATCGATCCGGAGGCGGAGCGGCGTCAGCTCGCGCGCACCGCGGCGATGCGCGCGCAGCGCAACGGCGAGGATGCAGCCGCAGCGCTCGCCGCCGTGCGTGAGGCGGCGCGTGGGACGGAGAACATGCTGATCCCGATGCGCGCTGCGCTCCGTGCGCGCTGCACGGTCGGTGAGATCTGCGGCGTGCTGCGCGACGAGTGGGGCGAGTACGACCGGGAACGCGCGCCGCGTTGACGGCGATGCGGATTCTGCTCGTCTCCCAGATGTACCCCGGGCCTGACGACCCGGACCTCGGCGTCTTCGTCGCGCAGGGTGAGCGTGCGCTGCGCGAGCGGGGCCACGAGATCGAGCTCGCGGTGCTCGACCGCCGCGCGGGAGGCAAGGTGCGTTTCCTCGAGTTGCGCAGGCGCGTGCGCCGCGCTGCATGCCCGGATGTCGTGTGGGCGCACTTCCTCGTGCCCTCGGGCCTCTTTGCGTCGGAGGTGGACGCACCGCTCGTCGTCACGGCGCACGGACGCGACGTGCGCAACATCGGGGAGCTTCGCGGTGTCGCGCAGTTGACGAGGCGTGTCGTGCGTCGCGCGTCGACCGTGGTCGCGGTCTCGGAGTACCTACGGCACGAGCTCGAGGAACGTGTGCCCGAAGCGCGCGGCAAGACGGAGGTGGTGGACTCGGGTGTCGATCTCGATCGCTTTCATGCCGTCGCCGCGGCAGCGGAGCTCGAGTCGCCGGCGTTCCTGCACGTGGGCTCGCTGACCGAGCGGAAGAATGTCGTTCGCCTCGCCGACGCATTTGCAGCGCTCGGACGAGGCTCACTGACCTTCGTCGGCGACGGCCCACTTCGCCCCGCGCTGGAGGGTCGCGCGGGGGTGCGCATTGTCGGCCGCGTCCCCCACGACGACGTGCCCGGCTGGTTGAGCGCAGCCGATGTCGTCTGCGGCCCGTCGCTGATCGAGCCGTTCGGGCAGGCGCTGCTGGAGGGGATGGCCTGCGGCCGGAGCGTCGTCGCGACGCGCGTCGGCGGACCGCGCGAGTTCGTGCCCGACGACGCCGGAGTGCTCGTCGATCCGCTCGACACGGCGGGAATCGCCCGTGCGCTGGAGACTGCGGCTGCGCTGCCGGCGCCGAACGAGGCCGCCCGCCGCGCCGCCGCCGAGCACGACGTCAGGCGGCAGGCTGCTCGGGTGGAGGAGATTCTCCTGAGAGCCGTTCGAGATCGGCGAGCCTGATCGCGATCAGCGGCCCGACGCTCTCCTCGAGCCCGTTCTCGCGCGCGACCGCCAGCGCCTGCTCGTAGCTCTGACGGATCTTGTCCGGTGAGACGCCTTGCTTGAGTCGGTTGTCCCCCGTCACGAGCAGATCGTGGATCTTCTGCCGGGCTTCGTCGGTCTCCATGCCCGCATGATCGCCGAGACGCCCGACGCCGGGGGTTCGCTACCCTTCGGCCTGCCATGCTCCCGCTGTCCGCAGTCCTGCAAGTGATCCTCAGCGCCGCGCTGATCGGGCTCATCCTCATGCACTCCGGACGCGACGCGGGCCTCGGCGGCATGGGCTTCACGCCTGCTTCGCAGGGCGGCACGCACATCGTCGAGCGCAACCTCACTCGCGTGACCGCCGTGGTCGCGGCCCTGTTCTTCATCAACTCGATCGTCCTCTTCAGGCTGCTCAAGTAGCTCCGGGGCCGAGCCTCTAGACTTCCGCCGCATGCAGTTGGCGGGCCTGCACCACATCACCTGCGTGTGCTCCGACGCGCAGCGGACGCTCGACTTCTATCGCGACCGTCTCGGCTTCGCGCTCGTCAAGAAGACGGTCAACTTCGACGATCCTCACAGCTACCACCTGTATTTCGGCGACGACGTCGGCCGCCCGGGCACGCTGATCACGTTCTTCGAGTGGCCGCGGGCCGAGCCCGGGCGTCTCGGCCGAGGCACCCTCGAGTCGATCGGGCTCGAGTCGCCGAGCGTGGCGGACGAGACCGACCTGGAGGATCCGGACGGCCTGCGTCTGCGCGTCTACCCCGCGAAGGCTCCACGGCTGCGCGACGTCGCCGTGATCGGGAACCCGGATCTGTACGCCGGGCTGTTCTCGCCCGACGCGCCGTTGCACTTCGCCGAGCCGGTCGAGGAGGCCGCGTTGATCGGCGCGGGCACCACGCATCACATCGCCTGGCGGGTGAGCGACGGTGCGCAACAGGCCGAATGGCTCGAGCGGCTGACGGAAGTGGGGCTCCGCCCGACGCCGGTGCAGGACCGCAAGTACTTCGAGTCGATCTACTTCCGGATGCCGGACGGCGTGCTGATCGAGATCGCCACCGACGGGCCCGGCTTCCTGGTCGACGAGTCGGCCGAGGCGCTCGGCCGCGGGCTCTCGCTGCCGCCGTGGCTCGAGCCGGAGCGCGTGACGCTCGAGCGCGAGCTGACGCCGATCGACTGAGTCGCGGGTACAATGCGGCCTCTCACGCGCTGGTGGCGGAATTGGTAGACGCGCTAGGTTGAGGGCCTAGTGGCCATTGCGGTCGTGGAGGTTCAAGTCCTCTCCAGCGCATCGAAAGCCGTCCCCGCGTGGGGCGGCTTTTTCTTTGTCTCCGTTTGACGGCGTCCGGAGGAATCTCTACGCTGATGGCGAACACACGTTCGTCCCCGTCACCCGAGCCAAGGAGCCCGCGTGCTCACCGCCCGCCAGCAGGAGATCTGGAACTACCTCGTCGAGTACGTCGACCGGCACGGCTATCCGCCGACGGTGCGCGAGATCGGCGAGCAGGTCGGGCTGGCGTCGCCGTCGACGGTCCACGCGCATCTCGCGAACCTCGAACGCGCCGGCCTGCTGAAGCGCGACCCGACGAAGCCGCGCGCGCTCGAGCTGATCGGTCGCGAGCGCCGCGAGCTCGAGCCGCGCGAGTCGGCGTCTCCCGATGTCACGCACCTGCCGCTCCTCGGCGAGATCGCCGCCGGCGGGCCGCTGCTCGCAGAGCAGACGATCGAGGAGTACCTGCCGATGCCCGCGTCGACGAAGGGCGATTTCCTGGTGCGTGTGAAGGGCGAGTCGATGATCGACGCCGGGATCCTCGACGGCGACCTCGTGATCGTGCAGCGCGCCCAGGATGCGCGCAACGGCGAGATCGTCGTCGCGCTCGCAGGCGACGACGAGGCGCTCGACGAGGCGACGGTGAAGACGTTCTACCGTGAGAAGGACCGCATCAGGCTGCAGCCCGAGAACTCGAGCATGGAGCCGATCTACTCACCGCACGTGCAGGTGATCGGACGGGTCGTGGGAGTCTTCCGGGAGCTGTAGGTGAACGTCGCGCCTCTGTACCGGACGCTCGACCAGGAGCTGGCCGCGCTGCTGCGCGGCGCGTCGCTCGAGTGTCTCACCTGCGGCGAGTTCGTCATGCACGCGCGCGGCAGCGTCTTCTGTCCCGAATGCGGCAGCCAGCTCGCCGACCAGGGCGCGCTCGAGGCAGAGCTGCCGGTGCCTCTTCCCGCCGGCTGAGAGCTACGATTCCCCTGCAGGCCGGGTGACCGCGGTCGACTGCGGCGCCGTCAAACGCGTCCGCGGCCGATCGAGGAAAGTCCGGACACCGCAGGGCAGGACGCTGGCGCAAGCCAGGCGGCGAAAGCCGACGGAAAGTGGAACAGAAAGCAGACCGCCGCCGGCGTGTCCTCACCGAGACGCCGGCGGTAAGGGTGAAACGGTGGGGTAAGAGCCCACCAGCGTCGCGGCGACGCGGCGGCTCGCCAAACCCCGTCCGGTGCAAGGCGAACAGGGCCCGCTACAGGTTGCCCGCCGAAGGGCCCGGGTAGCTGCCAAGAGGGATGGTCATCCAAGACAGAATCCGGCTTACAGGCCTGCTAAGGGAAAAGCCCCGGTAACCCCGGGGCTTTTTCTATGGACCCGATTCGCCGGCGACTCGTCAGGCTCACCACCGGGGCGGGCTGACTGCGCTCTCCGTGGAACCGCCCGGCGCGGTCGCCCGACGTTGCCTCATGGGCCGTGCCGCAACGAGCCGCTCCGCAGGCCGAAAGCTAACGGGCGGGGAAGTTGAGTGCGACCTCCGGTCGGAAAGCCACCCGCGAGGTCGTGCCGTTCGCCTGTCGGTCTGTGCCGACGGCGATGAATGCGACGCCTTGCTTTCCGGCTTCGACAGCGCTGATGGTCTCTGGACCGGTCGTGAGCGCGGTGCCGAGGATTGCGATCCCGAGTGCGGAGCCGACCTGCCTCGACGTGCTCTGGATCCCCGATCCCTCTCCGGACTGGGCGCTCGGCACGTCCACGAGGATGAGGCTCGTCAGCTGTGCGGTCGCGAAGCCGACGCCGATCCCGTAGACGAAGAGCTGCGGGCAGAACTGCCAGGCGGGGCGGTTGGCGGAGAACGTGAGCCCGACGGCGACGATGCCGACGACCTCGATCGCGAGACCGAGCTGCACGACCCGGTGCGCCCCGATTCGGCGGGTGAGAGGCGCCGCCAGTCCGCCCGCGAGGAACGCTCCTCCGGCGAGAGCGGTCAGCACGAGCCCGGTGTCGAAGGCCGAGAGACCGAGCACCGACTGCAGGAAGAGCGGAATCACGAAGACGAGCCCGAGCTCGCCGAGCCCGACGATCAGGACCGCGACGTTCCCGTAGCGGAAGGTCGGGATCCGGAAGAGCGAGAAGTCGACGAGCACCGGACGTCCCGCGACCGCGCGCTTCCGTTCGACGAGGACGAAGCCCGCGAGGGAGAGCACGCCGAGCGCGAACGCGAACGGGATCACGGACAGCCCGCCGGGGGAAAGGCCGAGGAAGTCCCGCTGGGCCGTCCACCAGCCGTAGGTCTGCCCTTCGATCAGCCCGAAGACGATGCCGAGGAAGCCGACGGTCGACAGAGCGACGCCCGGCGGATCGAATCCCGGACGTGCGTTCGGATCTCGACTCTCGCCGACATAGAGAAAGGCGCCGGCGAGCGCGAGCGCTCCGATCGGGAGATTGACGTAGAAGGCCCAGCGCCAACTCAGGTTGGTGACGAACCAGCCGCCGGCGAGCGGGCCGAGCGCCGCCATCCCGCCGATCACCGAGCCCCAGATCCCGAAGGCGATCGCCCGCTCGCGCCCGCGGAACGTCGCGTTCACGATCGAGAGCGTCGACGGGAGGATCAGCGCTCCGCCCACCCCCTGGAGGAAGCGGCCGGCGAGGAGGACGGTTCCCGAGGGCGCGAGCGCGGTGATCAGGCTCGCGCCGAGGAAGACCAGGAGGCCCCAGATGAACACGCGACGGCGCCCGGTGACGTCGCCGACGCGGCCGACGCTGATCAGGAGGGCAGCGAAGACGAGCGAGTAGATCGAGTTCGCCCACTCCGCCTGGGTGATCCCGATGTGGAGGTCGCGGATGATCGACGGAATCGCGACGTTGACGATCGTCGCGTCGACGATGATCATCGCGACGCCGATCGTCAGCGCGACGAGGGCGAGCCAGCGGTTGCGGTCGTTCGTTGCCGGAATCGGGCGCTCGTCCTGTGTTATCCGCTCGCCGCCGGCGCGCAATGTCCAGGTGGGGCGGTCACTCGGCCACGACTCGTCGTCGCTCGAGCTGCCGTGAGTCGGGGCGCTTGACCTCGGTCGCGAGGCGGAGCTTCTCCATGCCGCGGATCACGAGCGCCGAGAGGTCGAGCTGGCCGGGCTCGAGGCCGTGGACTGCCGAGGCCGGGAACGCGTGGTGCCCGTTGTGCCACGACTCGCCGAACGACGGGATCGCCAGCAGCCAGACGTTGCGGCTCTCGTCGCGGGTGCGGAACGGCTGCTCGCCGAAGAAGTGGCAGATCGAGTTGATCGAGAACGTCACATGCTGGAACAGGAAGATCCGAACGAGTCCGGCCCAGACCATCGCCTCGAGGCCCCGCTGCCAACTGCCGCCGACGAGGTATCCGGCGAGGAACGGAAGCCCGAGCGTGAGCGCGACCCACAGCAGGTAGAGGCGATCGATCGCCCGCACGAGCGGGTCCTCGTACAGGTCGCGTCCGTACTCGACCCCGCGCTCGAGGCCCTTCGTCGAGAAGAGCCAGCCGATGTGCGAGTGCCAGAGCCCGAGCACGTGCTCGGCCAGCGAGTCCCCGTGCCCGGCATGCGGTGAGTGCGGGTCGCCCGGCCGGTCGGAGAGCGCGTGGTGCTTGCGGTGGTCGGTGACCCACTGGGTGACGGGGCCCTGCATCGCCATGCTCCCGAGAATCGCCAACAGGGCGCGGACCGGCGCGCTCGTCTCGAAGCTCTTGTGCGTGAAGAGCCGATGGAAGCCGACGGTGATCCCCAGGCCGCAGAACGCGTAGAGCACAGCGAGCAGCACGAGGTCGAGCGGGCGCACGCCGCGGTCCCAGAGCAGCCAGACCGCGGCGACGAGCCCGAGGGGCGGCACGACGACGGCCACGATCCCGGCGAGCTGGCTCGGAACGCTCGTCCGCTCTCGGACGGTCTGGATCCTCGTCACGCCGGCTCCTCGAACGGGCGACCGAGGACGAGCTGCATGTCGCGGATCGCGCGGGTCCTGAACAACGCCTCACACGAGGCGAGGTAGAAGTCCCAGATCCGGATGAAGCGGTCGTCGAAGCCGAGTGCACGCACCTCGGGGAGACCCGCGAAGAACCGCTCGCGCCATGCCTTCAGCGTGTCCGCATAGTGCGGCCCGATCTCCTCGAGCCCGACCACCATCAGTCCCGAGGCCCGGCTCATCGCCGTCTGCAGCACCTCGAGCGACGGCAGCAGCGAGCCGGGGAAGATGTAGCGCTGGATCCAGTCCTCCTTGCGCCGGTAGCGCTCGAAGCGCTGGTCGGGCATCCCGATCACCTGGATCGCAGCCAGGCCGCCGCGAGCGAGCAGCCGATCGCACGCGGCGAAGAAGGTTGGGTACTGCGCGTAGCCGATCGCCTCGAGCATCTCGATCGAGGCGATCTTCGAGAACCGTCCCTCGAGCGCGCGGTAGTCCTGGAGGCGGATCTCGACACGACCGGCGAGGCCGGCCGCCGCGACGCGCGCGCGGGCGAGCTCCAGCTGCTGCTGGGAGAGCGTGACGCCGGTGACCCTCGCCCCGTACTCCCCGGCCGCCATCAGCGCGAAGCTGCCCCAGCCGCAGCCGATCTCGAGCACGTGATCGCCGGGGCCGAGGCGGAGCTTCTCGCAGATCGTCCTCAGCTTCCGCTCCTGCGCGTGCTCGAGCGTGTCGCCGTCCTCCCAGAGCGCGCAGGAGTACGTCATCGACTCGTCGAGGAAGAGCCGGTAGAGGTCGTTGCCGAGGTCGTAGTGGTACTGGATGTTCGCCCGGGCCTTGCGCGGGCCCTGTCGCGGGGAGACGTGGGGACGGTGGCGGTCGAGTCGCGCGAGGCGAGAGCCGGCGCGCCACGTCTCGAGGTTGCGAACGACGAGCGCGATCAGGCCGGGCAGGTCGTCCGTGTGCCAGTCGCCGGCGGCGTAGGACTCGCCGAAACCAAGGCCGGGGGAGCGCGCGAGCCGGCGGAAGACGTCGTTCGAGGTGACGGTGACGACGATCGGGTCGCCCGTCCCCGCCCGGTGCACCCGTCCGCCCGGGAGCCGCAGCTCGAGCGCACCGTGCTCGATCCGGCCGAGCGCACGGATCGCGGCGCTCTCGGCGAGACGGGCGCCGAACCGGCGGCCGGCGGGGAGGTCGCGCAGCACCTCGGTCACTGCTTCACCGATCCCTCGCCGGGCACGAACGGCGGCTTGTGGAAGAACGGCACGCGCTTCAGCCAGAGCCGCGCGGCCTGGAGGTGAATCAGGACGGTCACCTGCAGCGGCATCAGTGGGTAGCGGAGCAGCGCGCGGGCGAGGGTCGCGTCGGTCAGCGGTTGCCGACGCCCGTGGAGCGTGGCGAAGAACGGACGCGCGCCGCCCTCGTTGAGGTCGATCCGCACGTCGAGCTGCTCGCCGGGCTCCGAGAACCACCACTGGTAGCTCTGGTCGAGGCCGAAGAACGGGGAGACGTGAAGCTTCTTGTCGTGACGGTAGGAGAGCCGGCGCTCGCCGTGCTCCTGGTTCGCGGGCGAGAGGAGGTAGGGGAGCCGCTCGCCGAAGGTGTTGCCGACCTCGGCGACGATGCATGCGAGCTCGTCGCCCCGGTAGCAGTAGAAGAAGCTCACCGGGTTGAACACATAGCCGAGCACGCGCAGGTTCGTCACGAGCAGGATCCGGTCGGCCTCGATCCCGTGCTCGGCGAGGTAGGCGCGCACGTCCATGTGGTCGCGGTCGTGGAGGCTGACCAGGGCGTGCCGGTTCCAGCCGAAGAACCGCATGCGCCGGTCGAGCTCGGGGAGCTCGTCGAGGTCGAGCAGGTAGAAGCAGACGCGGTAGCGGAAGACGTTCTCCTTCGGCGTCTTGCGCGCGTGCATCACGGTCCCCGTGTAGAGCGCAGACCTCAAAGGCTCACTCCGAACGCGGCTGCAGCGGCGAGGCCGGAACGCAGCCCGTCCTCGTGGAAGCAGTAGCCCTGCCAGGCGCCGGCGAAGGCGGTGCTCCGCACGCCGTTCAGGCGCGGCAGTTCGGGCTGGGCGCGCATCGACTCGAGGGTGACGAGCGGGTGACGGTAGGAGAAGCGGCGGATGATCCGCTCCGGGTCGATCTCGGCCGTGCGATTCAGCGTGACGCAGTAGTGCTCGTCCTCGTCGAGGCGCTGGAGCTTGTTCAGGTAGTACGTCATCGTCGGGCGGCCGTCGTCGCAGCCGCAGTCGCGGAGCTGGTAGTTCCACGAGCCGCGGGTCGAGACACGGCGGGGCAGGAAGCGCTCGTCGGTATGGAGGACGGTGTCGTTCTCGGTCGTCCCGAAGACGTCCAGCAGGCGACGCTCGTCCTCGCTCGGATCCTCGAGCAGGCGCAGCGCCTGGTCGGCGTGTGTCGCGACGACGACGCCGTCGAAGCGCCGCAGCTCGTCCCCTCCGAGCCGCAGCTCGATGCCGCCGTCGAGGCGGCGGATGGAGCGGACCTCCGTCGAGAGGTTGACGCGGAGCCGCTCCTCCAGGGCACGCACGTAGGTCCGACTGCCACCGGTGACCGTCTTCCAGCGGAGGCGCCGGAAGCCGAGGATCCCGTGGTTGGCGAAGAAGCGGACGGCGTAGACGAGTGGGAAGTCGAGCGTCTGGCTGGGAGCGGTCGACCAGAGCGCGGCGCAGAGCGGGACGAGGAAGTGGTCACGGAACCGTGGCGAGTAGCCCTCCTCGGAGACGTAGCGGGAGAGGCTCCAGTCCGCGCAGCGGGGGTCGTCGAGAGCCCGGCCGCCGCGGCGCAGGAAGCGGGCGATCTCGAGCGTCAACCGTGTCAGCGGCGGGCGGCTGCCCGAGTACTCGAGGTCGTGCCGGTCGCAGGCGACCGAGAAGCTCATCTCCGACGGCTGCGTGCGCACGCCGAGCTCGCGGAAGAGGCGAACGAGGTTCGGGTACGTGTCTTCGTTGTGCACGATGAAGCCGGTGTCGAGCGGGAGCGTCCGGCCTGCGACCATGTGCTCGACCGTGTTCGAGTGGCCGCCGGCGCGGTCGTCAAGCTCGAACAGCTCGACCTCGTGGGCCTTCGAGAGCGTGTACGCCGCTCCCAGGCCCGAGATCCCGCTGCCGATCACCGCGATCTTCATCTTTCGTACCTTACACAATATCTATACAGAACTTGTTATGCTTTGGGGCACATGGCCCGCTACCTCACGACGATCGAGTCCGCGCTTCCGCAGGCCGAGGCATTCGCCTACATGGCCGACTTCGCCAATGCCCGGGTCTGGGACCCGAGTGTGAGCGAGGCCCGGCGGGTCGGGGCGGCGCCGATCGGGTTCGGCTCCGCGTTCGACCTCGTCGCACGCTTCGGCGGGCGTGACGTTCCGCTCCGCTACGAGATCGTCGACTACGACCCACCGCGACGCGTCGTCCTCGAGGCGCAGCGTCGGGGATTCGTCTCGAGGGACACGATCACGGTCGAGCCCGCGGGCGAGGGGTCGGTCGTGCACTACGACGCGACGCTTGCGTTCGGCGGGATCGTCCGGCTGCTCGACCCGGTCATGCAGCGCATCTTCAATCGGGTCGGGGCTCGTGCGACGCTCGGGCTGCAGAGCGCGCTGAACCCGTGACGCCCTCGCCCGCGGCGAGACTCGTCGACCGGACGCTGGAGGCGAGCGTGGTCGGCAGCTTCACACGGATCGGCTACCACACCCGGCGGCTCCTCTTCCACTGGACGCCGCTGCAGTCGCTCCGTCTCGACGGCAAGGTCGTGATCGTGACCGGAGCCACCTCGGGCCTCGGACGCGCCGCCGCCGAGTCGATCGCGAAGCTGGGCGCGCACGTCTGCATCGTCGGGCGCGACCCGGAGCGCACCGAGCGCGCCCGCAGCGAGATCTCCGCCGCGGCAGGCTCCGCGGTGGAGGCCGACCTCGTCGACCTCTCGTCTCTTGCGGAGACCGCGGCCTTCGCCGCCCGCTTCGCCGCGCGTCACGACCGCCTCGACGTGCTCATCCTGAACGCCGGTGCGCTCACCCACGAATACACGGTGACGGACGAGGGCAACGAGACGACGCTCGCGACACACGTCCTGTCCCAGTTCCTGCTGACCCGCGCGCTGCGGCCTCTGCTCGAGGCGTCGGCACCGTCGCGTGTGATCGTGGTGGCATCCGGCGGCATGTACACCGAGCCGCTCGACGTCGACGCCCTCGACCCGGAGCCCGCCGGCTACGACGGGACGAAGGCCTACGCGCGCTGCAAGCGGGCACAGGTCGTGCTGGCCGAGGAGTGGACGCGAGAGCTGCTCGACTCCGGCATCACCGTCAACGCCATGCATCCCGGCTGGGCCGACACCCCCGGGCTCCGGACCGCGCTTCCCGGCTTCAGCCGCGTCGTCGGGCCGCTGCTCCGGACGCCGGATGAAGGAGCCGACACGATCGTCTGGCTGGCCGCCGCGCCGGACGCCGCGACCCTCAGCGGCCTCTTCTTCCTCGACCGCCGGCCGCGCGCGAAGCACCGCCTGCGCGGCACGCGTCGTCCCGACGAGCCCCGTGAGGCGGCGAGGCTCTGGCGACTCTGCACAGAGCGGGCCGCCGAAGCGGGCGGCTCAGCCGCCTGACCCGGCAGGCGCGAGCGTGCGGGGCCGCGCGCCGAGCAGCCGCTCGACCGCGTCGCGCCGGTAGTCGAAGATCCGCTCGAGGTCGCGAGAGATCAGGATCCGGTGCGCGATCTCTCCAAGCGCGCCGTACGGCATCCGGTACAGAACGGTGTCGCGAATGCGCGTGCCGTCGGGCCGCTCCTCGAATGCATGGGTGTGCTCCCAGAGGCGGAACGGGCCTTCCAACTGTGTGTCGACGAACCGTCGTCCCGGCTCCCACTCGACGATCTCGGTGCGCCAGCGAACCGGCAGCCGGTGCAGAGTGAGCACGTACTCGATCGTCGCTCCCTTTCGCATCGGGATCGGTCGCGGCGTGAGGATGCGGAAGCCGAGCCACGGCGGCGTCAGCGCTTCGAGGTTGTAGGCGTCGGCGAAGAACGCGAACGCCTCCTCGACGGGCAAGGGGACGAGCTGAGAGCGTTCGATCCGATGCTGCGGGTCAGGCATGTTCGACCCCGGCTGTGATGCCGGGAAGCGATCCCCGAGATTCCGCAGGCGCCTGCGCGGCGGCGGTCACGTCCGTGCAACCTCGTCTGCGGCCGCTACGAGATCTCCGTCGAGGCGGCGGGCGCCGACGCGGGCACAGAGCGCGTCCGTTGCGCCGGGGCCTGCGAGCGCGAGCGGCACCGCCCGCGCCAGCCGGCGGAGGGGTGCGGCTTGTGTGTCGAGCAGGACAGGGTCGAAGCTCGAGACGACCACGAGCGCCGGCCGCGTCGTCTCGGCCGCGTGGGCGAGCGTGGTGATCGGCGTGTCCGCGCCGAGAAAGAGGATGCGCCACGAGTGTGAGCGCAGGACGAGCGCGAACGCAAGCAGGGTGAGGTCGTGCAGTTCGCCGGGCGCACAGGCGAGGAGCGCCAGCGGGCCCGCTCCCCGGCCCCAGAACCGGGCGAGAGCGAGCAGCCTGCCGCGGATGAGGTTGCTCGCAAAGTGCTCCTGGCTGATGTCGATCTCGCCCCGCTTCCAGCCGTCCCCGACCTCCTTCAGGGTGGGGAGCACCACGTGGCGCAGCGACTCCTCCAGGCCGAACGCGGCCAGGGTCTCGTCGAGCACCGAGTGGACGGCGGCCTCGTCGTAGCGGCCGATCGCCGCAAGCAGGCGAGCGGAGAGGTCCTCGAGCAGACCTTCGGAGGGCCGCTCGTCCTCGAGTGCGGCACGCGCAGCCTCCGCGGCTGAGAGGCCCTGCTCAAGGCCGCGCCGCATGCGCTCCACGCGAGCGGCGTCGGCCGCCGTGTAGAGCCGGAAGCCGCCCGGCGAGCGAACCGGCCGCGTGAGCCCGTACCGCGCCTCCCACGCGCGCAGCAGTTCGGGCGCGACACCGACTCGTCGCGCGAACTCGCCGATCCGAAGCTGCCCGGAGTCAGTCGCCATGGACGTGATCATACAAACATTCAACAAACACTTGACGGCAGCGACTCCCCGCGGCTATCATTGAACAGTTCTTATACAGAGTCTATACAAGGAGGAACCTGGGATGAAGAAGCTTGGAACAGCCATCGTGGTCGGTGCCGCGGCGCTCGCAGCCGCGGTCTCGGTCTCGGCGGCCTCGCCTGCCAAGACGACGGCCGTGAGCCAGAAGAACATCGTCCAGACCGCGGTCGCCACCGGTCAGTTCAAGACGCTCGTCTCGCTCGTCAAGCAGGCCGGGCTCGCGGGAGCCCTCTCCGGCCCGGGCCCGCTGACGGTGTTCGCGCCCACCGACGCGGCCTTCGCCAAGGTGCCGAAGGCGACGCTCGCCGCGCTCGCCAAGAACAAGGCCGAACTGAAGGCCGTGCTGCTCTACCACGTCGTCAAGGGCAAGGTGACTGCCGCACAGGCCTCCAAGCTCATGTCGGCGAGGTCGCTCGAAGGTGCCGCGCTTCCGATCCGGGTGTCCGGCGCCAAGCTCTACGTCGACGGCGCCCTGGTCACGACGGCGAACGTGATGGCGTCGAACGGTGTCATCCACGTGATCAACAAGGTCCTGATCCCGCCGAAGCAGTAACCGGAAGCGGCGGAGCCCCGGCGCCGAGGACACCTGCGCCCGGGCTCCACCGCCATCCGCGAAGCGATCCTGATGCCCGAATCCGTCTGGGACTATCCCCGCCCACCGCGCGTCGAGCCCTCCGCCAGACGAGTACGCGTCGTGCTGGGCGGCGGCGTGATCGCCGACACGACCCACGCGCACCGTGTCCTCGAGACGAGCCATCCACCGGTCTACTACGTGCCGCTCGAAGAGGTCGCGCCGGGCGCGCTCGAGCCGTCTCGCGGCCCGGGCAGCTTCTGCGAATGGAAGGGCGAAGCGTCGTACTTCGACGTGATCGGCGGCGACGGCCGCCGGGTCGAGCGGGCGGCGTGGACGTATCCCGACCCGGTGCCTGCTTTCGAGGCGATCCGCGGCGCTGTCGCGTTCTATCCCGGTCTCATGGACGAGTGCACGCTCGACGGCGAGCCCGTCGAGGCCCAGCCGGGCGGCTTCTACGGCGGCTGGATCACGAGTGAGGTCGTCGGCCCGTTCAAGGGCGGCCCCGGCACGCGCAGCTGGTAGGAGCGAACGCCTCTGGGGCGGGAGTCAGGGCAGGGCGGCCGGGCCGGACACCGGTCCGCGCGGCGTCCCGCGGCGGCGCAGGGCGAAGAGGCCGGCGGCCAGCGGAGCGATCACCGCGATCCCGACGAGCGCGACTGTCGTCCCTCCGACGAGCAATGAGGTGATGCCGATTCCTAGGCCGAGCAGGAGCTTCCTCATCGCTGCGTCATCGGTCGGGGTCGCGGCTCGCTTGAACGGCCGACCGTGACTGCATGATTCGCGGCGACGATTAGAGTTCCTCGTTCAAGGGGGTGTGAGGGTGTTTCGGGACAACTGGCGTTCGCCGTCCTTCTGGCGCTGGTGGTGGAGCGACGCCGTGTCCTCCGAGGTCAAGATCCCGGTCGCCGTCGTGCTCGTCGGGTTGCTGCTCGTCGGCGGGTATTTCGCCGCGGGGCAGTTGACCGGAGCGAGTGCAGCCGACCGCTCGACCTCGTATCTCCTCGTGACGACGGGGCGGAAGGTCGTGACCGTGCGTGAGCACGGGCGGCTCGTCGTCAAGCGCGTGCCCGTGATCGTCCGCCGCGTGGTCGTCAAGTCGCAGACCGCAACCGCGTACCAGACCGTGGTCAATACGCGGGTCGTGACCACGAAGGGCGGAGTTCGCAGCATCATCCGCACCGTTCCGAACTTCGTGCCGGTGGAGCGAGTCGTCAGGGTCACCAACCAGAGCACGGTGGTCGTGAACCACACGGACACGGTGGTGCAGCCGGTCACGTCGGTCGTGACGACCACCGTCACGTCGCCGCCGCAGACGGTCACGGTGACGGTCCCGGTTGTCAGCACCGTCACGGTCACCGTTCCCGCCGCGCCTTAATCGACGCTGCGCAGGCCGACCGTACTATCCGTCGCGTGCAGATTCCTGCGCCGGTTGACGCCGGGCAACAGCGCGGCGTGGTAGCCGGCTAGTGCGGAGGTTGGCGCGGGTCCTCGGCGCGTTGCTCCTCACCGTGGGCGTCCTCACCCTGGTCTGGGTGATCGTGGTGTGGCGTTGGCAGGACCCTTTCACGGCGATCTACACGCATTTCCAGCAGGCACGGCTCGCTCATACCTACGAGAGGCGCGCCGCCGCGTTCCACCCGCAGGTCCCGAAGCGGGATCTCGCCTCGACTCAGCGCCGCATGGCCGCGGAAGCGCGCATCTACGCGCGCACGCTGAGAGAGGGTGATCCGGTCGGTCGGCTCCGCATCGGCCGGATCGGCCTCAGCATGATGGTCGTGCAGGGGACGGGCGACTCGACGCTGAAACGCGGCCCCGGCCATTACACGGGCTCGGCGCTCCCCGGGCAAGGACGCCTTATCTACATCGCCGGCCATCGCACCACGTACCTGGCGCCGTTCGCCGACATCAACGACATCCGTGTCGGAGACTACGTCAGTATGGAAGTCCCTTACGGTGACTTCACGTATCGCGTCACGCGTCACTACGTCGTCCCGGCGACGGCGCTCTCGGTGCTGCGGGATCACGGTTCCGAGATCCTGCGGCTGCAGGCATGCCATCCGCGGTTCTTCGCAACCCATCGCTACATCGTCGACGCAAAGCTCGTCTCGGTGACGCCCGCTCCTACGCCTTGACGACGATCGGCGTGCCCGCGGGGGCGAGCCGGAACAGCCTCCGCATCACGGCGTTCTCGACGCGGATGCATCCGTGCGATGCGGCGTGACCGATCGACCACGGCTCGTTCGTGCCGTGAATTCCGATCGGCCCGTCCTGGACCCAGACCTTGGCGAGAACGTCCGAATGAGCGGACATCCCGAGCGCATTCGGGCCGAACGGGCCGCTCGCATCGGGAAGCGAATAGCGCTCGTTGACGAAGTAGCGTCCGCGTGGCGTCGGAGTTGCCGACGCGCCGACGGCGACCGGTGTCTCGAGCCGAAGCTTTCCCGAGCGGTAGAGGCTGAGCCGCCGCTCGGAGAGGTCGACCACGATTCTCGAGCGCACGCGATAGGTGCGAACGGCGAAGGCGCGCACCCAGCCGACGGTCCCGTTGGGCACGACCGACAGACGCACCCGATACCAGTCGGCTGTGCAACGCGAGTTCGAATGGACGCCGATCACGCCCAGGACCTGCCGAAAGCCGTTCAGGTCGAGGCGCCCCAGGCGGGCGACCGGCGGCGAGCCGCGGCGTGGCGCGCTCCGAATCGTCGTGTCCTCCATGACGAGCGCCGCGTACGCGAGCTGCGGCGACCCGACGCGCGTCGTCGTGCCGCCGCCGCAGCGGGACGCGGCTCTGTGGACTGCGTTCGCGACCCGGACGGTCGACAGCACGTGCGGGCCGAGCCCCGCGGAAAAGGCGACCTGGTGCGAGTCCTCGGACAGCTTCCCCTGGACCGACGAGCCCCGGCCGAGCACGGTGGCGCTCACCGCCACGGCGATCGCCAGGCCGAGTGCGGCGCATGCCACTCGCAGGGCACTCGAGTCGCGCCGGGAGCCCTTGCTTCGGAGCCTCGGCCGTGTCATGACCGAGATCGTACGCCGTGGGCCGATCTCGAGCCTCGGAGCGGGGAAACTCACTTGTTTGGGGGATGCCCGCCGCAGGCACCGCGACGATGATTCGAGCATTCGCCAAGGTTTTGGAGGTCTGCGGCACGTGACAACCTGCAACTGCGGCGCTCTGGTCGCGTCCTACGAGCGCCTGACCGCGCTCTACCACGATCTGCTCGGGCAGGAGAGCCTGGCGGCCCTGCTGCAGCGCGCTGCCGAGGCGGTTGCCGAGCTCGTCCCTTGCTCGTCCCTCCTGATCGCGGAGGCGGACATCGAGCAGCAGGTGATCGTCCCGCTCGTCGTGCGCGGCGCCTGGCAGGAAGAGACCCTCAAGATGCGGCCGCGCTTCGGCGAGGGACTGATCGGCTGGGCTGCGGCAAACGGGCGGCCGGTGCTCTCGAACGAGGCGCATCTCGACCCGCGCGCCGGACAGGTCGTCGGTACCCCCGACGACGAGCCCGAGGCCGTGATGTGCTTCCCGCTGATCTCCGGCGGGATCGTGGTCGGTGCGTTCAGTCTCTACCGCGAGGGGGAAGGACAGTTCTTCAGTGACGAAGAGTTCGATATGGCGCAGCGCTTCGGAGATGCAATGACGCTCGCGCTTGCAAACGCAAAGGCGCGAGAGCAACTCTGGTTCCTCGCCCGGAACGATTATCTTACGGGCTGCCTGAACAGACGAGGCTTCCACCAGGAACTGCAGTCACTCGCGGCTTCCCCGGACGTCAACTCGCTCGTGTTGCTCCTGATCGACCTCGATGACTTCAAGAGCGTCAACGACCAGCATGGACACGGAACGGGCGATCAGCTTCTCCGTCAGGTCGCAGACCAGTTGCGTGCGACTGCACCGGAAGGAGCCGTCGTCGCTCGGCTGGGCGGCGACGAGTTCGCAATTCTCTTCTCGCCGACGTCGTCGACCAGCACGGGCGACATCGCCAAGTCGGTGAGACGTACACTCGACCCGCTCACTTTCGTCTCCGCCGGCAAGGCGATCTCGGTCACCGCGAGCGTCGGCTTCGCCGAAGAAGCCGCCGCAAACCAATCGTGCGAGGAGCGCCTGCTCAGGATCGCCGACGAATCGATGTACCGGGAGAAGAACGGCGAGCCGGTCGGCAGCCTGTCCGGTCGCCGGTCACTGCGCGACCAGCCCATCCATGAAGCCGGATAACAAGAACAACACGCGCAGTCCGCGCTCTCGTCCGTCGATGAAGGCGTCGGCCGGTCTCGCGACCCTGGCCGCTCTCGCGCTGATCGTGGTTGCGTTCGCCGTTCCGACTGCCTCCGCCAAGAACAGGGCGACGCTCGATTCGTTCGAGACGAGTGTCATGCAGAAGCTCAACGCGACCCGCGCCGATCACGGCCTGGCGCCGTTGCGACTGAGCGTGCGCTTGACGACAGCGGCGAGCGCGCACAGCGTCGAGATGGCCGACGACGGTTATTTCGACCACAGCTCGCACGACGGAACGCCGTTCTGGAAGCGTGTCGGCCAGTGGTACGGCGCGAGCGGCTACGGGTTCTGGTCGGTCGGCGAGAACCTCTTGTGGTCGTCGCCGAATCTCACGTCGGGACGAGCGATCGCGATGTGGATGGCCTCGCCCGAGCATCGTGCGAACATCCTCAACGCCCAGTGGCGCGAGATCGGGATCGCCGCGGTTCATGTTCCTGCAGGTCCCGGGGTCTACCGCGGCCTGCCGGTCACGATCATCACGACAGACTTCGGCGTCCGGCACTGACACCGGCGATCCCCGCGCGGCGTTAGCGCGGCGCGCTCAGACGGCGCGGACGAGCGCCCGCACGCAGTCGGGATCGAACTGGCTCCCGGCGCACTTGTTCAGCTCGCGGACTGCGGCGTCCTTGTCGATGCGCTTTCGGTAGGGCCGTTCCTCCCGCATCGCCAGGTACGCGTCGGCGACGGCGACCACGCGCGCGGCGAGCGGAATCTGCGCACCCGCCAGCCCGGCTGGGTAGCCGGAGCCGTCCCACCGCTCGTGATGCGAAGCCACCACCTGAGCGACCCCCGGCTCGACAGAGCTCGCGATGATTCGCTCGCCCTCGACGGGGTGCTTCTCGATCTTGCGCCGCTCGGCCTGTGTGAGCGGGCCGGGCTTCGAGAGGATGCTCTCGTCGACCCTCAGCTTGCCGACGTCGTGGAGGAGCGCGCCCTTCGCGATCGTCTTGCGAATGTCTGCGGCGACGTCCAGCTGATCAGCGATCAACAGCGAGCACTCGGCGACCGCGATGGCATGATCGTCGGGATAGCCGATCGTCCCGGTGCACTTCGCGACGAGCCGCCGGCTTTCCCTGATCGGGAGATCGTTCATCTCCGAACCTGTGTCCCGAACCGTCGTCGCCACGCATCCCCCATTCGGGGGATGTCGATTTCTTCCTCCATCATTGCCTTCGACTAGATTCAAATTCGTTGGGCGCCGAGAGGGGAGCTGCGGTGGAGAGGAGTGAGGCCCGCATGCCGGCGCGGCCCAAGCCGACCACCTCTCGAGCCGCCGTCGTGTCGGTCGCAGTGGCCGCGCTCCTCGTGGGTCTTGCGGTCGGTGCGGCGCTCTGGGCCTTCGAGGCTGGAGCGCTCAACCGCGCACGCTCGAGCCGCGTCAACGACATCCGCACGACGTTGAGCAACGCGCACGATCTGATCAGCGCCCGGGAGCAGGTCGCGTCGCGTCAGGCAACGCGACTCGCTGCCAAGCGGGAGGTCCAGTCCGCGTTCGTGCAGAGAGACGCCGCTGCGCTCGCGGCCATCGCGAGAGCGCGCCGTGACGTCGGCTTCATCTTGTGGAACGGCCGTGTGCTCGGCCGGGCTGCGGTCGCGTTGCCGCATGCGGCGATCACGATGTACAGCCGAGGCCGGTTCGCCGGACAGGTGATCGTGGCGGCGCAGCCTGACACGGCGCTGCTCGAAGCCGCCCGGCGACAGTCGCCCGCCACCGGCGTCTTCTACGTGGTTACGGGCCGGGTGGCGGCCGCCTCGCCCGCCCTGAAGGGACGTTCCGCGGCGGACGTGCTGCGGCACGACGTCGCCGACAGCTTCAACCTGAGCAAGAGCGCGCACGCCCCCGCGATCTATGCGTACCGCGCGCCGTGGTCGATCCCGCTCCGTTGGCTCTGGCCGTTCCTCGTCGGGCTCCTCGCTGCGTTCGGCGCCTACAAGCTGCTCGGAAGGCGAGAGGCCCGGCGACGCGCGGAGCCCGTGCCGACGACAGTTCGCGACGCGGTCGCGCTGGTCGGCGAGACGCTCGCCGCGACGCACAACCCGGACGCGCTGCTGCCGGTGATCCTCCAGGCGGCGGTCGAGGCGACCGGCGCCGCCGGCGGAGCGATCACGACCGACGGGGTTCAGGTCGCAACGCGTGGCAGCACGCCGGCCGATGCAGCCGGGACGCTCGAGGTCGCCCTCGAGGTCTCCGAGGGAAGCCCCGGGCTCATGACGTTGTATCCGCCGCCTGAAGGCTTCGATCCCGAGGCGGAGGATGCAGCCGCCTGGATCGTCGCCCAGGCGATGATCGCGCTCGAGAACGCGCGGCTGCACGGCCAGGTGCAACGACAGGCGGTGACGGACGAGTTGACCGGTCTCGCGAATCGGCGCAGCTTTCTCGCGCGGCTCGAGGCCGAGATCGTCCGCTCTCGCCGTAGCGGTTCGCCCCTCGGGATCGTGCTCTCGGATCTCGACGACTTCAAGCGCGTGAACGACACCTACGGTCATGCTGCGGGTGACCTGGCACTGCGGAGCTTTGCGGCAATCGTCCGCTCCAACTCACGTGACGTCGACCTTCCCGTCAGGCTCGGCGGTGAGGAGTTCGCCGTCCTGCTGCCCGACACCGATCTCGACGGCGCCGCCCAACTCGCGGAGCGGATTCGAGAGTCACTCGAGTCAGCGTCGATCGACTATGAGGACGCTCACATCTCGCTCACCGCGAGCTTCGGTGTCTCGTGCTTCCCGGCGACGGCCAACGCCGAGGATCTCCTGACGGACGCAGACAGGCGCCTGTACGACGCGAAGCGCCGAGGGAAGAACACGGTCGTCTCGTCGAGCGGCCAGGGACCGGTGCCGCTCGTCTGAGCCCCTTGCGCGAAGTGCGTTTCTGCAGGCGGATACCCTGGCGTCGTGGCCCGGTCATTCGAACCTCGCGAGGGGCCGCGGCTCGGTGTCTACCTCGACTATCGCTTCCGCCGCTCGAACGGCTCTCTCTCCGCGGAGCGCGCCTTCGCCCTCTTCGTCTTCGCGCTCGAGCAGCATGTGGGCTCGCTGAGCCTGATCGGGCGCCTCGACCCTGCCTCGGAGCCGTACCCCTACGCGGTGCCCTCGACCGTCTCCTTCGTGGAGCTGCCGTTCTATCCCAGCCTCGGCGATCCCAAGGCCGCACTCGGGGCGCTGCTGCGCGGCGTCACGAAGGGCTGGCGGGCGCTCGACGACGTCGACGTCGTCTGGGCCCTCGGCCCGAACCCGCTCTCGGTCGCGATCGCCGTCATGGGCGTGCTGCGCGGCAAGCGGGTCGTGCTGGGAGTGCGCCAGGACAGCCGTGCGTACGTTCGGCGCCGCCATCCCGGCCGGCGCACGCTCTGGTTCGCCGCCGCCGTCCTGGACGGTGCCTACCGAGCCCTCGCGCGCCGCTGTCCGGTCGCGGTCGTCGGCGCCGACCTGGCGGAGCAGTTCGCCGGCGCCAGGCAGGTGTGCACCTTCCACGTCTCCCTCGTCGGTGAAGCCGATGTGCGCTCCGAGGATCCGCCGGAACGAGGTGGCTTTGCGCGCCGCCTGATCACGGTGGGGCGGCTCGATGCCGAGAAGAACCCGCTCCTCCTGGTCGAGCTGATGGCGTTGCTGGCGAAGGACGGAGGCGCGGGGGACTGGCAGCTCGACGTGTACGGCGAGGGCCCGCTCGAGAGCGAGCTCGTGCGACGGATCGGCGAGCTCGGGCTGCAGGATCGGATTGCGCTCCGCGGCTACGTCGCCGCCGACGCGGGGCTGCGGGACGCGTACGAGCGCGCCGACGCGTTCGTGCACGTCTCGTGGACGGAAGGCATGCCTCAGGTCCTGCTCGAAGCGTTCGCCGCGCGCCTCCCAACGGTCGCGACGGCGGTCGGTGGTGTCGCGGCGCTCACGGGCGACGCGGCGCTCCTCGTCGGCCCCGGTGATGCCCGGGCGGCCGCCGACGCTCTCTGCAGCCTTGCCGAGGACGAAGGTCTGCGTGCGCGCCTCGTCGAGGCCGGCACCGTGATCGCGCGCGCGCACACCCGGGAAGCGGAGGCGGCAAAGCTCGCTGCGTTTCTGATCGGGTCGCCCGAATGAGCGTCGACGTGAGTGTGCTGACGCCGGTGCTCAACGAAGAGCGCCACATCGCGGCCACCGTCGCGACGATGAGGGGGCAGCGGTTCGACGGTGAGCTCGAGTTCATCTTCGCCGACGGGAGGTCCTCCGACCGGACGCGAGCGATCCTCGAGGAGCTCGCGCGCGAGGAGCAGAGGATCCGGATCGTCGACAACCCGGCCGGGCAGACAGCTGCCGGGCTGAATGTCGCACTGCGGGCAGCGCGCGGGAGCATCGTCGCCCGCATGGATGCGCACACGCTCTACCCGCCCGACTACCTCGCGCTCGGCGTCGAGCGGCTGCGCCGCGGCGACGGCGTCGTCTGGGCGAGCGGCCCGCAGGTCCCGCATGGTGTGGACCCCGTGTCGCGGGCGGTGGCGCTCGCGCTGCAGTCCCGATTGGGCACCGGCGGGGCGAGCTTCCGGCACGAGACGGAGGAGGAGATCGAGGCGTCGACGGGGTTCACCGGCGTCATCGACCGGGACTTCCTCGAGCAGGTAGGCGGCTGGGACGAAGGATGGCCGGTCAACCAGGACTCCGAGCTCGGTGCCCGCGTCGCCGCCGCGAACGGGCGGATGGTCGTGCTGCCGGAGATGGCTGCGCGCTATATCCCGCGCTCGAGCATGCGTGCGCTCGTGCGGCAGTACGGGCGGTACGGCTTCTACCGCGCGAAGACGAGCCGGGCTCATCCGGAGAGCATGCGCGCCGCTCACCTCGTGCCGCCGTCGATCGTCGTGATGCTCGCGGTCGCCCTCGCGGGGCCGCGTCCGCTGCAGACGCCCGCGCGTGTCGGGGCCGCGGCGTATCTCGCCGCGATCCTCGCTGCGACCGGGACGGCGGCCGCGCGCACGGACGATCCTGGCGCTGCCGTTCGGCTGCCCGCGGTCTTCGCCGCCATGCACACGGCGTGGGGAACGGGCTTCCTCGCCGGCTGCGTCCGCTGGGGGCCGCCGCTCGCAGCACTGCAGCGCATCGCAGGCAGAGCGCGGCAACGCACCTCCTAGCTGGAGCTGCCGAACGACCCGGTGTCGGGAGACGCGCTTAGGAAGCTTCGCGCTTGCGGGCCATGCGGGTCAGCCCGTAACCGAGTGCGATGAGCAGCAACGCGACGACCGTGATCCCGACGAGGTTGAAGCCGGTGAACGGCAGGGTCCCGGTGTGGCCGGAGGTCGGATGCGAGGTGACGACTGCTCCGACGGGCGCGCCCGCCTTGCCGCCATAGCCGTTCACGACGGTCGAGCCACCCGCGAACGCCGATCCGACGATCGTCAGTGCGAGCAACCCCAGTGAAAACCCTGTGAACCGCTTCATTACCGTCCCCTCTCCATCATTCCCAGTGACCCGATTGTGCCAGCCGCAGGCGCCGGCGGAGCGTCGATGCCGAAACTCTACCCGTCGGCACCTGGCTCTATGTCCTCAGTGTGTCTCTGCCCCGACGCCTGTCAATGAGCCTTTCGGCTAGGTCGGAGCCTCGGGTCGAGCGCCTCCAATCTGCCGAGGACCGCGTTGTTGATCGCATTGAGTCGCAGGGCCGTGCGCGAGCGGATGGAGCCGAGCACGATTCCGACCAGGGGCTCGGACGGGTTGAGGCGCTTCGCGTCGCCGGCCGCCTGCTCCGCCGCCGGCCACCGTCTCTGGTGCGACAGCGCGACTGCGAGCTGCAGCTGTGAGAACCAGTTGTCGTGATCGCGTGCGATGGCTCGCTCGGCGCTCGCCCGCATCTCCGGGCCGTCCCCGCGCTGGGCTGCGATCGTCATCTTCGTCAGGGCGGGCGTGTCGGAGAGCGGATTCAGCTGGGCCGCCTGGTCGAGCAATGTGTAGGCGAGCGAGGGATCGGAGTGCCAGATGCCCGACGCGCGCTCGGTCTGCCTCGCGGCGAGCCACGGGCCGACGAACGACACGGCGATCACGGCGGCGCCGACGATCACCACGAGGCGGAGCGCTCTCGACTCGGCCGCCGCCGGTGCGCCCGAGATTGCGAGCCCGAGAAACATGAAGGCACTGCCGCCGAGCGCCGGGAACTCCCACAGCCAGTCCACCGACCCGTGGATCATCCAGTAGGCGAAAGCGGTGGCGCAGCCCGCGATCAGCGCGCCTGCGGCGGGATCGACACGGCGGGCGCGGGCGACCGCGATCCCGGCCAGCCCGAGGAAGAGCAGGAAGACGGCGCTGCCGACGGCGCCGGTCTGCGAGAGGACGCTCAGCTCGACGCTGTGCGCGTATTGGGGCTGCTCCCCCGAGCGCCGGATGCGCAGGTAGCCCTCGCTGAAGTTGTCCGCCCCGACCCCGAGCACCGGATGCCGGTCGGCCAGGTCGAGCGCGGCGCGCCAGAAGTCGTAGCGATTGCTGCCGAGGTTCCCCAGCAGGCGGGTCCCCCCGACCCCGCCGCTTGCCTCCGGGGACCGGAAGGACGTCCAGGCGCTCCGAGCCTCGGCGCGCGGGTCGTGCGTGATCGCAAGTCCGATGATCGAGACGGCGACGAGCGCGACCAGGGCGATCCGGACGTAGCGGGACCAATGCGGCACGCCCGGGTCGAACCGCCGCTCGACGAGTGCGAGCGCGGCGCCGAGCACCCCCGCGAGCACGCCGGCGAGCACGGCTGCGACCAGGGCTTGATGCGTCGCGTGCGCCCGCTCGTGCAGGGTCGTCGCGGCATACGGCCGTGACAGCGTGTGGATGAAGAGTGCGGTCGGGGCGAGAGCGAGAATCAGCGCAAGCGCCGTCCGGTAGCGGCTCCGTGCCAGCACGAGCAGCACCACCGCGACGAGCGGGAAGGCATAGAGCGCACCGCGGGACTCCGGCACGTAGGCAACCGCGAGCAACGTGGCTGCGCAACCGAGCGCCAGCGCGCGAAAGAGGACGCCGCGGTGCCGAACGGTCGCGAGTGAGACGGCCGGCCAGAACGGGATGAGGAACAGTGCAGCGGTGGCGTTGGCGTATCCCGTCGGGAGGGCCAGCCGGTCGAAGAGGAACGCGCTGCCCGGACTGTGACCCGCGGCGTGGAGCGTTCGCAGCCCGACCGCCGTGAGACCGGCGATCACCAGCAGTGCGAGCACGTGCTTCGCACGCTCCGAAGGCCGCCAGCCGGCGAACATCAGGAAGATCAGCCCATAGGTGAACGTTCGGTTTGCGCTGTCCCAGGCCGAGCCTTTGGAGGCGGCCCAGGTGATCGAGGCCAGTTCGACCGCCGCGAACGCGAAGACGCTCCCCGCGGCGGCGGTCTGAAGATCGCGGCCGACGTGCAGGAACCCGCCGAGCGCCTGGGCGACGAGCAGCCCGCCCACCAGGACACCGGCCGGGTACCACGAAGTCGAGGGATACCCGCCGTCGCGGTAGGCCCAGACGAGCGTGATCGCGGCGGTTACGGCTGGAGCGACGTGCGGAACAAGGGTCGCGAACTGCGGCTTGCGTGTCTGCAGTGGTACACGCACAATGCGGCTAGTTCGGACCCTGCGGCCGGCAGCACGCCGGAATGGTCTTGATCGAGGAGGAGGCGACTGCTGCGGACGTGGCGACCGAAGTCCCAAAGAGAGCTCGGATCGCCAGCTTGCCGGAGGTGGTGCCCGCGGCACCGGCCGCCGGTGTGGTGGCTCGGTCGCGACGCAGGCGGATAGTTTCCGTCGGCGAGGGGCTCCTCGTCTGGCTCGTTCTGTTCTGCTGCATCGCGTACTCAGAGACGCTGAGCACGGCCCTCTTGAGCTCGCTGCTGCTCGCCGCCCTGTGGGTGATCTGCGTACGAGCCTGCCGCCGCCATCTCGCACATCTCGAGGTGATCGGCGGCTTCGTCGTCGACTTCCTCGCCGCTGCAGGCGCGACGTTCGTGCTCGTTGCCGTCTCCGGCGCCTGGAAGCTCGGGTTCTCGCAGGTTGTCGCCGTCGGCGCTGCTGCGCTTGCCGTCACCGCTCTGTGGAACTGGGTCGGTGCGCGGTTCTCCGCCGACGACCGGACGGTGCTGCTCGTCGGCGGGCGATCGGACGGGGTCGGCGACCTGCTGCGTTCGCTGCGGACCGACCGCCGCGCGAGCTTCATCCCTATCGGTGTGATCGTCGAGGATCCGTCCGAGCGCCCGTTCGGGGATGTCCCGGTGCTCGGCACCGTTTCCGACCTGCAGCGGGCGGTCAACGAGCAGCGTCCTGATCTGATCGTGGTCGGGGTCCAGCGGAACCGTCCCGAGGTCTTCACTGCGCTGCTCGAGGTTGCGGGCGCCGGCTTTCGAGTCGTCGGGCTTCCCGAGTTCTACGAGCACGTGTTCGGGCGCCTTCCTGTGCGCCAACTCACTTCGGCGTGGTTCATGAGTGTTCTCCACCTCTATCAGCGGCCGTACGGCGCGTTTGCGAAGCGTGCATTCGACATCGTGATCGCGTCCCTGATCATCGTCATCTTCCTGCCGCTGTTCCCGCTCCTGTTCCTGATGATATGGCTCACACCGGGCAGCGCTATCTATCGACAGACGCGCATCGGGGCGAACGGACACCCGTTCACGATCCTGAAGTTCCGGACGATGTCGCAGCACGCCGAGCGCGACGGCGTGCCTCTCTGGGCCGCCGACCGCGATGCGCGCGTCACTGCGATCGGCCGCGTTCTCCGCCGCTCCCGGCTGGACGAGTTGCCGCAGATCTGGAACGTGCTGCGCGGCGACATGTCGATCGTCGGCCCGCGGCCCGAGCGCCCTGAGTTCGTGTCGATGCTCGAGTCCGAGCTTCCGTTCTGGTCGCGCCGGCACCTGCTGAAGCCCGGCATCACCGGTTGGGCACAGGTGCGCGGGGGCTATGCCTCGGATGCGCTCGAGACCGAGGAGAAGCTGGCGTACGACCTCTGGTATCTGCGGCACTGCAGCGTGCTCGTCGACACCGTGATCTGCACGCTGACGCTGCCGCGGATCCTCTCGGGCCGCGGCGCGCGCTAGACAGCTCAGGCTCTCTTGGATGCGCTCTTGGTGGTCGTGCGCCGCCGCCGCGCCTGGGCGCTCGGCGGCTTGAGCCCGAGAGCGACCGGCATCGTCGAGCCGTGCACGGCCTCCTTCGCAGACTCGCGCCCCGTGACGACGAGCCCCGTCGCAGAGACGACGTGCTGTGCGAGCGCCTCCTGGAGGCCGTCGAAGCGCTCGCGCCGCGTGTAGCCGACGCGGACGGCGACCAGAATCATGTCGGCGGCCGACGCGAGGATCAACGGGTCCGAGACGTCAGCGGGGGCGGAGTCGACGACGACCACGTCCGCGAGCTCCCGCAGGGAGTCGAAGGTCTGCGCCACCCGCTCGGGGTCCAGCTCGTCGATCTGGCTGAGATCCCTCAGGGTGGGAAGCACGAGCTGCAGGTTCTTGTAGCCCGGTGCATCTCGCGTCACCTTGCGGAAGTCGCGATTGATGAACGTGAACCTGAATCCGTCCCGCAGCGGCGCGACGCCGAAGAAGCTCGCCACCATCGGCCGGCGAAAGTCCCCGTCGACGAGGAGCACGCGGGAGTTCTGTGCAGCGAGCGTGATCGCCAGGTTGATTGCCGTGAAGGTCTTGCCCTCGCCGGGCATCGCGCTGGTCACGAGGATCACCGGCGTCTCGCCGGGCGCAACCGACCGGAGCAGGTTCGTTCGCAGTGTGCGGTAGGACTCCCAGGCTGCGGGTGGGAGGTTGCTCCGGCGGCCGAAGTACTCCCTGACGAGCCACGGTGTGAGTCGCGGGACCCGGGCGAGAATCGGGATGCGCGTGCGAGAGAGCAGGTCCTCTTCGCTGCGGATCTTCCCCCCGAGCGAGTCGGCGAGGAGCGCGATCCCGAAGCCGAGCAGCAGCCCCGCGAGGGCCGTGGCGAGGACGACCAACTTGGTCGACTTGGCGTCGGGGGCGCTCGGAGGCCCGGCGCGATTGAGAACCGACACGCTCGGGTCCGGCAGGCCGATCAGCGAGCGCAGGCCCGCGAGGCGCTGCTGCACGAGCGTGTTCGCGGTCGACGTGGGCGAGCCGCTGCTGTTGACCTGCGCCTGCAGTCTCTTCACGACCTGCTGCACGTCCGTCTGGATCTGCTGCGAGCGTCGCGTGATCGTCGCGTCGGCGAACCCGTTGGCGAGGCGCGCCGCGAGAGCCGGGCTGCTCGCCGATGCGCGTACCGACACGATGTCCGTCTGACTGAGCGGCGTCACCGAGATCATCCCGAGGAGCGCGCCGGCCGACTGGCGCAGGTGCAGGTTGCTGCGCACGAGCTCCGCCGTTGCCGGGGTGTTGAGGTACCTGGCGAGCGTCAGCACGTTCGACGTGGGGTCGGAGGAGATGTTCCGGAACACGTTGATCCCGACGAACGTCGGGTCGCTGTTGTCGACGGGCGAGATCAGGAGGTCGCTCTGTGCGCTGTACTTCTTCGCCATGCTCCGCTCGCTCAGCACGCCCGCCGCCACACAGGCGACGACCGTCAGGGCGACGATCAGCCAGCGCTCGCGGAGGACCCGCAGGTAGTTGGCGGGCGCCGAAGGAGTCGCCTGGGTGCGTTGGTAGGGGGCCATTCGCGGTTTCAGACCTGCGGTGCGCCTAGCGTCTCATCAAGGGTGGACGAGATGATGGCCTCGGAGCTCAAATCCACTCCCGGGTAAGGTGACATAGAGGACGCGAACCCGCAGTGTGCCGCGTCGAATCACGCAAGAGAAAAGAGTGTAGCGGCGGCCGACGGCCCGCCCTCGTCCCTGACATTTCGCCGTCGTGTTCGCGGGAACGAGCCCCGTCTTGCGGTCGGTGATCCCGAGGTGCCAGCGCCGAAGAATGCGCACGGCGCCCAGGAGATGCCGCTCGGCCTGCGCCGACGTCGACCTGGGAGCGGGACCGGCGAGGGCCGCCGAGGGCATCAGCAGTGCAGCTACGAGCACCGCGAATCTCAGCGAGAGCGCCACTCGAGCAGTATCGGCGGGCGAGGATCAACCTTGAGAGCTCACGCCCGACGGCGGGCCAGCTCCGGAAAGGCGGCCGTCACAGCCGCGGGCGGCTCGTCGTAGAAGCTCTGCCCGGGGAAGAGGCGCTCTCGCAGGCGCACGCCGCGCGACCGCAGCTCGCCCGCGAGGCGCGTGGCCCGGCTCGGTTCGCTCCCCTGCGCGATTCGCCGCCGAGCCAGGTCGATCCGCTCAGCCAGGATGCTCCGCGCCGCGGCCGGCGTGCGCTCGTCGGCCAGCACTCGCTCCAGGACGAGCGCGAGCCCTTCGAGCATCACCAGGTCGTCCTTCGACTGCGAGTCGTCGCGGTCTCGCTGCAGCAACAGCGGAGCTTCGCCGGCGCGGACGGCCGTGCCTCCGTCGAGCAGGAGCCTGAACCACAGGTCGTAGTCGTCGGTCCCCGCGATCGCGGGGTCGAAACCGCCGCTCCGGCCGAGCGCGTCGACGCGTGCGGTCACCGAGCTCATGACGAAGTTCCGCGTTGCCAGGGTGACGAAGACCTGTTCGCGTGGGGCATCGGGCGCGGGGCCAGGGCGGGACTCGAGCTCGGTGCGGCGGCGGATCCGCGAGGTCGCATCGACGAGCGACCACGCGTCGCAGTAGGCGAATGCCGCGTCGGGCTCGGCGTCGAGCGCCTCACCCATCGTCGCGAGGTAGTCGGGCAGCCAGAGATCGTCGTTGTCCAGGAAGCTCACGTACGGCGCGGCTGCCCGGGCGATCCCTGTGTTGCGCGCTCCGGCCGTGCCCTGGTTCGGCTGCTCGAGGAGCTCGACCCGTGCGTCGTCGGCGGCGATCGCCGCGACCAGGCGGGGAGTCTCGTCGGCGGAGCCGTCGTCGACGACGATCAACTCGAGGTCGCCGACCGTCTGCGCGAGGACGGATCCGATTGTCGCCTCGACCGTCTTCACCGCGTTGTAGGCGGGCACGACGACGCTGAAGCGCGGCATCACGCAGCCGCCGGCTTGGGTCGGCGGCCCGCAGCGATGCGGTGCAGCACGGCTCGGATCGCGCCGCCGAGCTCCCGCCCTGTCTGCGGGGCGACCAGGCGCAGGATCCCGAGATAGAGCAGTGCGAACGCGAGCGCTTCGGCGAGCAGCAGCACCACCCGCAGAACGACGCCGTGCGACGCCGCGTCGACGACGTACAGCTCGAGCGGCACGAGCACGGCCGCCGCGACGGCCGCCGCGGTCGCAGCCGGCCAGACCTCGGCGAGCATCGCGCTCATCCGCGTGCCGGCCACGCGCCTCATGAGCACCAGCGCGTAGCCTCCGCCGACCACCGCGCCGATCGACAAGCTCGCCGCCGCGACGGTGAGGCCCAGCGGGTAGAGCGCCAGCACGGCCGCGGCGGTCACGCCCGCCGTGACGAGGTGCATGCGGGTCAAGAAGCGCGGCTGGCCGATCGCCTTGAGCGCCTCCGAGACGATCGAGGTGAGCATGCCCCCGGCCGGCAGCAGGCACATCGCCACCAGTGCCTTGCCCGCGGGCCGCCAGATCTCGCCGAAGATGATCACGATCGTCGGCACGCCGAGGGGGACGAAGATCAGGCCGGCCGGGAACGAGAGCACGCAGATCCAGCGGAGCGAGCGTAGGAACGCGCTCTCGAGGCGCGGTGCGTCGTCGGCGATGTGCGAGAACGCCGGAAAGAGCACGTACGCGGCGCCCGCGAGCAGCATCGAGAACGGCGTCCCGGCGAGCCGCACGGCGTATCGGAACTGGCCGAGCGAGGCGGAGCCGAGCTGACGCCCGATGACGGCGGTGCTGAACTGGTCACCGACGCGCAGGACGGCGGTCGCGACGAAGACGTGGCGGCCGTACGCGACGAGCTCCCGCCACATCGCGAACGACACGAGCCGCAGGTTCGGCCGCCAGCGGACGAGGATCCACGCGAGCGACGCGTCGACGGTGTACCCGACGTACTGGCCGATCACGAGCGACCACGGACCGAGGTGCGCGGCGGCCGCCGCCACGGCCGCGACCCCGAAGGCGAGCACCTGGGCGGGCTCGATCACGAGTCGCCGCACGAACGAGAACTGGCGCTGCAGCAGTGCGTCGGGCGTCGTCGCGATCGTGCGGAGAAAGACCGTGCCGGACGAGACCGCCGCCAGCGCGGTGACCTCGCTGCTGTGGAAGAAGGCGCCGATGAGCGGCGCTGCGGCGAGCGCCAGGAGCGAGACGGTGATCCCCGAGATTGCGGTCGCCACGACCGCGGTCGCGGCCGCCGCCTCGAGGCGGTCGCGGCGCTGGACGACCGCCGACGCGAGCCCGGACTCGGTGACGAGCAGGCTGAGGCTGACGAGCACGGTCGCAGCGGCGAACTCGCCGAAGTCGGCCGGCACGAGCAGACGCGCCAGCACGACGAAGAAGCAGAGGTTCAGCACCTGTGCGAGCAGATAGCCGCTTCCCGCGAGACTGACTCCCCGGACGACCGTCGCGGTCAGGTCGCGGGGAGCCTCACGGTCGTCTGCTGCCACGTGCGGTGATCCTAGTCGGGGCGCCGGAGCACGACTCCGCGGCTCAGGGTTCGTCTGAGGGCGGCCGATAGAATCCGGTGTGATCGCAACCTCGCGCCCGACAATCGAGACGGCACCTTGGTGAAGCTCCTCTACCTCTTCGACTGCACGGGAGACGCGGGGGGCGGTGCGGAGCGTCTCGCGGTCAGCGTGTTGACGCATCTCGATCCCGCGGCGTACGACCGTTACCTCTGTCTCTCTCGGCCGTCGAAGGGCCGCCTGGTCGAACAGGCGACGCAGGCGGGAGTGAAGGTCGTGCAGCTGAATCGCCGGTCGCGTTACGACCTGCTTCCCTGGCTGCGCCTCGTTCGGCTGATGCGCAGAGAGAGGATCGAGATCCTGCACTCGCACAAGCACGGCTCCAACTTCTGGGGCGCCGTGATCTCACTCCTCACATCGGTGCCCGTGTTTCTCGCGCACGAGCATTCGTGGCAATACGCGGGGAATCGAGCGCGGATCTTCATCGACCGGTTCCTGATCTCGCGCCGGGCGACGAGGATGATCGCCGTGTCACCGGCTGATCGCGACGCGATGATCTCGGTCGAGCGGATCGACCCCGCGAAGATCGTGCTGATCCCGAACGGGATCGTCGACGCCGAGGCGGGCGACGTGACCGCCGTTCGCGACGAGCTGGCGGTTCCGCCCGGTGCGGTGACGATGGCGTGCGTCGGCGTCCGACCGGAGAAGCGCGTCGATCTCGTGATCGACGCGCTCGACCTGCTCAGAGCCGAGCAGCCCGAGCTTCATCTGCTCGTCGTCGGCGACTACCAGTCGGAGCTGGACCTGCTCCGGGGACGCGTCGATTCGTTGCGCCTCTCGGAGCGAGTCCACTTTCTCGGCGAGCGGCACGACGTGCCGAGCCTCCTCGCAGCGAGTGACATCGCGGTGCTCGCCTCCGATCGCGAAGGTTCGCCGCTTGCGATCCTCGAGTACATGGCCGCCGGTTGCGCGGTCGTCGCCTCGCGAGTCGGCGGCATTCCGGACATGATCGAGGACGGAGTCGAGGGCGTCTTGGTTGCGCCGGGCGACGCGGCGGCGCTGGCCGCAAGAATCGGCGAGCTCGCGGCCGACCCGTCGCGACGCGCAGAGCTCGGCAGTGCCGCGCGCGATCGCCAGGCGCGAGACTTCTCGTTGAGTGCCGTCGTGCGGCAGACCGTCGAGCTCTACGACGAGAGCCTCGGCCGTCCCGACGTCGGCAGCGTTCGCCCCTCGGTCCAGGTTTCGTAGAGCCGTGGCGAGGTTCGACCTGCGTCAGGCGCTGTCGCCGGCGCTCCGCTCTTCCTCGATCGGCTCGCTCTCGAGGAACGTGGCGCTGCCGCGCTTCCCGAGCGAACTGCCCGAGCGCGCGACGCTCGTGAGCGCACTGCTCATGCTCGCCGGATTCGTGACCGTCTATGTCGCGGTCCAGCGTCCGGTCCTCGTCATCGAAGCGATCTGCGCAGCGCTGTTCCTCCTGGTCGCTCAGCGATCTCCGCTGCTCGGCCTCGCCATCTTCTTCGCCCTGACGTTCCTCAGTCTGTTGCTGGTCCAGATCTCAGGCGGCTCGTTCAACCCCGGGGTGCTGGCCGCGAAGGGCGCCGGTGGCTGCCTGGTGCTCGTCTGGGTCTTCCGCACGATCTCGCGGCATGAACGGGTGGATGTCGCTCCCGTGGTGCGCGTCTTCGGCGCGGTTGCTGCGGCGCTCGTGATCTGGTCGCTGTGCTCGGGCCTCTGGGCCGCCGACCCACACGCCGCAGTCGCGAGTGCGGCGCGCCTCGCGCAGGGACCGTTGCTGATGATCGTGATCGTCGCGTTCGTCCAGACCCGGTCCGCGGTGATGATCCTTTGTTATGTCTACGTCGTCGGAGCTGCGCTCAGCGCGGGTGCGGGTCTCTCCGGCCTCATCCATTCCGCCGGGCCGTCCGGGGGACGTCTCGCCGGGGGCGTCGGCGATCCGAACTTCCTCGCCGCCGTGCTCGTCTCCGCCGTCGCGCTCGCGCTCTTCATGGCTCTCGTTCCGGCGCGGAGCAGGCTCTATCGCGCCGCCATGCTCGGGATGTCGGCGCTCTCCCTCGTCGCCCTCTTCCTGACGCAATCGCGGGGTGGGGTGGTCGCGCTGGGCGTGGTCCTCATCCTGGCCGTCGTCTTCGCGGGACGAGTCCGCGCCCAGATCGTCGGCGTGTCGCTCGTGGTGGCGGCGACTGCGTCCATCTACCTCGTGATGTTCGCGCCACCGCACTCGTTCTCGAGGCTGAGCGATCTGCGCGCGGGCGGGGGCACGGGCAGAACCGATCTCTGGTCGATCGCCGTCAAGGTGTTCAAGTCGCATCCCATCCGCGGCGTCGGGCTCGAGAACTTCACCGTCGTCTCGCCGATCTACGCCGTCACGACGGATACCGACTTGCCACGCGCCGACGTCGTTGTCACCCAGCACGCGCCGACCCACAACATGTACCTGCAGATCGCGGCGGAGCTCGGCAGCGTCGGCGAGCTGCTCCTGCTCGGGACGCTCGGGATCGTGCTCGAGGCGACCCGGCGCGCCGTGCGGCTCCTGGCGAGCCGTGGCGAGCAGACGCTGGAGCTCGTGGGGCGGGGCTTGTTCGTCGGCACGATCGGCATGCTGACCGCGTTCTTCTTCCTCTCGGCGCAGTACGAGAAGCAGCTCTGGATCACCCTGGGCCTCCTGCTCGCGTTCGCCAATGTCGTCCGGAAGCCGGAGGCAACCGGGAAGGCCGAGCTGGAAGAAGCCTAGGCCGCCTACGTTCTGTGCTCGAGGATCGCGCGGGCCAGGAAGTTGGTCCTCACTCTCTGACGGAGCGGCGGCTCGTCCCGCCAGATCCCGGTGCGAGGTATCCGGAGCGCGTCGACCCCGAGCGACGTCCCTGGAGCCGCGAAGGCCGCCGCGTACCCCGCGAGCACGGCCGCCCGGCGGACGCGCTCGTCCTGGCTTCCGAACGGATAGGCGAGCGTCGCGCAGGCCCGGCCGACGTTGTGCTCGATCTCGGTCTTGGAGTCGCAGAGCTCGCTGCGTAGCTCGGCATCCGACAATCGAACGAGGTCCACGTGGCCGCAGCCGTGCGAGCCGATCTCGACCAGGCGTTCCCGCGCGATGCCGCGCAACGTCGCCCAGTCCATCGTCGCGAGCTCGTCGCCCTGGGAGCGGCTCGAGAGCTCCGGGATGCTGAGCCTGCTCCCGTCGCGTGCATAGCTCGCGCAGACGAAGATCGTGCAGGGGAACCCGAGCTCGTCGAGGATCGGAAGAGCGTTCTGCACGCTGCGCAGACCGTCGTCGAACGTGATGTGCAGGAGCTTGCGGCGGTTGGGCCTCTCGAGCAGGTCGCGCCAGGTGGCTCCCTCGTGGCCGCGAGAAGCAAGGCTCCGCATCTGATCCTCGAAGTCGGCCACGCGCACCGCGAGTGGGTCGTTCCAGCCGTCGGAGACGGCGTGGTACATGAGGACGAGGGGGCGGAAGAGTGCCACGGCGGGCCGCAAGAATACGCCCCGTCACCGAGCGTCGTCGTCGCACGGCGCTAGCATTGGCGCGTGCCGCAGGCGAGATTCCTCCTGCTCTGCGCAATGGTTCTCGCCGGCTCTTCGGCTCTTGCGGGCTCGACCGGCGCACTGGCCGCCAAGCAGCCCGCGAGCCGGTGCTCCCGCACCATGCACCCGGGCCACGGCCTGCAGCGCTTCGTCGCGAGTCTCCGCCCGGGGGAGCGCGGCTGCCTGCCGCCCGGCTCCTACCACTCGACGAAGCTGACCTTCCCACGCTCGGGCCGGCCGGGTGCTCCGATCACGCTCCGCAGCAGCGACGCCGCGCACCCGGCGGTGATCCATGGTGTCGTCTGGCTGCGCAACGACGCCAACTACGTGACCCTCGAGGATCTCGTGATCGTTGGGACGTCGGGTGTGCTGCCGACCGTGATCGTCAACGGCGACAACTCGGTCTGGAATCGCATCGACGTGTCGAACCCGCCCGCGGACGGGGAGCCGGGGGGCATCTGCTTCTCTCTCGGCAACACGGACGGATGGGGATACGCAGCGAACACGACCATCGAGAGCAGCCGCATCCACGACTGCGGGCGTTCGACGAACATGAATCACGGGATCTACGTGCAGGCGACGTCGGGGAGGACGCTGATTCGCGACAACTGGATCTTCAGGAACGGCGATCGCGGCATCCAGTTCTTTCCGGCCGCGCAGAACGTCCTCGTCTCCCACAACGTGATCGACGGCAACGGGTCCGGGGTCATCTTCTCCGGCGACGAGAGCCACACCTCCCACGACATCACCGTCAGCGACAACATCATCAGCAACTCGACCGTGCGCTGGAACGTCGAGAGCTCGTTCCCGGCCGGGGTCGCGGTCGGGACGAACAACGTCGTCACTCACAACTGCGTCTGGGCGAGCGGGCGAGAGCGGTTCTACGATGCTCGCGGCGGGATCTCCGGAGACTCGGGCTTCGTCTCCAGCGGCAATGTCGTCCAGCATCCGTTGTTCGAATCCTCGGCGGCCGGCGATCTGCGGCTCAAGAGCCCAAGCGGCTGCCGAGGCTACGGCTTGACCGGCCCGTCGCCGCCCGGACCGCGCGGCGCGCGTGTGCTGCAGGCCGCCGCTGATCGCGCGCACACGAGGTGATGACAGCCTCGGCCGGACGCTCGGTCGCGCTCGTGCTCGACGGGCCGCTGCCGCCGGCGTGGCAGGCTCACGCGGTCGAGTTGTTCTCGAGCTCGCCCCACGTGGAGCTGCGCAGTGTGAGGCTCGTCGAGGGCCTCGCCTCGTCCGGCGTGAGCCGTGTCCACCGAAAGATCGAGCAGCACCTCTTCAAGGGCTCGCCGGACCCGCTCGCACCGACCGGCTTCACCGCCCCCGGCGAGCGCGGCGAGGACGCCGATCTGACCGTCTGGCTGGCGTCCCCGGATCCTCCGCATGCCGGAGACGTCATCGACCTGCGCTTCGGCCCCGTGGCCGAGCGCGCCGAGCCGGCGTTCCGCCGGGCGCTGGCGAGCGGCGCCGCGGTGGTGGTCGCGGAAGCGAGGCTCAACCGGCCTGGTGCTGCCCCGACGATCATCGCCCGCGCCGTGTGCGGTGTGCCTCCGTTCTCGCTTGCCTCCGGCCTGAACCTCGCTCTCTGGCGCAGTGCAACGCTCGCGTTACGTGCGGCCGAAACGCTGCCGGGGCTCGACGAGCCCGTCGTCGTGCAGGTGGGAAACGCGCGGCGTCGCGGCACCGGTACCGTTTCTCTGCTCCTGCGGATGGTCCCTCGCTGGGGACGCGCCGTGCTCGTCCACCTGCTGTACCGCCGTCCCTGGCACGTGCTCGTTCGCGAACGTCGAGCGGACGCCCTCACAGGCTGGGGCGAGGACGAGGGCCTGGTCGAGTGGAGTCGAGGTCACACCTACGCAGACCCGTTTCTCTTCGAGCACGAGGGACTGCACCATCTGTTCGTCGAGGACGTCGCTCCAGGTGCGGCCGGCCGCGGCGTGATCTCGCACGTCGAGCTGCGCCCGGGTGGCCGTGCCGGCGCCCCGGTCCCGGTGCTCGAGGCGGCGCATCACCTGTCCTATCCGTTCGTGTTCGCGTACGGAGGCGACGTCTTCATGATCCCGGAGACCGCCGAGGCGTCCCAGATCCAGCTGTACCGCGCGACTGCGTTCCCAACCGAGTGGGAGCTCGATCGCATCCTCGTCGACGACATCTACGCCGCCGACGCCACCCTGCTCGAGGCGAACGGACGCTGGTGGATGTTCGCCTCGGTCGGAAGCCTCGGCACCACGCTCGGCGACGAGCTCCACCTCTTCTTCGCGGAGTCGCCCCTCGGCCCGTGGACGCCGCATCCCGGCAACCCCGTCGTCTCGGACATCCGCTGTGCCCGGCCGGCCGGTGCTCTCCTGCGTGACGGAGAGCGGCTCGTTCGCCCCGGCCAGGACGGCTCCCGGCGCTACGGCTGGGCCGTGTCGATGCGCGAGATCGTCGTCCTCACCCGCGACGGGTACGAGGAGCGCGAGATCGGCCGCCTCGAGGCGAGCGCTGTCGCGGGTGCGCGCGCGGTGCACACCTATGGACGTGACACCGTGTTCGAGGTGATCGATGCCCGCCGGCGTGAACGGCGAGCCGGCGGTCACGTTCGGGAGCGTTGAGCAAGCAGCCGATCGAAGAGCCCGACGACACGGTCGACGTGCGTGCTCAGACTGAGGTGGCTGCGAATGTACTCGCGGTTCGCGCGGCCCAGCGAGGCCCGCTCCGGGTGCTCGAGCACGCCTCGCAACGTGGCTGCGAGCGCGTTCGTGTCCTCGCTCGGAAACGTCAGCACGCCTTCGGCCGCGAAGTACGGCGCCGGACCGGGTATGTCCGACGAGATGACGGGCAGCGCCGCAGCCATCGCCTCTCCGATCGAATACGGGAAGCCCTCGTCGCGAGATGAGCTCACGAAGACGTCCGCGGCGGCAAAGAGCTCTCCCACGTCGTCGCGCGGCTCGACGACCTCGAGCCAGCCGGCCGTCGTCGGGCCTCCGACCGTCTCCAGCAGCGAGGAGTCGCCGACGAGCACGACCGTCAGCTCGCCCGCCTCGCCGAGAGGCCGCGCAGCCTCGACGAGCACATCGGTCCCCTTGGTGTGGGGCGACCACGCGAATCCGAGCGCGATCGGCTTGCGGGCGTCCAGCCCGAGCGCCGCCCGCGCCTCCTCGCGGCTCGGGAGGTGATCGAAGCGGCTCATGTCGATCCCGTTCAGGACGGTGCTGATCTTCCGCTCCGGGAAGCCTCGCGCAGCTGCGAGCCGGTGGATCTCGTCGGACACGGTGAAGACGCAGTCGCAGAGACCGCCCAATGCCCGGACCTTGACCGCGTCCGTCGTGCGCGAGCGAATGGTCGGTGCTCGGCCGAAGCGTCCGGAGTGCATGTGCCACACGGAGACCGCGCCGCGCCGCCGGGCGGTGAGACCCGACTCGAGGTCCCAGCGCGAGAAATGGGAGCGAATGAGCCTCGCTCTTGTCGCGCGAGCGACGCGGCCGAGCTCGGCCAGAACCCCGACACCGCGCGAGGAGGCGGTGAAGGAGTGCTGCAGGCCCGCCTCCTCGAGCAGCCGGACCCAGGGCCGGTCCGACATCACCGACGGGAACACGCAGTGGTAGTCGAGACCGAGCCGCTCGCCGACGGCTCTCCGGGTGGCGAGGAGGCTCGGGATGAAGTTGCCAGGATACGGCCCGAAGTAGTGGCAGACCTCGAGCACCGCGCCGTCCCGGCTTCTGCCCGGGCCGCTCACGTGCCCGTGTTCTCCCGCATCGCCCGGAAGATACTGCCGACGTCCACGGCTGCCCGAGCGCACCGAGTCCCTCGAACGAGGTAAGCCCGATGGGCCTGCCACGACTCGCCGTTCGGCTAGGGCGGCACGTGCTTCGGGTTTCGATAGTGAGGGCGTGCCTGGAAGTCGCGAAACACACGGTGCGCAACCTGGTGTCGGCAGCTCGCGGGCGCGGGGCTGACCGTGGCCGTCGCCGACAGCTCGTATGCACTGGAACAGGCCGCAACGGCGGACCTGCTCCGCCCGGGGGTGACCGTCGCGCCGAGCGCCGTCGGCGACTCGGCGTCGTTCCGCAGAATCGGAGTCGGCGTGCTCGTGCTCGTCACGACCGTCGAGCTCTTCTGGGTCGGCCTGCTCCTGTTCGCCGTCCTTCGCTTCGTCTAGCCGCGATGCGTCTGAAGCCGAGATCACCTCGCGTCTCGCGCGCCGGTTTCGTCGACCTCTGGTCGGAGCTGACGTGGACGCCTGCGGGCCCGATGGGCACCGGGAAGGAGGTGGCGATCTTCGTCGTGCGCGCGGATTGCGCCGACGTCCTCGTTGCGCGCCGTGTTCAGGTGCTCGGGGGTCACTGGCACGTTGTCGCGGGGGGCGTCGAGGAGGGCGAGCTTCCTGCCCAGGCTGCCACGCGCGAGCTCCACGAGGAGACGGGCCTGCACGCCTCGTTCGCCTCCGAGGACGAGGTCCACGATTTCAGCTACGCGATCCCGGGATCCTCCGGCTCCGACGGAGCGAGGAGCCTGCTGCCGGTCGTCAAGAAGAGAGTCGTCTGCTACCTGATCGAGGTGGAATCCGGATGGGAGCCGATCCTGAACTGGGAGCACGATTCGTATGCCTGGGTCGGCCTCGACGAGGCTTGTGAGCGGCTGCACTGGGCGTCGATGGCTCGTGCGCTCAGGCACGTCGTCACCGCACGGAGAACCGCCGCCGAGCGTGCTGCGACGCCGGGCGACGGCTCGCCTCAAGTGCCGCTCTCTCGTGCCGATGGGAATTTCAATGGGCCTGCCTCCGCTCCCGGCCGCATCGACTTCTGCGGCGGCTCGCTGTAGCTATCGTCGAGGTATGTCCTCGGCTGCCCCCGGCGAGTCGCGCGAGCTTCGGCTCAGCGTCGGCATCGATCTGATCGAGGTCGACGAGGTTGCCGCGACGCTGGGCTCCGAGCTCGGCGACCGCTACCTGTCGCGCATCTTCACCGCCCGGGAGGTACGGGACTGCCTGCGCGGCCGTCAGGTCGATCCCGCGAGACTCGCCGGTCGCTTTGCGGTGAAGGAGGCGGCGATGAAGGCGCTCGGGGTGGGCGATCGGGCCTGCTCCTGGCGGGAGATCGAGGTCGACCGGGCGGACGACGGCGCCCCGACGCTCCTCCTGCACGGCGCCGCGGCGGCGCTCGCCTCCGAGGCGGGGCTGTCGCACTTCGCCGTCAGCCTGACGCACGAGCGGAACTACGCCTCTGCGATCGTGGTGGCAAGCCGATGACCACCGACACCATTCGCGAGATCATCGAGACCCACGGCCGCTTGCCCGTGGACGTCCAGAGCCTCCCGGACGACGCCAACCTGTACCAGGCAGGGATGACCTCGCATGCGAGCGTGAACCTGATGCTCGCTCTCGAGGACCGCTTCGATGTCGAGTTTCCGGACGAGATGCTGACGAGGACCGCGTTCGAGAGCGTCGGCTCGATTCGCGCGGCTCTCGCCACGCTCGGCGTCGAGGAGAGCGCTTGAGGCCGAGATCGAACGTCGTGAGTGACTCCACCTTCGCGGCTTCGGTCGCCGAGATCGGAGCGGAGATCGCGGCGGTTCATGCAGACGAGGTCGATCGCGAAGCCCGTTTCCCGCACGAGGCGATCGACGCGCTCAAGGACGCGGGCGCTCTGTCCGCCCTGGTCCCCGCAGAGCTCGGCGGTGGCGGTGCTTCGATGGACGAGGTCGCGCGCGCGTGCTTCGAGCTCGGACGCCACTGCGGCGCCGCCGCGATGGTCTTCGCCATGCACCAGATCCAGGTCGCGTGCATCGTGCGTCATCGGCAGGACAGCGAGTGGTTCGGCGACTATCTGCGAGACCTGGTGTTGCGGCAGCGCCTGATCGCATCGGCGACGTCGGAGGTCGGGACCGGCGGCGACATGGGGAGGTCGGTCGCCTTTCTCGTGACTGAGGACGGGGTCTGCTCGTTCTCCAAACAAGCTCCGACGGTGAGCTACGGCAGTCACGCAGACGATCTGTTCACGACGATGCGCAGGTCCGAGGACGCCGACGGCGGCGACCAGGTGATCGTGCTCACGCACTCGGACCAGACCGAGCTGGAGCAGGCCGGGACCTGGGACCCCTTCGGGATGCGAGGCACCTGCTCCCCCGGCTTCATCATTCGCGCGAGCTTCCCGGGCGAGCAGGTCCTGCCGCAGCCGTTCTCCAGCGTGAGCGCCCAGACGATGGTGCCCGTGTCGCACATCCTCTGGTCACATCTTTGGCTCGGCATCGCGACGGATGCATTCGATCGAGCGCGCAAGTTCGTGCGGGACTCTGCCCGGCAGAAGTCCGGGCAGCAAATTCCCGCCGCGACGAGGCTGTCGCATCTGATGGTCGACCTCTCCCTGCTTCGCGCGGAGGTCAGGTCAGGGCTGGACGACTTCACGGACGCGCAGGCGACCCGCGACGGCGAGCACTCGGAGACGATGGCTCAGGCGCTCCGCTTCAACTATCTGAAGATCGCCGCTTCCGAACAGGCGCCGCGCGTCTGTCAGGGGGCGATGGGCGTTTGCGGGATCGTCGGGTTCAAGAACGACACTCCGTACAGTGTCGGCCGGCACCTCCGTGACAGCATGTCCGCCGCGCTGATGATCGCGAACGAGCGCATTCACCAGACGAACGCCGCGCTGTTGCTCGTCGCCAAGGACGTGTAAGCCTTGAACGAGCTCGTTCCGGGCACTCCCGAGCAGGTGGCCTTTCTCGAGGAGTTGACCGCCACGGGCCTGCTGATCCCCTCCGGCGTGCCGGGCGTGTACGGCCGCGGCGCGGTCTTCGAGTCGCTCCGAGTGGCGCTCGACGGGGTCGTCACCCGGGCAGCCATCGACGACGTCGTGGACGTCGAGCGACTGGCGTTTCCGCCTGTGCTACCGCGCCGCGAGCTGGAAGCGATCGGCTACCTCGGCTCGTTCCCTCACCTCGCAGGATCGATCTTCTCGTTCGACGGGGATGAGGCACAGGCGGTCGAGCTCGGCGAGCAGGCGGCCGCCCATGCCGACTGGAGCGGGCTGCAGGCCCAGACGGATCTGGTGCTCGTGCCCGCTGCGTGCTACCCCGCGTATCCCGCGGTCGCCGCGCGAGGCGAGCTCCCGGATGGAGGTGTGTCCCTCGATCTCGGCGGGTGCTACGTGTTCCGCAACGAGCCGTCGTCGGACCCTGCGCGCATGCAGATGTTCCACCAGCGCGAGCTGGTTCGCTTCGGTGAGCCGGAACTCGTCGCCGACTGGCGCCAGCGGTGGTGCGACCGTGCGGTCGAACTGCTGCGGCGACTGGGGCTCGCCGCTCGGGCCGACGTGGCGTCGGACCCGTTCTTCGGCCGCACCGGCCGCATGCTCGCGCGGAGCCAGCGGTCACAGGAGCTCAAGTTCGAGGTCGGTGTCCCGCTCGGAGGGGAGAGCCCGACCGCGGTCGCGTCGTTCAACTGCCACCGGGAGCACTTCTCCAGCCTGTACGGGATCAGCGGTCCCGACGACAGCCTCGCGCACACTGCCTGTGTGGGCTTCGGGCTGGAACGGATCGCGCTGGCGCTGTTGTACGCGCACGGCTGCGATCTCGGAGCCTGGCCGTCGGAGCTCTGGACGCAGCTCGAGACGCTCGACTGACGGATCCGATGCTCAGCCTGCTCCAGCTCGACGCACAGACCTACCGCTCTCACCAGCTGCACGATCCGGGCCGCGCCTACCCGGAGACGAACTGCTACGCCGACATCCTGATCGAGCTCGTGCACGCGCGCGGCGACGAGCCCCTGGCGATGCTCGGCGGGACGGTCCGCACGGACTTCGAGGGCGACCAGTGGACGTTCTTCAAGCCGGCGCCGCAGGATCTCGAGCGTCTGTTCGGGATCGACATCCACGAGATGCAGCTGTACCGGCCGCTGCCGGACCAGATCACCGAGCAGTTGAGTGTGGGCCGCACGGTGATCGTCGAGTTGGACTCGTGGTATCTGCCGGACACGCAGTCGACCGCCTACCGGCGCGAGCACGTCAAGAGCTCGGCGGCAATCGAAGGCATCGACGTCGCGGCCGAGCGGCTTCGCTACTTCCACAACGGCGGCCTGTTCGAGCTGTCCGGCGACGACTATCGAGGCTCCCTCAGGCTCGACTGCGACGTCGACGAGGCGTCGCTGCCGCCGTACATCGAGATCGTGCGCTTCGATGCCGGAGAGCGGCTCGCCGGCGACGCTCTGAAGGCCGCGTCGCGGACGCTCTTCGGCGAGCACTTCCGCCGCCGCCCCGCGGCGAATCCGTTCGGCCCGTTCGCCGACTCGCTCACGTCTCATTTTCCGAGCCTGCTCGCCGGCGACCACGCCTACTACCACACGTACGCATTCGCGACGGTGCGGATGGCGGGGTCGGCGTTCGAGGCGTGCGCCTCTCACGTCGATTGGCTCTTCGGCCCGGCCGGGAGTGACGCGGTCCGAGCGCTGGAGACGATCGTCAACGGATCCAAGGCGCTCTCGTTCAAGCTTGCGCGCCGCCGGCCCTTCGACGTCGAGGCGGCGTGCGCCCCGCTTGCCGCCGCCTGGGACGAGGCGATCGGCTCACTGTCCACGCTGCTCGACTGATGTCTGCAACCCGCCTCGACTCGTGGCAGATGGCGACGACGCCCGCCGGCGCATTCACGTCGCCTCCCGGTGCCGGTGATCTCGACTGGCGTGACGTGAGTCCGCCGGTGCACGGGTCCGACGCGGACGACCACTGGTTCCGCCACGAGCTCGTCGCAGCCGGTGCCTCACCGGTCGTCCAGCTGGACGGGCTTGCGAGCGTGAGCGACGTCTACCTCGACGGGGCCCATGTCCTGCACAGCGACTCGATGTTCGTCGCCCACAGCGTGCCGGTGCCGCCGGGAGCGCACGAGCTCACCGTGTGCGTGCGGGCGCTCGACCCGCTCCTGCAGATCGCGAGAAAGCCCCGTGCCCGCTGGCGCTCCCGGGTGCCCAGGGACGGGAACCTCCGTTGGCTGCGAACGTCGCTCCTCGGAAGAGCGCCCGCCTTCGCGCCCGGGCCGCCGGTCGTCGGGCCGTGGCGGGACGCCTCGGTCCTGGAGCAGCCGCCGCTGCGCGTCGCGCTTCGCGCGAGTGTGAGCGACGGCGCCGGAGTCTTGACGGTCAGCGCCGACCCCGCTGCCGGCGCGATCGAGGTCGATGTCGACTCGCAGACGACGACGCTGCCGGCGGGTGGGGGTGAGGTGCACGTGAGCGACCCACGCCGGTGGTGGCCGCACACACACGGTGACCCACATCGTTACCCCGTGCGACTACGCGTCGACGGCCGCGAGCTCGCTCGCAGCATCGGGTTCCGAGAGCTCGGCACGGTCGGGAGCCTCGACGAGGATCGATTCGGGCTCACCGTCAACGGCACCTCGATCTTCGCGCGCGGCGTCGTGTGGACGCCCGTCCCGGACACCGAGCTTCGCCAGACTCTCGAGACGCTGCGCGATGCGGGCCTCAACCTCGTTCGCATCGTGGGGAGCACCATGTACGTCACGCCGGCGTTCCACGATCTCTGCGACGAGCTCGGGCTCCTCGTGTGGCAGGACTTCATGTTCGCGAACATGGACTATCCGATCTCGGACCCGGCATTCCGGGCGCTCGTCGAGACGGAGGTGCGGCAGGCCCTCGCCGAAGTCGCGTGGCGTCCGAGCCTGGCGGTGCTGTGCGGCAACAGCGAGGTCGAGCAACAGGTCGGCATGCTCGGACTGGATCCGGCGCTCGGTCGAGGAGAGCTCTTCGGCGAGCTGATCCCGGCGCTGATCGACGAAGCGGGTGTGGACGCGGTGTACATCCCTTCTGCTCCAACCGGCGGAGACCAGCCGTTCCGGACGAATCGCGGCGTGGCCAACTATTTCGGCGTCGGTGCGTATCTTCGGCCGCTCGAGGACGCTCGCCGCTCGGCGGTGCCGTTCGCCTCCGAATGCCTCGCGTTCGCGAACGTGCCCGACTCGACTCCCGGCGACTACGCGGAAGGCGTCATGCGCGACGTCGGCGCCGACTGGGACTTCGCCGATGTCCGCGACCACTATCTGTGGCTGCTGCACGGGATCGGCCGAGAGGATCCCGACTACTGGGAGCGATCGCGGTTCGTCACCGGCGAGGTGATGGCGGAGGTCTTCGGAGAATGGCGCCGGTCGGCATCTCCGACGAGCGGCGGGATCATCCTGTGGTCCCGGGACCTCGTGCCAGGTGCCGGCTGGGGCCTCCTGGACGACCGCGGCGAGCCGAAGGCCGCGTTGCATCATCTCCGTCGTGCTCTTGCACCGGTCGCGGTCTGGCTGACCGACGAGGGGCTCAACGGCGTCGACGTGCATGTTGCGAACGACCGCCCGGAGCCGCTGAACGGAACGTTGCGACTGGCGCTCTACCGCGGCGGCGAGGTGTGCGTCGGCGAGGCGCGGGAGGACCTCGAGCTTCCGCCGCACTCCACGCTTGCACGATCGGCCGAGGCGATCCTGGGGCGCTTCGTCGATGTGGGCTACGCCTACCGGTTCGGAGAGCCGCAGCAGGATCTGATCGTCGCTTCGCTCGAGCAAGGCGCGACGCAGATCGCCCAGGCGTTTCGCTTCCCAGTCGGACGGCCCGGTGGGCGGAGGACCGCCGATCAGCTCGGTGTGACGGCCACCGCCTCACAGCGCCGCGACGGGTCGATCGAACTGAGCGTCGTGGCGCGCACTGTTCTCTACGGTGTTCGCGTGAGCGCTCCGGGGCTGGTCCCGGAAGACGATGCCTTCAGCCTCGAGCCCGGCCATCTGCGGACGATCGTGCTGCGGGGGAGGTTCCGGGACGGCGTCGTCGAGGTGCGGGCGCTCAACCTCGGCGCCTCTTTGCAGGTGCCGGTCTCGTGAGCGAACGGCTCTTGTATCTGGGCGCGGCCCAGCCGTTCCTGGCGCTCTACCACGCGCCCGACGAGCCGCGTGGGCGGCACGCCGTCGTGCTCGCATCGCCGTTCGGTTGGGACGAGATCGCCTCGCATCGGGCCTTGCGCGACTGGGCGCTCTACCTGGCTGCGCGCGACCACCCCGTGATCCGCCTGGACCTGCCGAGTCTGGGCGACAGCCCCGGTGGGCCGACCGACCCGGACATCGTGAGCCGTTGGCGTGCCGCGATCCGGCACGCGATCGCGTTCGTCCGCGCCGAGTCGGCCACCGAGACGGTGGTCGGCATCGGCATCGGGCTCGGCGGCCTCCTCGCGTACGAAGCGGCGGCCGAGGGCGCTCTCGACCACATCGCCCTGTGGGCGACTCCGTCCCGAGGGCGCACACTGATTCGCGAGCTCTCGGCGTTCTCGGCGCTCGAGACGGCGCGCATCGTCGAGTCGGGCTCGCCCGAGCCCCCGCCCGCCCGGATGCTCGCCCCGGGTGGCTTCCTCCTCGCGCCCGAGACGACCGAGGCTCTCGCGGCTGTCGACCTCGCGACGCGCCCGCTTCCGCCGGGCACGCGCGTCCTGCTGCTCGACCGCGACGGGATCAAGCCCGATGCAGGGTTGCAGTCAGCGGTCACAGCGGCCGGGGCCGAGCTCACCGTCGCGAGTGGCGACGGATTCTCCGCGATGCTCGCAGAGCCCGACAAGTCCCGAACACCGGTCGAGGTGTTCGACACCGTGCAGGCCTGGCTAGAGGACGCGCCGAGGCGCGCACGCATGCTGCCCGCCGTCGAGCCGCTCCGCGTCGCGGAGGAGCTTCGCCTGGGCGGCTTCCACGAGCGCCCGCTTGCCGTGCCGTCGGAATCAGGCCGGCTTGCCGGCATCTCGTCGCTCCCGGATGGAGAGAGCGGGCCGCTGGCTGCCGTGTTCTTGAACGCCGGCGCGGTGCGGCGGATCGGGCCGCACCGGCTCTGGGTCGACACGGCGCGCCGCTGGGCGGGGCGAGGGATCCCGTCTTTGCGGCTCGATCTCGAGGGCATCGGCGACTCGGACGGGGACGCCGCGCCGCTCGCGAACGTGGCCGAGCTCTACGACCCGCGGTTCACGACGCAGGTTCGCGCGGCCCTCGACGAGCTCGAGCGGCAGGGAGTGGGCGAGCGGTTCGTCGTCGTGGGACTGTGCTCCGGCAGCTCGTGGGCGTTCCAGGCGGCGCTGGACGATCCGCGGATCACAACCGCGATCATGGTCAATCCGCGCATCCTCTACTGGGACGAGGCGATCGACATCGCTCGTGACCTGCGGCGGACCCGTCTGCTCGTCAAGCCCGTCATCTGGAAGAGAATCATGCGGGGAGACGTCTCAGCGGATCGGTTTGCGGCGTTCCTCGGCTGGTCTGCGAAGGCGCCCGTTCGAGGGCTCGACCACGTCCGCGGCCGGCGCCGGAAGGCCTCGCCGACCGTCGAGTTGATCGCGGATGCATTCGATCGCCTGCGCGCACAGGGGACGGCGCTTCGCTTCATCTTCTGCGACGGCGAGCCCTTGCACGAGGAGATGAGCCGCGACGGCCTGCTCTCGCAGCCGAGCCGGTGGCCCAACGTCACGACGAGCCTCGTGCCGGGGCGGGACCACACGCTGCGCCCGCTGTGGATGCACGAGCACGTCGACGCCGCGCTCGACGCGGCTCTCGAGAGTGCGCTCGCGGCCCGAGCGGAAACACGAGCGGCCGAGGTGACCGCGCAGAGCGGTGAGCTCCGCTGAAGAAGCGCGCTCCCGCCGTGTCGAGCAGCACCGAGGTCTGGGCGAAGCGCAACTTCGTCGGCGACTATTCGTCGCGCACCCTGCGTCCGCCCGAAGCCGCCCTGCTACTCCGCTATGCGGATGCGCTTGCGGGGCGCGTGCTCGAGCTCGGATGCGGCGCCGGACGCATCACCGGCTACCTCGGCGCACGCGGCGGGCCCGTGCTCGGGATCGACATCTCGCCGAGCATGGTCGCCTACTGCCGTCGCCGCTATCCCGAGCTCGAGTTCCAGGTCGGCGACATCGCCGATCTCAGCGGGCAGCCGGACGCGTCTCGCGATCTGGTGGTCGCGGAGTTCAACGTGCTCGGCGTGCTCGGTGACCTCGAGCGTCAGCGGGTGTTCCGCGAGCTGCACCGCATCCTGGTCGACGGCGGCCTGCTCATCTTCTCCGCCCACAACCTTGCGTTCCTCCCGAACATCCCGAGCCCCGTGGCGCTGGTTCGGAGATCGCGGGATCCTGCACACGCGCTGTGGAACCTTGGACGGCTGCCGCTGCGGGTGAGGAATCATCGCCGGCTCGAAAGGCTGGAAAGCCGCGGGCCTGACTTCGCTCTCGTCAACGACCAGGCCCACGACTACCGGCTGCTGCACTACTACATCGGGCGCGACGCCCAGGTCCGCCGGCTCGAGGAGGCGGGGTTCGAACCGCTCGAGTGCCTGGACGGCGACGGAGAGAACGTGCGGGACGGAGACAGCGCCTCCGGCTATCCCGAACTGCACTACGCGGCGCGCGCTCTGCCGAAATAGGCGCTCTTCGGGGGGTGCCCCTACGAGTGGTTGTGGTCGGCCTTGACGATGCTCGTGGCGGCCGACGTCGCCGAGGTCGATCCGTTGGAGTTCTGGGCGATCACCGTCACGCGGATGCGGTGCCCGCGGTCGTCCGACGTCAGCTTGTACGCGGCGGCCGCGGCGTTCGCGATCGGCACGCAGCCGTTGCCCGAGGAGTCGCACCGAAGCCACGAGTAGGAGGTCGATCCTGCCCCGCTCCACTTGCCCGCGGTGGCGAAGAGCACCGAGCCGACCGCCGGCGTCCCGTGCGTCGCCGGCAGCACCGACACGTTCGGTGCGGGGCCGGAGGACGGCGCGGGCGTCGGCGGCGACGCTGTCGTCGTGCTCGGAGTGGTGGTGGTCGTCGTCGTGGCGGGAGTCGTCGGGGTCGAGTTCGTCGTCGACGGCGTACCGAGGGTGCTTGTCGACGGGCCTGTCGTCGTGACCGGAGCCGTCGGTGTGGTGGGCGGCGGGCCGGAGGTCGACGACACGCCGACCGATGTCGTCAATGGGCCCTTGCCGGCGCACGGGCTGCTGCTCGGGATCACGTAGTTCCCGGCACCCGCATTCGCGTATTGCGGATTCGCAACGGTGTTCGCGGACGCCGAGAACCCGGTCGGATCGCCCACGCCTCCCGCGCTGTCGTAGTAGGAGTTGCCGTTGGTCGCCCACACGCAGTTGTCGTGAAACGAGTTGCCGGTGCCGACTGGGCCGCTTCCCCAGAAGGATTCGGCATTCCAGCGAATCTTCGAGTTCGTGACGATGTTGTCGGCGACGTTGTTGTTCGAAGTGACGAGGTCGCCGAAGATGACGCCTTCGCCGTTTCCGTCGATGACGTTGTGCTCGATCGTTGCGCTCTGTGCGCCGCGCAACTGCACTCCACGGTCTGCGTTGCCGTAGATGTAGTTGTTCGTGACGACGGCGTTGTAGCCGCTGATGTAGATCCCATGATCCTGGTTGGTGGAGGGCAGGGCCCCGCAGTCGTGGATCCTGCTGCTGTCGATCGTCGTGTAGTGGGCCACACCCCAGGTGGAGTCGATCAGGTCGAAGCAGATGGCCGTGTGTTCGTTCGTGACGTCGACGTTCTCGAATGTCACATGGTCGGAGCCGACCGTCGGGCTCGGGAGATCGGTTGGGTTCACGCCGTCGAACTTGACCTGCGTGAAGGTGATCCAGTCGCCGCCGGGAAACGTCGCGACGCGCCCCTTGATCGTCGCCGGGTTCGCCGGATCGACGCTCGTCAGCACGATGGGAGCTCCGGGTTGACCGCCGTGGGAGAGCGAGACATCCGACGCGAAGGTCGCCCCCGCTGCGAGGCAGCCGGTCTGCCCCGGCGCAAGCGCAGCAGCGAGATGCTGCACCGTCGCAAACGGCGCCGACGCGGACCCGCTGTTCGAGTCCGAGCCGGTCGGTGCGGCATAGAGGGAGCACGTCGACGAAGCGGATGACGGAGTTGCCTCGAACGCAAGGCCTGCACCCAGGATCGCGATTGCGGCGAACGGCAGCGCCAGCGCTGCGCGGCGGGATGGGAGCAGGCGGCGGAGGCGGCGAATGCGGCGGCGGCGCATGCTCTCGCACTCGGCCGTCGACCGAGACGAGTTGATCCCTCAATCGGATGGCGTCAGCCTGCGTCTCTCGACGCAAGGCGACTCGCCTCGAGAAGAGCCTCCTACTGCTGCTCGGAGGGCAGTTGCGCGAGGAGCTCACCGTCGAGGTCGCGCGGCGCGACCTTCGAGCGGAGAGACTCGACCGATTCGAGCTGCTCGAGCGCAGAGCGGAGGAACGCGATGAACTCCTCACGATGCGCCGAGATCGAGCGGCGCTGCTCCTCGGCTTCGCGACCCAGAGACTCCACCTTGGCGGCGGCGTCCTTCACGAGCTCGTCGGCCTGTGCGCGTGCCTGCACGAAGAGCTCGTTTCGCTTCCTCTCCGCGTCTGCCTGGGCGAGCTCGGCGTCGGCGCGGATCCTCGCGGCATCTTCTTCGGCCTTGACGATCAGCTCGTCTGCTGCCCGCTTGGCCGTCAGCAGCACCGCGCCGAGCCGCTCCGCGTCGGTCGGGTTCTGCGAGGCGCGCACGCTCAGCTCCTCGACCTGCTTGTGCAGATCGTCTCGCTCGCGCGTCACCGCGCTGAGGGCGGCCGCGGCATCGGCGAGCAGCCCTCGGGTCGCATGGACGTCGAACCCGCGGAGCGCCCGCGGGAGCTCGGCATCCCGAATCTGCGGCGGTGTCAGCGGTTTCGCCATCGCCTTCCATTCTGCATGGTCTGCAGGGAATCGTCCACAGTTAGGAGCCGCGTCCGGCCCGACCGGACAGGTTTGAGGAGGGCCGCTGCCGGGAAAGGGCTTCCGGATGGTCAGGGGACTCCTCGAGGCGATGGGCGCCGCCTGGGCTTGTCGCCGGCTCCTCGACCCATTAGCGTTTGGATGTTCGGGAGGTTTCCGGCTCTAGGCGAGAAAGAGTTGGAGCGCGTAGATCAAGGCTGCGATCCAGCCGAGTTGCACGGCGACGATCACGGAAAGGATGGTGACGTGTTGTATCCGGTTGCGAACGAGACCCGCAGGCGTCCCAACCTGGGCCTGGTGGCGTGCCTGGTGTTCTGTTTCGCCTGCTGGGCAGGACTCGTCTACCTGATTGGGCTCGCACTCGGGTAGCCCAAAGAGCGGCAGTCCTTCGACTGTGGCCGCACTTGCCGTCATCTCTCCCCTTCGTTCTCGCGCAGTTCCTCTCGCTGTGATTGTGACGCACCCGGCCGTGGCCGGTTAGTCGATCGGGACAGTAACGCGGCCGTCAGACGACGAATTTCTTGGATTTTGGGAACGACGGTGTCGACCGGCCGGGTCGAGCTCGACGGGACCGCGAGTCGACGGGGCAGCTCGCATCTGCAAGGGAGACCGATGACCCGGTCGAATCAGAGGGGTTGGGGCGGCGCCGCGGCGAACTCTCTCCCCTCCCGCGGCGCCGCCCCGCTCTCTATCGGCACGCGCGGCGTTCTGGGCGAGGTAGGGCTCGCGCAGCCGAGACGGCGCCGAGCGGCGACACTGTGAGTTGGCGGGCACCGTCACGGTTGCTCTCCCCTCCCGGAGCGGTGCCCGCCATGCCCCTTATCGGCCCGAGCCGGCGAAACCTGAGGACTCAAGCCGGGCGTCCCGGCTGCCGATCTCCGGAGGGTGCCTGTGGATACCCAACTGTTGGACTACTGGCGGCGGCAGCAGCTGGCCCGCCGCCGCGCCAGGGCCGCACTGCCCGAGCGGTGGCGGAACGATGCGCGCCCCGAGATGCGCCAGGTCGTCGAGGTCTACGTCGAGCTCCTTGCCGCCGAGCGCCACGGGAACGTCGTGCCGTTGGCGCTCGAGGACCGCTGAGCGGCCCGCGCCGACCGCGCAGCAGCTCGCCTCCGAAGTCGCCGCAATTTGCATCGACCTCCGACTCGCGGGGCCGGGCGCCCGCCTGCCCATGAGCTAGGTTCGGCGGCGTGAGGCCACTCGTCGCCGCTGCGGCCGCGTCTCTGCTCCTTGCCGCCCCCGAGTTGGCGCACGCGGGGACCGTGACGCCGGTCCAGTACGCCTACGGCGGCGGCTCCAACGCTGCGGCCGTGATCGCGAGCCAACCACCCGCCACGGTTAAGCAGGGGACGCAGCAAGGGGGCGGCGCTGGGCCCGCCTCGTCGTCCGGCTCGGGCGCGTCGTCGTCGTCCTCCGGCTCGGGCTCCGCGTCCTCGAACAGCGGCTCGCCGGCGAAGACCAGACCGCAACCGCTCGTCGGGATCGCCGCATCGCCGGCAGGCCCCGTGGGCTCGTTCGACGCTCTCCACCGAGCCATCCCGACCGACGCGCTGTGGGCGATCGCGCTCGCGGCTGCCTGCGGGGTCGGCGCGTGGCTCGTTCGGCGCGGACGCGGCGCGGGGTAGGAGCTCGTTCGTCGTCGTACCCTCGTTCGAGGGATTGCTGGGCCGTCGCATCGTCACTTAGATGCAAGAAAGGTTCAGTAAATATGCGGCGGCTGCGCGATTCACGACCTTGTCGTGGCGCGCAAAGAATCGAGGAAATCTGTGGGCAGCATCATGGACGCGGCCGGCTGGTCGGGATTCGCGGGCCTGCGAGCGAATAGCTCAGCGAATCAACCGATCGCCTCGGCCGTCACGCAGGCCGGCTCGGCGGTGGGGTCTCACGAATCGAACATGTCGCTGGAGGGACTGCAGCGGCGGCTTTCGAGACTCGCCTTCGACGTGCACGACGGCCCGTTGCAGGAGCTCGCTGCGCTCGGGTACGAGCTGAGCAACCTCCGAAGCAAGGCCACGCGCTTGGCGGCACCCGCTGCCGACCTGGACGTCGAGTTCGACCGGATGATGTCCCAGCTCGCGAGTGTCGAGGGAATGTTGCGCTCGATGATGTTCGCGATGGAGGAGGGCGCAGCTGCGTCGTCCGATCTGAAGTTCGTGGTCGACCAGCAGGTCGACGCGTTTCGGGCTCAGTCGCCCTCGACCGAGGTCGACGTCTCGGCGGAGGGAGATCTCGGGCTGCACACCGACTCGCAGCGCATCCTCGTCGATCGCGTGTTGCGCGAGTCGCTGTCGAACGTCACCCGTCATGCAGATGCGAGCCGTGTCTCGATCCAGCTCCGCGGCTACTCCGACGCCCTGCTCGTGCGCGTCAAGGACGACGGCTGCGGGTTCGACCCGCAGGAGCGTGTCCACGGCCGCGGCGGCCGGCACGTCGGCTTGAAGACGATGCGGGAGCGGCTCGACCTGATCGGCGGGACGTTGAGCATCGACAGCCAGCCCGGCGGCCCGACCACCATCACCGCGGTGATCGACAAGTGGCGCCCCGGCGGCGCCGACAAGGAAGACGCCGCCGCGTAGACGGTCGGCAGGTCACGGAGCGAGCTCGCGCATCCGCCCGATCGCGCGGCTCGCTCCGGCAGCATCGAACACATACGGAGCGGCGTTCGCGATGTCGTGCGCCGGGCTGTCGAGCCTGTCCGAGCCGAGCGCCGCGTTGACGGCGTAGCGCACCGGGATCTCGTGGCAGACGCAGAGGATCGTCTGCTCGGGGCGGCCGAGCAGCCGCTCGAACGCGTCCGCGTAGCGGCCGGCGGCGCCGACCAGGCTCTCGCCCCCGGGGAACGGCGTGGCGGCCGTGTGCGTTCGCTTCCAGGCCCGGTAGACGTCGAGCTGCTCGCCTTCGAGCTCGCCCACGCGGACGTCGTCCAGATCGGAGTCGACGATGCTGGCGGTCAGGCCCGCCCGGCCGGCGAGCGCGAGGCGGGCCGTCTCCTGCGCTCGGGGGAACTCGGACGTCGCGCAGAGATCGACGGCGATGCCTGCCAGCCGGCGGCCGAGCTCCCGAGCTTCGGAGACGCCGAGCGGCGACAGGCCGCGATCGAGGCGTGGGTCGCCGTTGACGACCCCGTCCACGTTCTGGAGCGACTGGGCGTGGCGCGCCAGGACCAGCGTCAGCATCAGCGCAGATCGGTGAAGTGGAGCTCCTGGTAGGGGAACCAACCGGACTCCCCAGAGGTTGCGAAGACGTTCGTCGAGCCGGCCAGAGCGTGCGCCGCCGCCGAGACGATCAGCTTCTCGCTCGCCAGCTCGCCGTCCGACTCGACCATCTGGGCGGTCACCACACCGTCGTTGCCGCGGGCGATCTCGATCAGCCGCGTCGTCGCCTCGTCGAAGGTCATCCTGTGATCCTCCCAGATCCCTCGCTTCGTGGTCGGGGATTCAAGCCTGACGCGGTGGCTGCCGACTTCGCTGGCGTGGGTGTCGACAAGCGCCTCGTCGAGTACTGGCGGCGCCAGCAGGCCAGCCGCAGGTGGCCGCGCGCAGCGGCGCCCGCCCAGGTGCCGGTCGAGGCCGCTGCCGACGATTCGGAAGCCGTCGAGGGTCACGCCGTGCCGCTCGCGGCCGAGGAGCGCTCGAACGTCGTGCCGATGACGTTCGAAGACCGCTAGGAGCCCCCTCGCCGCTCGGCGGAAGGGAGGGAAGGCGACGCGGTGAACGGAGGATTGATTGCCGTCAGTCCAGCCGCAGTTCCGCGCCGCCCACTCGCCCTATCGGCAGCGTGGCTGCGGCGCTTGATCCGGCGCTTTGATCGGCCGCGGCGCGCGTGCGTCGTCCGCGGGCGCCTTCACACTCTTCCTTGCCTGCCCAGGCTTCAGGGGACGGCCGCGGCCGACGAGCCGCGGCCGTCCTCTGTGTCATCTACGCCGTGCGGGTGACGAAGTGGCTTTCGGCTCCCCCGAGTGAGAAGCCCTCGGGCCGCCCCGGGCTGACGTCGAGCACGAGTGTCGGCCGGTGCCAGCGCTCGTCCTGCTCGCTGTCGATGTACACCGGACAGCCCTCGACTTCGCCGAGCAGCACGTCGTGCGGGCCGAGCACGAGATCGCCCTCGTTGAGGCAGATCGGGAGGCTGCCGTCGCAGCAGCCTCCCGACTGGAACAGCAGCAGAGGGCCGTGTTCCGCCTGCAGGCGCCTGAGCTCCGCGAGCGCGGCGTCAGTGGCGACGATCCTGTCTGCGGCAGCCACGGCGATCGTCCTAGAACAGCCCGAGCGGCTTCGGGTCGTAGCTGACGAGCAGGCACTTGGTCTGGCTGTAGTGGTCGAGCATCATCCTGTGGTTCTCTCGACCGACACCAGAGACCTTGTACCCACCGAACGCCGCGTGGGCGGGATAGAGGTGGTAGCAGTTCGTCCAGACCCTGCCCGCCTTGATCGCCCGGCCCATCCGGTAGGCCCTCGCGGTGTCGCGTGTCCACACACCGGCCCCGAGGCCGTACATCGTGTCGTTCGCGATCCGCAGGGCCTCGGCCTCGTCCTTGAACGTCGTGACGGCGAGCACCGGCCCGAAGATCTCCTCCTGGAAGATCCGCATGTCGTTGCGGCCCTTGAAGACGGTCGGCTGGAAGTAGTAGCCGTCCTCCAACTCGCCGCCGAGATGCGCCCGCTCGCCGCCGATCAGGAGCTCGGCTCCCTCGTCGCGGCCGACCTTCACGTAGCTCTCGATCTTCTCGAGCTGTGCGGTCGAGACCTGCGCTCCGATCTGAGTCGAGCGGTCGAGTGGATGCCCCTGCTTGATCGAGGCGATCCGCTCGAGGCAGCGTGCCATGAACGGCTCGTAGATCGACTCCTCGATCAGAGCCCGCGACGGGCAGGTGCAGACCTCGCCCTTGTTGAAGGCGTAGAGCACCAGCCCTTCGACGGCCTTGTCGAAGAACTCGTCGTCGGAAGCCATCACGTCCGCGAAGAAGACGTTCGGCGACTTCCCGCCCAGCTCCGTCGTCGACGGGATGATGTTCTGGGCGGCGTACTGCATGATCAGCCGCCCCGTCACCGTCTCACCGGTGAACGCGATCTTGGCGATCCGCTTGCTGGTCGCGAGCGCCTTGCCGATCTCGCCGCCCGGCCCGTTGACGACGTTGATCACGCCCGGAGGCAGGATCTCCTCCAGTACCTCCATCAGCTTCAGGATCGACCACGGCGTCGGGCTCGCCGGCTTGAGGACCGCGCAGTTCCCCGCCGCGAGCGCGGGTGCGAGCTTCCACGCCGCCATCAGGATCGGGAAGTTGAACGGGATGATCTGGCCGACTACTCCGAGCGGCTCCTGGATGTGGTAGGCGACCGTGTTCTTGTCGATCTCGGAGATCCGTCCTTCCTCCGCCCGAATCGCCCCGGCGAAGTACCGGAAGTGATCGGCCGCGAGCGGGATGTCGGCCGCGAGCGTCTCGCGCACCGGCTTCCCGTTCTCCCAGCTCTCCGCCACGGCGAGCATCTCCAGGTGCTCGTCGATCGCATCGGCGACGAGGTTCAAGATGCGCGCACGTTCGGTGGTCGAGGTCTCGCCCCACTCATCCTTCGCCGCGTGGGCTGCGTCGAGCGCGAGATCGATGTCCTCCGGGCCCGAGAGCGGGACTTCGGTGAACGGCTCGCCCGTCGCAGGCGTGCGATTCTGCGTGTACGCCCCCTTCACCGGCGCAACCCAGTGGCCGCCGATGAAGTTCTCATAGCGCTCCTTCAGCTCGACCGGACTACCTGCATGTCCCGGAGCCTCGAAGATCGCGCCCTTCTCGATGGTTGCCATCGAGAGCCTCCTTTCGAGAGGCGGACGCAGCCGCGGTGTTGCGGGCTGCGGCCGCAAGATCGACCCTGCAACGAATGCGATCGGTCTGCATCCGCGCATTCACGGAACTTGCTCGAGCTCTAGGCGGAGAGCCCTTCGAGTGCCGCCTCGACGAGGTCGGGCAGCGTGTGGAGGTTGTAACCGCCTTCGAGCACCGCGGCGACTCGCGGCGCGAGCTCCGCGGCCCGTCCGGCGAGCTCGCGGAAGCCGTCGACCGTCAGCTCCATGTCTGCGAGCGGGTCGTCGACATGTGCGTCGAATCCGGCCGAGACGAGCAGGAGCTCCGGCTCGAACTGCGCGACCGCTCGCTCGACCATCTCCCACGCGTCGAGGTACCCCTGGTCGCCGGTGCCGGCCGGGAGGGGGAGATTGAGCAGGTTCGGCCCCTGCTCAGCGGGGCCGCCCGTGCCCGGGTAGAGGGGCCACTGATGCAGCGAGGCGAAGAAGATCGACTCGTCGCCGGCGACCACGTCCTGGGTGCCGTTGCCGTGATGGACGTCCCAGTCGACGATCGCCACCCGGTCGATCCCGAGCTCTGCCTGGGCCCAGCGCGCGGCGATCGCCACATTGTCGAACAAGCAGAAGCCCATCGCGCGTCCGCGCTCGGCGTGGTGGCCCGGGGGACGCACGAGTGCGAACCCACCGCGGCGCACCGCCTCGATCGCGGCTCCCGCAGCGAGCAGCGCGGCCTCGTAGGTCGTCTCGCTGCAGATCGTGTCGGCATCGATCCACCCTCGGGTGTCACGCACCTGTTCGACCAGCTCGCGCGAGTGGCAGCGCAGCAGGTCGTCGTCGCTCGCCGGTGAGCATTCGGCGAACGGGAAGCGCTCGTGGAGGACCACCAACCGCTGTTGCGATTCGGGGTGGGAGCCCGTCGGATGCAGGTACGCGAACGCGCTTGTGCTTACGAGCTCGATCCGCGAACCGCCTCGAGAATCTCGTCGAGCGGGCGAACGCCGCGTGAGCGTCCGATCAGGTAGGCGAGCAGTGGAGCATTGCGCCGGTCGCCGCTCTCGTGTGCCGCGATCCTCGCGATCTCGAGCAGTGCGTCGGCTTCCTCGCCGGAGATCTGCTCCTCGCTGCCGATCGAGGCCGCGACCTGCTTCAGCCAGTCGTCCATCCGGGCGGCAGCATAATCGGGGGATGCCACGTGCGCTCTGGGCGAAGGCGCCGCTGGCGCTCCTGCGGCACCCGGCCGGCCTGCTCGCCGTCGTCTGCGCCGCGTTCCTCGTTGGGGTCGGTGCTGCGGCCGGGCCGCTGATGAACGCCGGCGCGGAGAGCGAGGCGCTCCAGACCAGGCTCGCGCAGCTGACACCGCTCGCAGCGGGCCTGACGATCGACCGTCCGCCGGCACCTGATCGGGGCGGCGTTGCTGCCGTTGCGGCGGCCGACCGGCGCCGGCGCCGCGCCGCGGTGGAGCTCGGCCGCACGCTGCCCTCCGTCGGCCGCCCGGTCCTGACGACGAGTTCGTCCGCGGTCATCTCAGGGCCGCGGTTCGACTACGGGAACCCTGTCCCCGTCGTCCCGATGTCGAGGACAGGAGCGACGGCGCACGTGCACCGGCTGGCGGGCACCGGCGGAGGCGTCTGGCTCTCGAGCGCGATCACGAACCGGGCAGGCGGTCGCGCGAGGTTCATCCCGGGCTTCCCAACCTCCGCTCCGCGAGCTGTCACGTTGCCGGTGACGGCGGTCTATCGCCGGCTCGACAACGATCTGGCGAACCCGTACTGGGTGAACTTCACCGCGCGCATTCGCGCGTTGCATGCCGATGACCCGGCCCCGCCGTCGTTCGCGTTCGTCACTCCGGCGGAGATCTATCGGCTCGCGCAGGTTGTATCGGGCGGGCAGCTCGGGAACGACTACGAGTACCCGATCGACGCGTCGTCGATGACGCCGGCCCGCGCCAGGGAGGTCGCGCATACGTTCCAGGACGTCGGACGGCGACTTGCCGCGCGCTCCGCGTTTGCCGCCGGCCTCGGCTGTGCCGACCCACAGCGTCCGTGCCGGGTCACGAGCGCGCTCACCGACGCGGTCCGGATTGCGAGCGCCGGCAACTCGAGCCTCCGCCCGGTGATCGATCTGCTGGCCGGGCTCTGCGTTCTGATCGCACTCGGCGCTGCTCTGATCGCCGGCGCCTTCACGGGCCGCCGGCGGGCCGCCGAGGCGCGCCTCTCGCTCGTCGGCGGTGAGCCGCGGCCGGTCTTTCTCGCACGAGCCGGGACGGAGGCTCTGCTCCCGGCAGCCGTCGGCGCCGCCGCCGGCTTCGCGGTCGCGGCCGAGCTCGTTCGGCTCCTCACCCCACAGGGAACGGTCGACGGCAGCGTCGTCGGGCAGGCCGGTCTCCGCGTCGTGCTCTCTGTCGCGGCGTCCGCGCTCGCGGTCGCCGTCGGGACGACGCTCGCGCGCGGCCGGCTGGGCACCGGGCGCGCCGGCCGGCATGCGGTCTCACGCCTCCCCTGGGAGGCGGTGGTGATCGCCGCGGCCGTCGTGGTGTGGGTCGTCCTCGCCTCCGGTCGCGGCCTCGTCGAGGATCGGGTTGCCGGATCTCACCCACGGCTGGTCGTGCTGCTGCTTCCCGCGCTCGTCGCGGCGCCGCTCACCGGCATCGTGGGACGGCTTCTTCGACCCCTCGTGCTGCGCCGGGCGATCGTTGCGTCGACGGCGGTGTTCCTCGCCCTGCGGCGCGTGGCGGCGGCGCGCGGGCTCGTGATTGCGCTGACCGTCACGGTCGCGGCCGGGATCGCCTCGTTCGCGTTCGCCGGCATCCTCCGCTCCTCGCTGGTCACGAGCAGTACCGAGAAGGCGTATGTGGCCAATGGGTCGGACGTCCAGGGAGTGATCGACGCGGGGCGGTCACTGCCGCGCAGGTTCCCGTATCCGATCACGAAGGCGTCGGTGGTGTTCTCCGCGGGTGCGCTCGCTTCGGGGGCGCCGCTCGAGGTGATCACGGTCGACCCGCCGAGCCTCGGCCGCGTGCTCGCAGCACACTGGCCGTCGGATGTTCGCTCGGCGGTGCGCGCGCTCGCGACCTCGCGTGTACGACTGCCGGCCGTCGCGGTCGGGATGGGAACCGGGCGGCAGACCGTCACGCTCGGTGACTCGCAGGTCGACGTCCAGGTGATCGCGCGCCTCCGCGCCTTCCCGGGCATGCAGCCGTCTCGGCCGTTGCTCGTGATTCCCATGCGTGCGCTGGGCGTGTCTCCATCCGATTCGTTGAACTATGTGTGGGCGACCGGCCCGCCCGCGCGCGTCGAACCGGCGCTGGCAGCATCGACGCTCGAGCCGATGTACATGACCACGGCCGCCGCGTTCGGGCGCAGCCAGGAGGTCCAGAACATCACGCGGACCTACGGCTTCCTGCGGATCGTCGCCCTCGGGATCGTCCTGCTGTCGCTCGTCGCGCTGATGCTCTATCTGAGCGGCCGCGAGCGGTCGCAGCTCGTGACCTCGGCGTTCCTGCGCCGCATGGGCATGAGGCAGCTTCGCCAGGCCTCGTCGGTCGCGCTCGAGTCGATCGTCCTCGTGGGAATCGCGACCGCGGTCGGCCTCGTCGCGGCGGTCGTCACCGCGGGAGCGATCGTCGGGCACGTCGATCCGCTCTCGCAGTACCCACCCGCCCCGGCCGCCGTCGTCCCGTGGCCGCTCATGATCGGCTCCGCCGTCGCCGTCGTCGTGGCCGCCGGACTGGTCGGCGCGATCCTCACGCTCGTCGTGCCCCGGTCCGGCGTCGGGGAGCAGCTTCGTGTCAGCTGAGCCGCTGATCGCGCTCGAGGCTGCGACGAAGCAGTACCTCACAGCGGGTGGCGCGGTGGATGCGCTCGCCCCGGTCGACGCCCGGATCCCGGCCGGGGCGGTCACCGCCGTCGTCGGCATCTCCGGCAGCGGCAAGTCGACGCTCCTTCGCCTGGTCGCGGGTCACGACACGCCTTCGTCGGGCCGGGTCGTCGTTGCGGGCCGTGAGCTGTCCTTGCTGTCGGGGCGGGAACGACGCCGCTTTCGGCGCGACACCGTGACCTACGTGTCGCAGCGCGCGGCGGACAATCTCTTTCCGCAACTGACCGTTGCGGAGCATCTCCACGCAGATGCCTCCCGCCGGCCGTTCGAGCTGCTCGGCATCGCCTCGCGCCTTGGAGCGCGCCCGAGTGAGCTGTCCGGCGGCGAGCTCGCGCGTGCGTCGTTTGCGGTCGCGCTGGCCCGGGGCGCGCCGCTCGTCGTCGTCGACGAGCCGACGGCCGAGCTGGACGGCACGACGGCCGGTGATGTCCTGCACGTGATGCGCGACGCCGCGTCCCGTGGGCAGACGTTCGTCGTGGCGACGCACGATCCGGCGGTGATCGAGCTCGCCGACAGCGTCCTCGATCTGACGCGGCGGCGTCCCGCTGCAGGGGCTGCTCGGCCTCGCGAACGTCCGCCGGGTGACGTCGCGCTGCGGCTGCGTGGGCTGACGAAGAGCTACGCCGGCGCCGCCGTGCTCGCCGACGCGTCCATCGCGGTTCGGGCCGGAGAGCTCGCGCTCGTCATCGGCCGGTCGGGGTCGGGCAAGTCGACGCTTCTGATGATTGCGGGCGGCTGGATCGAGGCGGACGGCGGGACCGTCGAGCCCGCGGCGACGACCTGGGGTGAGCTTGCGTACGTCCCGCAGCGCTTCGGCCTCGTGCCGGAGCTGACGGTCGAGGAGAACGTCGACCTGCCGGCGCGGCTCGTTTCCGCGCCTTCGGCCGGCGACCTCTTCGAGCGGCTTGCGATCGAGGAGCTCCGGGGCCGCTATCCCGCGGAGATCTCGATCGGGCAGCAGCAGCGCGTGGCGATCGCGCGTGCCCTGCGGCTCGAACCGAGGGTCGTTCTCGTCGACGAGCCGACGTCGCATCAGGACACCGCGCACGCCGAGCTCGTGTGGGCGGCACTCGGCGCGGCCGCCGCAGGCGGGTCGGCCTGTCTCGTCGCGACGCACGAGCTCGACGCGCAGCGCCGGGCCGAGCGGTGGTGGCGGATCGAGGACGGGCGGCTGAGCTCAGGTGCGCTCGAGTAGGCGCCCGGCCAGGCCGTCCAGGCCGAGCTCTCGCGCGTGCGCCGCCGCGCCCGCCCAGTCGGGCGGGGTGGGCGCGAGCTTCGGCAGCGGCGCCCAGGCGTCCATCGTCGCGATGTCGCGGTAGAGCAGCAGCTCGTCCGCGATCTGCGGGAAGCGGCCGTCGGCGAGCGCCTGCGCCAGTGAGCCGTGCTGCTTCAACACATCGGCCGCCTTCTTCGGGCCGACGCCGGGGGCACCCGGGATCTTGTCCGACGGGTCACCGCGCAGCGCGATGAAGTCCGGAACCTGCGCCGGCTCGACGCCGTAGCGCTCGCGGACCTCGGCAGGCCCGATCCGCGCGAGCTCGGACACGCCCTTCACAGGCTGCAGGATCGTCACCCGTTCGGAGACGAGCTGGAACGCGTCGCGGTCGGACGTCGCGACCAGCACCGCGCCCGGCCACGCGCGCGCGGCAGCGGCGAGGAAGTCGTCGGCCTCGTATCCGGGTGCCTTGGCGGCCCGGAAGCCGAACGACTCGACGAGCGCCGGGAGCAGGTCGAGCTGCTCGAGGATCGAGTCTTCGAACACTCGTCCCGACTGATAGGCCGGCAGCGCCTGGTGGCGGTACGTGGGGGTGTCGAGCGTGTCCCAGCCGACCAGTACCGACTCCGGCTGCTCGGTCTCCCACAGGCGCTGCAGGAAGCCCGCGAAGCCGACGAGCGCATTGAGGCGGATCGACTTCGGCAGAGCGTGGTAGGCCCGGTGGGCGAGCGAGTCGCCGTCGATCGCCAGCAGGAGCCCGCTCACAGCGACTCCTCCAATGCCTGGATGGCGTTCATCAGGCGGGTGGTGGCCTCGCGCGCGCCCTGGCCGGGCTCGAGGACGCGCAGATCGTCGAGGTCGATCGGCTCGCCGTAGCGGACGCGCCACCGCGCGAGCCGCCGCAGGCCGTCCGTGCCCTTGATGCCCGCCGGCACGAGAGGCACGTCGGCCTCGAGGGCGATCCGCGCCGCGCCCGTGTGCGCACCTGCGGTGAACTTCTTGCGCAGCCCTTTCCGCCTGCGCGTGCCCTCGGGGAACATCGCGATCACGTTGCCCTCGCGCGCCAGCCGGACGGCCGTCTCGATCGCCGTCTGGTCGGCGCGCCCCCGGTTCACCTTGAAGGCGCCCGCCCCCGAGGCGATCGCCGAGAGCGGAAACCAGAAGAGCTCGGACTTCGCCATGAACCGCAGGAAGCGCTGCGGCCAGATCGCCACCCCGATCGCCCAGGGATCGAGATTCGAGAGGTGGCCCGCCGCGAGCACGTACCCGCTCGAGGTGGGGAGATGCTCGATCCCGTCGGCCCGGTAGCGGAAGGCGAACCGCAGGATTGGCCAGGAAAGCACGGCAATCAGGGAGTAGAGCAGCGTTGGCCTGGGAGGACGCGGCACCGGGGGCGAGTATCGCTGATCCGGCGCGCGGCGCTATGGTGGCGCGCGAAATGGCCGGAGCCGGGGAGAAGAAGCTCGTCATCGTCGAGTCGCCTGCGAAGGCGAAGACCATCGCGGGCTATCTGGGCTCCGAGTACCTCGTCGAGTCGTCGATCGGCCACATCCGCGACCTGCCGAACAACGCCTCGGAGATCCCCGCCAAGCTCAAAGGGGAGAGCTGGGCCCGGCTCGGGGTGAACGTCGAGAAGGACTTCGAGCCGCTCTACGTCGTCGACTCGCGCAAGAAAAAGGTCGTCTCCGACCTGAAAGCGAAGCTCAAGGTGTCGAGCGAGCTCTTGCTCGCGACGGACGAAGACCGCGAGGGCGAGGCGATCGCCTGGCACCTGCGCGAGGTGCTCGACCCGAAGGTGCCGGTACGGCGCATGGTGTTCCACGAGATCACTCGGCCCGCGATCGAGCGGGCGCTCGGCGAGACACGGGAGATCGACAGCCGGCTCGTCGACGCCCAGGAGACTCGGCGGATCCTCGATCGCCTCTACGGGTACGAGGTCTCACCGGTCCTCTGGCGGAAGATCATGCAGGGGCTGTCCGCGGGACGCGTGCAGTCCGTTGCCACGCGCCTCGTCGTCGAGCGGGAGCACGAGCGGATGAGGTTCGTCGCCGCCGACTACTGGGACATCGTCGGGACGTTCGAGCCGGGAGGGTTCACTGCTCGTCTCACTGCCGTCGACGGCCGACGCGTCGCACAGGGGCGTGATTTCGCTCAGGACGGGAAGCTGCGCCAAGCCGATGCAGTTCAGTTGACGGAGGGCGAGGCGCGCGGGCTCGCAGACGGTCTTGGCGGCGCTGCCTTCACGGTCGCCTCGGTCGAGGAGAAGCCGTACACCCGCCGGCCTGCTGCTCCGTTCATGACTTCGACGCTCCAGCAGGAGGCGAGTCGCAAGCTGAGGCTCTCGTCGCAGCAGACGATGCGTGTCGCGCAGCGGCTGTACGAGAACGGCTACATCACGTACATGCGCACCGACTCGACGACGCTGTCCGAGTCGGCGCTTGCCGCGGCGCGCGATCAGGCGCGCGAGCTCTATGGAGCCGACTCGGTGCCCGCGCAGCCGCGCCAGTACAACCGCAAGGTGAAGAACGCGCAGGAGGCTCATGAGGCGATCCGCCCGGCAGGCGACCGTTTCCGCACGCCGGATCAGGTCCGTAGGGAGCTGTCGGCGGAGGAGTTCAACGTCTACGACCTGATCTGGAAGCGCACCGTCGCCTCTCAGATGGAGGACGCGCGCGGTCAGACCGTGTCGGTTCGGATCGCAGCCTCAGCGGCTGACGGACGCAGCACCGAGTTCTCGACGGCCGGCACGGTGATCACCTTCCGGGGGTTCCTGCTCGCCTACGAGGAAGGACGCGACGAGCCGTCCGGAGACGCCGAGGAGAAGGTCCTGCCGCCGCTCAGCCAGGGCGACGCCCTCACGGCGGCGGCGCTCGAGCCGGACGGCCACTCGACGTCGCCGCCGGCCCGGTTCACGGAGGCGAGCCTCGTGAAGGCGCTCGAGGAGCGCGGGATCGGGCGTCCCTCCACCTACGCCGCCATCATGGGCACGATCCTCGACCGCGGCTACGTTCGGAAGCAGGGTCAGGCGCTCATCCCGGAGTTCCTGGCGTTCGCGGTCGTGAAGCTGCTCGAGAGCCACTTCCCACAGCTCGTCGACTACGAGTTCACCGCCCGCATGGAGGACGACCTCGACGAGATCGCCTCCGGCGACGAAGCGCGGACCGCGTGGCTGCAGCGCTTCTACTTCGGCGAGGACGGCGACGCCGGCCTGAAGGAGCTCGTCGAGGGACGGCTGGCCGAGATCGACGCGCGCGAGATCAACACGGTCGAGCTGCCGGGGACCGACATCGTCGTTCGGGTCGGCAGGTACGGCCCCTACCTCGAGCGCGGCACCGACCGGCAGACGCTCCCGCCCGACATCGCCCCCGACGAGCTGACTCCCGCCCGCGCGGAGGAGATCCTTGCCCAGGGCAGCCAGGAGCGCGAGTTGGGCGTCGACCCGGAGAGTGGGCGGGCGATCACCGTGCGAGCCGGACGGTACGGGCCGTACGTGACCGAGGTGCTCGAGGGCGACGAGAAGCCGCGGACCGCATCCCTGTTCAAGACGATGTCGCCGGAGACGGTGACGCTCGACGAGGCTCTGAAGCTGTTGACGCTCCCCCGCTCGCTCGGGGAGTTCGACGGTGAGGAGGTGCTCGCCGCGAACGGCCGCTACGGCCCCTACGTGAAGCGGGGCAAGGAGTCTCGGTCGCTCGACAGCGAGGAGCAGCTCTTCTCGATCAGCCTCGAGGAGGCGCTCGCCAAGCTGGCCGAGCCGAAGCAGCGTGGGCGCCGCGCGGCGGCGCCGCCGTTGAAGGAGCTCGGGGACGACCCGACGAGCGGCAAGCCGATCGTCCTCAAGGAGGGCCGCTTCGGGCCGTACGTGACGGACGGGGAGACCAATGCCAGCCTGCGGGCGGCCGACTCGATCGAGTCGATCAGCCACGAGCGGGCGGTCGAGCTCCTCCAGGACCGGCGGGCGCGAGGCCCGGCTCCGAAGCGGAAGAAGACCCCGCGGAAGCGGTCGTAACCGACCTGCAACACTCCTTACAACATTTGCGAGGCCAAACCGTCCATAATCAGACCTCGCCGCAAGGAATCGCCTTGCCGCCGCGTGCGTTCGAAAGGGCGGTACCCTGGCGCGGGAAGGTGTGCAAGACCGGTCGCAGAAACGAAAGGACATCGATTCCGACTTGACTCAGAGCCAGCTGAACGAACTGCTTGAGACCGAAAGCGCTCGCACTCTTCTCGAGGCGGGCGAGGAGCGCGGCTGGATCGAACCGGCCGAGCTGGAGGCGTTCGCCGTCGAGAACGATCTCGGCGAGCCCGAAGTCACGGATCTCGTGAAGGAGCTCGAGCGCATCGGCCTCGAGGTGCGCGAGCCCGTCACGGAGGAGAAGAACACCAAGGCGCAGGCCGAGCCGGTCATCTACGAGGCCGACGCACCGTCGGGCGCGGGCGACAGCCTGCAGCTGTTCCTCGCCGATGTCGGCAAGCACAAGCTTTTGACCGCGCACGAAGAGGTCGTGCTCGCGAAGGCGATCGAGCGTGGCGACGTCCGCGCCAAGCGCCGCATGATCGAGTCCAACCTGCGCCTGGTCGTGTCGATCGCCAAGGGGTACCGCGGGCTCGGCGTGCCGTTCCTCGATCTGATCCAGGAAGGGACGCTCGGGTTGAACCGCGCGGTCGAGAAGTTCGACTGGCGGCGCGGCTACAAGTTCTCGACGTACGCGACCTGGTGGATCCGCCAGTCGGTTCAGCGCGCGGTCGCGAATCATGCGCGCACGATCCGGGTCCCGGTTCACGTCGTCGAGCGCCAGCAGAAGCTGTCGCGTGCCGCGCGGAGGCTCGAAGTCGAGCTCGGCCGCGAGCCGACGAAGGAGGAGCTCGCGGAGGCGACCGGCCTGCCGCTCCAGCACGTCGAGGAGGCACTCTCCGCGGCGTCCGCCTCCGTCTCGCTGAACCAGACCGTGGGCGCTGACGATGAGGGCGAGCTCGGCGATCTCTTCGCGGACCGCGAGGCAGCCGACCCGTTCGACGAAGCCGAGGAGTCGCTTCGCCGCCAGAACATCCGCAAGGCGCTCGATGCGCTGCCCGAGCGTGAGCGGCGGATCCTGGAGCTGCGGTTCGGCTTCGAGGGCGAGCCCTGGACGCTCGAGGCGATCGGCCACGAGCTCGACCTGACGCGCGAGCGGGTTCGCCAGCTCGAGGGCCAGGCGCTCTCGCGGCTTGCGGCACTGCGCGAGCTCGCGGGCCTCGCAGCGTAGAGCTTCCTAGGCGGTGTCTGGCACCTCGGTGTCAGGCACCGGGTCGTGGGCAGCGCCTTCGAGCTGCGGCCGGTCGTCGCGAGTCGCGCCCTCGGCCTGGCGAATCTCGCTCTCGGTCATCGGCCAGCGCTCGAGCGGGTAGTGGCAGGCCCCCTCGTGACGGGGCTCGAGCTCCCGCAGTTGCGGCGTCTCGACATCGCAGTGCCCCTCGTGGAAGCGGGGGCAGCGCGGGTGGAAGACGCAGGCTGCCGGCGGGGCGACGGGCGACGGCACATCGCCTGAGAGCACGATCCGCTGGCGCCCGCCGGCCGCGCTCGGGCGCGGCACCGCCGAGAGGAGCGCCGCGGTGTACGGGTGCTTGGGGCTCTCGTAGATCGACTCGCCGTCCCCGATCTCGACGATTCGGCCGAGGTACATCACCGCGATGCGGTCTGCGATCTGCCGGATCACCGACAGGTCGTGCGAGATGAACACGTAGGTGAGGTTGAAGTCCTTCTGCAGCGTCCGGAGCAGGTTCAGGATCTGCGCCTGGATCGAGACGTCGAGAGCGGAGACGGGCTCGTCGCACACGATCAGCTTCGGCGAGAGGGCGAGTGCGCGCGCAACGCCGATGCGCTGCCGCTGGCCGCCCGAGAACTCGTGCGGGTAGCGGTTGTAGTGCTCGGGGTTCAGCCCGACCGTCTCGAGCAGGTCCTGCACACGCTGCTTGCCGCCCTTCACATGGTGGATCTCGAACGGGGCGCCGATGATCTGCCCGACCGTCTTGCGCGGGTTCAGCGAGGAGTACGGATCCTGGAAGATCATCTGCATCTCGCGGCGCAACGGCCGGAGCGCGCGGGGTGAGAGCTTCGAGATGTCCTGCCCGTCGAAGCGAATCGTCCCCGCAGTCGGGTCGAGCAGCCTCAGCATCAGTCGTGCCGTCGTCGACTTCCCGCAGCCGGATTCGCCGACAATGCCGAGTGTCTCGCCTCGGCGCACGTTGAACGAGATGTCCTCGACGGCGTGCACCTCCGCGGAGCCCCGCGCGAAGACGCCCTGCTTGACCGCGAAGCGCTTGGTCAGGTGATCGACCTCGACCAGGTTGTCGGAGACCGCGCTGTCGGCGCCGTTCGTGCTCATGCGGCGTCCCCGAGCCGGTTGATCGAGCGCTTGGCGCCTTCGCGCTGCTTGTCCTCCCAGGACAGGTGGCACGCGTCGGGATGGACGCCGGGCGCAGGTGCGACGAGCGGCGGCCGCTCGACCGGGCACGGCTCGAAGCGGTAGCGGCAGCGGGGGTTGAACGGACAGCCGTCCGGCGGCGTCAGCAGCGAAGGCGGCGAGCCTTCGATCGGCACGAGTGCCGACAGGCGCTTCTCGACGCTCGGCATCGAGTCGAGCAGGCCCCAGGCATATGGATGCTGCGGCCGTTCGAAGATCTGCTCCGCGGGGCCGTACTCCATGATGCGGCCTGCGTACATGACCATCACGGAGTTCGCGGTCTCGGCGACGACGCCGAGGTCGTGCGTGACGAGGATCACCCCGATGTCGAACTCCCGCTTCACTGTCTCGATCAGCTCGAGGATCTGAGCCTGCACGGTGACGTCGAGCGCCGTCGTGGGCTCGTCGCAGATGAGGATCGAAGGGTTGTGGACGAGGGCCATCGCGATCATCGCGCGCTGGCGCATCCCGCCCGAGAACTGGTGCGGGTAGTCGCGGGCGCGCGACGCGGCGTTGGGAATGCCGACGTGGCCGAGGAGCTCGACGGCGCGCGCCCAGGCAACCTTCTTGCTCACATCGGAGTGCGCGGTCACGGCTTCGGCGATCTGTGCGCCGACCCGGTACATCGGGTGCAGGCAGGCGAACGGATCCTGGAAGACCATCGCGATGTCCTTGCCGCGGATCCTTCGCAGGTCTTCGGGTGGCAACGCGAGCAGGTTGCGGCCCTGAAACTCGACCTCGCCGGTGATCGCCGTGCGCTGCTGGTTCAGAAGACCCATGATCGCGAGGTTGGAGACGCTCTTGCCGGAGCCGGACTCGCCGACCACGCCGAGGGTCTCGCCGCGGGACAGAGTGAAGCTGACGTCCGAGACGGCCTGCACGACGCCGTCGGAGGTCGGGAAGCGAACGGTCAGTCCACGGACCGCGAGCAGCTGCCGAGGGTCGCGCGCTCCGTCGTCGGCGACGCCTGCGCCCGCACTCTCCGCGGCGCTCTCGCTGGGCTCCGACAAGCGCGAGGCCTCGCTAGGCGTACCGGACGCGGGGGTCGATGAACGCGTACGCAATGTCGACGAGCAGGTTCGCGATCGCCACCGCGACCGATGCGACGAGCACCACCCCGAGGACGACCGGAAGGTCCTGCTGCAGTGCGTCGTTGATCGCCAGGTACCCGAGCCCTTGCAGGTTGAACACGGACTCGGTGATCACCGCGCCGCCGACGAGCAGCGCGATGTCGAGGCCGAACATGGTGACGATCGGCGTCAGGGAGGCGCGCAGCCCGTGCTTGAGGATGACCGTGCGCTCCGGCAGACCTTTCGCCCGCGCGGTCCTGATGTAGTCCTCGCCGAGCGTCTCGAGCAGGTTGTTGCGCGTCATGCGCGCGTAGAACGCGGCGTAGAGCAGCGCCAGCACGATCCACGGCGTGATCATGTGCGAGAAGAAGCCGGTGACGCTGTCGGCCGGCGACACGTAGCCGCTCCCTCCCGTCCAGCCGAGCTGTCGCCAGAAGATGTAGAGCGCCATCAGCCCGAGCCAGAAGACCGGTGTCGAGATCCCGAACAGCGCAAAGCCCATGGATAATCGGTCGGTCGCCGATCGTCGCTTGACTGCGGAGAGGACGCCGATCGATACGCCGAGCACGAGCCAGATGATCGCGGCGCCCATGATCAGCAACAGCGTCCGAGGTGCGCGCGCCTGGATCAGGGCCTTCACCGAGCTGCCGCTCGCGTAGGTGTAGCCGAGGCCGGGCCAGCCGTACCTGTCGCCCGTGAAGAAATGCCAGGTGAAGTTGCCGAACTGCACGTAGAACGGCTTGTCGAGCCCGAGCCGGTGATGGATCTGCGCGAGCTCGGCGTCGGTGGGGTTCTTGCCGGCGAACCGCAGTGCCGGGTCGCCCGCGGGGAGGAGGAAGAACACCGCGAAGGTGATTGCGAGTACGCACGCCACCACGACGAGTGTCCAAACAAGTCTGCGTGCGATGTAGAAGGCCATGTGTGTTGTGTTGTTTGTGTTGGAGGAGGGGCGGGGCTGGTGCCCCGCCCCTCGTTCCGGTTCCTTGCTACTGGACGGCTACCGCCGAGTAGGCCGGGCCGTCGGAGAACTGGTCGTAGTTCCAGTGCGTGACGTTCGGGCCGATGATGAACACGTTGTTCGGCCACAGGTAGGGGACCCACGGCACGACGGTCTGCATCAGCGTCTTGTCGAGAGCCTCCCAGCAGTTCGTGCGATCCGTCCCGATCTTGCCGGCGCAGGACGAGATCTGGCTGTCGACGCTCGGGATGCCCGTGAGGGTGCCCGTGGCGCCGACCGACTTGGCGATCGCCGGCGTCACGCCGACGAGCGCGTAGTTCGTGTTACCGGACTTGATGATCGTGCTGGAGTCGAACAGCTCTGCGAAGAACGTGTAGGGGTCGGCGTAGTCCTTCCCCCAGCTCGGCCGCTCGGCGAGCGGGATGTTCTTCGAGGGCGTCTGGATCGTCGGGTATGCACCGTTGATCGCGCGGACGGTGAGCGTGAGGCCGATCTTGGCAGCGTCCGCCTCGATGATCGGGACCATGCGAGTGTCCACGCCGCGGGTGTCCGCGATCGTGAGCACGCCCTTGCAGGCCGACGCCGTGCACTTGCCGGTCTTGCCGGGGTCGTACTTCGACTGCTTCATCTCCGCCTGTGCCTTGGCCAGGTCGCCCGCCTCGTTCGGAGTCGAGTACGGGTCGTACTCGGCCAGGCCGTTGTTGAACATCACCGGCGGCACGATGTGCGTTGCGATCGAGCCCGGGATCGGTCCGCCCCAGGCCTTCTGGAGCTGTGCCTTGTTCATGATCCAGTTCATCGCCTTGCGGACGTGAATGTCGTCGAAGGGCGGCTGGGTCAGGTTCATCGACAGGTAGTTGGTGCGGTCGCCGACGTTCGGGATCATGCGCGGCCTGAGTGTCGCGTCGGTCGCGTATTGCCGGATCGTCTTCGGCGCCGGGCTCGACACCTCGTCCTGGTATGCGCCCGACTGCACCTTCGCGAAGATGTCATCGGCGTTCGAGTTCACCAGGAACTTGAACGTGTCGATGTAGTTCTTCCGGTACTGGTCGGTCGACTGGTCGTAGTTCGGGTTGCGGACGAGGATGATGTGGCTCCCGTTCGCGCCGTCATACCCGCTCATCGGCTTGATGGTCGAGCAGGACGAGATGTTGATCGAGCCTGCCCCTTGGAGCATGTACGGCCCGTTCGAGACGACGTCGCGTCCATAGTCGCCGGGCTTGCCCTCGAAGCACTTTGCAACCTCACTCGGGATCGGTGCCGTCGCCGGCATCGACATGCGGAGGTTGAAGTCGCCGGTCGGCTTCGTCAGGTGGAAGACGATCGTCGAGTTGTCGGGCGTCGAGATGCCGGTGACGGTCGTCGCCTTGCCGTTCGCCACGTTGCTCCAGCCCTTGATCACGGTGTAGTAGAAGGAGTACTGGCCGCCGTCCTTCGGGTTGGCAAGCCGGTTCATCGCATAGGCGACGTCCTGTGAGGTGACCGCACGGTTGACCGGCGGGCCGAACTTGATGCCGGGCCGGAGGTGGTACGTGTACGTGAGCCCCTTGTCGGTCGGCGTCGGCACAGCGGTTGCGAGGTCGCCGATCGTCTCGTTGCCGGCTGCGCCGGGCAGGTGCCGGTACCCGACGAGCGCGCGGAGCATCAGGTTCGTGTAGAGGCCCCAGGCGTTCCCGAGGTACTCGCCGGTCGGATCGAAGTTGTTGGTGAAGCCGAACGAGGCCTCCCAACCGACCGTGTAGGTGCCGCCCTTGGCCGGGGTGCCGCTGCTGAACGTGCCCGAGCCGACCACGGACTTGCCTGTGCTGGAGGTCGTCGTCGTGCTCGAGCTCGACTTCTTGCTTGAACCGCACCCGGCCGCGAGCGCCGCGAGCGCGACAACTGCCGCGGCCATGAGCGCGAGCCGTAGGAACTTCGTCATGCGGGACTTCTCCTTTCTGGGGGGCAGGTAAGAAGGACCCATCACCGCTCGGACCTGACGTCGAAGGCGTCGCGAAGACCGTCACCGAGGAGGTTGAACGCGAGGGTCGTGATGATGAGGAAGCCGCCCGGGAAGAGCATGAGCCACCAGGCGACGTCGTACAGCTGTGATGCGTCCGTGAGGATTCCTCCCCAGGACGCCTGGTCGGGGGGTACGCCGAGTCCGAGGTAGGACAGTGCTGCCTCGAACAAGATGTTGGTCGGGATCAGGAGCGTCGTGTAGACGATCAGCGGACCGATCAGGTTGGGGAGGATCTCGGAGGTGAGGATGCGCAGGTTGCTCGCCCCCGCCGCGCGCGCCGACTCCACGAACTCCTTCTCGCGCAGCGAGAGCGTGTAGCCGCGGACTATGCGCGCGATATAGGACCAGGAGAACAGGGTGATGACAGCGATCACGACGGTGAGGCCGGGTTGGATCAGCCCGCCGAGGCAGCCGTTCTTGCTGGTCGAGCACGCCGCGACGATGCCGACCGCGATCAGGATCTGCGGCACGGCTAACAACACGTCTGCGAAACGCGAGAGGCCCGAGTCGACCCAGCCGCCCGCGAAGCCGGCCGTCAGGCCGACGATCGTCCCGATCAGCACAGCGAACCCGGAGGCGACGATCCCGACGAAGAGCGACGTGCGTGCGCCGTACATCGTGCGCACGAAGAGATCGCGGCCTGCGGCGTCGGCGCCGAACCAGAACTGGGAGTTCGGCCCGAGCGGCACCCCGTAGGCGTCCGTCATGTTGCTGTAGGTCGTGTTCTGCGGATGCCCCGTGACGCGGGATGCGATCGGCCCGCCGAAGAAGGCGATGAAGACGAGGATGATCACCACGATGCCGCCGGCGACCGCTGCCTTGTCCTGCTTGAAGCGATCCCAGAAAAGCCGCCTGGGTGTCTTGCGCGCAACGGCCACGGGCTGCAGCGCGATTGCGCCCCCAGCGGTCACTTCGAAATCGGGCGGGTTCGTCATTCCTCGTCCACAAGGGTAATACCGCGGGTTTGCCCGTGCGGCGATACTCATGAACATGCATCGCCCCGACCTTCGCCCGCCGGGCGCTCTCGTCGGCCGGATCGTGCGGGTCGAGCCGATCGAGGAGCGCCACCGGGAGGGGCTCAGGGAGGCGGCCGAGCGCGACCCTGAGATCCACCGCTACACGAATCTGTACTCGTTCGGCTTCGACCGCTGGTTCGACCTTGCGCTGGAGAGCCCGACTGAGGTGCCGTTCGTCGTCTGTCTCGACGGCCACCCGATCGGGTCGTCGCGCTACCTGAACGTCGAGCCGCTCCACAGGCGTCTCGAGATCGGCTGGACGTGGCTCGAGCGGGCCCAGTGGGGGACGGGGGCGAATGTCGAGACGAAGTACCTGTTGATGCGAAACGCCTTCGAGGAGTGGGGGGCGATGCGGGTGGAGTTCAAGACGGATGCCCGGAATCTGCGCGTCCGCGGGGCGCTGCTCGGGGTCGGGGCGAGCTTCGACGGCATCTTCCGCAAGCACATGATCCTGCCCGACTCGATTCGCGATTCCGCCTGGTACTCGGTTCTCGACGACGACTGGCCGGAGGTGAAGGCGATGCTCGAGGAGAAGATCGAGCGGCGGGCATCGGCCGATGCAGCGCGATGAGGTGCGGGGTCGCGGTCGCGGCGTTGCGGGCGGAGCCGGACGACGAAGCGGAGCAGGTGACGCAGGCGCTCCGAGGCGAGCCGCTCTACGTCGAGGCGCGCCGCGACGGCTGGGCTCGCGTCCTCACCGCGTACGGCTATCCGGGCTGGGTGCGTGACGGGGCGCTCGAGGCCGGGCCCGGCGAGCTCCGGGCGGATGCCGGCGGCTCACCTCTCGACGTCGCCCGGTCCTACCTGGGTGCGCCGTATCTCTGGGGCGGGCTGACCGAAGGAGGCATCGACTGCTCCGGGCTCGTCCACATGGCGTATCGGCGTCTCGGGCGGCTCGTCCCGCGGGATGCCGACCAGCAGGAGCTGGCCGGGGTCGACGTCGCCGAGCTCGACGTCGGCGACCTCATCACCTACGGCGAGCCGGCGGATCACATCGCCTTCTGGCTCGGCGAAGGGCGAATTCTCCATTCGACCGGCCGCGACGACGGGATCGGCGTCGTCGAGGAGGAGGAGCCGCTCGACCTCCGCGCCCGCCGGCACAGGCTGATTCGGCTCTAGATCGCTCCTGCCGGGGATCTCCCGTCCCTCTTTTGGGGGGGAAACGTCCTAATGCTGCCGTGGGAACGCGCCGATAGCTCTCTCGATGGACGCTGCTCAGCGCGACGAGATCCTGACTCGCTACCGGGAGCACTCGGCTCGGTTCGAGTCGGTTGCGGCACGCCGTGATGCCTCCGTAGCTGAGGTCATCCCCTTCCAGCAGCCGCTACGTGAACTCGAACAGGAGCCCACCGCTCGCGAGCTCGAGGTGCTGCAGCTGATCTCGGACGGTCTCGTGAACCGGGAGATCGGCGTCCAGCTCTTCCTCTCGGAGGAGACCGTGAAGAGCCACGTTCGTCACCTGCTCGCGAAGCTCCAGGCTCGAAGCCGTGCCCACGCGGTCGCCGTGGGCTTCCGGCGCGGCCTGATCGGCTGACGGCAAACGAAAGGGCCGCCCTGTGGACGGCCCTTCCAAACACTACCCGTCGAGTTCTCCACTCCTGTGGACAAGTCCCCCGAAGGGGTGAGGCCACTGAGCGTCGAACCCAGTTAACTGCGTAAGCCTGACTACCAGGAAGCGAAGCCCCCTGCGACCTTGGCGTTCTTCACGAACTTCGCGAACTTGCTCATGAAACATCCCCCGTATTGGTTTGGACTGACGGCATGAAGGAGGATATAACCCATTTGGGGGATACGCAAGTATTCCTGAAGATCCGTGCGGAACTCGCTGGGCTCAGCGCCCCAGTTCTGACGTACCTCGTTGTGGTTGTCGCCGCTGCTCTCGGGTTGGCCGCCACCTTGATCCTCTTCGGGGCGCCCTTGTCGAACCCCGTGGTCGTGCTCGGTCTCGCGTTCGTCTCGGCGTACGCCGAACGCGGAAGCATCACGCTTCGAGGTCACTTGACCGTCTCGATTTCGTTTCTGCCCACGATCTTCGCCGCGGTCTTGTTTGGCCCACTCGCAGCGATGATCGTGTTCGGCGCGTCCGGCTTGAGCATCGCGTTCCCGTGGGCGGGGCGAATTGCGTATATGGGGAGCAGGGCGATCACAGGAGCCCTGGCTGCTGGTGCCGTTGCACTCGTCTCGATGGTGATGGGAAGTGGCGCTGGTGAGACGGTCGTTGCCGCAACAGCAGCTGCTCTGGTTGCCGAGGTCCTTGACGCTGGATTTGCCTCCTTCACCTACTGGCTGCGTGGCCACGGCGGCTGGATTGACGTCGCCAAAGACTCACTGCCGGTAATCGCAGCGTCTGTCCCGTTCTATAGCTCGGCGGTCGCCATTCTCGTACTTGCATACACCGACGTTTCAGCGTGGACATTGCCGCTGTTCTTCGCCCCTGCCCTGGCCGCTCAACGGTGGTTCCTGCTTTACCAAGAGCAGCAGCGACTCGCGACCGATCTTCAAGGCGCCAACGATCAGCTGCGTGCGGCGAACCTCTCGTTCGCGAAGGGACTCATCGCCACGCTGGATGCCCGCGACCAGTACACGGCTGGACACTCGGCTGCCGTCGCTATCTACGCACGCGACATTGCTCGGCGCATGGACCTCGGGCAGGACCAAGAGGATCTGGCACATCTCTGCGGTCTCGTGCATGACATTGGGAAGATCGGACTTCCGGCAGGCCTGCTCGAGAAGCCTGGGGCGCTGACCCTCGATGAGCGCCGCGAAATGCAAAAGCACTCCGAGATCGGTGAGCGGATTCTCGCGAACGTGGACACATATGCGGAGATCGCCGCAATCGTGAGACACCATCACGAGAGAGTGGACGGTCAGGGCTATCCGGATCGGCTAGCCAGCGATCAGATACCAGGGCTCTCAAGAATCATCGCAGTCGCTGATGCCTACAACGCGATGACGTCCGATCGACCGTACCGCGACGCAATGCCGAGTCGGGTCGCCAGGTTGCGTCTCGCGCAGGCGGTTGAGACGCAGTTCGACACGGCGGTAGTCGCTGCGTTTGAGGCGATACTCGCCGGGGCGACGAGGATTACCGCACCGGCCGCGGTCCCGAGTTCAGTCTGCTGCCGACAAGCCTGGTTGAAGGTCCGACGCAAGAGCAGGAGCAGCCAGTGCTGAGCGAAGCACCCGTGGCGGATGCTGCGCTCTCTGCCTAGGCCGAGAACAGATTGAATCGTGAGATCGCCTCGGCCCGTGTTCGGACACCCATCTTCTCGAGAATGTGCCGAACGTGAACTTTGGTCGTGGACTCAGAGATGACCAAAGCGTTGGCGATGTCTCGATTGCGGAACCCGCGAGCCAACAGTCCGATGACCTCTCGCTCACGAGGTGTGAGTAATTCCGCAGGCGATCTGTGCGAGCGCCAGCGAATTCCGGCTCGTCGTGCAATCGCAAGATCGTTTGAGCGTTCGTAAAGGCGTCTCAAGTGCTGAACGCAGGTTTGGGAGGCTAGCTGCTACGTCGCTGAAGCTCCGTGAGCAGCGGAGCGCGGTTACAACTGGATCCCACGTGCCGAAGCGCGTGGCGCAATCAAAGAGTGCGCCGCACGCAGCCTCTCGATCTTTCTCAGTTGCACCGACCGCCCGTGCGGCGGTTGCCATGACTTGTACCTCAACTGCTCTACTGCGCTTGCTCGCCGCCGTCGCCAAGGCACTCGCTTCAGTTCGGTTGCCAGTCACCGCGTGCGCCAGAGCTTGAGTCGCGAGGAACTCGCCGTGCAGCGACGGGATCGTTACTTCGTTCGCCGGCTTCTCAACTAGCTGGCGGGCTCGGTCCAGTTCCCCTGTTTGAAGGGCCATCCGACACCGAAGGATGCGCGCGTTAAGGATGTGACTGCCCGTCGGACGCTGGCTGCTTGCGTCTTCGACCAGCTGGAGGCAGCCTTCTGCTGCTCCGAATCGGCGAAGTCCCATGTAGATGAAGGCGAGGTTCGAGTTGCTGTACGGGCGGGCAAATTCCAGGTCGAATGCCTCGACATCTGCCTGGGCTTCTGAGGCTAGCTCGAGCGCCTCTTGATAGTTGCTCATCAGCGCAAATACGTAGGCGAGGGAAAAGGTGAGTGAGCTTCGTGCGCGCGGGTCTTCGAGGCCAGCTAACGCATGGATCGACTCTTCAAGGGCAAGGGGTTTCGCAAGGCCTTCGCTAAAGCGCCGTCGCGCGACCTCGACGGAACCCCACCGAACCAGGTCGAGCGCTGAGGCACGGCGACGGTGCGCCAGTTGTTCAAGTACTGGCGCAGGGTCACCGATCTCACCTTGAATCGAGGTGAGTGCCCATCCGTAGAGCGCCTCTGCTTCGTCCTGGTCGTCACTCGCCGTCTCGTGTGCAGTACGGAATGCGGATTCAGCGACCTCAAGGTCGGCTTGGGAGAATGCGCACCGCCCAACGATCGCACTCGCTTGCGACGCGAGAATGTGTCCGGGTAGGAGACGGGACCGCACTCGGGTCGCGAGGCCGACGGCGAGCGGATATGCACCGTCGCGGCTGGCGACTTCCGCATCTACTAGGTCGATGATCGCGGGGCAGGTCGAGGAAGAGAAGAGCGAGCGTGCGCCGGTGGCGAACGTCGAGAGTGTTTCGAGATGACCGCAGCGAGCAAGTGGCCGATATGCCTCTTCAAGCACCGGCTCGACCAGATCCACCAGTTCGAAACGTAGAACGAGCTCGAAGGCTCGATCCCAGCATCGCCGCTCGACGCAGTTCAACACCGCAGTGCGGACGAGACCCTGACGATCTCCTGTGAGCTTCCGCAGCAGAAAGTCGCGAACAAGCGGGTGTAGCTCCGTGGCTTTGTCGGTCGATAGGAACCCGACATCGCGCGCTTGTTGGATGACACCGGCGGCATCGTCCCCGAACAGCTCAGGCATGTCGTTTTCGGTGACCTCCGGGGCGATCGCCAATCGCAACAGCTGTTGCTGCATCGCGTCGGGTACTGACTGAAAGAGCTCCTCTGCGATGAATGCGTAGAGCTCAGCTGGCAGGGCGCCGCCTGGAAGTCGGATCCGGCCAGTGCCAACCGCGAGCGCCAACACAGCGGGCCATCCCTCCGCATGAGTCACCAAGGCGTCGAGATCCGATCGCGGCCCAATCATGAGCTTTGTTTCAACCTCGTCCATCGCCAAGTCGCTTCGGCCGATTTGTTCTGCCTCTCGATAGAGAACGCGCCGATGAGGAATCCAGACTGGTCGTACGCGGGACGCCACGAGGATGCGGACCATCGAGTGGTCCTCGATTACGGAGATCAACTCTGCGACCTCGGGTACCTCATTGACTTCGTGGTAGTCGTCGAGGACCAGCCATTGGGCTCTCGCGTTGTCAAGGTGTTCTTCAAGTGCACTCCCGAGGTCTCGCGCCGCCCGCTGCGGATTGCCTCGTGCGCGGAGGTATTCGCCGACGAATCGGGAAGCTACTCCCGCCCAGGATGTCGATGCCAGCTGCGATGTCCTCGGCGAAGCGGACGACGTCCCGGTGCGCCGGGGTGAGTGTCACCCAGATCGCGCCGTTGAGTGTCTTGGCCCACTGGCGGGCGAGTGTGGTCTTGCCGTAGCCGGCAGGGGCGAGCAGCAGAATCACTCGCGCCTCGCACTCGTCGAGCATCTTGATCAGTCGCGGCCGCTCGATGATGCGGCGCTCGTGACGGACTGGCGTCGGTTGTCTCGTGCTCGCGGTCATGCCTGCCTGCCCTAGTTCAGAGGCGTGCCGTCTGCCGCCGGGAACGCTACGCCTCTCGTCCAGAAATGCAAAGGGGCTGGGGCGTCCGCGGCGGAGGGACTCGCCACGGACGCCGCTTCGCCGTCAGCCCCCGTTGTCGGCTCGCGCCGACTCCAGGCGGTTCGCCAGCGGGTCTTCGCCCGTGAGCAAACGGAAGGCGACGGGGATCTGCCGTCTCCGTGGAACCCCGAGCTTCTGCCGGAGAACATCGCAATGCGCCTTCGCGGTCCGGGGAGAGATGCCGAGCTCGACACCGACCTCGTCGTTGGACAGGCCCTGTGCGATCAACTCGACGACCTGGCGCTGGCGATCCGTGATTCCTGAGGAGTTTTCGAGTGCCTGCATGTCGTCAGGCTACGGCGCCGGCCTACGTGGAAGTATCGGCCAAAGGGTGTATCCGTCGGCCAGGTGGATCGAACGCCTGCAGGCTGCGGAGTTACGTCGTGAGCACGGAGACGACGTCCCGCACGGCACCGGCGCTCTTGCCGAGTGCCTCCTTCTCGGCGGAGTCGAGCTCCACCTCGAGGATCTGCTCGATCCCGCCCGAGCCGAGCTTCACCGGTACTCCCATGTACAGCCCGTCGATGCCGTACTCACCTTCGAGGAACGCCGTGCATGGCAGCACGCGCCTCTCGTCGAGCATGATCGAGTCGACCATCTGGGCGGCCGCAGCTCCGGGTGCGTACCAGGCGGACGTACCGAGCAATTGCACGACCTCGCCGCCGCCCTTCGCGGTGCGCTCGACCATCGCGGCGATCTTCTCCTCCGAAACGAGCTTGCGGATCGGCACGCCGCCGACCGTGGTCGCCGAGATGACGGAGACCATCTGGTCACCGTGGCCGCCGAGCACGACAGCACTCACGTCCTTGATCGACGCGCCGGTCTCCCAGGAGATGAACGTCTGCAGCCGCGCGGTGTCGAGGATTCCCGCCTGGCCGAAGACACGCTCCTTGGGAAACCCCGAGACGTTCTTCGCGACGTGGCACATGGCATCCAGCGGGTTCGAGACCACGATCAGGATCGTGTCGGGACTTTGCGCGACCACCTTCTCCGTCACGTCCTTGACGATCTTCTCGTTCGTCTGCACGAGATCGTCGCGGCTCATGCCGGGCGAGCGTGGAAGACCGGCAGTGATCACGACGACGTCGGAGCCGGCCGTCGGCGTGTAGTCGTTCGACCCGGTGACATTCGGTTCGTAACCGAGCACGGCTCCCATCTGGTTGATGTCGAGCGCCTTCCCCTGCGGCAGTCCTTCCTTGATGTCGACGAGGACGATGTCGGCGTAGTCGCGCTGCGCCAAGACCTGCGCACATGTCGCGCCAACGTTCCCCGCACCGACCACGGTGATCTTCCGCCTCTTGCTCACTGTCCAGCCTCCTCCGCTTACGCGTGCAGTTTCTCGATGATCGCGTCCGCGTACTCGCTCGTCCCGACCGCGGTCGGGTCGTCGCGGGACGCCTTCATGTCGTAGGTGACCTTCTCGCCTTCGCGGATCACGTCGGCGACCGCCTCCTCGAGGCGTCGCGCTGCGTCCCGCTCGCCGAGATGATCGAGCATCAACTGGCCCGACAGGATCATCGCGGTCGGGTTGACCTTGTTCTGGCCCTTGTATTTCGGCGCCGATCCGTGCGTCGCCTCGAAGACTGCGACGTCGGGCCCGATGTTTGCGCCCGGTGCGACGCCCAGCCCGCCGACGAGGCCGGCGGTGAGGTCGCTGAGAATGTCGCCGTACAGATTCGGCAACACGAGCACGTCGAACTCTTCCGGGCGCTGAACGAGACCCATGCAGGTCGCATCCACGAGGTTCTCCCACGGCTCGATCTCCGGAAAGTCCTTCGCGACCTCGCGGAAGACGTCGAGGAAGAGCCCGTCGGTGAACTTCATGATGTTCGCCTTCGTCACGCAGGAGACGCGCTTGCGGTCGTGGTCGCGCGCGTACTCGAATGCGAAGCGGATGATTCGCTCGGAGCCTGCACGGCTGATCGGCTTCACGGAGATTCCCGAGCCGGCCGCGATCTGCTTCGACTGCAGCTTGTTGAGCGCTGCGATCACCTCTTCCGCCTCGGGGGTTCCCGCTTCGTACTCGATCCCGGCGTAGAGGTCTTCGGTGTTCTCCCGCACGATGACGAGATCGACGTGGTCGTAACGCGAGCGCACGCCTTCGAAGGTCTTGCACGGCCGCAGGCACGCGTAGAGGCCGAGCTCGTGGCGAAGCGCGACGTTGACCGAGCGGAACCCGGTGCCGATCGGCGTCGTGATCGGCCCCTTGAGGGCGACTCGGTTCGCTTTCACCGAGGCAAGCGTCTCGTCGGGGAGCGGCGTGCCGGCCTCCTCCATCACATCGACGCCGGCCTGGCGGACATCCCAGTCGAACTCGACGCCCGTCGCCTCGAGCACGCGGCGGGTTGCCTCCGTCAGCTCGGGGCCTGTCCCGTCGCCGGGAATGAGGGTGACACGGTGCGCCATTGCCGCGGGCCAGCGTATACATAGCCGAGGGACCGTCGGCAGTTCGCCGTCCACCGCTCGTTTCACCTTGTGTACCGTTCGCGGCCGATGAGCGCGACCAGCGACTTTCGGCCCGGCCTCGAGGGCGTCATTGCGTTCGAGACCGAGATCGCCGAGCCCGACAGGGACGGCGGTTCACTTCGTTACCGCGGTGTCGACATCGAGGAGCTGGTCGGTCGCTACCCGTTCGAGAACGTGTGGGGGCTGCTCGTCGACGAGAATCTCCACTCGCCGCTGCCGCCCACCGAGGCGATCCATCTTCAGGATCCCAGCGGCTCCGTGCCCGCCGACCTGCAGGCGGCACTCGCAACGCTCGGCCCGAAGTGGGGCATGCAGAAGCTCGTCGACATCGACGACAAGCAGGCACGTGACGATCTGGCCCGCCTCTCGTCCGCAACGCTGACAATCGTCGCCCAGGCGGCGCGCGGCAAGCAGCCTGCTGTCCCGGAGTCGGAGATCGAGCAGGGCGAGAATGCCGCGGCGAAGTTCTTGATCCGCTGGCGCGGCGAAGCCGACCCGCGGGCAGTCACTGCGCTCGACACGTATTGGATCTCCGCCGCCGAGCACGGCCTCAACGCGTCGACGTTCACCGCGCGCATCGCCGCCTCCACCGGCGCCGACTGCGCGGCCGCGATGTCGTCCGCGGTCGGCACGCTGTCAGGCCCGCTGCACGGTGGCGCCCCGGCGCGCGTCCTGCCGATGATCGACGGGGCCGCGAAGGCCGGCGACCCCGAGCGCTACGTCCGGGACATGCTCGACCGCGGCGAGCGGATCATGGGCTTCGGGCATCGCGTCTACCGCGCCTACGACCCGCGTGCGACGGTGCTGAAGCGAACCGCCATGGAGCTCGGCTCCCCGCGGGTCGAAGTGGCTGCCGCGCTCGAAGAGGCGGCGCTGAAGGTCCTGCGTGAGAAGTCTCCCGATCGCCAGCTCGAGACGAACGTCGAGTACTGGGCCGCGGTCGTGCTCGACATCGCCGAGATACCGGCCGAATTGACGCCCGCCATGTTCGGCTGCGCTCGCGTCGCCGGCTGGTCCGCGCACATCCTCGAGCAGAAGCGCACAGGTCGCCTGATCCGACCAGGTGCGCGGTATGTCGGTCCGCCGCCGCGGCCGGTTTCCGACGTCACCTAGTGACGCTCGCCGAGGCCGCCGCCCAAGCCGACGAGCTCGCCGAGGCGGGTGACGAGCGTCAGCTCGCGAAGCTCCGCGCGGACTGGGACGAGCTGCTCGAAGCCTCGGCGCGTGGGGCGGACTTCCGGGACCGTGCGATCGCCTACCGCGCGATCGGCCAGTTCAGGTTCCGCACGAAGAAGGAGCTCCTACGACGCGGGCTGGAGGACGAAAGCCCCGCGGTGCGCGGGTCGGCGCTGCTCGCGTTGGAGAAGCTCTCGCGCGACCATCCGGGTGATGTCAACGACGTTCGGCCGCTGCTGCACGAGTTGGTCACCCACGACGGGAACGAAGCGGTGAGGCGGCTCGCGGTCGTCGCCCTGAAGAACGGCTCACCGCGACCGAACACGATCCAGATCCTGACGTCGCTCGGCGAGGACGACGAACAGCCTCGCGAGCTGCGCGAGGCTGCCGCGAAGGTTGCACAGGGGCTGCGCCGCAAGAGCGCGAAATAGCGCGCACCTCTAGCGCTTGCGAGCGTGAGGGTGAGCGCTGAAGTAGAGCTCGCGACGCCGCCGGTCGGTGACGTGCGTGTAGAGCTCGGTCGTCGAGAGATCCGCGTGCCCCAGCATCTCCTGGACGGATCTGAGGTCGGCGCCACCCTCCAGCAAGTGGGTTGCGAACGAGTGGCGCAGGAGGTGTGGGTGGACTCGCTTCGGGTCGAGCCCCGCCTGCTCGGCCAGCCTGCGCAGGATCAAGAACGCGCCTGCGCGGGTCAGCGCCCCGCCACGGGCGTTCAGAAACAGCTCCGGACGGTGGCGCGAATCGAGGAACGGGCGCCCACGAGCGAGATAGCGGCGGAGCGCATCGGCGGCCGGCCGGCCGATCGGCACCACCCGTTCCTTGCCTCCCTTGCCGATCACGCGGACGAGACGGTCGTCGAGATCGACCCCGGCCCGGTCGAGCCCGACTGCCTCCGAGACGCGCAGGCCGGCGCCGTAGAGGAGCTCGACGAGTGCCTGATCGCGCAACGAGCGTGGTTGGGTCCCGGCGGCAGCCTGGATCAACCGCTCGGCCTCGCCTGGAGAGAGCGTCTTCGGGAGCGTCTTCGCGCGGCGCGGCAGTGCGACCGCCGCGGCCGGGTTGTCGCCACGTGCGCCGAGCAGCTGCTGGTGGCGGAAGAAGCTTCGCGCCGAAGCAGTGCGCCTGGCGATCGTCGAGCCGGCGAGGCCGTCCGCTCGGAGTTGGGCGACGTAGCGCTCGAGCTCCTCGAGCGTCGCCTCGCCGACCGGCTTGCCGAGGTAGGCAGCGAGCGCTTTCAGGTCACGGCGGTATGCGTCGACCGTCCGCGGTGAGCGCTGCGCCGCGAGCAGCGCGAGGAAGCCGTCGAGTGCGGGGTCGCGAGCTTCAGGATCTCGGGTGGGAGTGGTCATAGACCTTTCGCAGTCGCTTGGCATCGACGTGGCTGTACATCTGGGTGGTGGAGAGGGACGAGTGTCCGAGCAGCTCCTGGATCGTCCGCAAGTCGGCGCCGCCCTCGAGCAGGTGCGTGGCGAATGCGTGCCGGAGCCGGTGGGGGTGGGGGACGAGGCGTCGCAACGTCGACGTGTCGAGTCGCCGCCCGCGCGTCGACAGGAAGAGCGCATTCTCTGCGCCGGCTGCGAGCTGCGGGCGCGACTCGCGCAGGTAGCGCGCGACGAGGCTGCCGGCTTCCTCGCCCAGCGGGACCACGCGATCCTTGCCGCCTTTGCCCAAGCGAACGTGCACGAGCTCCTGCTCGAAGTCGACGTCGCCGAGGTCGAGCCCGACGGCCTCGGCGCTCCGCAGGCCGGCGGAGTAGACGAGCTCGACGAGTGCCCGGTTGCGGAGCGCGAGCGGTCCATCGCCGTCCAGAGCGTCGACGATGCTCTCGACCTCGCCCTGCTTCGGCGCGTCGGGCAGCCGGCGTGGGCGCTTCGGCGCGAAGGAGCCGTCCGGCACGCGGTCGGGGCCGAGTGCGTAGCGGACGAGCGAGCGCACAGCAGTGAGCTTCCGACCGATCGTCGCCGGCGCGAGGCGGCCGCCCGGACGCGTGCGGCCGAGCTCGGTGACCCAGTCGGCGAGGACTCTGACGTCGACGTCCTCGAGCGGGCTGTCGGGCCCGAACCAGCGGGCGAACTCCTCCAAGTCGGCGGCATAGACACGGCGAGTGCCGTCGCTGATGCCTGCGGAGGCGAGGAATCGCTCGGTCGCGGACTCCAGGGTCATGCCCCCGATGTTCGCCGCGAGATATAGGATCGCCTGCCCGATGGCGGATCGCTGGACACGGCTCGCACAGCTCGCGGTTCACGGCGCGAACATCCAACCCGGTCAGATCGTCATGGTCACCGGCGAGATCGGCCAGGAGGAGATGGCGCGGGCCGTTGCGGCGGTGGCCTACGACCGCGGCGCCAAGTTCGTCGACGTCGACTACTTCGATCCGTGGATCAAGCGCGCGCGCATCGAGCACGCAGATCCCTCGACGCTCGAGTTTGTTCCCGAGTGGTACGGACGAAGGATGCTCTCGCACGCAGAGGAGCACGGCGGCCGCGTCACGCTTGCCGGCGTCGTCGCGCCGAACGCGCTCGACGGGCTCGATATGCATCTTGCAGGCAAGGACATGCTTCCGCGCGTCAAGGAGCTCGCCAAGATCGTTGCGGACCGCTCGACCAATTGGTGCATCGCCCCGAGCCCCCATCGGGAGTGGGCCAAGCTCGTCTACCCGGATCTGCCCGCCGACGATGCATACGAGAAGTTGTGGCACGACCTCGAGCACGTGTTGCGGCTCGACGAGCCCGATGCGGGACAGGCGTGGGAGGACCGCATCGAGGTACTGAACGACTCGGCGAGGCGGCTCGCGGAGCGACGCTTCGATGCATTCGAGCTGCGCGGTCCGGGCACGGAGCTGACGGTCGGGATGCTCCCGACGCACACCTGGTGGGCGGCCGAATTCACGACGGCCGGCGGGCTGCGTCACTTGCCGAACCTGCCGACCGAGGAGGTCTTCACGACGCCCGATCCGCTTCGCACCGAGGGGCATGTCACGTCGACGAAACCGCTGGTTCTGCGCGACGGCACGATCATCCGCGGGCTGCGTGTCCGCTTCGAAGCTGGTGTCGCTGTAGAGATCGATGCGGACGAGAACGTTGAGGCGCTCCGCTCGCAACTCGCAATCGACGAGGGCGCGCTGAGGCTCGGGGAGCTTGCGCTCGTCGATCGTCAGGGCCGCATCGGGCCGCTCGACACGGTGTTCTTCAATACCTTGCTCGACGAGAACGCCGCCAGCCACATCGCGTTCGGAAGCGGGTTCCCGTTCCTCGTCGACGGGGCCGTCGCCGAGCGTGTGAACACGTCCGGCACGCACGTCGATTTCATGATCGGCTCGCCCGAGCTCGACGTCGACGGCGTCACCGACGCGGGCGAGCGAGTGCCGGTGCTGCGCGGCGGCGACTGGCAGATCTAGCGCCTTCTCCGGGCTCGCCTGGTCGAGACCAGTCCCTTCGCCAAACGACGGTCCGGCCCGCACACGTCCGGCCGAACCGAGCCGACGTCCGTCCCTCGTACAGCCCGTCAGAGTGGGGAGACGCGGAGGTTCGAGCTCCATCCTCCGGACTCGCCTGGTAGAGACCAGTCCCTGCGCCAAACGACGTTACGGAAGTGTCACAAACAATCCACAGGCCCCCAGCCTCCGTAGTTCTTGCGGTGTCGAATCGGCGCGGGCGCTGATGATCGGGACGCGAACGGCGGCGAATCTGCGCGAATCCCCAAGAAGGAGGAGCGGGTCATGCCCGAGATTCTGAGGTTCACCGACGAGCGCAGCGCGCAGAGCTTCGAGGCGCCGATCGAAGACGACGCGATCCACGCGACCGCGCTCAAGGCTGCGGGCCTTGTCAGCTACGACCCGGCCTTTCTCAACACGGCTTCGGTGCGGAGCTCGATCACGTACATCGACGGGGACGTCGGCATCCTCCGCTACCGCGGCTACCCGATCGAGCAGCTCGCAGAGCGCGCCACCTATCTCGAGGTCGCGTACCTCCTGATCCACGGAGAGCTCCCGACACAGGAAGAGCTCGCGCACTGGGCGCACGACATCACCATGCACACGTACCTGCACGAGAACGTGAAGCGCCTGATGGAGGGCTTCCGCTACGACGCCCACCCGATGGGGATGCTCGTCAGCGTGACCGCTGCGCTCTCGACGTTCTACCCGGAGGCGCAGAACGTCGACGACCACGCCGTTCGGATGCAGCAGGCGGTCCGCCTGATCGCGAAGGTGCCGACGATCGCCGCGTGGTCGTACCGCCATTCGAAGGGACTGCCGTACGTGTACCCGGACAACGATCTCGGCTTTGCTGCGAACTTCCTTTCGATGATGTTCCGCATGGGCGAGACGCAGTACCACGCTGAGCCCGAGCTCGAGCGCGCGCTCGAGGTGCTCTTCATCCTGCACGCCGACCACGAGCAGAACTGCAGCGCGAACGTGATGCGGTCGATCGGCTCGTCGAAGGCAGATCCGTATGTCGCCCTCGCCGGCGCGGCGGCTGCCCTTTTCGGCCCGCTCCACGGCGGAGCGAACGAGGCCGTGCTCCGCATGCTCGAGGAGATCGGCGGCGTCAAGAACGTTCCCGGGTTCATCGAGCGGGTCAAAGCCGGAGAAGGTCGGCTGATGGGCTTCGGCCACCGGGTCTACAAGAACTACGACCCGCGGGCGCGGATCATCAAGCAAACCGCGGACGACGTCTTCCAGGTGACCGGTCGCAACAGGCTGCTCGATATCGCGCTCGAGCTCGAGAAGATCGCGCTCGAGGACGAGTACTTCGTCTCGCGCAAGCTCTATCCGAACGTCGACTTCTACTCCGGCCTGATCTACCAGGCGCTTGGACTGCCGACGGCGCTCTTCCCCGTCATGTTCGCGATCCCGCGGACGGCGGGCTGGCTCGCACAGTGGCTCGAAGGCGTCCAGGACCCGGAGCAGAAGATCGCACGGCCGCGCCAGATCTACACCGGTGCGGGCGAGCGTGACTTCGTCGCGCTCGAGAGCAGGCGGGCGCGGGCCGTCGCGCCCTCGTAGCGCGAGCGGATATATCCTGCCGCCGGACGGCTGAAGTCCGTACCATGCAGCCGTTCGGCGGCCCCTCCGCGCGGCGCCGACAGTGTCATGACAGATCTCTGGCCGACACCTTCAAGGAGATGCTCCGGATGACAGCTACCGAGCTCCCCGGCCGCGTGGATCTCACCGAGCACGGGATCGACGCGTCCGGCGCCGTCTATCGAAATCCGACCACGCCTCTGCTCTACACGCACGCGCTGCAGCGCGGCGACGGGAAGCTGGCGGAGGGTGGACCGCTCGTCGTCGACACCGGCTCGTTCACCGGCCGTTCGCCTCAGGACAAGTTCCTGGTCGACGAGGAGTCCTCGACGGGTCGCATCTGGTGGGGCGACGTGAATCAGAGGCTCTCCGAGGAGCACTACGACGGACTGCGCGAGAAGGTCGCCTCGCAGCTCGCGTCGGCCGAGGCGCTGTACGTCGTCGACGCGTGGGCAGGCGCCGACCCGGCGCATCGTCTCGGAGTGCGCGTGATCACCGCGCATCCCTACCACGCTCTGTTCGCGCGGACGATGTTCATCGATCTCCATCCCGAGGAGCACCTGACGTTCGTGCCGCAGGCGGTCGTGCTGCACACTCCCGATCTCGAGGCGGATCCCGCCGAGGACGGCACGCGCACCGGCACCTTCGTCGTCCTGCACCCGGGGCGCACCGAGCTGCTCGTCGGCGGCACGTACTACGCCGGAGAGATCAAGAAGTCGATCTTCACCGTGATGAACGATCGGCTGCCGCTCGAGGGCATCTTCCCGATGCACTGCTCGGCGAACGTCGACGAGGACGGTCACGTGGCGGTCTTCTTCGGGCTCTCGGGCACCGGCAAGACGACCCTGTCGGCCGACCCGGAGCGATCGCTGATCGGCGACGACGAGCACGGGTGGGGAGACAGTGGTGTCTTCAACATCGAGGGCGGTTGCTACGCGAAGGTGATCCGCCTCTCCCCCGTGGCAGAGCCGGAGATCTTCCGCACGACGCGCACCTTCGGCACGATCCTCGAGAACGTCACGATCGACGATCTCGGCAGACTCGACCTCGACGACGATTCGAAGACCGAGAACACGCGTGCCGCGTACAAGCTCGAGCAGATCGGCCACGCCCTGCACGCGAAGCAGGCAGGCCATCCGAACTCGGTGATCTTTCTCACCGCCGACGCTTTCGGGATCCTGCCGCCGATCGCCAGGCTGTCGCGCGAGCAGGCGCTCTACTACTTCCTGTCGGGCTTTACCGCGAAGCTCGCAGGCACGGAGATCGGCGTCACCGAGCCGCAGCCGACGTTCTCGACCTGCTTCGCACAGCCGTTCCTGCCGCAGCCTCCGGCGGTCTATGCGCACATGCTCGGCGACAAGCTCGACGCCCATGCGGCCGACGTCTGGCTCGTCAACACCGGCTGGACCGGCGGGCCGTTCGGCGAAGGCCAACGGATGCCAATCCAGGCCACACGGACGATGCTGCGCGCGGCGCTGTCGGGCAAGCTCGACCGCGTCGAACTGCGAATCGACGAGGTCTTCGGCTTCGACGTGCCGGTCCGCGTGCCCGGCGTCGACCCCAAGCTTCTCGACCCGCGGTCGACGTGGCGCGACCCGGCGCTGTACGACCGAAAGGCGAGGGAGCTCGCCGCGATGTTCGTCGACAACTTCGCCAAGCGGTTCACCGACGTCGACGAATCGATTCGCGCTGCAGGCCCGACGATCTGATGGCGACCGCGCCAAGCTGGCGCGTCGCGCTCCTCACCGCGCTCCCTGCGGTCGCCCAGGGATACACCCAGATCCTGCGCTCGCTCGGCCATCAGCCCGTTGCGGTGATCGCGCCGCGGCGGCGGGCACCCGGCCTGCCGGCGACGCCGTTCGCGGCGGAGCACGTGGCCGACGACCCCGACGAGCTCGACGTCCTGTTCGCGTCGACGAAGCACTCGCTCGCGCCGATGCTGCGCGGCTACGAGCTCGATCTCGCGCTCTGCACGGGCTTCCCGTGGCTGATCCCAGCGGACGCCCTCTCGGTGCCGCGGCTCGGGATCGTCAACGGCCATCCCTCGCTCCTGCCTCGCTACCGCGGGCCGTTCCCCGTCGCCTGGGCGGTCCGGAACGGGGAGAGCGAGATCGGGCTCACCTACCACGTGATGGACGCCGGGTTCGACACGGGGAACCTGCTCGCGCAGACGACCATCCCGCTTCGCGACGACGACACCGAGCAGACACTGTTCGAGCAATTCGGCCCGAAAGCCGCCGAGCTGCTTCCCATCGTCTTCGACCGCCTCGCGCGGGGTGACCGTGGGGATCGCCAGGAGGGCGGCGACTACCAGAGCATCTTCGAGGACGGGTACTGGACGATCGATCCGTCGAACACCGCTGCCGACGTGCACCGCCAGGTGCGCGCCTGGAGCTTCATGCCGCCGATCGGTGAGTTCGGCCCGTTCCTCGAGCGTGACGGCGGCCGCGTCAAGGTCGTGCGCACCAGCCTGATCGAAGTCGAGGGCGCCGAGCGGCTCGACTGCGCCGACGGACCTCTGTGGATAGTCCACAGCGAGGCTGCCTGATGCCGCGTCCGGTGATCTGGAAGCCTCGCTACGCCACCCGGCGTATGCGCGAGCGCGCCTGGGCGCAGGCGGATCTCGAGCGCGAGCGCGCCGCGCGGGCGAAGCCCGCCGCGCCTTCGCTTCTCGCTCGGCTGCTGCGGGTTCTTCGGTAGCGTCCCTTCACGTGGATGCAACCCACGACGTCCTGGTCGTCGGCGCCGGCTGCGCCGGCATGCGCGCAGCCATCGAGGCACACGACGCCGGCGCCAACGTCGGGGTGATCTCGAAGCTCCATCCGACCCGAAGCCACTCCGGCGCGGCGGAAGGCGGCATCAACGCGGCTCTCGGCAACGCCGCCGAGGATTCGCCGGACATCCACGCGTTCGACACGGTGAAGGGATCCGACTATCTGGGCGACCAGGATGCGATCGAGATCTTCACCCGCGAGGCGCCGGGCGACATCTATCAGTTGGAGCACTGGGGGGCGTTCTTCTCGCGGCGCGACGACGGGAAGCTCGCGCAGCGCCCGTTCGGCGCCGCAGGCTCGCCTCGCACCGTTTACGCGGCCGACATCACGGGTCACGTGCTGATCCAGGTCCTCTACGAGCAGCTCGTGAAGCGCGACATCACCGTGTACGAGGAGTATTTCGCGTGGAAGCTGGTCGAGAACGACGGCCGCTGCCAGGGCGTCATCTGCTGGGACCTCCTGCACGGCGGCGTCAAGACGGTCGGCGGCAAGACGGTCGTGCTCGCGACCGGCGGGCAGGGCCGCATCTATCGCACGACGACGAACGCGTACGCGTGCACCGGCGACGGCGCCGCAATGGCACTGCGCCTCGGTCTTCCCCTCAAGGACATGGAGTTCATGCAGTTCCATCCGACCACGCTCTACCCGACCGGGATCCTGCTCACCGAAGGCTGCCGCGGCGAGGGCGCGTACCTGATCAACAGCGAGGGCGAGCGGTTCATGAAGCGCTATGCGCCGAACGCGATGGAGCTCGCCTCACGCGACGTCGTCTCGCGCTCGGAGCAGACCGAGATCGATGCGGGCCGCGGCATCAACGGCTCGGTGATGCTCGACATGCGCCACCTCGGTGCCGAGCGGATCATCGAGAGGCTGCCGGGCTCGCGCGAGCTCTCGATGACGTTCGCAGGCGTCGATCCGATCTACGATCCGGTGCCGGTGCGCCCGGGTGCGCACTACCACATGGGCGGCGTCGAGACCGGCAACGACGGCGAGACGGAGCTGACCGGTCTGTACGCCGCGGGGGAGGTCGCGTGCGTGTCGGTGCACGGCGCGAACCGGCTCGGGGGCAACTCTTTGATGGAGACGATCACCTTCGGGAGACGCTCGGGCCGCGCGGCAGCCGAGTGGGCGCTCTCGCACACGACGATCGACGTGCCGGAGAGCGCCGAGGCGGACGCCGAGCGTGAGCTGAAGGCGCTGCTCGACGTCTCGTCGGGGGAGCGGCCGTGGCAGATTCGCAACGACCTCGGCACTTCGATGCTCGAGAACTTCGGCGTCTTCCGCCGCGAGGAGCAGATGACGAGCCAGATCGAGATCATCGCCGAGCTCCGCGAGCGCTACCAGCGCGGCGTGGTCGTCGAGGACAAGGGCGACGTCTTCAACAGCGATCTCACACAGGCGATCGAGCTCGGCAACATGCTTGATCTCGCGGCGTGCATGTTGCAGGCCGGTGTCGCCCGCAAGGAGAGCCGCGGCGCGCACGCGCGCCCGTACGACTATCCCGACCGCGACGACGAGAACTTCATGAAGCATTCGATCTCGCGCTGGGTCGACGACGGCCCGGAGCTCTCGTGGAAGGACGTTCGCTACACGAAGTACGACCCGATGGAAAGGAAGTACTGAGTTGGTGGTCCACTGATGCAGGTCGGCCTGAAGGTCTGGCGCTTCAACTCGACCACGGGTGAGCGGGAGTTGCAGGAGTACGAGATCGCCGCGCCCGAAGAGGCGACGCTGCTCGACTGCCTCGACATCGTCAAGGACCAACACGACGGGACGCTCGCGTACAGGAAGAGCTGCCGGATGATGATCTGCGGCTCGTGCGGAATGCGCATGGACGGTGCGGCGGTGCTCGCGTGCAAGACGCGGATGTACGAAATCGCGCAGTCCGGTCACGTGCCCGTGATCTCGGCGATGGGGAACCTCCCCATCGTCAAGGACCTCGTCGTCGACATGGATCCGTTCTGGCAGAAGTTCAACTCCGTCGATCCGTACCTCCGGCCGGGCTACGAGGAGCCGCCGGACGCGAAGGAGCATCTGATCAGCCAGTCGCGCATGAACGTGATTCACAAGGAGGCGCTCTGCATCAACTGCGGCTGCTGTGTGTCCGAGTGCAATGCGATGGAAGCCGATCCGATGTTCATCGGCCCGCAGGCGCTTGCCAAGGCGATGCGCTTCGTCGGCGATCCGCGCGACGGCCACAAGCTCGCGCGCCTCGAGAAGCTGAACGGCGAGCACGGGATCTGGGAGTGCACACGTTGCTACTTCTGCAGCGAGCGCTGCCCGAAGGGCGTCGACCCGCGTGACGCGATTGCGAAGCTGGGCGCCGAGTCGATGAAGGAAGGGATCGACCGCGACATGGGCGCGAAGCACGCGAAGTGGTTCGTCACCTCCGCGAGGACGACGGGCTGGCTGCGCGAGACGGAGCTCGTGCCCAAGACGCAGGGCATCGTCACCGCGATCAAGCAGACGCGCTTTGCGCTCGACCTGGCGAAGAAAGGCAAGGTGCCGACGCCGTTCCCGCCGCACGTGGCGAAGGACGTCAGGGAGGCGCGGCGACTACACGATCTCGTGCGCGATCAGGGGCGCAGCGGCTTCGCGGGCATCGTGCAGGGCGAGCACGCTCTGGCGCGCCTCGCACACGGCCATTCGGGGGCGGAGACGCTCGAGGAGATCTACGACCGGCCCGGTGCCTACCACCGGCCGTTCATCGCCGGCGAGGAGGCTGACGCGTGAGGAAGGTTGCGTACTACAAGGGTTGCCTCGCGTCGCTGTCGGCGAAGGAGCTCGATTCGGCGACCCAGGCGCTCGCGCCGAAGGTGGGCCTCGAGCTCGTCGAGCTCGAATCCGTGACGTGCTGCGGCGCGGGCGACATCCACGAGGCCGAGCCCGACTACTACCTGCACCTGAACGCGCGGATTCTCTCGTATGCAGCCGCCGAGGGCGTCGACACGCTGCTCACCGTCTGCAACGTCTGCACCCTCAACCTGCGTCAGGCGAACTTCATGCTGCGCGGCGACTCGGAGCTGCGGGCGCGTATCAACGAGAACCTCGTCTCGGTCGGCGTGCCGGCCTACGAGCGCGACGTCGACGTGCGCCACCTGCTCTGGGAGATCGCGGAGGGTGAGGGGTACGAGCTGCTGAAGGGCGCTGCGCACAAGGGTCTCAAAGGGCTCAAGATCGCCCCGTTCTACGGCTGCCAGATCCTGCGTCCGTCGAAGATCCAGGGCTTCGAGGACCCCGATCGCCCGTGGTCGCTCGAGCGGATCATCGAGGCCTGCGGCGGCGAGCCGGTCGACTACCCGGCGAAGATCAAGTGCTGCGGCTTTCCGATCATCCAGGCGCGGGAAGAGACCGCGCTCGGTGAGCTGATCCAGCCGATCGAGCAGGCCTACGAGGCGGGCGCAGATGCGATCGTGACGCCGTGCCCGCTCTGCCACCTGTCGCTCGACGCCTGGCAGTCGAAGCTCAAGAAGGCGACGGGCCGCGACTTCAAGATGCCCATCCTCCATCTCTCGCAACTCGTCGGTGTCGCTGCGGGGCTCACCGAGTCGGAGCTGAAGTTCAAGCGGCACGTCGTCTCGGTCTCGCCGGTCCTCGAGAAGCTCGAAGCCTGACCCTCGCCGCCTGGCTCGTCGTGGGGCTCGCCGCGCTCGCGGCGCTGACGGCTGCGTATGGGTGGTTCGAAGCGGGCTGGGTGCGGTTGCGTGTTCGCGAGCTGCCGCTGCCAGGTTTGCCTCCCGAGCTCGACGGGCTGCGCGTCGCGCACCTGTCCGACTTCCATCTGGGCGTGCCGTCGCGCGGCGGGCGCGCTGTCGAGCGGGCCGTCGACTGGGTCGCGTCGCGACAGCCGGACCTCGTCTGCGTCACCGGCGACCTGCTCTCGCGGCCGCACGCTGAGCAGCAGCTCCTTGCGCTGCTCGCGAAGCTCCCGCATCCCTACGTCGTGCTCGGCAACCACGACCACGCGATCTCGCGGGATCCGTTCTCGCGGCCCGTCGAGCTCGTCCGGCTCGACCACGGGACACTGCTGCTCGACTCGTCCGTGACGGTCGAGGAGCGGGGGAAGCAGGTCGAGGTCGCGGGTGTCGACCCTCGGACCTGGCTGGAGAAGCGGCCGAGTGCGTTCGGCGAGTCGAGCGCCGACCTGCGGATCCTGCTCTGCCACTTCCCGCTCGCCCTCGACACGGTGCCGCCCGGCCGGTGGGACCTGATTCTCGCGGGGCACCTGCACGCGGGCCAGATCGTGCTGCCGTACGGGTTCGGCAAGCTGCTGCTCGCGCATCCGAGGGCGCGCTACGCCGAAGGGGCGTTCGTCCGGAATCGGACCGTGATGCACGTCTCCCCGGGCCTGGGAACGACGTTCGTGCCGTTCCGGTTCTTTGCCCGCCCCGAGGCGACCGAACTCGTCCTACGATGTGGGTGAGATGGAAGGCCACAGCGTGATCTCGCCGGAGGTGCTCGCGCGCTACGTCGCCGATGCCGCAGCGGAGGTCCCGGGCGTCCACACCAAGCAGCGGCGCGGTGCGCGCGTGAGCGGCCTGGAGGTCGAGGTGCACGTCGTGATCGACTACGGCGCGAACATTCCCGAGGTGGCCGCCGAGGTGCAGAACCGCGTGATCGAGTACCTCGGCCGGATGGCGGACGTCAGGCCCACGTCGGTCGACGTGGTCGTCGACGACGTCCAGCGCTGATGGCCACGCGGCTCGCGGGCCTGACGAAGCTGACGCTCGAGACGGCGCCGTCGGTCTGTCACGACTGTGTCTGGTGGCAGACGCGAAGCCGGCGAACGACCGACAAGGACCGCTGGATGGAGAAGATCGAGCTCGACTTCGGAGCCTGGGGCACCGTGTACTACGACTCCGACGGCCGCGTGCTGGGTTCGATGCAGTACGGGCCTTCGCAGGCGTTCCCGCGCGCGTTCGAGCTGCCGGGCGGGCCGCCGTCCGAGGATTCGATGCTCGTCACGTGCGCGTACCTCGTCGAGTCCTCGAGCCCCTGGGTGCTGCAGTCGCTCTTCCTCGCGGCGATCGGGGAGGCGCGCGACCGCGGCGCGCCCTCGCTCGAGGCATTCTCGTATCGCTATCCCGAGGGCGAGTCCGCGTACACGCGCTTCCGCTTGCACAAGACCGTGTTCCCCGTCGATTTCCTGGCCGATTTCGGCTTCGAGGTGGTTCGGTCCGCAGGCCGCGTCGGCCTCTCGCGACTCGAGCTCGGCGGGCTCCAGGCGGTCGCCGAGGGCAAACGCGAGCAGGTGCTGCGCGTGGTCAAGAACGCTTTCGGCGTCCCGGAAGGCGTGCCCGCGCCGACGCGTCCGAGTTAGTCCGCCGGACTCTTCGTAGCGCGTCGGGGCTACGCCGCGGCGCGTTCGCGGTGCAGCACGAGCTCCGCGATCTGGATCGCGTTCAGCGCCGCGCCCTTGCGGAGATTGTCGCTCGCGAGGAAGAGGGCGAGGCCGTGCTCGACGGTCGGATCGCGGCGGATGCGGCCGACGAGCACGTCGTCGATGCCGGCCGCCTTCCCCGGTGTCGGGAACTCCTCGAGGCGGACCGAGGGCGCTGCACCGAGCAGCTCCCGCGCCCGCTCGGGGGTCAGCTCGTCCGTCGGTCTCGATCCAGACAGCCTCTGCGTGCCCGACCATGACCGGCACCCGCACGCAGGTCGCCTGGATCGGCAGTTCCGGCAGTTCCATGATCTTCTGCGTCTCTGCGCGCAGCTTCGACTCCTCGTCGAATTCCTCGCCGTCGAACTCCCAGTCCATACGGAGGTCGTGCTCGGCCTGCGGCTCGTTCCGGAGGCGCTCCATCGACTGGGCGCCCGCTCCGGAGACCGACTGGTAGGTCGCGACGCGCACACGCACGAGCCCGGCAGCATCGTGCAGTGGTTTGAGCACGCACGTGAGCGGGATCGTGCAGCAGTTCGGGTTGGCGACGATGCCGTCATTCTCGGCTGCACGCTGTGCGTTCACCTCCGGCACGACCAGCGGGATACCGGGCTCGAGCCGGTACGCAGACGACTTGTCGACGACGACTGCGCCCCCTTCGACGGCAAGTGGCACGAGCTCCCGTGACGCGCTTGTGCCGACGGAGAAGAGAAAGACGTCGATGTCGCCACGCGAGAGTGCCTGCGGCGTCGCCTCCTCGACCGTCCAGCGGCCGAGCCGCGCTCCCGCCGACCGCGCGCTTGCGAACACGCGAACGTTCTCGTAGCCGCGGGCGCGCAGAAGGTCGAGCGTCACGGTCCCGACCGCACCTGTCGCCCCGACGACGCCGATCCGAGGCTGCTCAGCCATCGACACGCGCCTGCGCGAAGCTCTGGAAGCGATCGTGCACCGCCTGAACCGCGCGTTCGACCTGGGCGGCACGGATCACGCACGACACACGGATCGACGACGTGGAGATGATCTCGATGTTGATGCCTGCTTCGGCCAGCGCGTCGAACATGTCGGCGGCGACGCCGGGGTGGCTCTTCATGCCCGCCCCGATCAGCGACACCTTTGCGATGTCAGGGTCGCGCTCGAGGCGATGTGCGCCCAGCTCCGCCGACAGGCTGTCGAGAATCGGCTCGGCGATCGGCAGGTCGGACTTCGGCAGGGTGAACGTGATCGTGGCGGCGCCGTCCTGCGAGACGTTCTGCACGATCATGTCGATGTTGACGCCCGCCCGGGCGAGGTCGCGGAACACCTTGGCTGCGATCCCTGGACGGTCCGGGATGCCGATGATCGAAACCTTCGCCTCCGACGTGTCGTGCGTGACACCGGAGACGATCGCCTTTTCGAGCACTACCTCGTCCTCCTCGCCGATCCATGTTCCCTCGCCGTCCACGAACGTCGACCGAACGCGGAGCTTCACACCGTAGCTGCGGGCGACCTCGATCGAGCGCAGCGCCATCACCTTCGCACCGGAGGCAGACATCTCGAGCATCTCCTCGTAGGTGACCTGGTCGAGCTTCAACGCGCTGGGCACGATGCGCGGGTCGGCTGTGAAGACGCCCGGGACGTCCGTGAAGATCTCGCAGGCGTCTGCGCCGAGCGCCGCGGCCAGTGCGACAGCGGTCGTGTCGGAGCCGCCGCGGCCCAGTGTCGTCACGTCGTGGGTCGATGTCGACACGCCCTGGAAGCCGGCGACGAGGACGATCTTGTCCTCGTCGAGCGCGGTGTGGATCCGCTGCGCGCGGACCTCGACGATCTTGGCCTTCGTGTGGCTCCCGTCGGTCACGATCCCCGCCTGCGAGCCCGTGAACGACACCGCCTCGTGACCGAGGTCGTGAATCGCCATCGCGCAGAGTGCGTTCGAAATGCGCTCGCCTGTCGACACGAGCATGTCGTACTCGCGCGGATGCGGCTGCTCGGAAACCTCGTGAGCGAGGCGGATGAGCTCGTCGGTCGTCTTGCCCATGGCGGAGAGCACTGCGACGACCTTCGAGCCCTCCTCCTGGGCCGCGACAAGCCGCTCTGCGACCCGCTTCAACTTGTCGGTGTCCCCGACCGAAGTGCCGCCGAACTTCATCACGACGAGGCCGGGCGTCCGGCGGCGCGACTCGACGGCGGGAACCGCTTCGAAATGGATAGTCGTCATTTGCGACAGTGTAGGCAGCGATGAGACCCCGCTCCTGGACGCTTCGCGAATGGGTGATGATCGGTTTCGCGACCGCGGGCCTTTGCATGCTGCCGTGGACGCTGTGGCTTTCGGAGTCGCTGCAGCCGCATCACGTGACCGACCGCTGGGACCTCGCGTGGTCCGGCTTCGACACCGGCCTTGCGGTGCTGCTGCTGGCGACCGCCTTCGCCGCCTACCGGCGCTCGCCCTGGGTGGGCGCGCTCGCGGGAGCCACGGGAACGCTGCTCGTCACCGACGCGTGGTTCGACATCGTCCTCGAGAGCCACGCCGACGAGCTGCGCAAGTCGATCGCTCTCGCTGTCTTCGTCGAGCTGCCGTTGGCGGGCCTCTGCTTCTGGATCGCTCACCGCACCGAGCGTTTCCTCGCGCAGGCGCTCGAGCGGGCGCTACATCTCGCGTCGGCCGGAGAGCGCACGCCCGAGGGTGACCTCGTCGGCGTACTCGAGGTCGCCGCCGACGGGGAGACCGCTCGCGAGCCGCGTGACGCGGACGCGGCCTCGTAGACGGTCGGCGATGAAGCCCGCCGTCGCCTCGCCGGTCATGTTCGGGTTCATCGCGAGGACGACCTCTTGGACGCCGTTCGCGTCGACGCGGCGCAGCAGTTCATCGATGCGCAGGTCACCCGGTTCGACACCATCGAGTGGCGACAGCGCACCGCCGAGCACGTGGTAGAGCCCGCGAAACTCGTGCGTTCGCTCGAGTGAGACGACATCCACCGGCTGCTCGACCACGCAGATCAGCGCATGGTCGCGCCGTGCATCGGTGCAGATTCCGCATAGCTCTTCCTCGGTCAGGTTGCCGCACTCGCGGCAGAAGCGAACGCGTTCCTTCACCTCCACCAGCGCCGTGGCGAGAGCGAGCGCCTCGTCCTTCGGGCGCTGCAGGATGTGGAAGGCAAGCCGCTGTGCGGTGCGGGAACCGATTCCGGGCAGTCGGGTCAGCTGCGCGACGAGGTTCTCGACGGAGGGGCTGAACACGAGAGCCATTGTGCCCGTCCAACCCGGACGGGCACGCTTGTCTAAGGGGTACATGGCGCGGCGGGACCTCGGTGTCAGACACCGTCAACGGACCGCGGCAGAAATCCGAATCGCGGGGTCGCGTCGTATGACTTGCATGCTCAGCTACCGCACCACCTTGCTGCTCGCGCTTCTTGCCGTCTTGCCGCTCGCGCTCACCGCCTGCGGCAAGGGCGGCGGGGGCTACTAGAAGCGAACGAGAGAAGCTACCCCGTCTGCGCGGCTTCCCAGGCGGCTCGGTCGACGGCGACGAGGCGTACGTCCGACACGGCGATGACACGCACCTCCTCGCTGCCGTCGAGCCGCTCCCACTGTCCGATCACGTGCCCCGGCCCGCGGTCGTCGCGGTCGGCCCCGGACTCCACCGTCAGCACGCCCTGGAGCACGAGGAGGACGCCGTACATCGGGTTGTCGGGATCGACCACGACGTGGCCCGCGGGAAACGACAGCTCGGACCCGACGTCGAGCAGCTTCGCGACGAAGTTCTCGTCGATCTCAGGGCCCCGGCAGCAAGCCGCCGAGATCGGGCGGGAGGACGCTCTTCATCTTCGCCTCGACCTTGGCGTGCGCAGACCGGAGCGCCTCGTTCGCAGCCGCCAGCACGAGGTCGGCGAGCATCTCGGGATCGTCGGCGTCGATCACCTTGGGGTCGATCCGCAGCTCCTTCAGCTCTCCCGCCGCAGTCGCGACGACCGTGACCATCCCGCCCCCGGCGGACGCCTCGGCCGTCTCGTGCGAGGCCTCTTCTTGCACCTGCGCCATCTGCGCCTGCATCTCCTGCGCCTGCTTCAGCAACGCGTTCAAGTCGAAGCTCATCCGTCCAGCTCCCTTGCGTCGAAGGTGCTCTTCATCAACTCGAGAACGTCCTCCTCGCTCGTGGGCGATTCGTCCTCACCCGCGGTGGCTCCCTCTGCAGCTTCGCCGAGCTCGAACTCGACCGCCAGCTTGCGGCCGGTCACCTCGTAGAGCGCGTCTCGCAGCATCGCGGCGTTCTTCGGATCCTCGGCGACGCGGAGATGGAACGCAGCCGTCGGCGGGAACGCAAGCGTGAGCGTGTCGCCCGCGAGCGCTGCCGGATGTGCTTCGCCGAGTGTCTGCCCGATCGGGATCGAGCGCTGCTCGACCGCCGGCAGGATCGTCCGCCGCCACGCCTCCTGGAGCTGCTCCAGCTCCACGCGCAGAGGTTCCGGGGTCGGTTCCTGGGGCGAAAGCGGAACGTCCTCTGCGCTAGCAGGCCCAACCAGCGTTTCGCGAGGCGCGGTTTGTCGTTCCTCCAACCGCTCGAGGCGAAATGCGAGAGCCTCGCGCGACAGGTCGGATGCGGGCCGTGTCACCTTGACGAGCGCGAGCTCGAGTGGCAGCCGCGGGTCGCCGCCCTGGCGCATGTCGTCGACCGCGACCGCCAGCAGGTCGATCAACCGAATCACCGTCGAGGCGGGAAGCTGGTTTGCCTGCTCACGCAGCCGGTCGCGCGCTTCGTCGGTCACCGGCAGCGAGTCCGGCACCTCGCCCATGTGCTGGACGAGGAGGAGATGCCGCAGGTGCTCGAGCAGGTCCGTGACGAGTCGTCCGAGATCCTGGCCCTGCTCGGAGAGCTCCTCGAGGAACAGCAGCGCCTCGGCGGTCTCGTTGCCCACGACCATGTCGCAGAGGCGGAAGAGCACCTCGTCCTCCACCGCGCCGAGGAGCTGCAGGACGTCCTGCACGGTGATTGCGCCCCCGGTCGCGGAGGCGAGCTGGTCCAGCGTCGAAACGGCGTCCCGATAGGCGCCGCGTGCGGATCGCGCGATCAGGGCGAGGGCGGCGTCCGGGACGTCGATCTGCTCGCCGTCGGCGATCCAGCGCAGCACCTTGACGAGCTCGGCGAGCCGCGGGCGCTGGAAGACGAACGTCTGACAGCGTGACCGGACCGTCGGCAGCACTTTCTGCAGCTCGGTCGTGCAGAAGACGAAGAGGAGGTGCGGCGGAGGCTCTTCGATCAGCTTCAGCAATGCGTTCCACGCCGCATCGGTGAGCTGATGTGCCTCGTCGAGGATGTAGACCTTGTACGTCCCCTCGACCGGTTGCAGCACGACACGGTCGCGGATGTCGCGGATGTCGTCGATGCCGCGCTGGGAGGCGGCGTCCATCTCGATCACGTCGAGTGACGTGCCGCCGGTGATCGCGACACACGCGTGACAGGTGTTGTCGGGCGTTGCCGACGGGCCGTGGGCGCAGTTCAGCGCCTTCGCGAGGATGCGCGCCAGCGAGGTCTTGCCCGTGCCGCGTGGGCCGGCGAACAGATACGCCTGGCGGATCTTGCCCTGCTCGATCGCGTTCGTGAGCGTCCGAACGACCGCTTCCTGCCCGACGACCTCCTGAAACGTCTGAGGGCGGTACTTGCGGTAGAGCGCGGCCACCCGTCGATTCAAGCAGATTCGAGCTGAGGTTCCGGTTGGGCAGTCAGTAGAGGCCCTGCCGCCCGCTCCTCGTCGGCGTGGGCGGCCTGCCTGAGCGGGAGGCGCAGCTCGAATGAGGCACCGGCTCCGTCGGCGTTGCGAGCCGTGCACGAGCCGTCGTGGGCGTGAGCGATCGCCGCCACGATCGCCAGGCCGAGCCCGGCGCCCCCTTCCCGGCGCGAACGGGAGTCGTCGGTACGAGCGAATCGTTCGAAGACCTGCTCCAGTGATCCCGCGGGGATCCCGAGGCCGCCGTCCGTGATCGTGATCACGACCTCGTTTGGCTCGCCACGGGCCGATAGCTCGATCATGGCGTACGGCTCCGTGTGATGCACGGCATTCTCGAGGATCGCGTCGAGCGCGGCGCGCAGCCACGTCTCATCCGCGTCCAGGGTCACGTCCACGATCGAGCCGAGGCGCCAGGCGCGCGGCGCGATCTCGGCCCACCGCATGAACAGGTCCTCGAGGAACGCGACGAGGTGAATCGGACGACGTTCGACCCACTCTGGGTGCTCGGCACGGGCAAGGAGCAGGATCTGCTCCACGATTCGCTCCATGTGGGCCAGTTCGTCGAAGGCGACCTGGAGCTCCGCGATCTCCCCGCCGAGGCGCCGTTCGAGCAACTCGAGGTGCCCACGCGTGATCGTCACCGGCGTCCGAAGCTCGTGCGACACGTTGTGCAGCAACCGCTCGTCTCGCTCGAGCAGTGCTGCCCGCTCCTCGGCGAGCGCCTGTACGGCGTCGAGTGCCTGACTGCGCCGTCGGGCATGCCAGACCATCGCGAGGAACATCGCCGAGAGAAGCGGTACTTCGACGAGCTCCGCCCAGCGCACGAGACCGTCATTTGCGTCGTTGAGAATCGTTGCGCCCGTGGCGATCACCACCACCGCCAGGACGAGCCCCGTTGCAGTCGGACGCCACAAGCGGAAGCCATAGAGCAGGGTCAGGCTGACCCAGATGACGTGGAACGGGACCGCTTCCCAGTCGGGCCAGGCGATCATCGCGGCCAGGCAGCCGAGCGCCAGGGCGACCCAGCCGAGCTCGATCGGGCTAGGCGACCGCGAGCCGATAGCCGGCATGCCGGACCGTTTCGATCGGCCAGGTCGGCCCCAGCTTCTTGCGCAGCCGGCGAACGCACACGTCGACGACGTTCGAGCCGGGATCGAAGCTGTAGCCCCAGACGTCCGAGAGCAGCCGCTCCCTGCTGACCACCTCGCCTGCGTGCGAGGCCAGGTGGTAGAGCAACCGGAACTCCCGGTCCGAGAGGTCGACTGCCGCGCCGTCGGTCTGCGCTCGGCGACGAGCGAGGTCGAGCTCGAGCTCCCCGACGCGGAGACTCGACGGCTCCGCGTTCTCGTGTCCCTTGCGCAGATGCACGCGCACCCGGGCGACGAGCTCGTCGAATGAGAACGGCTTGGACAGATAGTCGTTCGCACCGAGGCCGAAGCTGCGTAGCTTCGTCGGCAGGTCGGAGCGCGCAGAGAGGATCAGCACCGGCGTGTCTGGCCGCGCCCTGCGCAGCTCGCCGAGGATGCGAAAGCCGTCCAGCTGCGGGAGCAGCAGGTCGAGAACGACGAGCTCATACGGCTCGGCGAGGGCGAGGCGGAGCCCCACGGCCCCGTCGTCCGCTGCGTCGACCGTGAACCCCTCCGCCTCGAGCCCCAGGCGCAGGAACTCGAGGATGCGGGGCTCGTCCTCGATGACCAGGATTCGCATCTACCGCCCCTGGCGAGCGTACTCGCTCGACCAGGGGCGTGTAAACGGGCGCCGGTTCAGCCGGTCAGGCTGCGAGCCGGTCGCGCTCGCGGGTGGGCTCGACTGCACGGACGAGCCGGAGATGGCTCCGGTTGTGTCGACGGTCGTGCCGGATGCCGTGGGAGAGGAGGAACACGATCCCGTAGGCGACGATTGCGGCGAGCACCGCATTCACTGTGATGAGTGTTGTGAGGGTCATGTCCACCACTCTGCCCGGGGCGCCTGTGTCGAAGCCTAAGCGGGCCTAAGCGTTTCCTGAGGATTTCCCCGGATGACACGGAGATGACACTTTTGTCACAAAGCGCCGTGGAGCGGCGAGGACGCGATATATCCCCCAACCGGTGGGAGGAAGCACGGGTAAAGCCCTAGCTGTCGTCGCAGGCGTCCTCGTCGTCTCGGTTCTGATCGGCGTCTATATCGGCTTCCTCACGAACGGCCCCACCCCGTACTCGGTCCCGGCTGCGAATGCCGCGAGCGTCGACCTGACGCTCCAGACCGTGGCGGCCGTCGGGCCGGATCTCTCGCCGAACGAGAACTGGGTCTCCTACCTCGTCCGCGAGAACGGCGTGTGGAAGCGCACGACCGTGTGGACTCTCCCGGCCAACACCCTCGTGCATGTCACGGTCTACAACTTCGACGGGAAGAGCGGTCTGCGCAACCCGTTCCTCGCGCAGGCTAGGGGCCTCGTCGGCGGCACATTCCAGCTCAACGGGAAGCCGCTCTCGGTGATCAATCCCGACGACGCGTCGCACACGTTCGCAATCCCGCAGTTGGGCGTGATCGTGCCGATCCAGGGTGTCGACGACAACGCGCCGAACCAGTGCGGCTTTGCGCCGTGCCCTCTGAGCAACGCGCACGAGACGATCACGTTCACGTTCCGCACCGGGAAGAAGGGGCAGTACCGGTGGCAGTGCTTCGTGCCTTGCGCGGCCGGCTTCGTCTACGGCTTCGGCGGCCCGATGCAGACGATCGGCTACATGGACGGGTACATCGATGTGGTCTAGGAGCAGCGACGGGCGCCGGATCGCCGCGCTGACGGTGATCGGCACCGCGATCGTGCTCCCGCTCGTCATCTTCGTGCTCGGCCCGAACATGCCGCCGGGGAAGGCGACAGAGGTTGCCAAAGGCCAGGTGACGGACAACACGGTGCTGCTCGTCGTCATGACGCCGTTCACCGTCTTCATCCTCACCTATCTCGGGTATGCGATCTGGTCGTTCAGGGCGCCGAAGGGCGAGACCGAGCTGCGCGACGGCGCGCCGATTCGCGGCCACATGCCGTCACAGATCGCGTGGCTCGTGACAACCACGGCCGCGGTGCTCTTCCTCGCCATCTTCGGGACGACCGAGCTGCTCGCGAACAACGGGTCGGGGAGCGGCAGCGGGCCGAACCCCGTGGCGAAGCCGAGCGGGCCCATGCTGCCGGTTCAGGTGATCGGCCAACAGTGGGAGTTCACCTACCGCTACCCGACCTACGGCGGCGTCGAGACGGCTGAGCTCGTTCTCCCTGTCGGCCGGCAAGTCGCGTTCCACGTCACGTCGATCGACGCGGTCCATTCATTCTGGGCGTACCAGCTCGGCGTCAAGGCAGATGCGAACCCGGGCGTCGACAACGTCGCGTATGTGAAGCCGGCGAAGATCGGCACGTTCCAGATTCGCTGCGCCGAGCTCTGCGGCCTCTGGCACGGCTACATGTTCGACACCGGCCGCGTCGTCAGTGTGTCGGCGTTCAAGACCTGGATCGCCGCGCAGCAGAAGCAGTTCGCCGGGGTCGAGAAGTATCTGCCGAAGTACAGCACCTCCTATGCCCCCGACCCGCAATATCGGGCGGGCTGACGATGCGTCGGCTGATCGGCTTCAACCTGTTATGGGCGGTCGTGCTCGGCGTCGTGGGCTTCTACGTCGGCTGGTGGCTCGGGCACCAGATCAGCGGCCCGAGCATCGCCTACTTCAGCGACACGGGTCAGAACGACATCGCGCTCTTCGTCGCCTACCTGGTCGGGGTGATCGGGTTCCTCGTGGGCCTCGGCTTCGCCAACTATCCGGTGCAGCGGCTGCTCGGGAAGCCGCCCTCGCTGCGGGAGAAGGAACAGCAGGGTGTCGGGCGCTACTTCGGACTGTGCACCGACCACAAGGTCGTCGGCATTCAGTACCTGCTCGGCATCGGCGCCTTCATCTTCATCGGCGGCCTGAACGCGATGCTGATCCGGTTCGAGCTGATGCGGCCCCAGCATCTCGTCTGGAACGGCAACAACTACCTCACGCTGGTCGGGGTGCACGGCACGATGATGATGGGGATGATGACGAGCGGGATCCTCGGCCCGTTCGCCAACTACCTCGTCCCTTTGATGATCGGCGCGCGGCGGATGGCGTTCCCGCGCATCGAGGCGCTGACGTTCTGGCTTCTGATGGCAGCCGGGACGATCTTGATGACGAGCTGGGTGTTCGGCGGCTTCCCGACCGGCTGGACGGGTTACGCACCGCTGAACGAGCAGGCCAACATGGGCATCGACGCGTACATCGCGTTCTTCGCGCTCGTCGGTGTGTCGATGGCGCTGCTCGGGCTGAACATGCTCGCGACGGTGATCACGATGCGCGCGCCGGGCATGACGTGGGGGCGGCTGCCGATCTTCGTCTGGGCCACTGTCAGCACGTCGGTGCTGATGCTGCTCGCAGCGCCGGTGCTGATCTCCACGTTGCTCATGCTGACGCTCGACCGAACTGCGCAGACGAGCTTCTTCAACGACCAGGCGGGCGGTAGCTCGTACCTCTACGAGAACCTGTTCTGGTTCTTCGGTCACCCCGAGGTCTACATCCTGGCGATCCCCGGGATGGGGATCCTGCTCGAGATCCTCCCGGTGTTCTCGCGCAAGCCGCTGTGGGGCTACCGCCTCGCCGTGACCGGAATGCTCGGCATCGCGCTGCTCAGCTTCCTCGTGTGGCAGCACCACCTCTTCGTCAGCGGCATCAACGCCGACGTGCGGCCGTTCTACATGCTCTCGACCGAGATCATCTCGCTGCCGACGGGCTTCATCTTCGTCTGCGCGCTCGGGACGCTCTGGAAGGGGCGCCTCCGCTTCACGGTTCCGATGCTCTTCTCGCTCGCGTGGCTCTTCAACTTCCTGATCGGCGGTCTGACGGGCGTCTTCCTGTCCGACGTGCCGAGCGACGTGACGACGCACGGCAGTTTCTTCTCGATGGCGCACTTCCACTACACGATCATGGGCGGCCTGCTGTTCGCCTTCTTCGCGGGCATCTACTACTGGGTGCCGAAGATGACCGGCTACATGTTCGACGAGCGTCTCGGCAAGTGGCACTTCTGGGTGATGTTCATCGCGTTCAACTCCACCTTCGGGCCGCTGCTCGTGATCGGGTTCCTCGGCATGCCCCGGCGCGTCGTCACCTATGCCGGCTACCTGCAGGGCGCGAACGTCTGGGTGTCGATTTCTGCATTCGTGCTCGGAGGCTCGATGCTGATCTTCCTCGCGAACCTCATCTGGTCGCAGCTCTTCGCGCGCGTGCCGACGGGGATGAACCCGTGGGGATCGAAGTCGATCGAGTGGCAGCTGCCGTCACCGGTGCCCGTCCACAACTTCGACCGCATCCCGACGTTCGGCTCCGACCCGTACCCGTACGGTGACGACTCCGGCGCCGTAGCCCAACGACCGGTTGTCGCGCCGGCGAGGCCGACACCATGAGCGACCTCGCAAGCCACTCGACCGACTACTCAGTCGTCGAGCGCGAGCCGCCGAGGGTCATGGCGGACAACCTGCGCGTCGCGGCGCAGCTCTGGTCGAGCGCGACGGTGTTCTTCTTCTTCGCGTTCCTCTTCGCCTACTTCTACCTTCATTCGCTGAATTCCCAGGACCTGTGGCGGCCGAAGGACGTAGACCCGTCGACGACGCTCGGGACGCTGATCATGTTCTTCGTCGTCATCGCGGCGGTGCTCCTCCGGTTCGCGCTCGCGAACCATCGCGCGGACAACCTGCGCGCGTGGCGTCAAAAGGGCGCCGCTGCGCTCGTGCTGCTCCTCGCTGCGGTCGTGCTGCAGATCGCCGAATGGGCGACTCAGGGTTTCGGCCCGACCGACGGAGGCTACGCGAGCGTCTACGTCGGCTGGACGGGGCTGCAGGTGTTGTTCCTGCTTGGTCTCGCGTATTGGCTCGAGACGACGCTCGCCACATCGATTCGTTACCGCAAAGTCGTGCCCGCGCAGTTCGCGGCGGGTGAGGCTGCCGGCGACCCCGATCGTGAGGCGCCCGACATCGACGATCCGCTTTCCCTCGTGCGGGCCGAGCTCGGCTCGCTGTCCTTCTTCGCCGCCGTCCTCGCCGGCATCGGCGTCCTCACCTGGCTCATCCTCTACATCCTCTAGCGGTGGGACTCGTGCTGCGGAGCGAGAACTGGCCGGTCGGCTGGCTGCTCTGTCCGCTTGTGGCCGCAGCGTTTCTCTACGCATTGGGCGGGCGGCGGAGCTTCAAGACGAAGCACCTCCGCAGCGCATGCTTCTACTGCGGGCTCGTGACGCTCGCCCTGGCCGTTGCCTCGCCGATCGATGCGTACTCCGACCGCCTGTTCTGGGTGCACATGACCCAGCACGTGCTCCTGACGATGGTCGCGCCGCCGCTGCTCCTCCTCGGTCGCCCGTGGCCGCGCATGCTCAAGCCGTTCGCCCCGTCCGTGCGCAGGCCCGTTGCGCGCGCGGTGCTCGTCGGGTCGACGCTCGGACCTCTGCGCAGGATCGGGCGCAGGCTCGCCAGGCCGTTGCCGTCGTTCGTCCTGTTCTCCGTGGCGCTGCTCGGCTGGCACCTGCCGGCGCTCTACGACCTGACGCTGCGCAACGTCTTCATCCACGACCTCGAGCACGTGCTCTTCTTCTCGACGGCGCTCCTCATGTGGGTGCACCTCGTTCCGGCCGCGACGGCGCGGCCGCAGCTCTCGGACGGGCAGCGTGTGGCCTACGGCACCGCCGCCCTGCTCGTGAGCTGGGTGCTCGCGGTCGTCCTGGGGCTCGCAACGGCGCCCGTCTACAGCGTCTACGCAGCGCTCGGCAGTCGCCCCGGCGGGCTCTCGGCGCTCGCCGACCAGCAGATCGCCGCGGGGATCATGTGGGTCCCGGCCTCGGTGCCGTTCCTGATCGCGATCTTTGTCGCTGCGTATAGCTGGCTGGATCCGTCCACGGCCCGGCGCAGAGGCGCCGCCCACCCCCGCGACCTACGACCGAGGGAGACCTGATGAACGTCGCGTCGTTCTCGACCGGCTCGCTCCTCACGCTGCTCATCCCACTCGCCCTGCTGATCCTCGTCGGCATCTGGTGGGCGCTCGTGATCAGCCGGAGTGACGAGCTCTAGGCGGCGTACTCTTCCCGTGTGACCGCCGCCGAGATCCTCGCCGAGACGCGCGCCTTCAACCGGCAGCTCGAGCAGTTTCTCGCGACGATCCCGAAGCTGCACGAGGTGCCGGCGGAGGAGACGCGGAGAGCTCGCCGTGAGGGCGTGGGGGCGTTGCCGGCGCCCGTCTTCCTCGACGAGGCGCGCACGATCACCATTCCGGGCCCGGGCGGAGACCTGCCGCTGCGCGTGCTCGAGGCGCCCGACCCGCGCGGCGCCTTCCTTCACTTTCACGGCGGCGGCTGGACGCTCGGCGCTGCGGACCTGCAGGACACGACGCTGTGGGAGCTCGCGCAGGCGACCGGGCTGACGGCGATCAGCGTCGACTACCGCCTGGCGCCGGAGCATCCGTATCCCGCGGGGCCCGACGACTGCGAGGCGGCCGCGCTCTGGCTGCTCGAGCACTACGACGGGCGGTTGACGATCGGCGGCGACTCATCCGGCGCGCATCTCGCGGTGGTCACGTTGCTGCGTCTGCGCGACCGGCACGGCATCTCGCCGCGCGTGTTCGCCGCCGCGAATCTCGTCTTCGGGCCGTACGACCTGACAGGCACCCCCAGTCGGAGGTTGTGGGGTGACCGCGAGTTGATCCTGTCCGGCCCGACGATGCAGTGGTTCGCGGACTGCTTCCTGTTTGGCGTCCGCGACGAAGACCGGCTCGATCCCGATCTCTCGCCGCTCTATGCGGAGCTGCACGACCTGCCGCCCGCGCTCTTCTCGTGTGGGACGCTGGATCCGCTGCTCGACGACTCGCTCTTCATGGAGGCACGCTGGCGCGCGGCCGGCAACGAGGCCACGCTCAGCCTGTGGCCCGAGGGCGTGCATGCGTTCACCGCATTCCCGATCGAGATCAGCAGACGCTCGCGCGCCGAGCAGAATGCGTTCCTCGCCGGCTAGATGGGCGCCAAGAAGCACCTCCGTTGGCTCTTCCTCATTGCAGTCGCCGTCGTCGGGCTGACCGTGGGCGTCCTGGTCGCCGAGCTGCGCGCGCCCGGCAAGGCGTCTGCGACGCAGCCGCCTGCAATGCCCGCCGTTACCTGGGCAGCCGGAACGCGTCGCGCTCCAGGCTTCGCTCTTCGCGACCAGAACGGCAAGCCCGTCTCCATCGCGGCGTTCCGAGGCAGGACGGTGATCGTGACGTTCCTCGACCCGCTCTGCCGCAATCTGTGCCCGGTCGAGGCGAAGATCCTCGGGGTCGTCGAATCGCGCCTCCCTGCCGGTGAGCGGCCGGTGATCCTGTCGGTGAGCGTCAACCAATGGGGCAACGCACACCGTGCGCTGCTCGAGGACATGCGGAAGTGGCACGTCTCGCAGAACTGGCACTGGGCGATCGGCCCGCCTGCGGCGCTGAAGCAGGTCTGGGCGGCGTACAAGGTCGCCGTCGTCGACGAGCCGAAGACGATTGCGGGCGTCACCGTGCACAACATCAGTCACACGGAGGCTGCGTATCTCGTCGACGGTCACGGATACCAACGAGCGCTCTACGTCTATCCGTTCCGCGCCTCCGACGTGGCCGACACGCTGCGTCAGCTGGCTTCGAGCTGAGCTCGCTCTCGCGCGGAACGTAGATGTGCGACGCAGAGCGCGGGCTCGACGAACGGGTCGAGGCGCTCGACCGTCAGCCCCGCCGAGCCTTCGGCGAGCGCTCCGTCGATGATCCCGTGGTGGAGCGTGCAGATCACCTCGGGGCTCTCCTCCGCGAGCGCGTAGAACGGGCACCGCCGCATCTCGATCCGATCGCCGGCTTCGACGGCCGCGAAACCCTGCCGGTCGAGGAGCTCTGCGACACCGGCCTCGGGCTCGGCGGCCTGCAGGTGCCGTCCCCAGCGCATGCCGGTCTCGTAGGCGAGCGCCTCGCCCTTCGGATCGCCGGCGACCGCCGCCGTGAGCATCGTCGCGAGCAGGCGGTACTCGTCGCGGTCACGTGCCGCGCCGTCCGGTGTGAGGCGGTAGACGATGCTCGGCCGGCCGCGACGATGCAGCGGCTCCGGCGCCGAACGGACGAGCCCCGCGTCGGTGAGGACGCCGAGATGCCAACGCACCGTGTTGGGGTGCAGGCCGACCCGGGCCGCGAGCCGGTTCGTGTCGAGCCCGTCCGGAGCCGCTTCCAGTGCTGCGAGGAGCTCGGCCCGCTGGCGTTCACCGTCCATGACTTGATTCTTCACCCTCTTTACTACGAACAGATTCGTACAAATCACGGATCCGGTGTGCGGCCGGCTCGTGACGTCGGCCAATCCAATTGTTCCTACGCTTCTCGTGGAAATTCAAGACACAAGGAGGAAAACGGGTCATGAGCAGCTACACGCTGGGTGGGGCGGAGCCGGAAAGAGGCGTCGGGGTGAAGGTCTTCGCCGTGTTCGCAGGCGTCGTCATCCCTGCGATCCTGCTGATCGGCCTCTGGATGACGATCTCGGCGTTCCAGGCGCGCGACGATGCGCGCCACGCGGCCGCGTCGGCGCACAGGCTCGCGGCCGGCTCGGGCTCTGTCGGCGCCGCAACCGCCGCGAGCATGCCGGGCATGACCGCTACCGCGACCGGCGCGCGGGGCGCGCTCGCCTCGGCCAGCTTCGCCGGGATCGCACCGGCCAACGCGGACGCCCTCGCGCTGGCCCACGAGGCGTATCCCGCGACTCTGCCGGCGGCTCCGCCGGGTGAGGTCGCGAACGTACGGCTCGATATTCAGCACACGGTCGTGTCGATCGCTCCGGGCATCAAGTACGAGGCCTGGACCTTCGGCGGCACGGCCCCCGGTCCGGTGATCCACGTTCGCCAGGGGCAGACCGTGAACGTGACGTTGCACAACAGCTCGCCGATGCCGCACTCGGTCGACTTCCACGCCGCCGAGATCGCGCCGAACGTCGCGTTCTCCGACGTGCTGCCGGGCCAGGACAAGCACTTCTCGTTCAAAGCGGTTGTCCCCGGCGTCTTCATGTACCACTGCGGCACCGCACCCGCGTTCATGCACATCGCGAACGGCATGTACGGCGCGATCATCGTCGAGCCGGCCGCCATGCCCGCGGTCGACAAGCAGTACGTCCTCGTCTCGAGCGAGTGGTACCTGAACTCGGCCGGTGAGAAGACCGCAGCCGGGCTCGACATGACGAAGGCGATGCAGATGACGCCGGACTGGGTCACCTGGAACGGCTACGCCGCGCAGTACAAGACGCATCCGCTCACCGCCGACCCCGGACAGACGGTGCGCTTCTGGGTGGTCGACGCAGGCCCCAGCCTCAACACCGAGTTCCACGTGGTCGGCACCGTCCTACAGCGGGCCTGGGTCAACGCCGACCTCGTCGATGCTCCACAGCACGACATCCAGACTGCGATCGTCCCTGCGGGTGGCGGCGGTGTGTTCGACGTGAAGATCGACAACCGCGGGATCTACCCGTTCGTCTCGCACAGCTTCGCAAGCGTGCAGATGGGGCAGGTCGGGCTCCTCAACGTCGGCCATGTGGCCGGCACGATGAGCCACTGATCGGGCTCAGCCCGCCAACGGGTAACGCTCGCCACCCCGAATCGGGGCGGCGAGCCTGTTCCCGGGCGGCGCGAGCGGACAGACCCACCGTGGGTCGTACGAGCACGAAGGGTTGTAGGAGAAGTTGAAGTCGAGCACGAGCTTGCCGTTCTGCTCGCCGAGATCGGAGCCCTTCACGGTGTCGAGGAGATAGCGGCCGGCGCCGTAGGTCTCCTTGCCGCTCGTCGCGTCGGCGAAGCACAGGTAGACGCCGCCGCCGTAGCCGTCGAGCCAGTAGAGATCGAGCGAGTGCTCGTCGCCAAGAACGAAGCGCGCGCGGGCGAAGCGCGTGAACGAATACGGATGCTCCCCCGAAGTTGCGATCTCGCGCGTGATCCGTTCGGCGGGCTCGACCGTCCCCAGCACCCGCAGGGCGGGGTCGTAGTCGAAGTAGGGGATCCGATCGAAGCCTGCCCCGGGCGGGACGGGCGTCTGCGGATGGGCGCGGAAGAGCTGGTCGCGGACCTCCCGCCAATGCCGCCACGCGCGCTCGGCATCCGGCTCGCCGCGAACCTCCGCATACAGCTCGAAGACGCGGCGCTTCCAGTCGAGGAGCGTCAGCTCGTCCAACGCGGTCGACATGCCCGCATGCTCACCCGTGCGTCCCCATGGCGTCAAATCGGCGGTGCCGGGCTGGGCCCGGTGCAACCGCCGGTCCAGGTCGGTCCAGCCTGATGGCCAGGACCGCGGCCGTTCCGCGACCGCACTATGAGGCCGAAGCTTCGGAAACCACCTTGAGAGGAGTCAGCCTTGCGGATGCTCAGCGGACGGTGGCCGGTGCCGGTCATGATCGTGATCGCGGTCGGATCGGCCGCCGCGGCCGGCGTCGCCTACGCGACGAACGCCACCGGCTCCGCGACCACTGTCATCCGGGCCTGCCGCAGCCAGAGCTCGGGGCTGCTCCGCGTCCTCGCCCAGGGAGGTAGCTGCCGCACGGGTGAGTCGCTGCTCACCTGGAACGTCCAGGGCCCGGCCGGGCCCGCGGGGCCACAGGGCGACCCGGGAGCCACGGGAGGCACGGGAGCGGCCGGCGCGAAGGGGGCGACAGGCTCGACCGGCGCCTCCGGTGCCCGGGGAGGAACCGGCGCGACCGGGCCGCAGGGGCTCCCCGGCGTGGACGGCGCCGCCGGGCCGCAGGGTGTGTCGATCTACGCAGTGCAGCCGTCGAACCATTGCGCCGCGGGCGGATTCGACATCTACCAGGAAGACGGAAACCAGAACGACGCTCTGATCGGCCCGCTCTGCGACGGCGCCACCGGGGCAGCCGGCGCGACAGGCGCGACCGGTGCGACGGGTGCGACGGGTGCGACGGGCCCCCAGGGTGCGGCCGGGGCGCAGGGGCCGAAGGGCGATACGGGCGCGCAGGGCGCAACGGGCGCGACGGGCGCTGTCGGCCCGCAGGGCGACACCGGGGCGACCGGCGCTCAGGGAGCCACGGGTGACACCGGGACCGCAGGGGCTGCTGGGCCGCAGGGGCCGGAGGGAGCGCAGGGACCGAAGGGCGACAGTGGCTCGGGCGTCCAGGTGACGACTCTCGGCACGGCGAGCGTCGCGCCCGGCGAGAGCGCAGCGCTGCTCGTGATCCCCGGTCTCCTGACCGTCATGATCAGCGATTGCACGGCCGCCGGCAACGGGGCGTATGACAGCCACGTCACGTTCACGAACACCGGCAGCGACGATCTCTGGAGCGGCGGTGCGCTGCTGCCCGCCGGCCAGACCTCCGCCGGCTCACCCGGCGGAGACATCGTCGACGCCGACCCGGTTACCCTGGAGCCCACCGGCCTGCAGCCGGTGTTCGTCGACTGGGCGACCAGGGAGACGGTCTCCCTCTACATCAGAGGTGCGCAGCACACGGACTCGCCGCTCGCCTGTGCGGCCAAGGCGTTCGCCGTGATCACGTCTCCGTAGGTCCGGGCGTTCCCGACGCCCCGGTTGACTCGGCCACCCACGGAGGAAGAGAATCGCGCACCGTGGGGGCAGCGGACACCCTCGAGATCCCGGCGCTCGGGATGCGGATCGTCTTCATTCGGCGTGCGGCGGACACCGGCGGCGAGCTGCTCGAGTACGACGTGATCGGCCGGCCGAAGGGCTTCCCGGCGCAGGCGCACGTCCACCCGCTTCAGACCGAGCGCCACGAGGTGCTCGCCGGCGCGCTGCTCGTGAAGATGAACGGCGTCAGCCGCGTGCTCGGCGCCGGCGACAGCATCGAGATCCCGCCCGGCACTTCACACCGCCACCTCGCCGCGGGTGAGGACGAGGGTCACGTGCGCGTCGCGCTGCGCCCGGCATTACGCACCGAGGACCTGTTGGAGCGGCTGGCCGAGCTCGACGCGGCCGGTGAGATCATGAGCAGCGGCTACCTGAAGCCGGTGGCGGCGGCCAAGCTGATTCTCGATTTCCCGCACGAGGGACGTGCGGCCCAGCCTCCGGCTGCCGTTCAGCGCTCGCTTGCACGCGCGGTCACCGCGGTCTCGGGCGGGCAGGGCGAGTACGTGTTCGTGGACGAGTGGGATGTCGCCGCCCCGCCGGAGCCCGTGTTCGATCTGATCGCGGACGCACGCACCTATCCCGACTGGTGGCGGCCCGTCTACCTCGACGTCGAGAGCGACGGTGACCCCGAGTTGGGCGCCGAGTCCCGGCAGCACTTCAAGGGCCGGCTTCCGTACCACCTGCGGACGCGCTCGACGATCACCGTCTACGACCCACCGCACCAGATCGGCGCGGACGTCGTCGGTGACCTCCGTGGCCGGGGCCTCTGGACGCTCACGCCCACCGACACCGGGACGCACGTGCGATTCGACTGGTCGGTGTTCGCCGACAAGTCGATCCTGCGTGCTCTCACACCGGTCCTGCGGCCGGCGTTCCGGTGGAACCACGCGTGGGCGATCGCACGTGCGCAAGAGGGCCTCGAGCCCGCAGCGCGAACTCGTCTCGAGACGGGCTGACGCCCGGACACCATCCGAGCTCAGGAGATGACCATGAGAGTCGTTGCGGCGGTCTCGTTGGTGAGCGCGCTGGCGGCGATCGCGTTCGCGGCGCCTGCGTCCGCGCGCCGGACGAGCAACTGGTACTGGACGCCCGGGGCGTGCAAGTCGGAGCTGCAGAACCACGGAGTCGCGATCGGCGACGGGCGCACGTTCAACGTCGCAAAGGCGTTCTGTGTAGGGCTGCACAACCACTGCTGGCTGTCGCAGGGCTTGCGCCGCTACAAGGTCTTCTACGCAGTCATGCGCTCGTATGACGGCGTCGTTCGGGAGATGCAGCTGACCGTCACGAGCCATCACACCTGGAGCGGCAGCAAGCTGAAGATCATCGAGCAGAAGATGAGCGCAGACCGGTTCGTCGAGAGCTACGGATCCGCTGCGTGGAGCGTCGCCGCGCAGGAGAACCAGGGCGGCTGCTTCGACATCCATCCCTGAGCGTCAAGGCCCGGGCGGAGCGCCGTTTGCCGGCGGGGCACCGGGTGCTCCCGCTCCGCCCGCTGGTGCTGTGCCCGACCCGCCGTAGAGACCTCCGGCAGGCCCTCCGCGCTGGCCGGGGCCGCCCGGCCCGCCCGGCCCGCCGCCCTTGGCGAGGCCCGAGTACGAGCCGGCCCCGAGAATGACCGCGGCGGCGAGGACGACCACCGGCACCCAGCGCGGGAACTGCTGGACGAGCCAGGCTGCGAGCAGCGCGACTGCAGCCAGGGCAGGGACGTAGAAGCGGATGACGTGGACAGCCGAATCGGCGCTCGCAGCCTGCCGCGTCGTCCAGGTGTACGCGGCGTAGAGCGCGTAGATCCCGACCCAGCCGGTTGCCAGCGCGGCGACGACAGCGGCATCTCGGCGGTGCCGTGAACGCGTGGCCGCGTCGAGATCCGCGCGGCGGCTGCGCACCAGGCGCACCGCCGCCCAGCCCAACGTGCCGAGTGCCAGGACGAGCATCGGCATCGCCGAGACGAGGTGACGTGGCATGTGCTCGAGGTTGGGCACGACGGCGCTCAGGCCGAACGTGATCTCGCCGGCCGTGTAGCCCGTCTTCGCCACGCCGCCGTACTCGAGGGCGTCGAACGTCGCGACCACGGCGACAAGAGCGGCAACCGAGGCGCCCCACCAGGCAACGCACCGCCATGAGAGCTGCGCTGCCCGTCGGCCGAGCAGGACGGCCGCGACGGCGACGACAAGCACGATTGCATCGGTGTAGCGGCTGAACGTCGCAGCCTCGAGCGCGCTGAACGCGGCGAGACCAACGAGCGTGCGTCGACGCCGGCTCGCGTCGGTCGCGAGCATCGTCCACAGCAGCGCGCCCGTGCCCGCTGCGATCAGGGAGGCGTCGGTGAAGGTCGGCATCGTCGCGCGCCACGCGAAGACGAGCGCTGCTCCCGACGAGCAAAAGAACGCGACGGCCCATGCGCCTCCCCACCTGCCGAGCCACTTCCGACCTCCGAACCAGAGCCCGAGGCAGCCGAGCGCGCCGTAGAAGAGGGGCGCGAGCCGGAGCGTTCCGAGGAGCTGGAACGGAACCGCAACGAACGGATAGCCCGGGTTCTTCTCGCTGATCCACCGCCCGTTCGGGAGGTGCACCCACTGCTGGATCCCGCCGAGTTGCTTCGAGAGCGACTGGTACTGCGCGGTGGAGAGCGTCAGGTGGCCGTGCGACAGCGCGACGATCGAGGCGCGGTAGGCGTAGTCGTCGGGCTCGAGCAGGCTCACCGATCGGGTGAGCGCAGCGACGCAAAGACCGGCGAAGGCGGCGACGGCGACGGCGACCTCGATCGTCGTGACCGAGGACCATGCGTGCCGGCGGGGTTCGGCGAGCGGGACGACGGCGCGGGGTGCTGTCTCGTACATACACCGATCCAACTCGTCCGAAATGAGGAAAGGCTAAGAGCCGACATACAAGATCCTTATGAGTTTCGGCGCCGGCCCGGAAGCTGGACACGCCCGAAGCCCAGGACTATTGTCAAGACCCCGTGCTGACGGCGTCGTCCACCGACTGGCAGATCGGAATTGCGCTCGGCGTCGTCGTGATCGCGGTCGCGGCGGTGATCGTGATCGTGATCGTGCTGCTCGCGCGGAAGATCGCCGGACAGGCGAAGACCGCGGAGGGGGCGGTCGAGGTCGTTCGCGCTCAGACCACCGAGCTCGACGGCATCGCGCGGATCAACGACTCGGGCGTCCGGATCCTGCACGCGGCGCGCGCGCTGCGAAAGGTGGCGGTCGGGAAGTGATCCTCGCATCGCTGTCCGGACACGATTACTGGTGGATCGCACTGGGGATCGGCCTCGTCGCGGCACTCGTGGTCGCGGCGCTGCTCGGGCTGCTCGTGAAATACGTCGTGAGCATCGACAAGTCGGTCGGCGGCCTCCTGGAGGTCGCGGGCAAGGTCGGCGCGAACACCGCCAACATCCCGCAGCTCGTCGCGACGGCCCCGGTGCTGGCCCAGATCGTGGACGAGGCGGTGGTGCAGGACGGGTACATGAACGCCCTCACCGACGGGTACGGCGCGGCATGAGCAGCACACATGTCCTGGTGCTGGCGAGCGTCGTGCTCGCCGCCGTCGTCGTGATCGTGCTAGCCGCCGCGCTGATCGTCGTGCGGAAGCGCCTCGCCTCGATCTCCGAGGGCCTCGCAACGCTCGGCGGCGCGCTGCAGGGCGTCGAGTCCGAGCATCTGCGACCGCTCGAGGGGGCCGTGACGGCGATCAACGCGCAGTTCGACATCATCCTCGGCGCGCTGCCGGGCATTGCGCGCAAGGCTGCGATCGTCGCCGAGCGGAGGCCGAGATGACGCTCTGGTGGATCGGCGACATCGTGCTGCTGGTCGTGCTGCTGCCGGTGGTCGTCTACTTGCTGAACGGTGTGCTCCGGGCCGCGAGGAGCATTGTCCCGAGCGTCGTGCAGATCGGGACCGTCGCCGCTGCGGGATCGAGGGACCTCGATGCCGCCGCGCTCTTGTTGACGACGCGGGACCAGGTCACCCAGACGGTCGCAGGGGTCGCAAACTACGGCGGCTCGCTGGACGTAATCCTCGACGACGCAGAGTAGGAGGAGGAGCGATGCCGGCAGCCGGAGTCGTCATGATCATCGCGGTCGTCCTGATCGTCCTAGCGCTCGTCTACTACCTCGTCTCGACGATCGTGGCCCTGCGGAGGATCACGTCCGGCCTCGACGCTGTGATCGCCGACGTGACCGGGATCGTCGAGAAGAGCGCGCCCGTCAACGAGATCGTGGCGGACATCAACAAGCAGCTGGACGCCGGCGTCGACCTGCTCGAGGGCCTCCTGGTCAAGAAGGCGGGGCTCGTCGATGCTGTCGGTCTCGTCGACGGCTTGTATCCCGGGGCGGCGGCAGCAGGATTCAGGAACGTCCCCGAGAGCACGACGATCGTCGCGCCCCGGATCGGCGAGGTCTACACCAAGGGCACGCTCACGCTGGCTCGGCTCGGCCGGGAGGCGCCGATCGCCGCAGCGAGCCCGGACGGCCCGGTCCTGCGCAACATCGAAGGGGGCAGCCTCGCGGCGCGCAAGCTCTATCCCGAGCTTCGCCAGGACGGGCCGGAGAAGCTGCCGCGGTCGCCGGTGATCGGGACCGATGCACCCGTTCAGTACGAACAGCGCGAAGATATCGGCGCCCCTCGCAAACGGCTCCCCAGCCGTTCCTGAGCTGAAAGGAGCACGACGTGCAGACTCCTGCGCCATTCGACTACGAGCGCGCGACCAGCGTCGACGGTGCGATCGCCGCGCTGCAGCGGCTCGGTCCGGAGGCGCGTGTCATCGCAGGTGGGCACAGCCTCCTCCCGATGATGAAGCTGCGTCTCGCGAATCCCGAGCATCTGATCGACATCAACGACCTCACCGAGCTCGCGTACATCAGGCCGGACGGTGGAGAGATCAGGATCGGCGCGCTCACGCGCCACGTCGAGCTGCTCAAGTCGGATCTGCTCGCCGAGCATTTCCCGCTGTTTCGGGACGCCGAGGAGGTGATCGCGGATCCGGTCGTCCGCAACCGCGGCACGATCGGCGGCTCTCTGTGCCAGGCCGATGCGGCCGAGGACCTGTCGGCCGTCTGCACCGCCGTCAAGGCTCAGGCGGTGATCCGAGGTGCCGGTGGTGAACGAATAGTGGGCATGGACGCGTTTCACGTCGGCCCGTATACGACGGCCGTCGGCGAGGCCGAGCTGCTCACCGAGGTTCGGATCCCGCTGCGCGGCGGCGGAGGAAGCGCGCACGAGAAGGTCGAGCGCCGCGCCGGCGACTGGGCGATCGCGGCGGCGTCGGCCGCCGTCTGGATCGAGGGCGGCCGGATCTCCGACGCAGGCGTTGCGCTCAGCGCCGTCGGGCTGACGACGATCCATCTCACCCGTGCAGAGGAGTTGCTGCGCGGGCAGGTTCCGTCCGACGACCTGTTCGCGCAGGCGGGAGAGATCGCGTCGGCCGACTGCTCGCCGAGCTCCGACGGCCGCGGCCCGATCGACTACAAACGACATCTCGCAGGCGTCGTCACCACACGCGCCCTGCAACGGGCCGCCGCACGCGCCCAGAATCAGGAGGCCTGAGCATGCACGTCTCGATCACCATCAACGGCGAGCAGGTCTCCCGCGAGATCGAGCCGCGGTTGCTGCTCGTGCACTTCATCCGGGAGACGCCCGGGCTGACCGGCACCCACTGGGGCTGCGACACCTCCAACTGCGGCGCATGTGTCGTCCAGCTCGACGGCGCACCGGTCAAGTCCTGCACCATGCTGGCTGCGATGGCCGAGGGCCACGAGATCCGCACCGTCGAGTCGCTGGAGGTCGACGGCGTGCTCGACCCGATCCAGCAGGGCTTCCACGAGCTGCATGCGCTGCAGTGCGGCTTCTGCACACCCGGGATGCTGATGACGACGCGGGCGCTCCTGGACGAGAACCCGGACCCGACCGACCACGAGATCCGCACAGCGATCTCGGGATCCATCTGCCGGTGCACCGGCTACAAGAACATCGTCGCCGCCGTTCGCTGGGCGGCCGACCACGAGGCAGCCGCGAAACAGGGGGTCACAACATGACGGTCGTGGAGAACCTTCCGAGCCCCCAGACCGAGCGCCCGATCGGCTTCGGCCGCCTCAAGCGCAAGGAGGACGCGCGCTTCATCCGCGGCCAGGGCACCTACCTCGACGACATCCGCCTGCCCGGGATGGTGTACGGAGCCCTGCTGCGCAGCCCGTATGCGCATGCGCGCATCGTCTCGATCGACACGTCGCGGGCGCTCGCTCACCCGAACGTCGCGGCCGTCGTCACCGCCAAGGATCTCGAGACCCTCGGCCTGGCCTGGATGCCGACGATCTCGTACGACACGCAGGCCGTGCTCGCGGGCGACAAGGTGCGCTTCCAGGGACAGGAGGTCGCGTTCGTGATCGCCACGGACGAGTACTCGGCGAACGACGCGCTCGCGCTGATCGACGTCGAGTACGAGCCGCTGCCTGCGGTTGTGAACGCCCGCAAGGCACTCGACCCCGACGCACCGTTGATCCGCGACGACAAGGCGGGCCAGCGTGACAACCTCGCGAGCCCGACCTGGGAGGCCGGCGACCAGGCTGCGACCGATCGCGCGTTCGCAGAGGCCGACACGGTCGTCGTGCGCGACATCATCTACCCACGCTGTCATCCGGCCCCGCTCGAGACGTGCGGGATGATCGCCGACTTCAACCCCGAGACGGGGCAGCTCGACATCTACAACGGCAACCAGGCGCCGCATGCGCACCGCACGGTCTACGCGCATGTCGCCGGACTGGCCGAGCACATGATCCGGATCCAGTGCCAGGACATCGGCGGCGGCTTTGGCAACAAGGTCCCCATCTATCCCGGGTACGTCTGCGCGATCGCAGGCTCGATCGTGGCCGGCGTGCCGGTCAAGTGGGTCGAGAACCGCTCCGAGAACCTGATGTCGACCGGGTTCGCGCGCGACTACGTGATGCACGCGGAGATGTGCTCGAAGGACGGCAAGATCACCGGCCTGCGGGTCGACGTGATCGCCGACCACGGTGCCTTCGACAGCACCGCGCAGCCGACGAAGTTCCCGGCCGGGTTCTTCCACATCGTGTGCGGGTCGTACGACCTCGACGCCGCGCACGTGCAGGTCAAAGCGGTGTACACGAACAAGGCGCCGGGCGGCGTTGCGTATCGGTGCTCGTTCCGCATCACCGAGGCCGTCTACCTCGTGGAGCGGATGGTCGACGCGCTCGCGCTCGAGATGAAGGTCGATCCGATCGAGTTGCGGATGCGCAGCTTCATCGGCCCCGAGCAGTTCCCGTACGAGACCACCACCGGGTGGACGTACGACTCCGGGAACTACGCCGAGACGATGCGCGTGGCGATGGAGATCGCCGGGTACGAGGAGCTGCGCCGCGAGCAGGCCGAGAAGCGTGTGCGCGGGGAGTTGATGGGCATCGGCGTCTCGTTCTTCACTGAGGGCGTCGGCGCGGGGCCGCGCAAGCACATGGACATCCTCGGCTTGGCGATGAACGACGGCGCCGACCTGCGTGTGCACCCGTCGGGCAAGGCGGTCGTCAGCATCAGCGCCCAGACGCAGGGCCAGGGGCACGAGACGACGTTCGCGCAGATCGTCGCCGAGGAGCTGGGCATCCCGCCCGAGGACGTCGAGGTCCGCCACGGCGACACCGACCGCTCACCGTACGGGCTCGGCACGTACGGCAGCCGCTCGACCCCGGTGTCGGGCGCCGCGGTCGCGGTCGTCTCGCGCAAGGTGCGCGACAAAGCCCGCCTGATCGCCTCGACGATGCTGGAGGCGAGGCCCGAGGACCTCGCGTGGGAGAAGGGTCGCTGGTATGTGAAGGGCGACCCCGAGAAGGGCGTGCTGATCGAGGAGATCGCCCAGCGCGCCTACAGCGGCGAGGAGATGCCCGCCGGGATGGAGGGCGGTCTCGACGCGCAGGTGATCTACGACCCGCCCAACCTGACCTATCCCTACGGCGCCTACATCGCCGTCGTCGACATCGACCCCGACACCGCCCAGGTCACCGTCCGGCGCTTCATCGCGGTCGACGACTGCGGCGTTCGCATCAATCCGATGATCGTGGACGGCCAGATCCACGGCGGTCTTGCCGAAGGCGTCGGCATCGCGCTGATGGAGGTGATCACGTTCGACGAGGAGGGCAACTGTCTCAACTCTTCGTTCATGGACTACCTCATCCCGACCGCGCTCGAATGCCCCGACTTCGAGCTCGGCGAGACGGTGACGCCGTGCCCGCATCATCCGCTCGGCGCCAAAGGTGTCGGCGAGTCGCCGAACGTCGGATCGCCGCCTGCGATCGTGAACGCGGTGATCGACGCGCTGCATGCGACGCACGGTGTCGACCACCTCGACATGCCGTGCACGCCTGCGCGTGTGTGGGCGGCGATGCAGGGGCGCCCAGAGCCGCCGCAATGATGAGCGCTGCGGTGTCGCGGCGAGCCGAGGAGCTCGCCGCGGAGGGCACGGCCTTCGTCACGGCGACCGTCGTGCGTGCTCAACGCCCCACGAGCGTGAAGGCCGGCGACGTCGCGCTCGTGCTCGGCGACGGCACGATCGAGGGATTCGTCGGTGGTGTCTGCGCGCAGCAGAGCGTGCGCGTGTATGCATTGAAGGCGATCGAGGCCGAGGAGGCGCTGCTCCTGCGAATCGTCCCCGACGGGCCGATCGGCGAGGATCCGGAGACCGGCCGGGAGATCTCGGTCGAGGAAGGAGCGGTGACGACACAGAATCCATGCCTGTCCGGCGGTGCGATCGAGATCTTCCTCGAGCCCGTTCTGGCCGCGCCCCGCGTCGTCGTGGTGGGGGAGACGCCGATCGCGGCAGCACTCGTCTCGCTCGGCGCCGACCTCGGGCTCGACGTCGTGCCCGTGGTGAACGGTTCGCCCGAGCCCGCCGCCGGCGACCTTGCGCTCGTCGTGGCCGCGCACGGCCGGGACGAGCTCCACACCTTGCGGCTCGGGTTGACGGCGGGCGTCCCGTACGTCGGCCTCGTCGCCAGCCACAAGCGCGGCGCAGGCGTGCTCGCAGAGCTGCGCGGCGACGGCGTGCCCGAAGAGCAGCTCGAGCGGATCGACGTTCCTGCCGGGATCGACATCGGCTCACGCACCCCCGCCGAGATCGCGCTGTCGATCCTCGCGCAGGTGGTGGCCGTTCGGCGCGGCCGGGCGATCCCAGAGTCGGAGCGCACGCTCCTCGCGGTGGCGGTCAGCGAGCCGCAGTCCACCTCGCCGGAGCTGGCGGTCGACCCGATCTGCGGCATGACCGTCGCGGTCGTGGCCGACACGCCGTTCGTGCTCCACGACGGCGCCGCGGTGTACTTCTGTTGCGACGGTTGCAAAGCGAAGTTCGAGGCGCAGCACCAGGCGGCATGAGCACGGGCCCCGTCACGGGCGACCCGGCGGGCGAGCTCGGCCGGCTGATCCCCGACATCGAGACGCTCGCCCGGCGGCTCGCGAGCGTCGACTATCTGGTCGACGAGGCTCTGGCGACGTCGATGTTCCTGAGCCTGCGCCTGCCGCAGCCGCTCCTGCTCGAGGGTGAGGCGGGCGTCGGCAAGACCGAGGCCGCCAAGTCACTGGCGCTCGTGCTCGAGACCCCGCTGATTCGCCTGCAGTGCTACGAGGGAATCGATGCGGCCGAGGCGCTCTACGAATGGAACTACCCGCGGCAGCTCCTGAGCATCCGCCTCGCCGAGGCGAGCGGCTCGCCGCTCGACGAAGCGGAGCTCTTCGGCCCCGACTACCTGATCAGGCGTCCGCTCCTGCGCGCGCTCGAGCATCCCGGCCCGCGCCCGGCGGTGCTGTTGATCGACGAGATCGACCGCGCCGACGACGATTTCGAGGCGTTCCTCCTCGAGCTGCTCGCGGATGCGAGCGTGACGATCCCCGAGATCGGGACGGTCCGCGCGACGCATCCACCGGTCATCGTCCTGACGTCCAACCGCACCCGTGACCTGCACGACGCCGTCAAGCGGCGCTGTCTCTATCACCACATCTCGTACCCGTCACCCGAGCGCGAGGTCCAGATCGTCCGGCGCCGCGTAAAGGGCGCGTCGGAGTCGCTGGCCGTGCAAGTCGCGAACGCCGTCTCGCGCATGCGCGACAGCGACATCCAGAAGCCGCCGGGAATCGCCGAGGCGATCGACTGGCTTGCTGCGTTGAGCCTGCTCGGCATCGAGACGCTCGACACCGCCGCGGTCGATCGGACGCTCGGAGCGGTGCTGAAGTACGACGAGGACCAGGAGGTGATCCGCGCGGCCGGTCTCGACGCGCTCGTGCGCGCGAGTGACTGACGCGCGTGCGGTGTTCGGAGTCGAGACGATCGAGCTCGATCTGCCGGCGCTCGCCGGCGCGTTGAACCGGCGGTTGCGTGAGCGCGGCCTGCCGGTCACGCCCGGGCGCTCGATCGAGTTCACACGCGCGCTGACCCTCGTGCGGCCGGTCGCGCGGCGGCAGCTCTACTGGACGGCGCGGGCGGTGTTCGTCTCCGACGAGACGCAGGTGGCCGCGTTCGACTCGGTCTTCTTCTCCATCTTCGGAAGCCGCGCCGACGAGGAGCGTGAGGCTCCGGAGGACGTCCAGACAACGGCTCCGGCTCCGACGCCGGACGAGCGGCCGCGCTCGGAGCACGGCTCGTTCGCCGACGACCTGCGCGCCGCGGCCTCCTCGCCGTCGCCGGATCTCGCCTCAGACAGCGACGAAGCCGAGCTCGAGCTGCTCGTTGCACGAGCGAGCGACGAGGAGCTGCTGCGCGAGAAGACCTTCGACGCGCTCGACCCGCACGAGCTCGCTCAGCTCTATCGGCTCATGTCGCGCCTCGAGCTCGCCACTCCACTCCGTCGAACACGCCGGTACGAGCAGAAGCGGCGCGGCCAGCGCGTCGATCTCCGGCGGACGTTGCGCGCGAGCCTCCGCACGGCCGGCGACCCGGTGAGGTTGAAGCGGCGCCAGCGGCGCATCGTGCCTCGCCGGCTCGTGCTCCTGTGCGACATCTCCGGCTCGATGGAGCCGTACGCCCGCGCTTACCTCCAGTTTCTGACCTGCGCCACGGGCAGCGGGTCGAACGCCGAGGCGTTCGTGTTCGCGACGCGGCTGACCCGCATCACGCGCGCCCTCGCGGCCCGCAACCCGGAGCGCGCGATCCAGCGCGCCGCAGCGGCGGCGCCCGACTGGTCGAGCGGGACCCGGATCGGCGACGCGCTGCGGGAGTTCAACGACCGGCACGGGCGCCGGGGCATGGCCCGGGGCGCGGTGATCGTCATCCTTTCGGACGGCTGGGAGCGCGGCGACCCGATGCTGGTCGGGCGGGAGATGGAGCGCCTCGCGCGCCTCGCCCATCGAATCGTGTGGGTCAATCCGCGGGTCGGCGCCGACGACTTCTCCGTGCAGTCGGGTGGCATGGTGGCCGCATTGCCCCATTGCGACGCGCTCGTGAGCGGCCACAGCTTCCAGGCTCTCGGTGAGGTCGTCGCGGCGATCGGGGCGGAGTCGTGGGACTCGCCGCGTCCGCTCCCGGCCGCCGTGTCCGACGAGGCCGAGCCGTGGGCGAGCGCGGAGCCGCTCCCCGGGAGCTCGGTCGCAATGCCGAGCGGCCACGGCCCGAGCAGGGGCAACACCACTCCAGGCTGGGTGTCGGAATGACCGAGGCCGAGATCAAGCGCTGCATTTTCCCCGGGTGTGAGCGGCCGGCGGTGCCGGCGCACGAGCTGGGCGGGCCGCAACCGTCGTTCTGCGACCTGGACGAGCACAACGCATTGACGGCCCACCAGGAGCGTCAGAGACTTGCAAGAACGGAAGACCACCCACCCGAAGGAGACGAGAGCGATGGCTGACGAGGCGTACCGGGCAGTCTTTCTGCGAGTGCACCCCACCGGCAAGATGGTGCTCAGCCTGACCACGGAGCCCGACGGCCAGGAGGGGCACTACGCCGAGCTCGTGGCGGGAGAGCTCGGCGTTCCGTCGCTCGACGTGAAGGTCGTGCCCGCCGACACCAACCGGTTCGGTGTCGGCCACGGCTACAACACCGCTCCGTCCGCCGGCGCCGCCGCGGCGATCGTCAGCGCGTCGGGGAAGATCCGCGCGAAGGCGCAGTTGCTCGCGGGCATGGCGCTCGGTACCGCGCCGGAGACGCTCGAATGGTCGAACGGAGCGTGGGCCGCGGCGGGCAGTGACGACCCGACGCAGCTGAAGACGATCGAGGAGCTCGCGCTCTACGCGCACGGCACCGGCGCGCTGCCGCCCGGGGTCGAGGGCGGGCTCGACGCGCAGACCGTCTATCGCGACTAGATCACGAAGCGGTGGCCGGCGGCAGGGTCGCGTCGATCGACACCGCGACGTCGTCCGCGACTTTCAAGGCGCCGAACAGCGCTGAGTACGGCTTGATGCCCCAGTCGGTCTGCTTGACGACGGCACTCCCGCTGAGCGTGCCGTCTGCGCCGACGGCGACGTCGAATGCGAGTGGGCGAGTCGTCCCGACGAGCGTCAGGTCGCCGCGCACGCTGAGCCGGCTGCCGTCGTCGGCGATGTCGACCGCGGTCGAGCGGAACTCGACGCCGGTCTTCTTCAGCACCTCGTCGTCGATCGTCTGCTCGATGTTCGCCTTGTCGTCGTCGTCGAGCGCCTGCATGCCGCCGGTGCCCTTCTGCACGCGTAGCGACGTGGCGTCGGCCTCGAGCACCAAGCTCGAGTCCGGTCCGACGTCGAGCGTCGCCTGCCAAGCGGTGACGTGGAGGACAAGGTCGTGTCCCGCCTTTGCGGCCGCCCCGGTTCGGTGTGTCTGCACCGAGAGCGTGCCGTTGTCAGGACCGAAGCGATAGCTGCCTGCGGCGATCGACATGGGCGGAGCCTAAAGCCTGCAGGACCGGCGGGTCCAGCCCGGGCGCTTCGCTAGGGTCTTCCCGTGGCCGTCGAGCTCGAGCACGAATTCACCACTGCCAAGCCGATCGACGAGAGCTTCGCGACGATCCTCGACCTCAACCGCGTGGTGCCGTGTGTCGAGGGAGGCAGCGTGCTCGAGGAGACCGGGCCGACCTCGGTGAAGGCGCAGATCAAGATCAAGATGGGCGCGATGTCGATGACGTTCACCGGCACCGTCGAGATCGTCGAGCAAGACGCGGCCGACCATCGAGCCGTGATGAGCGTCAAGTCGCGGGAGGCCGGCGGTCAGGGATACGCGAACGCAACCGTCGTCTTCGCGCTCACCGACGGCGGCGGGACGATCAAGACGAGCGCTCAGATCACCGGCAAGGCCGCGTCGATGGGCGAGGGGGTGGTCGTCGGCGTGCTCGATGCGCTGATCACCGACTTCGCGGGCAAGCTCGGCGCCGCCTGAGCCGCAGGGCGGATTGTGGCGACCATCCCGATGCGCCGGATCCGCGAGGGCGAAGTGCCGTTCGACGGCGGCACGGCGGTCCAGGAGGACCCGGACCGGCCGGTGTTCCGCGGCAATGGGCCGGACGACTACACCTGCGTCGAGTGCGGGAACGTGCTCGCGGTCTCGATGCAGGTCGTGCAGATGACGAAGAAGGTCCGCATTCGCTGCGGCCGCTGCTCCACCGTCAACGTCTCCGTGATCGACGGCTACGAGGTCGCGATGCGGTCAGCCGCCAAGCAGCGCGAGCAGTGACGCCCGGTGCCGGCGGTAGGCGGCTTCGCCGTCGCCGTCGATCGCCGTGATCCGAACGAGCGGCGGGTGGCCCATCGCAGGCGTGGCGAGGTCGCGGAGCGCGTCGTGGTACGCGCGCTCCCGCTGAACGCCGCCGAACCCGAACCCCTTGGCGACAAGCCCGCGCGCCAGGCCGTCGGTGCTCGCACCGAGCGAGCGGCAGAGCTCCTTGTGCTCGTCGAGGTCGAATCCCAGCCGCGCGTCCGCCGGATAGAGGTCGAGAGCCGTCAGACGAAACGACGTGAAGTGAGGCGGGTCGTCGACCTCGATCACTGTCCCGGTCGGCGCGTGGACGAGCCGGGCGGGAAGCAGCAGGTTCTCCCGAGCGGCGTGAAGGACCGACACGTCGCCGTTGAGCCGGGCATAGATCACGGCGAGCACTTGGAGTGCAGCCTTTACCGGCGCGACGAGTGCCGGATTGCGTCTCGCCTTCGCGACTCGCTCGAGCCCGACGTGACCCTGCTCACACAGCCAGTCGAACGTCTCGCCTGAGAGCACGAGCCCGTCGTCGCCGGCCGCCTGGGCGAAGGCCGACTGCACGTCGCTGGGCGCCACGAGGCGATCGTAGCCACGTCCCGGCGCGGATCGTCGTCGCGTCGCATCGACTAGGTTTGCCGTGTGACCGTGGTCGCATGAGCAACCCTCAGACCGGGATCTTCGCGCTCGGAGCGGCGTCGCACGCCTACCTGGAGTTCGACGTCACGGCGGCCCGGGAGCCCGGCGACCTGGTGACCGCGATCTCGTCGTTGCGTGAGCCGAGGACGACCATGGGTGGCGTCAACCTGGTGGCCGGCTTCAGACCCGAGCTCTGGCGCGCGTGTGCGCCTGCTGACGCGCCGGCTGACGTCACGGGCTTCGGCGAAGACCTGGTCGGCAGCGACGGCTTCGTGATGCCGGCCACTCAGCACGACGCCGTGCTGTGGCTCTCCGGCAGCGCGTACGACGTGGTCTTCGATGTCGCCCGCGCAGTCCTGGCAGCGCTGGAGGGGCTGGCTTCGGTGTGCGCCGAGACCTCGAGCTGGCCCTATCGGCATGATCTCGATCTGACCGGCTTCATCGACGGGACGGAGAATCCGACGCTGATCGACGCTCCGGAGATCGTGCTCATCCCCGACGGAGAGCCGGGAGCCGGCGGGACGATCCTGCTCCTGCAGAAATGGGCCCACGACTCGGCGGAGTGGGAGGCGCTGTCGATCGAGAGGCAGGAGCAGGTGATCGGACGGACGAAGCTCGACAGCGTCGAGCTGGAGGACAAGCTGCCGGACTCGCACGTCGCTTCGACCGATCAGGAACGCTTCGGGAAGATCTTCAGGCGGAACATGCCGTACGGGACGGTCACCGATCACGGCACGATGTTCGTCGGCTTCAGCGCCGACCAGCGGCCGCTGGCCGCGATGCTGGAGAGCATGGCGGGCCTGGCGGGCGGCGACCGTGACGCACTCACGCGTTACACAAGCCCGCTTTCCGGCGCGTACTACTTCGTGCCCTCTGCCGATTCGCTGCGCCGCGTCGCGGAGCGGCCGGCCGCCTGACCGGTCCGGCACGGGGTCGTGCGAGGATGACGGCGTGAGGCATCGCGAGATCCACTCCTGGCTGATGGACATGGACGGCGTGCTCGTGCACGAAGAGCACGCCATTCCCGGTGCGGACCGGTTTCTCGCGCGTCTTCGCGAGCGCGAGCTGCCGTTTCTCGTGTTGACGAACAACTCGATCTACACGCGTCGCGATCTCACGGCCAGGCTGAGCCGAACCGGCCTCGATGTTCCCGAGGAGGCGATCTGGACGTCGGCGCTGGCGACGTCGCGGTTCCTCGAGGACCAGCGCCCCGGCGGCTCGGCGTTCGTGATCGGCGAGGCGGGACTGACGACGGCGTTGCACGGCGCGGGCTACACGTTGAACGAGCGCGACCCCGACTACGTCGTGCTCGGGGAGACGCGGACGTACAGCTTCGAGCGGATCTCGCAGGCGATTCGGCTGATCGCCGCCGGTGCGCGCTTCATCGCTACGAATCCCGATGCGACCGGGCCGACCCCCGACGGCCCGCTGCCCGCGACCGGATCCGTCGCAGCGTTGATCAGCAGGGCGACAGGTGTCGAGCCGTACTTCGTCGGGAAGCCGAATCCACTGATGATGCGCTCGGCCTTGAACGCGATCGACGCGCATTCCGAGACGACGGCGATGGTCGGCGACCGCATGGATACCGATGTCGTTGCGGGCCTCGAGGCCGGGATGCACACGGTGCTCGTCCTGACCGGATCGACCAGCCGAGAAGAAGCAGAGCGGTTCCCGTATCGGCCCTCCCGGATCGTCGATTCGATCGCCGATCTCGTCGACGAGCTCGACTGAGGCCCTACGCGGTCGCGGACGCCGCAGTTCGCGGCCGCCGCCATTCGGCGCGCGCGACCAGCCCGGCGACGATCGCGGCCACGGCGAGCGCCGCGACGATCGCCCATTCGAACGCACCGTTGTGGTGGTCGGGGTCGAAGCCGGTCAGGGCCTCGATCCAGTCCCGCCAGAACAATGTGAGAACGGCGAGGAGCCCGCACAGGGATGCGAGCAGTGCCTCGAGCCAGAATCGACCTCGGACGGGGGCGTGCATCGCGACCTCCGTTTTCGTCTCGGAGTGGTTGACGTCTCGCCGCAGTCGTCGAACGGCGAGTCTCCCGCAGCCGTGTCGGGCCTGTCAAGACGCGCGCGCTTGACTCCGGGCTGTCGGTCGGCCTAGGGTCGGGGTGGGGGTGCTCGTCTGGTTGCACGTCGACAGCTTCCCTGCGGCCTTGGCTCCTCGCACGGAGGCGGTGCTCTCCTGCCGGCTCGGCGATGATCGACGAGCACGAGAGCATTCCTCCCGAGTTCGACCGGTACGTCGCATCGCGGCGTCGGGCGGGCGTGGTGATCGGACCGCTGAGGCCGCTTCCGCCGGGAGTGATCACCGACCCGATCGTCGTCCCGGTCGTCGACGTGAACAGGCTCGCGGTGGTCGCTGCGCGACGCAGCTCCGGGCTGCCTCGCGCCGGCAGGACGAACGAGGCGGTCTGGCAGTCCGGTGACAGCGAGCTCGTCGTCGGGATCGGCTCCGTCCAGGTCCAGACGGCCGACGGTGTCATCGCGGTCACGATCCCCGTTCGCTGCGACCAGACAGGCCCGGCGCAGGTGCACGTCAGCTTCGCCGTCGGGAACGCGGACCAGCCGGCCGCTCTGTACGCCGCGACGCAGCGCCGGCCGCAGGGGCCGGCGACGGTCATCGACAGCTGGGGCGAGGCGCTCGTCGCGTACGCCTGGCAGGTCGTGCTGGAGCTTGCGAACGGCCTCGCCGGAGCCGCCGGACGCGACGCGCAGGGAAACCGGCTCGTCGCCGCACAGCTGCAGGCCACCGCGGACGGCCTGAACGTGCTGCCGATGGCGCGCCATCGGTTTGCGACCACGATCTCGACGGTGGGTGTGGTCCGCAAGTGACCGTCACGGCGGACGATCTCGGCGTTCTCGGCAACCTCGGCAAGGCGATCGGCCTCCTCGGCAGCGACGGTGACCCGAACCCGAGCTGGTTCGGCGATCCCGCGGCGTCGTTGCAGACGGTGCTCGCCGACGACGGCCAGCGCGCAGCCCTGATCGATTTCGTCGACGAGGCGCTCGGCGGCGCCGACGCGTCCGCAGACCCGTCGGGAACGACCTGGCTGCCGCTCGTGGAGCTCGAGCCGCCCGAGCCTCGGCTGACCGTCGCCGTCACCGTGGACGACCGGCCCGCCGATCACGTCACGGTCGGTCTGGGCGTCGCGTTCGAGACGGAGGGGCCTGCCTCGAGGACGACCGTCAGCGTGCCGCTGTTCCAGGCGGCGAAGCGCGGCCAGACGATCGGCTCTCCGTTCCTGCTCGGCCAGGTCGGCGGCCGCCTCCACCTCGCGAGCCACGTCACCGTCGACGAGTCCGCGCCCGTCCCGGGCCAGGCACGCCTCGGTGGCGTCGGGCTCGAGGTCGATCTGCCGACCGCCGCCGGCGATTCCCCGGCGGTCTTCACGCTCGTGCTCGAGGACTTTCAGCTCCCCGGGGCGGCGGCACCGCAGACGGTCCGCATCTCCGGCTCCGGCACCGAGCAGATCGAGCACAGCGTGCTCGACCTCGTGCTCTCGCTCCTGCGCGCGCAGGCGCAGGCACTCGGCGGCAGTCCGGTCGCCGACCTCGCCGGCCTGCTCGGCCTGGGCGGCGACGACGTGCCGGACTTCCCGATCGAGCAGCTGGCGGCAGACGGCATCGCGGCGCTGCCGGCCTGGCTCGAGTCGGTCCTCGATTCGACGCCGGCCCGGCAGGCGTGGCTCGGCCACCTTGCCGCGCTCGTCGGCGGCAATGTCGACGGCGACGACATCACCCTCACGCTCGGCGCCACGGCCGCCGCGCTGAGATTCGGCCTGCTCGCTCAGCCCGGCCCGAGCGGGCACACGCAGTTGACCGCGACTCTCGGCGTCGACGTCGGCGTCGGCAGCCCGCGCGTCCAGGCGCGCGCCGACCTCCTGCGGATCGACCTCGGCAGCGGCTCCGCGCTCGGGCTGCCCTCCCTGGGCGTCTGGGCGAGCATCGGCGTCCACGACGGCGCCGGGACCGCGGTCCTCGACGTGACCGACCCGACGGTCGCGCATGCGGACACACTCCGAGTCGGCTTCGGACTGGACGCCGACCGCAAGCTCAACTTCGTGCTCGCCGCAGACGTCGTCCGGCTCGGCGCGCACAGCTACCCGACACTCGACCTGACGTCGCCGGCGGCGGTGATGGACGCCGCCGAGCACACGGTCGACGACATCGCGACGCAGCTGCTCGGCCAACTCGGCTCGTCGCTCGGCGCCGCGAGGATGCTGCTCGGGCTCGATCCGCCCACCGGCACGGTCGTGCCGACGATCGGGCTCGCCGATCTCCTGCACGACCCGCTCGGCGCCGTGGCCGGCTACTGGCACACGCTGCTGACCGCGCACGGCGACGCGGTCACGGTACTGCTCGAGTCCGTCCGCGACACGTTCGCCGACGCGGGCGTCGGAGCGCTGCCGATCCGCGGCACCGGCGGCGTCGACGATCCCTGGCGGGTCGCCCTGGTCGGGCCGGTCGAGCTGGAGGCGATGGTCGACGGCGACTCGCTCAACCTGACGCTCGCCGCGTCGACGAGCGTCGACACCATCGGCCAGCGCTGCACCGTACTCGAAACGCGTCTTGCGGCGACCCTCGCCGTCCTCGACCTGGCCGGCAGGCACGTGCAGCTCCTGCCCTCGGTCGAAGGCGCCCTGAACGCCCGCGAGCGTGGCGTCACGCCTCCGCAGGTCACGCTGCCGCTCGGCGGCGGGGCCGCGCTCACCGCCACGGGCGTCGGCTTCAGCCTCCGCTGGGCGGCGGGCCGCGGGCTCGCGGCCGCGCTGGAGACGCCGGCGCTCAGCCTGCAGCTGCCGAGCGGCGAGACGCTGCCCGTGGCCTTCCCGACGATCGACGCCGATGGCAACGTCACCCTGCCGCCCGAGGCCTGGGATGCCCTGCAGGCCCTGCTCGGCGAGGTCGGCATGCTGCTGCCCGGTCTGGTCGGCGAGCTCGTCGAGCTCGCGGGCTGGCGCGGCGGCGAGGCCGGCCTGCGGCTCGCCGACCTGGTGACCGACCCCGGAGCCGCGCTCGCCGTCTGGCTGCCGCAGCTCGCGCTCGGCGAGCTCGGCCCGGTCGCGCTCGGCCTGCTCGCCGACCTGCTGACCGCTGCCGGGCCGGCCGGCGGGGCGATCGCCGGCACCGGTTCGCCCGACGACCCGATCCGGATCGCACTCGACACGGGCGGCAGCCTGCCGGAGCTCGCTGTCTGGTTCCCGCCCGCCGGGCTCGAGCGCCCCGTCGTGGCCGCACCGCAGTCGCTGCGCCTCTGGCGCCCGGGCGATCCCGCACTCGACGCCGGGGCGCTCGCGTCGGCGATCGCCGCGGAGGGAATGGTCGACAGCGCGGTCCGCGACCTCGCCGACGGCCGCGACGTGGCGGGGGGCCTCGCCGCGCTCACGACCCGCTGGACGGGGAGCGACGGAGCAGTCGTCCCGCCTGCGACCACGCCCGGCGGGATCGCCGTCCGGCGGGTCGGCGCCGCGGCCGGCGGGCTGGCGGCGCGGCTCGATCTCGAGGACGAGCTCGGCCGCGTTCCCTCGACGGTCGTCCACGTCGCGATCGGCGCAGGGAGCTGGCCGGACGCACCGGCCGACCGGCGCGTCGATCTCACCGCCACCGGCCTCGCGCCGGCGATGTTCACGGCACCGGCTCCGGTCGCGGGCGACTGGTTCGTCGCGCTCGGCGCGCGCGCCGCGTGCAGGCTGGCCGCCGGCGACGACGACGGCACGCTCGGTCAGGCGCAGCGGCTGCAGGTCGTGCTCGACGCGCTCGCGCCGCTCGGCAACGACCTCGTCGTCGTCGCCCTCGCCGGTGCCGGTCACGCCGCCCGGCTGGCCGCCCAGGCACAGGCCGCCGTCAGCGACCTGGTGACGCTGGGAACGCCGCTGGGGCCGGTGTCGCTGACGGTGCTCTCGACCCAGCCGGGCGCAGACGCGCTGCGCCTGCTCGGGCGCCTGCTGCCGCCGGCCGCAGCGGGAGGAGCGGACGACGACCTCGCGCTCGGTAGGCAGCTCGTGGGTGGCGCGCTGGCACTCGCCGGCCAGGCCGATCCGGCCGGCGAGCTGCGGCTGCCCGCGACGGAGCTGCCCGCACCGCGGGCGGGGCTGACTGTGACCGCGCTCTTCGGCACCCTCGCGGGCGACCAGGTCGGGAGGGCGGTGACGGCGATCGTCGCCGCCGGGCTCGCCACCCGCGCGCGCGCCCGCGCCGCGCAGCCGCTACCCGAGCCGACGGGCGTCGACGCAGGCATCCGCTTCAGCGTTCCCGCCTCGACGGCCGGCGCGCTCGCGATCGACGGTGACGCCGTCCTGAGGCTCGTCGGCTTCGACTTGGCGAGCGGGCCGACCCACGGCCTCGAGCTGCGGGCGCGCGTGAGCGTTCGCGACCGCGTCGGCTGGCTGGCCGCGACGCCGGAGACCGCAGTGCGCATGCTCAGCCTCGACGTCGCGGTGCCCCTCGCCGGCGCACCCGGCCCCGGACATGCGGCCGTCACCCTGCACGACGCGCGCGCGCTCGGCACCGACCAGGAGCGCCTGACGCTCGCGACCGGCGCCGACGTCACGGCGCTGCTGCCGGAGGCCCGCGTGCTGCTCGCCGTCGCCGTCGAGCGGCTCGTCGCCGACACCGCCAACCCGCTGGCAGCCCAGTTGGTGGCACTACTCGAGGCGCTCGGGCTCGTTGCCGCCGGCGGCGCCGTCCCGGACGCGTTCGAGCAGCTGCTGCACGACCCCGCCGGCCTCGTCGACGCTCGCCTGGCCGCCGCCCGGAGCGAGCTGGCGACGGCGCTCGCGTCTCTGCTCGGTCCTGCCGGAGCGGGGATCGACCTCGCCGCCGGCCGGCTGACCGTCACGGGCGGCAGCCCGGCCGGCGGTCTCTTCGGCTGGAGCGGCCGGCTCGACCTCACCGCTGCCGGGATCGGCGGCGACCTCGCCTTCGGCCCCGCCGGGCCAGCCGGCGCCGCCGGTGCGCTGCAGCTCGTCGTCACGCTCGCGCCGTTCGCCGCCGGCCTGCACTGGCGCCGGCCGGGCGGTGCGGTCGAGGACATCGCGCTCTGGCCGCAGCCGCAGGGCGCGGCGCTCGCGCGCGCGTTCGCCCACGCGGCGCCCGGCCTGGGAGGCCAGCTCGCGCTCGAGCTGATGCGCCGCGCCGACGAGGACGCGCGGCCCCTGATCGACGCCGCGCTCGACGCGCTCGGCCTGCTCGGCGGCAGCCCCTCCGACGAGCTGCGGCCGCTTCGCCCGCTCGCCGGCCTGCTCGCAGACCCCGCCGGCTGGCTGCGCAGCTCCGAGTCGATCGGCTCGCAGCCCGCCAAGGCCCAGGCGCTCCTCGACGCGTTGCGGCCGCTGACGGGGCTCGGCGGCAGCGCAGGCGATCCGCTGCCGCTGGCCTCCGGTGTCGCGCTGGCGGTGGCCGCCGACGGGCCGGACCTGGCGCTCGCGCTCAGCCTCGACAGCTCCGGCTGGGCCCCGGTCGACTCCCCGCTCGGGCGGCTCGCAGCCGCGGTCACCGCCGGGCTGACGGTCGGCGCCGCGGGGACACCGCGGGCCTCGCTCGAGCTGCAAGCGGGCCTCGCCGGTGCCGCCGGCGGCCGGAGCGCGGTCCACGTCCGGCTCGCCGGCGCCGGGATCGACGTCTTCCTGCGGCCCGGCAGCGGCGCCGACATCCCGCTCGTCCCCTTCGCGGGCCTCGGCTCGCTCGCGGATGCCGCCAAGCTCGCGCTGCCGTTTCTCCTCGACCAGCTCGCCGGCGTCGCCGGCCCGGTCGGCGCGGCCGTCGGCGGAGTCGGCGACGCGCTCGCGCTGCGGAGCGGCGACCCGGCGAAGTTCGACTCGACCCGGCTCGCCGCCTGGGCCGCCGATCCGGCTGCGGCCCTCGCGACCGCGGTCCCGTCGATCGTGCACACCGGGCTCGAGACGCTCGCGCCGCTCCTCGACGGGGTCGTCCCGGCGGCGGTCACCGTCACCGGCAGCGCCACCGACCTGACCGTCGCCGTCGGTGCCGTCTCGCTCGGCTGGAGCCCGAGCGATCATCGAGTCTCCCTCAGCGGCTCGAACATCGTCGTGCCGGGGATCGAGCACCTGTCGTTCACCGTCGCCGTCTCCGACAGCGGCCTGCAGGAGCTGAGCGTCGCCGTCGGCCCCGCCGCACTCGACGCCGGCGGGCTCACCCTGCGGCCGTTCGCGAGCTTCGCGGTCGGCGCCGGCCCGGCCGGCGGCCGCCGCGTCGCCGCCGGGCTCGCGCTCGACGACACGCACCGCTTCGTCGCCCGGTGGCTGCTCGACGGCGGCGGCTTCGCCCTGACGGCGAGCGACGGCCCGCTGGCCGGCGCGACCGACCTGACCGACCCGGCTGCGGTCGCGCTGCGCGCCGTCGAGACGGTCGCCGATCTCGTCGCGGCGGTCGCGCTCGGCACCGCAGCCGTGCAGGAGCTGCTCGACGCGAGCGCCGGGGCCGGGCACGTCCGCGACCTGCTCCGCGGCGTGCTCCTCGAGGACGTCGCCAACCCGACCGGCCTCGTGCCAGGTCTCTTCGATCCGACAACCGTGCTCGCCCGCGCGCAGCACCTGCTCGCGAACCTCGCCGGCATCGGCCTCACCGTCACGGTCGACGGGCTGGAGCTCAGCCTGACCACGGTCGACGGCGTGATCGGGCTGCAGCTCGGGCTGGCGCAGCGGATGTCGCTCGTCTCCGGCGACGTCAGCATCTGGCTCGAGAACGACGACTCTTGGATCGAGAACCATCCGGCCGGGCCGGGCGGACTGTTCGTCGGCGTCCTCCGCCCGGGCGGACTGCCGCAGTTCGAGCCGTCGCTGGCCGTCGAAGGCGTCGGCCTGCGGATCGGCAAGTCGAGCGGGCCGCTGCTCGACGCCGGGATCACGCTCGAGTCGGTCGCGCTGCACGCGTTCGCCGAGCTCGATCTCTCGGGCGCGAAGGCGGGCGGCGTGCAGGTGCAGTTCTCGAACCTCGCGGTCGCGGCGAGCGGCGCCTCGGGCGGCAACGGGATCGCGAGCGGCCTGCTCAAGGACTCCGGATCGCAGCCGCCGAAGCCGGCCTTCTCGCCGGCGCTGGCGATCCAGAAGCACGGCAACGACCCGGTGCACGTCGCGCTGCGCGCGGGCGACGGCGACGGCCCGTGGTGGATCGCGATCCAGAAGGGATTCGGGCCGATCTACCTCGAGCAGGTCGGGCTCGGCGTGACCATGCCGCAGCAACGGGTCGAGCGCATCTCGCTGCTGCTCGACGGCTCGGTCTCGCTGTTCGGGCTCACGTGCGCCGTCGACGACCTGCAGATCACGTATCTCGTCGCGAACGGCGACCTCTTCAACCCGGCCAACTGGGGCGTCGATCTCGGCGGGCTCGCCGTCGACGCGAACCTGGCCGGCGTCACGATCGCCGGCGGGCTTCTGAAGAGCGGCACCGAGCCGAACATCGAGTACCTCGGCATGCTGCTCGGCCGCTTCGCCGTCTACGGCATCACGATCTTCGGCGGCTACGGTCAGGGCGAGGACAACGGCCAGCGGTTCGTCGCCTTCTTCGCGGTCGGCGCGGTGGTCGGCCCGATCGGCGGTCCGCCCGCGTTCTTCCTGACCGGGATCGGCGGCGGCTTCGGCATCAACCGGGCGCTCGTCGTCCCGACCGACCTGTCGACGTTCGGCCAGTACCCGCTGATCCAGGCGCTCGATGTCGCGGCCCAGCCCGGCAACCCGATGGACGAGCTGCGCGCGCTCGGCCAGTACTTCCCGATGCGGCGCGGCACGTTCTGGTTCGCCGCCGGCATCTCGTTCAACAGCTTCGCGCTCGTCGACGGCATCGCCGTCGTCGCGGTCGAGATCGGCGACGGGCTCGACATCAGCCTGCTCGGGCTGGCGCGCATGGCCCTGCCGCGGCCGCAGTTCGCGATCGTCTCGATCGAGATCGCGCTCGTCGTCCGCTTCTCGAGCTCCGAGGGCGTGCTCTGGGTGCAGGGGCAGTTGACCGACAACTCGTGGCTGCTCTACCCCGACGTGCGCCTGACCGGCGGCTTCGCGTTCGTCACCTGGTTCAAGGGCGACTACCGCGGCCAGTTCGTGCTCACGCTCGGCGGCTATCACCCGAGCTTCAACAAGCCCGGCTACCCGCAGGTGCCGCGGCTCGGCCTGCGCTGGTCGATCGGCGACACGATCGTGATCGAGGCCGGGAGCTACTTCGCGCTCACCTCCGAGGCGGTGATGGCCGGAGGCGACTTCAAGGCGTCCGCCGACTTCGGCCCGGCGTGGGCGAAGGTCGCCTTCGGCGCGCACGGGATCGTCTTCTTCGACCCGTTCCACTACGACGTGATGGCGTACGCGCGGATCGCCGCCGGCGTCACGATCGACACCTGGATCTTCGGGACGATCACGATCTCGGTCAGCCTCGGCGCCCAGATCGAGGTCGAGGGGCCCGACTTCCACGGCCGGGCGGAGTTCGACGTCGGCCCGATCTCGCTCACCGTCGAGTTCGGCAGCTCCAACCAGGGGCAGCCGCTGCTGCTCGACGCGGCCACGTTCATCGCCAAGTACCTCGCCGAGGCCTCACCCGGCGTCGCCGCGGCGCTCGCCGTGATCACGTCGAGCGGCGCCCAGCCGTCGGGAGGCAACGCGCCGACCCCGGACGGCAGCGGCGACCGCCCGTTTCTCGTCACGCCCGAGTTCTCGCTCGTCCTGACGACGATCGTGCCGGCGACCGACCTGAGGCTGCACAGCCCCGGCGGCGACGACACGCACCACTTCGCCCCGACGCGGCAGCTCGGCGTCGCGCCGATGGGGGCGGCCGCGGTCGCACCGACGCTGGAGCTCAGCTGGGTGCGCGACGGCGGCCAACTGCCGTTCCCGTTCACGGCGACGGCGCGCCAGTTCGGTGCCTTCCCGCTCGGTGTCTGGGGGCCGCCGCAGGACGTCAACAACCCGCAGATCCCGAGCGGCGAGGTCGCCCAGGCGTTGAGCGAGGTCGGCCTCCTGGCCGCGGCGACCGAGGCGCCGGGCGGGCCGGAGATCCCCTACTACCAGGTCGAGATCGGCTCGCGCAGGCCGCTTCCCTTCTCGCTGCACGACGCCGACAGCGCGCAGATCCGCGCCTCCGGCGCCGACCTCGCCGGGCTCGTCCCGGATCCCGCCGGCGTCGGCGCGGCCTTCGCGACCGCAAACCGCTGGCTCGCCGACAAGTCCAGCCCGCTCGAGCTGGCCACGCTGCGCGGGAGCCGGCAGGCACCGCCGCGGTTCGGCACGCTCGGCGAAGGGCTGGACACCGTGCCGGCCTCGGTCGTGCCGGAGGTCGGCCCGGTCCCGCCGCCCGAGCAGGTCGACACGTTCGTCTATCCGCCGAGCGCGGTCGGCGTGCTTGCCCGCTCCGGGGTCGCGCGTGCGACCGAGCCGCCAGCCGGCACGACCGTCTCCGACTCGCCGCGGCTGCGGCGCTTCCCGGCACCGACCCTGGCGTCCGTGCAGGCGGCACGCAGCCGCTCGGTCGCGGCGCAGCTGATGCTCGTCGACGCGCCGGCGGCCCCGGGCGGTGCGGCACCGACGTTGATCGCCAGCGGCACGACGCCGGTCACCGCCGTCGCGCGCGGCGGATCGGCGGCGGTGGCCGGTCTCGGGAGCGCGGGCCGCGACCGGCTGAACGGCCTGACCGCGTCGCTCGCGGCGGGCCGCAGGCTCGCGGGCGCGGCCGCGACGCCCACTCCGGGCGCCGCGCTGCAGGCGGGCGAGATCGCCGTCCTGCGCGTTCCGAACGCCGTGCGGGACGTCGGCGGCGGCGACCGCCCGCAGCTCGGGATCAGCGGCTGTTCCGTCCGCGTGGTGGCGCTCGCGAACGGCGGCGTCGTCAGCGACGACCTCGACGTGAGCGGCGACCAGCAGACCTGGGCGCTGCCGGCCGGCTGCGAGCGCGTGGCCGTGCTCGCGCTCGGCGACGGCTCCGCCCAGGAAGCGGGTCTCGCCGGCTGGCACAGCGGCATGCAGCTGCCATATCTCGGCTGGTCGACGGGCATCGGCGCCCGCTGCACCGTCCGCTCGACGGGACAGCCGATCGCGGCGCACCGTGAGCGCGGACAGGCCGGCTGGGTCACCGGCGCCGAGCTGGCGCGCGGACGCAGCACGGTCGCAACCCGTTTCTCGCAGCCGGTCACCGTGGTGCTGATCGCACTCGACGACCCGGAAGCGCTCGGCGGAGACGTCGACGGCCGCACGCTCGTGCTCGGCCTCGACGGCGCCGAGCGCAGCCGCGACGCCGCGGGGAACGAACAGGCGCCCGTCGTCCTGATCGCCGACAACCGCAGCCTCCTCGCCTACGAGGTGCAGCCCGACGGTGACGGGCCGGTGACGGTGACGGTCGCGAGCGACCGGGGCTGGTCGCTCGCCGGTGTGTTCGCGACCGCCGGCATCAGCGCGGCGGCGGCAGTCGCGCCGCTCGCCGAGCACGGCTTCGACGCGGCGCTGCGGCCGCTCGCGCCGGGCAACGGCGGCAGCGCGCGCCTGTACTGGGTCGGCGCCGACGTGCCCGACACGGCGGCGCGCCCCGCCCGGCCGCGGCGCGCGGCGAAGAAACGGCGGGCGACCCGCCCGAGAAAGCGAGGCAGCTGATGGTGCAGCTCGGCCACTTCGTCCTGCACTCGAACGTCCTGCCGCCGGTGACGGCCGGCGAGTATCAACTCGTCAGCGACGAGAGCGGCACGCCGTTCCCGGTCGGGGAGCAGCAGACCCACATCACGGTCGGCTCGCCGCGCTACACGATGCCGCCGGACCAGATCCTCTCGAGCTTCCCGCCCGCCAACGGCGAGGGCGCCTACAGCGACCGGCTGCCGCAGATCGTGCTGAGACGGAGGACGCTGCCGTGGGAACGCAACCCTGCGGAGCAGCCTGCCGTCTCGCCGGTGCCGTGGCTTGCACTCGTCGTCGTCGCCGAAGGGGAGGCGCAGCTGTCGTCCCCGGCCGCCGTCGAGGACTGCGTCACACCGGGGACGAAGATGCTCGATCCGGCCGACCGCGACGTCGACCAGGGCGTCTATCTCGCGGTCACGCAGACGGTGCTCGATGCGATCTTCCCGACCGCCGACGACCTGCCGCTGCTGACGCACGTGCGCGAGGTCGACATCCAGGACACCGAGCTCGCAGACGGCGACGACGACGGCTGGCTGGCGGTCGTGCTCGCGAACCGGCTGCCGGTCTACGACACCGCGGCCGGGAAGCCGGTCCGCTACCTGGCCTGCCTCGTCAACCTCGAGGGCCAGCTCGACGCGCTGCCGAAGCCGCCGCCTCCGATCGAGTTCTTCCAGTTCGCGCTCGCGCAGGACTGGACCGCTGCCGCGCTCGGCGACGTTCACGCCGACCAGTTCGTCACGGGGACCGGGAGCGCGATGCAGCCGTTCGTCGCCGGGGCGAAGAAGGCGGCGGGCGAGGCGGGTCTCGCCGCCGGCCCGGCGCTCTCGGCGGGGCGGGCGCTGCCGGCGATCGGGTCGGCACTCGACGGCGGTGCAGCGGCCGCGAAGGCCGGCGCCGGTGCCGCCTGGCAGACCAGCCCCACGAACCGGATCGCAGCTGCCGCTCTCGACGCCGATGCGGGCCGGGTCGTCCGCGACACGATGGGGATCGGCTTCCGTATCCCGATCGAGGCGATCGCGCTCGAGCCGGTCTACCGCTTCCCTGTGCTCACCCACTGGTCGTTCACGACGACCGACGGCGCGACCTTCGAGACGCTGATGCAGGGCCTCGACGTCGGGCTGATCGGCACGCTGCCGACCGTCGATCCGGCCGCACCGCCGGCACCCGCCCCGGCGGACGTCAGCGACACGGGCCACATCGAGCTCGCCGAGCAGACCCGCCGCGGCGAAGCGACGAGCGCGTGGTACCGCGGCCCGTTCGTGCCGCACCCGATCGACCGCGAGCAGCCCGACGACTCGGGCCGGCTCAGCGTCGCGCACGCCGCCGACCAGCTCCGCCGCGTCGTCCCGGACGGGCTCGAGGACTTGTCCTACGCGGCCGCGTACGAGATCGGCCGGCTGCTCGCCCTCTCGCAGTTGTCGGTCGTGTCCGCACTGCTCCGCTTCCGCACCGACCAGTTCGGGGCCGGCCGGATCGTGCACCTGCTGACGAGCCTGACGCCGCCGGTGTTCGCCCGGCCGCTCGACGATCTCGCGGGACTGAGCCCGCTCGTCGCGCGCGGCGTGGTCGAGACGGTTGCCGCGAACGCGGCGGCGGTCGTCGGCCCGTCGCGGCCGCTCGCGGATCCCGGACGGCCGCTCGCGCTCGACGGAGACCTCGACTCGATCGTCGCCGCCGGGCTCGGCCTCGACGTCGCCGGCGTCCGTCAGGCCGCTGCGAGCGTCGGTGCCACCGCCGCGCTCGCCTCTCTCGCGGTCCCGCTCGTCGCCGCGCAGACCGGCCCGCTCCTCGAAGGGCCGCAGCTCGCCGCGACGAGCAGCGCCCTGCACGCGGAGGTGGCACGGCTCGCTGAGCTCGCGCTCACTCCGACGAAGCCCGGCCGCGCCCGAGCGCCCGTGCCGGACCCGCTCGGGGAGCTGCTCGCACGCACCGAGGTCAAGGAGGAGAAATGAGCTTCCAGGTCGACGTCAAGCTCGTGTACGAGGCCGCCGTCACCGCGGTCTCGCAGATCGTCAGCGACCTGATCGAGCACGACCCCGACGACGGCGACCACGTCGTCCCCGGCGAGCTGCGCCGCTACCTGGCGCGGCTGCGTCTCCTCAACGACGTCCCGTTCAGCTACCTCGTGCCGGACGCGACACTGCTGCCGGTCGAGTCGATCCGCTTCTTCTATCTCGACCGCCGCTGGACGGATGCCGCCGTCCAGGGAGCGCTCGGCGTCGGCACGATCACGACCGCCGACCGGGCGCAGCTCGAGAGCGTGTACCCGCAGATCCGCGACGACGTCGACCTGGCTGAACGCGTGATCCGCACGCCGACCGGCGAGGAACGCCTCGACGGCCCGGCCGGCGCGGTCACCGGCTTCCTGCTCCGCAGCCGCGCCGTCTCCGGCTGGCCCGGCCTGCACGTTCGCGCGTACCGCCGCGACGTGGTCGCCGACGACGCGCTGACGACGGCGGCCGAGTCGAACCCGGAGCGGTTGAAGGTGCTGCGCCAGGAGCGGCTCGCGCCCGCGGTGCTGCTCGTCCTCTTCGACGGGATCCCGGCCGTCGTCCACATCGAGGAGCCGAGGCAGGGACTGCAGTTCGGTGTCCGCTTCGACCCCGAGGACCCGCCCGCCGCGCGCCGCGCGAAGCTTCCCGTCCGCGACGCCGCGACCGGCGACCCGGTGCCGCCGGTCGACCACTTCACCGCGACGAACTCGGTCGACGTCCCGTTCCGGCCGGGCGCGCCCGGCGTCATCGACCTGGCACAGCTGCGCAAGCGGCTGATCGACCTGCCGGTGCCGAACATCGGCGGCACGCTCGAGCCGCACGAGTACGCGTTGCAGATGCTGCGCTTCCCGTTCCGGCAGGTGTTCGGCGACCCGAAGGACACCGAGCAGCAGCAGTTCTACGACCTCGACCGCTTCATGGTCACGACCCCGTTCGCGAAACTGCAGACCGAGCTCACCGCGCGCCTCGCGGCGCTGCCGGTGGAAGGGAGCTGACGATGAGCGAGTTCGAGCTCGACCCCGGCCGGCTTGCGGAGCTTCTCCAGTCGAAACGGTTCCTCGCGCTCAGCCGCGCGAGCGTCGAGCCGAACACGATCGCCACGTGGGACGACAACCTGCTCCGCGAGATGCGGCTGCTCGTGCCGGTCGATCTGCAGGCGCTCGTCGTCGCGGCCGGGAGCGACGAGCCGATGGTGCGGCTGCCGCTGTTGCTCGCGGGCGAAGGCGTGCAGGACCCGTCGGCGGGGATGCCGTCGCTCTTCGCCGCCGGCGAGGTGCGCCCCGCCGGCGTGCATCTGCACTGGGCGATGCCGGACGCGCTCCTGCGCGGCCGCCTCGAGCAGGTCGACGACACCGCTGCGAACCGGCTCGGCCTGCCGCAACTGCCGGACCGCTGGGTCGTGCTGCGGATCCTGCTTCCTGCCGGCAGCGACCAGCCCGTCGTGCGCGGGTGGGTGCTCGAGTCCGACCGGGCGGTTGCCGCGCCGCTCGAGCAGTGGAGCGAAGGGTCGCCTGCCTCGCAGCAGGCGACACCTGCCGGCGGGCAACTGCAGCCGGCGCAGCTGACCGGCACCGTCGGCGGCGCAGTCAGCTGGTCTGCCGTCTACGACGCCGTTGTCAACCGCTTCGCGTTCCACGATCCACTCGACGACCTCGCCGCGGTCGCACCCAACGGCATCGACCGCGACGCCGCCGCCTACCTCGTCGCCGGCTGGTGGTCACAGCCCGTCGCCGACCCGCTCGACTCCGCGCGCAGCTCCGCGAGCCTCGGGGAGCTGCTCGACGGTCTCGGCTGGCGGCTGCTCGCCGACTTCGGCGACGCTCGCTCCGCCCAGCAGCAGCGCGTCAGCGACCAGAGCCTGCGGGCAGTGCTCGGGCTCGAGACAGGCAGCCGCTTCGAATCCGTCGCGACTCCCGTTGGCCCCGAGCCGGCCGCTGGACGACGGCTGGCGGCCGCGGCCGGTCCCTCGGCCGCAGCGGCGGCGCTGTCGCCGATCAGCGCGATCGCAGCCACACCCGAGTCGGTGCTCGCCGGCTCGAAGTTCTCGGCCGATGCCTCGGCAGTCTTCCGAACCGAGCCGTGGCACATGCGCTCGACGCTCCTCCACGGAGCCGTCTACGGCGTTCCGCTGACGACTCTCGTCGCACCGGATCAGCGGCCCGACCCGAGTGCGCTGCGCGTCTCGCTCGGCCGCCACGATGACGACGTGCTCGCAGCTCTCGCCTCGCTGCCGGGCGCGGCCGCGGACGCACGACGTGATGTCGAGCGGCTGCTCGCAGCCTTCACGGCCCAGAAGCTGAACGAGATCGGTTCCCCCGACGGCCTCGTCGCTGCCGAGGAGCACGAGCACGACGCCGGCTTCGGCTCGCTGCCCGGCGGGATCGCCGGCAGCGACCGTTTCGTCAGCGGCGCGCACGACGGCACGCTGAACACCGGCCGCGCCGCGCGCCGTGCCACCGTGATCGACGACGGCGTCCGCAAGACCGTGCAGGCGACGGCGCTGCGCTCGCAGCTCGTCTTCGCGGACGAGAAGCCGGGCGCACTGCGGCTCGGACCGCGCGTCGCCGCGGCCGCCGCGAAGCCTTACGAGCTCGTCTCCGCGACCGAGCTGCAGGTGCACGGGGCGCTGCACGATCCGGCGCTCGACGACGAGCAGGCGGCGCAGCCGCGCGAGGTCGCTCGGCCGGCCCCGCCGTACGAGTTCCCCACCGACCCGCTCGTCGCGGTCCAGGGGCCGGCCCGGAGCCTTCGCCACGGCGGGGACGGCCGCGGCTCCGCCGACGGCAAGCTCGGCTGCCGCTGGCCGACGCAGGTGATCAGCGATGTCCAGGGCCTGCTCGCCGGCAGCCGGCTGATCCCGTCGCTCGGCAACGGCGCGATCCCCGAAGAGGTGCTGCCGCTCGCCCGCGAGGTGGTGCTGCACGATCCCTACCACCTGGGTTGGCTGACAGCCGCCGCGCCCCTGCCCGACGAGACACTGCGTCCCGGCGCAGGCCGGCGGCTCCAGGCCGAGGCGGCGCTGCGCTTCGGCGCCGACGGCACCTACGACGGCGCCACCCAGGCCTTTGCCGCCGTCGGCGCGCCGCAGGCGGCGCGCGGGGCGGCACCCGTCGTCGCCAACCAGCTCGAGCAGCGGTTCGTCGCCGACGAGCTGCGCAGGTTCTCGCTCTTCAGCGGCGCCGACCCCGACCTGGTCGGCGTGACTGCCTGGTCGCAGCCGTGGGTCCCGCTCTGGCTCGAATGGGAGGCAACCGTGACCTCGCCCTCCGGTGCCCCCAGCCTCGAAGGCTGGCAGCTCGGCAGCGTCGACCTGGACTCGGTGGACGGCGCTCCGCCGCCGGACAGTCCGAGGACGCTGACCGGCCGCTCGCACCTGACGACCGGCGCGGCGACGACGCTGCGCCGCGCGGTGCTCGACTACCTGACCGCCGAGAACGCGCGCGACGCGAGCGGCAGCGGCGAGATCGACGACGGCACCGCCGCGGCGCTCTCCCAGCTCGCCGACACCGTCGCCAACGCCGACGTCGTCACTGCAGCGCTCGACGGCATCCGCCTCCAGCTGCTGGGCCTCCCGTTCGACGACGGCCTGCGGCGCGCCGCCGCCGGCGACGGCAGTCTCGCCAAGCCCGCCCCGACCGGTCCGCCGACGCTGCTCCTCTCCGGCGCGATCCAGCTGACGCGGGCGAGGCTGGTCGACGCCTTCGGACGGCTCCTCGAGTTGCCGCTCGACGCGGTCGCGACGACGGTCGACACGACCGCTGCCGACCCGGGCGCGTTGCAGCTGCGGCCGCGGCTGACCCGGCCTGCCCGTTGGCAGTTCCGGCTCGTCGACGCCGCCGCTGCGACGGGCGACACCGGCGCCGCCGACGCCCGTGTCGACCAGGTCGACCCCACGAAGGCCGTCAACCCCGTCTGCGGCTTCCTGCTCCCCAACCACCTCGACGAGAGCATCGAGGTGCACGGCATCGACGGCAGCCCGCTCGGCGAGATCCTGCACGAGCCGGTCGGCGGCAGCGTCATCTGGGAGATCGCCGCCGGGCGCGACGGGCCGCCGGACGCCGGGCCCTCGTTCGGCCTCGCCGCCTCGCAACAGTCGCTCGGGCTCCTCGCCGCGGGTGTGGTTGCCGCCGACGCCGCCAATCGCGCCGCCGGTGTCGCGACGCCCGAGTCGCCGCTCTCGGCGCTGCTGCGCGCGATCGACACGACCCTCTGGACCGTCGACTCGTTCGCGCTGCTCGGCAGCGAGCACGTCGCGGGCCTGGTCGGCCGCCCGATCGCCGTCGTGCGGTGCCAGCTGCGGCTGGAGCTGCTGCCCGAGGACGACCTCGATCTCTCCGATCCCCAACGTGCCGCCGAGCGCGCCGCCGCCGAGCAGGCGCTCGCGGCAGCCGCGTTCCCGGTGCGAATCGGCGAGCTGACGCGCAGCGACGACGGTGTCCTCGGCTACTTCGTCGACGACGACTACAGCCGCTACCGGCTGGTCGACAAGGCGGTCGCCGAGCTCGCGCGCGAAGCCGGACGCAGCCGCGGTCAGCTCGGCCTGCTCGGCCAGTCGCCGGCGCTCCCGGCCGCCGATCCGATCACCCATCCGTACATCGTCGGCAGCGACGACGATGACACGCTGCTGCTCCACCTCGGACAGACGGTGACGCTGACGCTGCTGATGAGCCCCACCGGCAAGGCCTACGTGACGAGCGGCATCGTCCCGCGCGAGACGGTGCAACTCGCCCGCGACTGGGTCGGTCCCGGGCTCGCCGCGCTCGCACCGACGCTGCGCACCGGACCGCTGCTCGTCGAGACGGACCTGAACGACAAACAGCAGGTGCGGTTGCCGAAGGTGTCGGTCTACGGCACCAACCAGGCGTTCCTCTGGCGGCAGACGCCGGCGAGCTGGCGCACCGATGCGATCCTCGCCGCGACGCAGACCGCGCTGCTCCCCGACACGCCGGCCGCCTTCCGGGACGGCTGGATCCGCGTCGTCCCGGAACAGCCGGAGGCCGCCCAGTGAGCGTCTACCAGTGGCCCGACGCGAGCGACCCCGGAGCCGAGCACGACGACGACCCGCTCGCCCGGCAGGGTCACATCGCCCGCCAGCGGCGGCAGTCGGCGCTCGGCGAGGCGCTGGTTGCAGGGCGCACGCTCGCCGCACCGCCGGCGGCTGCAAGCCCACGCCGGCGGCGTGGCCAGCCGCTGCGCGCGCCGGCGCACGAGCTCGCGAATCTCTGGTTGCCGCTCGGGCCGACCGTGATCATCCGAGGCCAGGCCGCCAACCACCCGCGCGTCGCCGGCCGTGTCCGCGCGCTGGCGGCGAGCGACGACGGCCGGCGCGTCTACGCGGCTGCCGCGAACGGCGGCATCTGGTACTCCGCCGACGGCGGCGACGGCTGGAGCTCGATCGGCGGTCTCGCCGCCACCAACGTCGCGGGGGTCACCAGGCCCGCGCACCGCAACGCGTGCGGCGCCGTGCTCGTCCGCTTCGATCAGGGCGACGACGTCCACCAGGATCTCGTCTTCGTCGGGACCGGCGAGGCGACGCCGGGGACGCAGGCCCGGCCCGACGACCAGCTGGGCGGCATCGGCATCCTCAGCGCGACCGGCCCTGCCGCAAGCGCACAGGACGACCCGTGGACGATCGAGGCGCCGAACCTGGCCGGCCGCGGCGTCTACCGCCTGGCCATGCAGCCGGGCGGCACGACCGTGGTCGCTGCGACGTCGATCGGCCTCTTCCAGCGCCCGGATGGCGCGGCCGCGGGCAGCGAGTGGACGAGGGTCGCGACCCCGCCGTTCGACAGCCTCGACGAGTCGTGCACCGACGTCCTCTGGACGAAGGCCGACGGCGGCTTCCCGGCCCGGCTCTGGGTCTGGGTCGTCGGCAAGGACTCGAGCGGGCTCTGGGTGCGCCCGGACGGGGGCATCTTCACGCAGGTCACGACCGCGGGCTCGTCCAACCTCGTCAGCGCCCTTGCGGCCGCGACCCCCGCGTCGAAGGTGTACGTGCTCAACAACCGCGCGGACGCCGGCAAGCTGCCGGGCCTCTACCAGATCGACGCGAGCGCGAATGCGTCACCGGCCGCCGCGGCGCCGGTCGTCGCCGGAGTTCCCGATGTGCTGACCGACCAGGGCGACTACGACATCACGATCGCCGTCGACCCCGGCAACGCGAACCGAGTCGCCATCGCCGGCTCGTTCATCGACGCGACCAACCCGGAAGGGCTCGACTACGAGAGCTACAACGGGTCGATCACCGTCGGCGACGTCGGGATGGCCGCCGGGAAGCTCACCTTCGGCGCACCGTCTCCGCCGACGATGGTCGGGGTCGGTGCGCACGCCGACGTGCACGACCTCCGCTACTCGAACGGCGGCGCAACCCTCTGGGCCGCGTGCGACGGCGGTGTCTTCCGCTCCGACCATCCGTTGAGCCAGGTCGGGTTCATCGCGCGCAACGACGGGTTGTCGATCTCGGAGGCGAACTTCGTCGCCTCGCATCCGACGTGCGAGGGCTACCTGGTCGTCGGCCTGCAGGACAACGGGGTGATCGAGCGTGTGTCGACGAACGTGTGGCGGGTAGTCGAGGAAGGCGACGGCGGCGGCGTCGCGTTCGACCCGGCGAGCACCGACCGGTATCTCTCCCAGTACGTCTACGCCAGATGGCAGGACTCGACCGGCGGCACGGGCTTCAAGTCGCTGCTCGTCCGCGGCGCACCGCCGGTTGCCGTCCCCGTCGTCAAGGGCCGCAAGAACGAGGACGGGAGCTCGGCGTTCTACTCGTCCCCCGGCACGGTCAAGCACACCCGCCCGAGCGGAGACGTCGGCCAGATCGTTCTCGGCACGGATCGCATCTGGTACACGGAGGACTTCGGCACGACCTGGGTGACGCTTCCGTCCGGCACCGATCCGATCACGGCGACGACGTACAACCGCGCGCAGGACCAGCTCGGCGAGGCGGTCTACGTCCTCCGGTTCGCAGGCCCCGACGTGCTCTGGGTGCTGACCGGGCAGCGCTTCCAGCAGTCGGGCGGCCAGCTGTTCCGCCTCGAGCGCACGGCCGGGAGCGCCGACGCCGGCGGCCCCGGCACCTGGACGAAACCGGCGGCGCGCGTGCTGCGGCAGTCCGGCAAGGGCAAGAAGGACGCGACCGGGGGCGACGGATCGATCCGCGACGCGGTCGCCTGGACCGATCTCGCCGTCAACCTCGAGCTGGACGGCGTGCAGCGCGGCTCGAAGGGCGCCGTCTATCTCGCGACCGCCGGTCATCCGACGAACACCGACGTCGACACCCTCTACTGGTTCGACGGCGAGCAGACCTGGCACGCGACGGGGCTGCGCAAGAACGCGGTGCCCGCGCCGGTGACGGCGGTGCTCTGCGACCCCGCGAACCCGAACCGCGTCTACGTCGGCACGACCGTCGGCGTCTGGCGCGGCCTGCGAACGCTCAGTGACGGGCAGCCGCCCAGCTGGAGCTGGGAGGCGCTCGTCAACGGGCTGCCGGAAGCGGCGGTCGAGGATCTCTCGCTGTTCGACGCTGACGGCGTCCGGCTGCTGCGGGCCGCGATCGCCGCCCGCGGCGTCTGGGAGCTGTCACTGGCAGCGGCCCCCGAAGCCGAGCTCACCTACGTCCGCGCCCACGACGACGACCAGCGTCGCCGGCCGGTCGCGCTCGAGATCAAGCGCGACGGCCACTCGCCACGCTCGTGGCACGGCAGCCCGGACGTTCGTCCCCGGCGTGCGCCCGTCGCGATCCCCAGGCCGCTGACGCTCCCGTGGACGCTCACCGATCCGAACGTGGACACGGAGAGCCTTCGCCGCTTCCAGGCGGCGCTCCGGTCGCAGGCGAACGACCTGCGCAGCCGTGCGACGGGAGTGTGGGATCTCTACTTCGAGGAGGTGCTGCGGGCGAATGGTGCGCCGCAAACCGCTGTCACGCAGGTTTGCAGCATCGACGGGAACCTCTGGGACACGGTCATGGTCGCTCCACACGCGACCGCCGAGCCGTGGGGCGCCGTAGTGCCGAGCGAAGCCGACCTCTACGAGTTGGCCGCGCCGCTCGTCGAAGGCGAGCCGGGGAGCGCCTCGTGCTCGCTGCCCGCCGCGCAGCTCAAGGTCGACGTCGTCGTGCACCGACGCTCGCTCGCGCAGCTCGACGGCGCGAACGTGCGTGTGACGCTCCTGCAGTGGATCGACCCGAGCGCCGCTCACCGCGCGAGCTACGACGATCCGTCCACCTGGTTCACCGGCAACGTGCCGTGGACGGCAGCGGCGAACGACGTCCTCAACTCGGCGGCCGGCACGACCGCCGCGAGCTTCGGCGCGGGCTGGGCGTTCGTCGGTTCGGGTGCAAACCGACGTCAGACGCTCGCCGGCCAGACGCTCGATCCGCTCCACTCCGGGGTCGCCACCTTCGACATCGACCTGCGCGGCGCCCGCCAGAATCTCGTCCTGCTCCTGGTCGCCGTCATCCGCCAGGGCGCCGACATCGCGCTCGCACCGGCCCCGCTGCACGACCTGGCGCTCGGCAACGCGAGCGTCGCCGTTCGCTCCGTGCGCGTCAACCCCATCTAGGCGGGAAGACTCGACGCGTCCCGTCAGAAACGCCTGACCTACGCCGCTGCGGCTCGCTGCTCGAGAGGTGTCTGACACCTCAGGTGTCGGACACCTTGGGTGGGCCGGCGCTCCGGGATGACCAAGAAGAAGCAGCCGGTTCGAAGGAGCGGTACCTGGTACCTCGGGTACCAGGTACCTGGTTTGCGAGCTCGAGGGCGCTGGGATGCCAAGTGGAGCGGGCCGGACGGGTAACACCGCCTGGGCCATGACGCCCGAGGCTACGCTCGTTGAATGCGCCGGGACACGATCCACGGGCTGTGCTCATGGCGATAATCCTTCGGACGTTCGCAGACGGCGATCTCGACGCGCTCTTTGCCTGGGAGAGCGATCTTCGTGCAGTTCAGATGGCGGCGTTCACTCGGGCGAATCCGTCCGACCGTAGCGCGTTCGACGCCCACTACGAGCGCGTCCGCAGCGACCCTTCAAACACGCTGCTCGCGATCGACGACGACGGGGAATTCGTGGGGACGGTAGGCAGCTTCACGATGGAGGGGGAACGAGAGGTCACCTACTGGATCGCACCGGCGCGGTGGGGGCAAGGCCTCGCGTCGCGGGCGCTTCGTGCGTTCCTTGCGATCGAGCCGGCCAGACCCCTTTACGGTCGCGTGGCGGATCACAATGTCGCGTCGGCGAGGGTGCTTGCTCGCGCCGGCTTTGTCGAGGTGGGCTCCGAAACGGCGTTCGCGCCAGGAGTCGGCGCCGAGGTCGTCGAGCACATCTATCGACTCAACCGATAGACGCTCCTCGAGTCCGATAGGACCAGGCCGGGCCGTTCGTCGTCCCAGGCCATCGAACTGATGCGCCAACCATCTTCGGTTCGCACGAACTGCGTTGAGATCACTCCGCGCGTAGCGATTGGCCCTCGGTCGGTCGAGCCACGTTTCGCGTACGGGCTGAAACGGTGGGCGATGTTGCCGAACAGCTCCGTCGTCTCGTCCAGCTCGACCTCTTCGAAGGCCAGGAGCTCTCCGGCGTCGAGTGCGCGTTGCCGATCGCGTACGAACTCGTCGACGGTTGAGATCTCGGGCGCGGCGCCGCTGTTCCGGATCAGCCTGGCGCCGTCGATGAAGAGAGCCGGCAGGTCGCCATAGGCGGGGCGACCTCCTTCCTCGAATGAGACCGCGCGCAGGAACGTCTGGATCAACTCGCAGATCGCTGCGCGATCCGCTTCGGAGCGTGTTTGATCGACGTCGATCTCCGCGTTCACCGCCGGTGCAGTCGGCTGCACCCATTCGGACCAGCGGAGAATCCGTCGTTCCGGGTCGGGCGGTGCGTCCAGCATCGCCAGGTACTCGAGGAGGTTTCCATCAGGGTCGCGGAAGTAGATAGCAGCCGCGGGCATCCAGCCGATGACGCTTGGTTCATCCGTCTCGGTCGCGTCGAAGGAGAGCGGTGTGATGCCGAGCCCTCGCAGCCGTTCGGTTGCGTTCAAGACGTCACTCAGGGACGCCTTGAACGCAACGTGTAGGGAGAGTCCCATCGGAGCGGAACCGCTCTTCCAGAGCCCGAGCATCGCGGCGCCGGGCTCTCCAACCCAGAGAAAGGCGGCTCCGATCTCGGGCAGCTCAGTCGCGACCTCGAGCCCGACGACGTCGCGATAGAAGGCGACGGAGCGTCCGAGGTCGCTGACCGTGAGGTGTGCCTCGAAGAGACCTGCGACGGGAGTCATCTCGCTGTTACGGCAGCTTGGCCGCGAGGACGTCGACGTGTGCGATCTCCGGTGGCTCGGCGAGCAGGTCTTCGGCCCGTGCGAGAAGAGCCGCAGCGACCTGGCCATTCAGATGTGCGCGCCGGGCTTCATCGTCGGGGAACGCGTCGACGATTGCGAACGAGGAGTGCCCAGTGCGCAAGGCGAACCACGCGACGGTGCCTTGTTCAGCTTCGACGAGCGGCAGTGCGTCGCGCAGGAAGCCGGCGACGGTTTCCTCTTGCCCCGCCTTCGCCTCGAGCCGGACGATGAGTGATTTGGTCACCATTGGCCCGCTCATGTCTCGATCAGCCTGCCGTCGACGTAGAGGTCGACCTTGTCGGTGTAGAAGCTGATCAGTCCTGCGATCTTCTGGCTCTCCGGAAGTGGAGTCCGATACGACCACGCGATGTCGGCGCGAAGGTCGTCGTGCTCGAGGGACCAGTACTCGGCGTTTCCCTTGTAGGGGCAGTGGCTGACGGAATCGCTCTGGGTCAGCAGATCCATGCGCACGTGTGTCTTCGGGAGGTAATAGCGGGCCGGTAGACCCGTCTCGAAGAGCAGGGTCGGCCTCGTGCTCTCGGCGATCGTCAACCCGTCCACGTCGATGCGGACGTGACGCGAGCTGGAAAGGATGTCGACGCGCGTGAACGGGTCGCGCGGGTGCGCGAATACCTGCTCGTCCTCCTCGAACCACGCGTCTATCGCGTCCCACTCGAACCTGATCGTGTCGCGCAACGCTTCGAAGGGCGACTGCGTGAAGCGCTGCGCGGCGCCCGTGCGCGTCGTGTCTCCGGCCGTGACGGTGAAGAGCGCTGCGTCGCCGCGGCTCGGGGAGTGCGCGGTCTGGTCGTCCGCACGCAACAGTTCGGCGCGGACGTCCGTTGCCGGGAAGTAATAGGTCGGGTAGTAGGGCTTCTCCCAGACGAGGAGGGGCTGCGTGGTGTCGGCGACGAGCTCGCCGGCGAGGTACGCGCGAATGCGCTTGGCCCCGTGCTCGACGCGCACCCGTCCTCGCGTCTCTACGGTCTTGTTGCTTGTTGCCGTCACGTGCTGCTCCTTCGGTTTGTGTGAGGCCCAAGGGTGCCGGCCGATACTGAGCACGACCTGAGCGGGCGCTGAGCAGCTAGCGGAGAGCGTGGCGGTGTTCGCTTCTGTCCTGAACGAGTCCGAGGATTCGTATCCGTCCGTCGAGTTCGAGCTTGTGGAGTGAGATCTCCGTCGGCAGGAATGTCCCCTGCTTCGTTCTGCAAGTGAGCTTGATCGCAGACGCTCGCCCGGTGCGAAGGACGCGGTCCAGAAGCGCGGTCAATTCCGCCATCTCGGACGGGTGAATCTGGGAGATCGGGGTCTCGAGCAGTTCTTCGCGGGTATAGCCGAGCATTGCGCAGCCGGCGTCATTGGCAGCCAAGACGCAGCTGTGGTGCGGATCCATGAGGTATGCGGGGTCGCTCGAGCGCTCGAAGACCGTGCCGGCCATCACGTTGCGATCAGGGTTCATTGGACGGCGGCCTCCGGTTGCACGACGAGTCGCACGCTCGATGCGCTGGGGGTGGTGGCGGCGAGGCGCCCCAGGCGCCGGCGCACAAGTTGTTGCCGCGCAGGAGAGATGCTCTCCAGCATGGCCTGGCGCAAGAGCTCGTAGCGGAAGCGGAAACGGAGGCCGTCGACTCGAAGGATGCGCCGCTCGCAGAGACGCTCGAGCTCCTCACTGAGCTCGCCGGCGTCGACACCGAGGAGCTCGGCGAGCGGCTCAGGGGCGAACGGCTGCTCGAGCAAGGATGCAGTCGTGAGGATGCGGCATCCCCATTTCCCTTCCGCGCGGCACTGGGCGACGAGCGCGTCGACCAGCGTCCTCGACGGGGCAGAGTCTCCGCTGCGCAGCACTTCTTCGACGAGCGCCGGGTGCCCGCCGGTTGACGCGTATAGATCGGCAATCCCAAGCGGCTCGAGCTCGTCGGCGGTGAGGGGCTCGAGCCGTACCAGGTGGTCGGGAACGAAGCTCCGCAGGAGGTGGTCCGACGACAACTCCGTGGCACGCGCTGTGACCACGAGCGCCGTGCGCAGGCCTTTTCCACGGCGGCGCAGGTAACCGAGCGCTGCAAGCGTCTGCGGGTCGGCCCAGTGGAGGTCGTCGACGCAGAGCAACAACGGTGCGTGGTCGTCGATCAGGGCGATCAACGCCTCGAGCACCTCGACGTCGTCGTACTGCCGCTTGTCGTTCCCCACCGCGAGCTCCGGGAAGATCGCCGCAAGCGGCGGCAGGCAGCCCGCATCGAGCTCGGCGCAAACACCGGCGGCGCGCAGCGCCGCTGCGAGCGGGACGTAGGGGAGGTGTCGTTCGAGCGCGGAGCAGCTCGCCCGGCCGACGCGCACGTCGCGCAGTTCTCCCGCCAGCTCCTCTAGGAGCCGTGTCTTGCCCAACCCGCTCTCGCCTTCGATCTGGAGTACGGCCAGATCGGCGTCGAGCGCGCTACGGGTGCCGTTGACCAGTGCCGACAGCTCGCTTTTCCGCCCAAGGAGTCTCGGCCCGCGTTCGATCTCGGGAGGCCGCGCAGTGATCGACCGCGGAAGAAGTAAGCGGGGGTCGTCTTGTCGGAGGACCGCCGCCTCGAGCGCGCGTGTCTCCGCTGTCGGCTCGAGACCGAGCTCGTCGTCGAGCAGGCTCCGAAAAGCGCGATAGCGGGCCAACGCCTCGTGCTGGCGACCGAGCGCGTACTGGGCAAGCATCGCCGTTCGTTGCGCACGCTCGCTGAACCTGTCGAGTGCTGCTGCTGCCTCGCTATGCGCAAGTGCTCCGGGGAGATCGGATTCCGCAAGCGCTGCATCGGCGGCGTCGAGCTGTGCTCCGAGTACGCGCCCTTGATAGCTACCACGCAGATCCTGCGCCCAGTGTGCATACGGCTCGTCCTCGAGCACATCGCCGCGGGCGAGTGACAACGCCTCGGCAAGCGAGCTGCGCGCGGCGCGGGTCGGCTCATGCGACGAGCGTTCGAGAAGTTCATCGAAGCGATCGAGGTCGAGGGCGATTCGCTCCGTCGCGACCCGGTATGCCTCGGCCTCGGTGACAACGAGTCGGCGCGCCTCATCACGGTCCAGCACGAGGTGGCGGCGGAGCACCGAGACGAACGTCTGGATCGATCCGGCGACGTCGTCGGGACGGTTGTCACTCCACAGCAACTCAGCGATTCGTTCTGTCGGCACGTGATGGCCGCGAGCTGCGAGCAGGATCTCGAGCACCTGCTTCGGCCGTGACCCGCCGAGATCTCTCGGGCCGAGCACGCGTTCGCCGTCTGCGATCTCGAGCGCGCCAAAGAGGCGGATCGTGATGCGCGGGCCGCTGTGGTCGTCGCTGGAGGGCTGCACGGTCTTGTTCAACGCTCGAACAGTCTCCGTTCGCCCCGCCGGCGTTACACACCCGGCTCAGGCGTGGATCAGGTCCGACTCAGCGGGCGCTCGTAGCTTCGCCGTTCGACAACGACCACGTCCATCCGGCAGCCGCCGGATGAAAGGAGATCCAACAATGAAGATCCTGTCGAAGCGGCGGGTGCTCGTGCCCGTCGCGGTCGCATTCGTCGCCGCTATCGCGGCGATGGGAAGCCAGGCGCTTGCCGGCTCCAAGGACGGCTCCGCCTCCGCGAAAGGGCTTGGGCCGATCGCCGGCCTGCTCCCGCGTGACCATCTCACCGAGGAGAGCGCGATCCAGGTCGACCTGAGCAAGGAATCAGTGCGGCTGCCGCTTTATCAGGGGGTCGCGTACAAGGGCACGGCGAACGAGGAGAAGGTCTGGTACGTCTTGCTCGACGCGTCCGACCAGGGGATCGCGCATGACCTGGGCGTGAACTACGCGCCCAAGCTCTCGAACCTCGCGATCAACGACCCGGAGGCGGTTCAGACCGTCACGCTCGAGTCGCCGACCCCCGATCAGAACAAGTTCGGCCAGGCGGTCGTCGACTTCCAGGGCGCTCCCGACTTCAGCCCGACGCGGATCGCCGAACCGGGCCCGACCGGCTTCCCGCTCGCGAACTTCCAGCCGGGCGCAGTCGCCGGCCCTGGCTACAGCCCGTTCATTCGCATTGCCGGGTCGCAGACCGTGTACAGCGCCCCGATCGTCGCCACCGGCGACGCTCCGTTCGATGTCGTCCGCCACACGAACACCGGCGACCGCGTGCTCGGCGTGCACATCGCCGGGCCGCAGCAGCCCGGCCGGTACGAGGACTCGTGGGTCGACCTGCTGTTCGTCAAGGGCTTCGACGCGGGACAGCCGATCGTCTACATCTCGACGGACGCCGGCCAGCCGCTGACCTCCGTGCTCGAGCGCTCGACGTACGTCCCTGCACTCGACAAGGCGGCCTACAACGGCGGCGACGACTTCCTCGGCTCCGCTCGCGAGCGGCTGTTCGGCTTCATCAACGGCCAGACCGGGTCTGCGAACGCGGAGTCGCAGGGGTTCGTGCACCTGATCAAGGACGGCCACGCCTCCGAGGACGCCAGCGCGAAGAACACCGCTCTGATCGATGCGCTCCGTAACGGCGGCGACCTGCTGAACGTGTTCGGCGACTTTCCGACCGAGACGGATCCTAGGCACGCGGACGCCTACAGCCCGCTCTGGGACGCCCAGCTCGGGCTCTGGACGAACAAGGCCGTTCAGCAGGGCCTGAACAAGCGCCAGATCGACGAGGTGCAGGTCTTCAACCTCGCCGCCACCCGGCCCGACCTGATCACCGGCGTGAACCCGGCGACCGGCCAGCCGGCGCCGTATGGCTCCGTCGGCGTCGACATCAACTGCGCCGTCATCGGCTTCACCGACAAGGCGCCGACGGCGAATCTCGCCGATCCGGTTCCGAACTCGCAGTTCCCGCCTCGCTGACCCAAGACGAGACGGCGGGCCGGAACCGGCCCGCCGTCTCACTCGACTGATCGATCGGAGAAACCATGAACCCACGGCCGACCGTGATCCTCGCGATTTCGGGCAGCCTCCGGCGAGACTCGCTGAACAGCGCCGCGCTTCGCGCCGCCGCTCGTGTGGCGGCGCGAAGCGACCTCGAGATCGTGATCGATGCTGTCGCCGGCGACGCTCCCGCCGTTCAGTCCCGATTTGGAGGCAAAGCCACCCGAAGCCGTGCTCCGCTTCCGCCGCGCCTGCGAACGCGCGGAGGCGATTTTGCTCGCTGTGCCGGAGTACGCGTTCGGGATTCCCGGCGCATTCAAGAACGCGCTCGATTGGACAGTCGGAAGCGGGTCGCTCTACCGAAAGCCGATCGCGCTGCTCAGTGTTGCGCCTCCCGGACGCGGAGCGCATGTCTCGCAGGCGCTGGCGGCTGTCTTCACCGCCCTCGACGGCGATGTCTCTCACCACATGGTGCCTGTCTCTCCGGCGGATCGCGGCCCGGACGGCGAGATCGACGAGGCGCGCGTCGACGAAGCTCTGCGGTTGGTCGTCACGCAACTCCGGGCGCGCGCTCGTCGCCGGTCAGCTGACACTCAGGTGCCGCTGAGCGGCCTCCGGCACACCTCAGAAGAACCGTTCGCACGCAAGGACGTGCGCAAACCAGTCAAGCAAGCAAGGGAGTGAGCAATGACGACTGCTGTTCAGGTGCTCGACGGCACCTACGATCTCGATAAGACGCACTCGACCGTTCAGTTTGCGGTGCGGCATATGGGTGTGTCGACCTTCCGCGCCTCATTCGGTGACATCGATGGGCGGTTGACGTTCGGTGACGGCGCCGCCGTGCTCGAGGCGCAAGCCGTCGTCGAGTCGGTCTCGATCGTCGACCCACCCGACTTCAGGGAGCACGTCGTTCGCGGCGCCGACTTCTTCGCCGCGGATGACCACCCGCTGATCAGCTTCCGCTCGACGTCGGTCGTCCTCGACGAACATGGAAATGCGACCGTCGCCGGCGCGCTCACGATTCGCGGCACGTCGCGCGCAGCGACCGCGCGCGGCACGTTCTTTCCGCCGACGGAGGATCCGTTCGGCGGTCAGCGGGCCGGCCTGGCACTCACGGCGACGATCGATCGCAAGGAGTGGGGGCTGGACTGGCAGACATCGCTCCCGGGCGGAGGCGAGGCCCTCGGTTGGGACGTCGAGATCACTGCCCATCTCGAACTCGCTCGGACGTCGTGATGAATCTGCTCGCGATCAGCGGGAGCCTGCGAGAAGGCTCCTACAACACGGCCTTGCTCGCCGCCGCGGGCGCCGAGCTCCCCGATGGCGTCGAGTTTCAGATCTGGCGCGGGCTCGATCTGATCCCTGCCTACAACGAAGACGTCGCCGCTCCCCTGCAAGTCGTGGCGTTCAAGTGGGCGTTCGCGCAGGCGGACGCCGTCCTGTTCGCGACACCGGAGTACAACGCATCGGTGCCCGGCGCGCTCAAGAACGCCCTGGACTGGGCTTCGCGGCCGTACGCGGAGAATCCGCTTCGCAACAAGCCGGTCGCCGTCGTCGGTGCCAGCCAGGGAGTCTTCGGTGCGATCTGGGCGCAGGCCGAGCTCCGGAAGATCCTGAGCACGATCGGCGCGAAGGTGAACGAGCGCGAGCTCGTCATCCCGCACGCACAGGATGCGTTCACGCCCTCCGGCACGCTGCGCGATCCAGAGGTCGCGGGAGAGCTGAGAACGCTCGTCCGCGAATTGCTGGACAACACCGTTCACCAGGCCGCCTGAACGGAAGCGCCTCGGTGACCGAGATCGACCTCTACGAGCGCGCGATGCGAACCACGGCTGCGTGCTGGGCGGTCTTCGCGTGGGCGACGAGCGGCGCGGAGGTTCACCACCTGCCGCACGCTTCTGTCGCGGTGTTCCCGGGTGAGCCCGAGCGATCGATCTACAACAACGCGATTCTCGCCCGCGAGCTCGACAGCCAGGAGCGGATCTCGGCGCTGGACGGGATAGAGGCGCTGTACGGCGCGGCAGGCGTCGACCGGTTCGCCGCCTGGGTGCACGAGAGCGACCGGGCAATGCGCGACGAGCTTCGGCGACGCGGTTACGCGGTCGACTCTGCGACTCGTGCAATGGGCATGCGGGTCGACGCTCTTTCGCACGCGCGGTTCGAGATCGACCTGGCAGAGCCCGACTGGACGGAGCACCTGCGGCTGATCGGCGTTCCTCCGGCTCTCCTCGGCAGCCTCGACCCTGCAGTCCTGCACCTCCTCGTCGCGCGCCACGAGGGCGAGGCCGCCGCAACCGCCTTCGGGTTCGACCACGACGGCGACTGCGGCATCTACAACGTCGCAACGCTCGAGCATGCGCGACGCCGCGGCCTCGCCACTGCGCTGACCGCGACGATCGTGTGCGCCGCAGCCGCGCGCGGCTGCAACACGGCGACCCTGCAGTCGACGCCGATCGCAGAACGGATCTATGCGGCGGTCGGCTTCCGCGACCTCGGACGGATCGTCGAATACACGCGGTCGATTCGATGACCACGGCTTCGAATCGCACGGCCTATGCCGCCCTTGTGCTCGCGGCCCTCTGCTCGGGGGTCTCGACCGCGACGACGAAGTACGCGCTCGGCCGATTCACGGCCGTCGAGCTGCTTCTGGTCGAGCTCGCCGTCGCGACAACCGCGCTGTGGTCGTTGCCTCGCGTCCGTCGCTCAGCACGCTCGGGCTTCCGTCTCGGCTACCTGGTGCTCGGCTTGCTCGAGCCTGGGCTCGCGTATGCGCTCTTCAACCTCGGCTTCGAGCGAACGAGCGCTGCGGACGGAGCAGTGCTGATCTCGCTCGAGAGCGTTGTCATCGCGCTGTTCGCCGTGGTCTTCCTCGGCGAGCGGTTGAGCCGTTCCCTCACGTTCGGTGCCGTGCTCGGAGTGGGCGGCGCCGTGTTCCTCGCCGCACACGAAGCACACCGGGGCGCGTCGCTCGTGGGTGACGCCCTCATCATTGGCGGCGTGTTCGCGGCCGCCGGATACTCGGTGGTAGCGCGACGCCTCGCGCCTGGCGGAGACGCGGCCGTCGTGACCGCGTACCAGTTGGCCGCCGCGCTCGCCGTCGCAGTGCTTGCTTGGTGGTCGACCGCAATCGGTGGCGACTCGGCGTTCGGTCGTCCGTCTCTCGTGCCGTGGGTCGCCGCTGTGGCAACCGGCGTCCTCGGCTCCGCGATTCCCTTCCTGCTCTACACGTTCGCGGTTGCGAGGCTCCCGGCATCGCGGACAGGTCTACCGCTGAACCTGATCCCGGTGTTCGGCGTCCTTTCGGCGGTGGTGCTTCTCGGCGAGCGACTCGTCCCGGTGCAGCTGCTTGGTGCCTGCATCGTCGTCGCCGGCCTCGGCGCCGCTCAGCTCTATGAGACGTGACGCGGTAGCCATCCGGACAGCGGCGTGGACGGAGCAGCGTGCGCTGGAAGAGCTGCAGTTCCGCGCATCGGTTCACTCAACCCGATACGCGGAGGTTCTGAGGTCGCATCCTGACGCGATCGAGATCCCAACCTCGCAGTTCAACGACGGCCTCGTTCGCGTGGCTCAGGACGGCGATGTCGTTGTCGGGTTCGCCGTGCTGCTCGCTCCCGACGGGAACGCCTGCGAGCTCGACGCCATCTTCGTCGAACCTCATCGGATGCGAACCGGGATCGGTCGACTGCTGATCGATGATGCGGTCGCGAGAGCCGGGCAGTGGGGTGCCATACAGATCGACGTCGTGGCCAACCCGGACGCCGTTCGCTTCTACGAGCATGTCGGGTTCACGGGGAACGATGTCGTCCTCACCCGGTTCGGCCGTGGGCGCCGGATGCGTCTGCTGCTCGACACCGCGACCTAGGAAGCGCTGATCGTCATCGAGGCGTTCGGCGGCAGGGTCGGCGAGGAGAGTGGGCGCACCTGGGATCGAACCAGGCCGAGCGCTGGATCACTAGCCAATACGAGCGCCGACTCTACGGGGTCTGTGCAGGGAAATGGCGGACCCGAGGAGGGTGACTCGGGCCGACCAGAAACGACTCGTTCCGACTATGCACTTGGACACTCGGTGGACGGCGACCGGCCGCGATTAAGCGACGACCCGCGTAGCGAGCGCGGGCCGTCTGAACCAACTGCGCCGCCTGCGGGAACAGGCGATGAGCAGCCAGGCTGAGCCTAACCGCTCGGCAGGGGGCGAGCAGCTTGCGCTGTTCGAGACTCAGCCGCGCCGGTCACGTCGGCCGCGGTATCGGCACGTCCATTCGCCGGCCGAGCTCGCCGCGTTTGATCGGCTCGTCGCGGTCGTACTGGAGATCCGACCGGACTTTCTGGCCGACGACGAGCGGTTGTGCCCGGGGGGCTGCGGGAAGATCGTTCGCGGGCGCGGCTATAGCTGTGGCCGACGGCACTGCGATGCCGTGCGGCCAGGTTGGGGGAGGTCATTCGGGGATGTAGTACGGGCCGCCCTGGATGCGTACCTGGCACTGCGCAACGGAGAAGGCAAGGTGCTGGCTACGGTCATCACCTGCACACACAAGCCCGGCTGGTGGGACACCGGGAAGTGCGGTCACCCCGCTGGCGGTGCCCGGTGCTCGGGGCCAGCGGGCTGTCGCGTGCACGACTGGGTTATCGACCAAGAGCTCCCAGCCTTCCCGGCGCGAGTTCGCGCAGCGAAGAACGCGGCACGTACCGAGGCGCTCCGCAAGCTGGAGCAGGTCGGGTACGAGTTCACCAAGGAGGAACGGCGGCAGCTGGGCGAACTTCTGTCTGTCCGCGAGGATCAGCGCAGAGGTCTGCCGCACGATCATGTTGTGGTCGGGCACACGACGGTGCTCGAGAAGGCCTTCGCACACGCCTACTTCGATTCGCTTAAACGGCACGCGCTCCGCCAGGGACTCGGGTTCACGGACGGTTACCGGGTCGCAGCGTTCAAGCAGGCGAAGTACGACGCAGGACGCTTCCACGTCTACCTCTCCAAGCTCGCCCGGTACCTCTCCAAACAGAAAGACGGCGGGCACTTCCTCGAACGCCATCAGGGCGAGCGAGTCTTCTACGTCGCTCCATGGCTGAGCAAGCTCTCAGGTGTGACGATGACCGTCTCTCGGCTCGCACGACGCGTCTGGTCCCACAGACACTTCCCTGATCGCTGCGAGATGCCGCAGATCCCGCCCGAGCTCTACGGTGCGGTGATGGCGCTCTCGGTCGGCAACGTCTCACTCGCAGCCGCTCCGTGAACTGTGATCTGCGGCGGGGTCATGCCGGGCGGCCGTCCTGCCCCGCAAGGGGCGGGCGGCCGGCACGATCCGCCGCAGCCGCAAGCAATTACGGCATCTCGCCGGGGTCGAGGGGGCAAGCCCCCTCGTAATGCTGAAGTCAGCAACCTACTCTCGCCCGCCGCTTCCGCGGCCGTGCCGTCTGAACTACGAGACCGACAGACGCGCGCGCCTCAATGAGCAATCGGGCGCGCCACGTGCCGAGTGTGCGCTTGAACTGGGCGCGCAGCGCCTGACTTGAAAGACCTTTAGGCAAAGCGTCCACAGAATTGAAGGTTCTCGAATCGAGGCTTGAACCGAGGATGCCAAGGTTTACGGCTTTGGAGTTGTTGGGCATGTTCGCGACGTATCGTCATCGATCTTGGGGGATCTGATGAGGGGGTTTTCCGGTCTGGGTGGGAGTCGGCTGAGGTCGCGGGGGTGGCTGCTTCTTGCTGCGATAGTCCTGGCGGCGACGTTTGCTCCTGACGCACTCAGTTACTCAGGGGGACCAAGCAGCCCTCTGATGGTGCCTGAGTCGGCTGATGCCGTGAAGTCGATACTCGATGATCCGGCGAGTGGCTCCGGCGCGTCTGGCGAGGTTCAGGCGGGGCTTGCCGAGCTCGAGACGGCGGCTGGCGCTATGCCGGCGCTCGAAGAGGCAACTGTCGTAACAACCGAGGCTCAGCCGGAGGTTCTCCTCGGACTCGGCGCCGGTGTCATCGGATGGAAGATTGGCGCGCCTCTGGGCGGTTACATCTACAGGACGATCACAGGCGACGCTATCGATACCTCTTGCTTGGTGCCGGGTCGATCGAGTTTCTTCAGCGTCGGACCCTGTCGTTCTAACGAGTCTCAAGTCCGCTGGCGGACCGGCGCCGAAATGGGAGCCTTGGCGACTCCGGCGACGGCCAGGCTCTGTCTCAATCCAAGGACTTCTACTGGAGCGATGCGCTTGCGCTCAACGAAACGTTCTACGAGGACGCGTGCCAGGAAGCGTGGGATACGTTCTGGTCACAGTTCGGAGTCTCGCCAGGTGATCTTCCTCAGGACGTCATCGATGGTGCGAAGGTCATGCGCGGCGGGGCGTGGATGGAGGCGAACATTCGCAATCCAGATGTCATCGATACCTTGACGGCTGGAGGCCGATCCTTGGGAGATTGGGAGAAGGTCACCACGGAGTGGTACAGCACGGCGAGCGGGCGCCAGTTTCAGGTTCACTTCTATCGGTACGTCGCTTCTGAGCCGTGGGAAGCTGAGCAAGGAATCGACTTCAAGGTCAGATTCCGTCAGATCTTCTATCCGTGACGATGATTGTTCGTGCAACCCGCATCCGTACGTCGCCCCGCGGTGCTGAACTGGCACAACATTCAGCACTCCGCGTTGGCGGTGACTATCTCGTTCTTGAGGTGACCTGCAGGTGCACTGTTCCTACGGCTCTACCGCCACCTATACGAGGGCGAAAAGCGCCGTCAAGCCGATCTGTACGGGGCTCGCGTACAAGCTCTATTGGACGAGGCACGGACGGACAGCGAACTCGACCCCGCGTTTCCGCTCAACCAAGGGTCAGGGGAAGATGGGCGCACCTGGGATCGAACCAGGGACCTCTCGCGTGTGAAGCGAGCGCTCTCCCGCTGAGCTATGCGCCCGAAAGAGGTGAAACCCTAGCACCGGAGCGGCTTGAAAAGCCCCGCATCGGGGGCATTTTGCGCTAAAGGCAACGAGCTCGGCGGCCGATAGGTCGTTTCAATGACTGCGGGTTATCGCCTGGATACCCATCGGCGGGCGAGTGACGACTGGGTGGCACGCTGGTTGGCAGCGTGCTCCGACCTGGCCGAGCTCGAGCGCTCGAATCCGATGTCGGACGCCGTGATCGACGAGATCGACGGGCGGATGATCAGGATCGGCGACCACTGGCTGGCCGACTTCGCATCGTGCAACTACCTGGGCTTCGACCTCGACCGCGAGATCATCGACGCGGTCCCTGCGTATCTCGACGAGTGGGGCACGCATCCGAGCTGGTCGAGGCTTCTCGGTAGTCCGGCCCTCTACGAAGAGATCGAGGAGAAGCTGACCCGCCTGCTCGGCGCAGCCGACGTGCTCGTGCTGCCGACGATCACGCTCATCCATCTGGCGGTCATCCCCCTGCTCGCTGCAAGCGGCACCGTCTTCGTCGACCGCCGTGCGCACAAGACGATCTACGAGGGAGCCGAATTCGCGACGCTCCGCGGTGCGAAGCTCGAGCGCTTCGAGCACAACAACCTCGACCAGCTCGAGAGCCTGCTCAGGAACGACACGTCCTCGGCCCGCCTGGTCTGCATCGACGGCGTCAACAGCATGACGGGCAACGTGCCGGACCTGCCGGCCTTCGCCGCGCTTGCGCGCGAGCACGGCGCCATCCTGTACGTCGACGACGCGCACGGGTTCGGCGTCATCGGCGAGCGCGGAGCCGACGAGCTCTCGCCGTACGGCAAGGGTGGGAACAGCATCGTGCGTTACGCGGGCGAGACCTACGAGAACGTCATTCTCGTCGCCGGGCTGTCGAAGTCGTATTCGTCGCTCGCCGCGTTCATCGCCTGCCCGCCCGAGTTGAAGCGGCTGTTCAAGACCGCTGCTCCTCCGTACCTGTACTCCGGGCCGTCGCCCGTGGCGTCGCTCGCGACGACGATCGCCGGGCTCGATGTGAATGCGCAACGCGGAGACGCACTGCGCGCAGACCTCTTCGCGAAGACGCGCCGTGTCCTCGACGGCCTCGACGCGCTCGGTGCCTACACCCCCAACCGACACGGACTGCCGATCGTCGAGGTGCCCCTCGCCCGCGCGGAGGACATCGGCGCCGCCGGGGAGTTCCTCTTCGAGAACGGCATCTACGTCACGCTCGCCGCCTATCCGCTCGTTCCGCGCGACGAGGTCGGCTTTCGCGTCCAGTTGACGGCTGCGAACACCGATGCCGAGGTGGATCTGCTGATCGAAGTGCTCGGTCGCATCCGCGACAGATTCGAGCTCCAGCCCGCTCGAGGACAGGCCGCGTGAGCATCACCGCCCGTCTGCGGCCGACCGGGCAAAACGCCTGGATCTGGTACCTCGCGACCCTGTCGCTCCTGACAGCGGCCTATCTCTTCGTGCCGCCGCTCAAGGGCGATCCTCTCTTCATCAACGCGATCGGCATCCTCTCGGTGGCCGCGATCGCGCTCGGGATTCGCCTGCACCACCCGCAGGCGCGCGTGGCGTGGATGCTGCTGCTGGCGGGACAGATCCTGTACGTCGCCGGCGACTTCTACACGTACACGTACCCGGAGCTCCTCGGCGGCACCGTCGGCTTCCCCTCGCCCGGAGATGCGATCTACCTGATGGTCTACCCGGCGCTCTTCGTCGGCCTGATGCTGCTCGTCAGACGGCAGGATCCGCGCGGGCGCGACCGCACCGCCGTGATCGACTCGCTGGTGCTCACGGTCGGCTTCGGGATCCTGTCGTGGGTCGTTCTCGTCGCTCCGAATATGCACCTGTCGGGCCTGACGCTCCCGGCCAAGCTCGTCTCCGTCGCCTATCCGCTCGGCGATGTCCTCCTGCTCGCCGCGGTGACCCGCTTCGCCGTGCAGACGAGGACGAAGACCCCTGCCTTCGGCTTCCTCCTGGCGAGCACGGTCGCGCTGCTCGCGACCGACTGTGCGTACAACTACGCGCTCCTCCACGGCACCTACAACCACCAGCTCATCTACGACGTCGGCTGGATCGCCTACCTCGTGCTCTGGGGGGCGGCAGCGCTCCATCCGTCGATGCGCGAGCTCGAGAAGCCGCAGAAGGACCTCCGAGTCCGGCTCACGTCGCGGCGCCTCGCACTCCTGGCAACGGCGTGCCTGATCGCGCCCGCGATCCACTTCGTCGAGGAGATCGGCAGCCCGGATCTGCTCGTCGTGATCGGCGCCTCGGCGATTCTGTTCCTGCTCGTCGTGCTGCGGGTCGCCGGGCTCGCGCGGCAGGAGGAGCGGGCGGCGGCGCGCGAGCTCGCGCTCCGCGAAGCGGGCCTTGCCTTCGTCGAAGCCGTCGGGCGCGCCAGCGTCACCGACGAAGTCGTCGCGTCGGCGGCACGCATCGTCGGGCACTCCGCCAAGGTCAGGCTCGTCCTCTGGGAGGACGAGGGTGCAAAGGTCGTCGCCTCGAACGGCGCAGGCGTCTGGGACCTCTCGGCCGGCGCCGCGGTCTGGGTCCGGTCCCAGCGCGCGGAGTCGGAGCACGTCGTCGTCGCAGCGCCGGGCGAACGGGTCGGCGCGGCCCTCGGTCTCGCGGGCCACGAGACGACGCTCGTCGTGCGCCTCTCGGTTCGCGAGCAGGAACAGGGCGCTCTGGTGATCGAGCCGCTGACCGCTACTCCGCGCGACGTCCTCGACTCGCTCGAGGCTCTCGCCGCGCAGGTGTCGCTCGCACTCGAGGCGGCATCGCTTGCCGAGAACCTGCACCGCCAGAAGAGCGAAGCGCGGTTCCGCTCTCTCGTCGCGCACTCGAGCGACCTGATCGCCGTCATGGACGAGACGGGCCGGGTCACCTATCAGAGCCCGTCGGTGGAGCGACTGCTCGGCTACAGCGTCGACGAGATCGAGGGCACGTACTTCGGCGACCTGCTGGCCGAGACGGACCGGTCCCGCCTCGAGCACATCGTCGGGAGCGGGAAGACGTCCCACGGCGAGTCCCACACCTTCGAGTGCACGCTGTGCCACAAGGACGGCCGTCAGCTCCAGTTCGAGGTGCAGCACACGCACCTGCTCGACGACGAGCACGTGCAGGGGATCGTGTTGAACGGCCGTGACATCAGCGAGCGCAAGGTGTTCGAGGAGCAGCTCGCACATCAGGCGTTCCACGATCCCGTCACCGATCTGGCGAACCGTGCGCTCTTCACGGATCGCGTCGGTCACGCCCTCCGCTCCACCGTGCGCGGGGGGACGCTGATCTCGGTCATGTTCATCGACCTCGACGACTTCAAGACCGTCAACGACAGCCTCGGCCATCAGGCAGGCGACATGGTCCTCTCCGAGGTCGCGCAGCGTCTCGAGCGCGCGATTCGCCCCGCCGACACGGTCGCCCGCTTCGGCGGCGACGAGTTCGCGATCCTGCTCGACGGCGTCTCGGGATCGGACGAGGCCGCCATGATCGCCGAGCGGATCCTGCGCGAGCTCGAGGTCCCGACCGAGATCGACGGCAAGCAGGTCTACCCACGTGCAAGCGTCGGCATCTGCATCAGCGACGAGGACCTGCTCTCGCAGGATGCCGAGGAGCTGCTGCGCAACGCGGACGTCGCCATGTACATGGCGAAGCGCGACACCAAGGGCCGGTATCGCCTCTTCGAGCCCGCGATGCACGAGCGCGTCGTCGAGAGGCTCGAGCTTCGCAGCGAGCTCCAGCAGGCGCTCGAAGGCGGACAGCTCGAGGTCTACTACCAGCCCGTCGTCCGGCTCAACGGCGGCGACGAATACGGCGTCGAAGCGCTGCTGCGGTGGCACCACCCGACGCGCGGACTGATCGCGCCGTCCCAGTTCATCCCGCTCGCCGAGGAGACCGGTCTGATCATCCCGATCGGCAAGTGGGTGATCGACCAGGCGTGCTGGAAGGGCGTCGAGCTCCAGAAGATGTTCCCGTTGGACGACCCGCTTCGGATCAGCGTCAACCTGTCGGTCAAGCAGCTGCAGTCCGACGTGATCGTCGAGACGATCCGGTCGGTGCTCGAGGCGAGCGGCCTGCCGGCGAAGTCGCTCGTGCTCGAGGTGACGGAGACGGTGATGCTCGCGGACGCGGACGTCGCGGTCGAGCGCCTCCACGCGCTGAAGGCGCTGGGAGTACGGATCGCGATGGACGACTTCGGGACCGGCTATTCCTCCCTCAGCTACCTGAGCCGGCTGCCGGTCGACATCCTCAAGATGGACCGCTCGTTCCTCGGCGCGGGCATGGACGACAACGGGCTTGCGGCGGCGATCATGGCGATCGGCGAGCGGCTCGGCCTCGAGGTCGTCGCCGAGGGAATCGAGCGTCCGGAGCAGATCGACTCGCTGCAGAGTCTCGGCTTCGACCTCGGGCAGGGCTTCCTCTTCGGACGGCCGATGCCGAGCGGGCCGCTCGCTGCACATCTCGCGAACACCGGCTCCGAGCGGAATCGCCAGCTCGGGTCGAATGCAACCTAGTTTCGAAGGCCTCGACCGCCCGGGAGGAGTCGCCCGAGTCGGGATGCTCCGCCCTCTGAGATCGCGTGACTTCCGGTTCCTCTGGACCGGCATGAGCGTCTCGCTGATCGGAGACGGTGTGTTCCTGGTGGCGGTCACGTGGGCCGCGTTCTCGCTGTGGAACTCGGCGGCCGCGCTGTCGGTGATCGGGATCGCGATGACGGTGCCGACGATCGCCTGCCTGCTGATCGGCGGGGCGATCAGCGACCGGCTCGACCGGCGGTTGATCATGCTCTTCACGGACGCCGCCCGCGGCTGCGCGATCGGCGTCCTCGGCGTCCTGGCCCTCGCCGATGCGCTGACCTTCCCCGTCCTCGCCGGGCTCGTCGCCGTCTACAGCGTCGGGGCGGCATTCTTCATGCCCGCCTTCGAGTCGATCGTGCCGTCGATCGTGCCGCCCGACGAGCTCGCACAGGCGAACGCACTCGACCAGTTCGTCCGGCCGATCGCGTTGCGTATCGCCGGGCCGGCGCTCGGAGGAGTGCTCGTCGGCACGCTCGGGGTCGGGCCGGCGTTCCTGCTCGACGCCGGCTCGTTCGTCTTCTCGGCCGCGACCGTCGCGGCGCTCCGGCCGGCCGCGGCGATCGAGCCCACCCCCGGCTCGACGGCGACCGCCGTGAAGGGCGGCCTCCGCTTCGTTCGCCGCCACGTCTGGCTCTGGGGCACGCTCGTCTCGGCCGCCCTCGCGTATCTCGTGTTCCTCGGCCCGACGGAGGTGCTGCTGCCGTTCATCGTCAAGAACACCCTCGGCGGCTCGGCGAGCGACCTCGGGCTCGTGCTCGCCGCGGGCGGCATCGGCGCCGTCGGCGCCGCCGCGGTGATGGGCCAGCACGGTCACCCTCGCCGCGACATGACCTTCACCTACCTCTGCTGGACGCTCGCGACCCTGGCGGTGATCGGCTACGGGCTCGGCCGCGACGTGCCGCAGTTGATGCTGGCGTGCCTGCTCTTCAACGCCCTGGAGGCGGCGGGCACGATCGTGTGGTCGACGATCAAGCAGCGGAACATCCCGGCGGGTCTCCTGGGACGCGTGTCGAGTCTCGACTGGCTGATCTCGATCAGCCTGCTGCCGATCTCCTACGCGATCACCGGCCCGGTGGCGGGCTTGATCGGCGCCCGAACGACGCTGATCTGCGCCGGCCTGCTCGGCGCGGCGGTGACGATCGGCGCGCTCTTCCTGCCCGGTCTGCGCGACGTCGAGGACGTCGAGAGCGGAACGGCCGCCGCTGTCGCCTGACGGCAACCTGCGCGAGCGGCGAAAAGTCCGCGGCACCGGTGAGGGATCCTTAGGGCTGCTTCCTCCCGGATCTGACCCGGTTCGGAACCTCACCGCGCCGCGGGCGCCGCCAGTCTACCGGGGCCGCACTTGCGGAATACGCGGACTATCCGCACAATGGCCGAGTAGCGAATCGACGAGGAGGTGGTGCAGCGATGAGACAACCCGTTTCTTCCCGGACTTGCTGCGCCACGGCCCGTCGCCTCGTCTCCTGACGCGGTCTCGGCGGGTCGTGGCGACCCACTGACCTTTCGCGCAAAGGAGCTTTGGTTGACACTTCCCGCTACGGAATCGCTGCTGCAACGGCTTGGCTGGGACGACGGCTGGGAGGCCGCGTTCACAGAGCACCGCGCCGCCGGGCTGACGCCCGCGCGCGTCGCGGTGCAGCACAGAGGCGCGTACGACCTCGCCACGGAGCATGGAGAGATCCGCGCGAGCGCGGCGAACCGCTTCGTGCGCGACGACGACCTGCCCGGCGTCGGTGACTGGGTCGGGCTCGACCCCGACTCGGGGCTGATCGAGGCGCTGCTCGAGCGGCGCACCTCGATCTCTCGTAAGGAGGTCTGGCAGGCGACCCGCGAGCAGATCCTCGCGGCGAACGTCGACGTCGCGTTCCTCGTCCAGGCGCTCCCGCTCGACTTCAACGTCCGCCGCCTCGAGCGTTACCTCGCGACGGCGTGGGAGAGCGGCGCTCAGCCCGTCGTCCTGCTGACGAAGACCGACCTCGTCGACGACGTCACTCCATATCTCGCCGAGGCCGAGACGGTCACCCTCGGCGCGTGCCCCATCGAGTCCGTCTCGGCGCTGACCGGGGCCGGCCTCGATTCGCTGCTCGGGTACTTCGCCGGAAACCGCACCGCGGTCCTGCTCGGCTCGTCGGGCGTCGGCAAGTCGACGATCGTGAACGCGCTCGTCGGCGAGGAGGTGCTCGCGACGCAGGAGGTGCGTGAGGACGACCATCGCGGCCGACACACGACGAGCCACCGCGAGCTGATCCTCCTCCCGGCCGGCGGCGTCGTGCTCGACACGCCCGGCATCCGGGAGCTGCAGCTGTGGGACGCCGACCTCGAGCAGGCCTTCGGTGACATCGACGAGATTGCGCGGCGATGTCGCTTCGCCGACTGCGCTCACGACAGCGAGCCCGGTTGCGCGATCCGTGACGCGCTTGCCGACGGCTCGCTCGCACCGGAGCGCTGGCAGAGCTACGTCAAGCTGGAGCGCGAGCTCGCCGCGATCGAACTGAAACGAAATCACCTGTTGCGGCAGGAACGTCTCCGGGAGTACAAGATTCGCGCACGACAGAATCGACCCAAGCGCAAGCGCTGAGCCCGCCCCGCGTCCGAGAGGACGCGGTTGACCTCGCCGTGGCCGATCCCGGGCGCCGCTACGGCGAGGTCGTGTTGGGGCAGGAGGTCTCGCGCCCGCGTCCCGGGCCGCGGTTCGGATGGCACGACGGGTGCTGGCGGCTGACGTTCCCCCGGCCGGACGCCGACCGCCTCGAGTACCTGCTCGGCATCGACGGCTCGTTCGCGCCCGACCCCGCGAATCACCTGCGAGCGCCTGGGCCGTTCGGCGACAAGTCGGTGATCGAGTGGCCCGAGTACGCGGAGCCGTCGTGGCTCGTCTCGATCGCAGACGCCGGGCGGATCGAGCGGATCGAGGTGCGCTGCCGGCGGCTGGTCGCGCGCGTCGGCGTCCTGCTGTATTCGACGCCCGAGCCGCCGGGCACCGACGCTCCGCTGCTCGTCGTGCACGACGGCCCCGAGTATGCGGACTACGCGGGGCTGACGCGGTTTCTCGACGCGATGAGCCGGGAGGAGCGCATTCCCCCACTGCGAGCCGCCCTGATTCAGCCCATCGACCGCAACGAGACCTACTCGGCCTCGGCGCTCTACGCCGGCGCGCTCGTGCGTGAGCTGCTGCCGCAGATCGCCAAGCGCGCGCCGCACGCCAAGCGCATCGGCATGGGGGCCAGTCTGGGGGCGCTCGCGATGCTGCACGCACACCGTCGCCACTCGAAGTCGTTCGACGGCCTCTTCCTGCAGTCGGGCAGCTTCTTCCGCCAGCGCTGGGACAAGGTCGAGTCGGGCTTCGGCCGCTATCAACGCATCACGCGCTTCGTCGGCACGGTCCTGCGAGCGGCTTCGGCCGTCCGGCCGGTTCCCGTCGCGTTCACCTGCGGGACAGCGGAGGAGAACCGCCCGAACAACCACGCCGTCGCCGAGGCGCTCGCCGCGCAGGGCTACCCGACGACGTTCGCCGAGATCCGCGACGGCCACACCTGGACGTGCTGGCGCGACGGCTTCGACCCGAACCTGCCCGCCTTGATCGAGGCTGTGTCGTGACCCGGCGGGCGATCGAGATCGACGGAGGAGCGGTGCTCGCGTACGGCCACTACGGCCGCCCGGTGGTCGCGTTCCCGTCCGAGGATGGCGAGGCGCACGACTGGGAGGAGCGCGGCATGGTCGACGCGATCGGCGACCTGCTCGACGCGGGCAAGGTGAAGCTCTACTGCGTTCCGTCGTTCGACCGGGAGAGCTGGACCCGCCTCGACCTCTCCCTGGAGGAGCGGGCGCGGCGGCACGCCCACTACGAGCGCTGGCTCCTCGCCGAGCTCGTGCCGTTCGTGCAGGCCGACTCGCACACGCACGAGCTGATCGCGACCGGCGCGTCGTTCGGCGCCTACCACGCCGCGAACATCTGTCTGAAGCGCGCCGATCTCTTCCCGCTCGCGATCTGCCTGAGCGGCGTCTACGACGTCTCGGTGCAAGGCGGCGGCGAGCGCGGCGACGCGGTGTACTTCAACAACCCGATGGACTACGTCGCGAACCTCGGCGGCGACCATCTCTCCTGGCTGCGCGAGCACGCCTCGCTGCTCCTCGTCTGCGGACAGGGGCAGTGGGAGGACACGACCGGCGCCCTCGAGTCGACGAAGCGCTTCGGTTCGCTGCTCGCGAGACAGGGCATTCCCCATCACGTGGACCTCTGGGGCCACGACGTTCCCCACGACTGGCCGTCCTGGCGCCGCCAGATCGCTCATCATCTGCCACGGTTCCTGTGATGACGCGTGTCTGAACGGCTGATCGGCCTGCTCCTCGGCACCGAGGAGGACTGGCCCGCCGCCTTCGAGGCGCTGATCGCGCGCCTCGGTCCGGTCAAGGGGCACCAGCTCGTGACGGAGCGGATCGTCAACGAGCCGTTCGACCTCCGTTATCGGCCCCGGTATGCGCTGGTCATCGACAGGCTCGCGTGGTGGTACGACCTGCCGCGCGCGTGGCTCAAGAAGGTCTCCCTCGTCGACGACGTGTACCTGTTGAACAACCCGTTCACGTTCCAGGCGATGGAGAAGCACTCCGCCTATTGCGCGCTCATGCGACTGGGGATCCGCGTGCCGGAGACGTGGTTGATCCCACACAAGGTGCCGCCCGACAACCCGCGCTTCCAGCCGACCGCGGAGCGCTACAACGCGCAGTTCGATCTCGAGGCGATCGGGGGGCACATCGGCTACCCGCTGTTCATGAAGCCGTTCGACGGCGGCCAATGGGTCGGGGTGTCGCGCGTCGCCTCTGCGGAGGAGCTGCGTCAGCGCTACGACGAGTCGGGCGAGCGCATGATGCACCTGCAGACCGCGCTCGAGGACTTCGACGTCTTCGTCCGCTCACTGTCGATCGGGGCGGAGACCATGTCGATGTGGTTCGACCCGTCCAAGCCGATGCACGACCGCTACCAGGTGCGCCACGATTTCCTGACACCGGCGCTCGGCGACGAGATCGTGTCCATCTCCCGGCTCGTGAACGCGTTCTTCCGTTGGGAGTTCAACTCGTGCGAGACGATCGTCAAGGACGGCGTCGCCTATCCGATCGACTACGCCAACGCCTCGCCCGATGTTGCGTTGACGTCCCTCCACTACTACTTCCCGTGGGCGATCATGGCGCTCGTTCGCTGGAGCGCGTTCTGCACGATCACGCGCCGCGAGATGCTCGTCAACCAGAACTCGCGCGACTACTTCGAGTGGGGCGATCGCACCGATCTCTCCTATGAGGACAAGCTCGCCGTCTACCGGCGACTCGCCGACGACTACTTCCAGGTCGAGGAGTACGAGGAGTTCTGCGACAAGCACCTTGCGCATCTGCCGGAGCTCGCTCACGAGTGGTTCACCTCGGGCGAGTTCGACGACGTGCTCGTCGAGACGGTGCGCGGGACGTTCCCGGCGCACGAGCAAGAGCACTTCGTCGAGCACTACCGTGGCCTGCTCGCCGCGTGGGCGCGCGACAACGGCTGATCCTCGGGGAAGGCGGTTACCCTGGTCGCATGACCGAGACCGCGATCCTCGTGGTCGACGACGACGCTCCGATCCGGCGCATGCTCGACCGGACGCTCGCCGCCGAGGGGTATGCGGTCGAGTTGGCAGCGGACGGCGGTGACGCGCTCGCGGCGGTCGAGCGATCTGCACCCGATCTGATCGTGCTCGACGTGACGATGCCCGGGCTCGACGGGCTTGCGGTCTGCCGGCGGCTGCGCGCGAAGGGGCTCGCGACGCCCGTGCTGCTGCTCACCGCTCGTGACGAGGTGCCCGACCGCGTGGCCGGGCTCGACGCCGGCGCCGACGACTATCTCGTCAAGCCGTTCGCGACGGACGAGCTGCTTGCGCGGATCCGCGCGCTGCTGCGCCGGCACGCGCCGGAGGAGCTGCTCGTGCTCGCCGACCTGACCTTCGATCCGGCGACCCGAGCTGCGAGCCGCGGCGATCGCGAGGTGATCCTCTCGCCGCGCGAGGCCGACCTGCTCGAGCTGCTCCTCCGCAACGCGCGGCGGGTGGTGTCGCGGGAGCAGGCGCTCGCGGAGATCTGGCAGGGCGCGACCCGCGCGAACACCGTCGATCGCGCCGTGACGAATCTGCGGCGCAAGCTCGGCGAGCCGCCGCTGATCGACACGGTGCGCGGAGTGGGCTTCGTGATCGGCCGATGAGCCTCCGCCTGCGCTCGATTCTCGCCGCGGCCCTCTCGACGATGCTCGCCGTCGCCGTGCTCGGCTCGGCCGTCGACGTGCTCGTCGCGCGCCACCTGCACCACGGCCTCGACAAGACGTTGCGAACGCGCGCGGTCGAGGTTGCGCAGCTCGCCGCGTCGGCGCCGGCGCTCGTCACGAAACCGGGCGCACTCGACGCTCCCGTCGGGTCGACGCAGGCAATGGTCGAGGTCGTGGATCGTCGCGACCGCATCGTGTCGCGTTCGCTCTCGCTCGGCGGTCGTGTGCTCCCGCGCGAGATCGCTCTCCAGGCAATCGTAAGTGGGAGCGGTCACTACCGCACGATCGACTTCGGCGGTGACGAGCTCCGGGTCTATTCGGCGCCGCTCGCCGACGTCGCCGGCGGTGGCGCCGTGCTCGTGGCGGCGTCGACCGCGGACGTGGTGGACACGGTTCGGACATTGCGGGCGCTCACCCTGATCGCCGCGCTCGCGGCGGCGGCGGTCGGGGGCGCGGCCGTGGCGCTCCTCATGCGCGGCGCGCTGCGCCCGCTGGTGCGCCTCGACCGTGCTGCCGCAGAGATCGGCCGCAGCGGCGATGCACGGCGGCGTCTCCCCGAGCCTCATCGGCGCGACGAGGTCGGACGGCTCGCCGAGACCCTGAACTCGATGCTCGAGGGGCTGGAGCACGCGCGCGATGCGGAGCGCCGCTTTCTGGCCGACGCCTCGCACGAGCTGCGAACGCCTCTCACCGCCCTGCGCGGGAACGTGGCTCATCTTGCGAGGCACGGGGCGAACCCGGCGCTCGTCGCCGACCTCGAGGCGGACGCCGAACGGCTCGCCCAGCTCGCAGACGACCTGCTCGCGCTCTCACGCGAGGAAGCCGCGCCGCCCCCGGGCGAAGACGTCTCTCTCGACGAGCTCGCGCTCGCTGCGGCGGCCGACGGCGTCACGGTTCACGCCCAGCCCGTCTCCGTTCGCGGCGACCGTGCCGCGCTCGAGCGCGCGCTCGGCAACCTTCTCGAAAACGCGCGGCGGCACGGGAGCGGGGCGATCACCGTCACGGTCGAGCCGCACGACGGCCGTGCGCTTCTCAGTCGTCGAGGACGAAGGCCCGGGCATCCCCGCCGCCGACCGGGAACGCGTCTTCGAGCGGTTCTACGGCCGCGGGTCGGGGCTCGGGCTGGCGATCGTTCGCGCGACGGCGGAACGCCACGGCGGCCGCGTCTACGTCGACGGCTCGCGGGTGACGATGGAGCTCGTCAGGAAAGCGTCAGAGTCCTTCGGCGATCCTTCTGATGAGGAACCCGAGAAAGGATCGCCGTGAAGATCTTCCGCACGCTCTCAACAGGTCGCCTGATTGCTCTCGTCGTCGTGCTCGTCCTGGCGGTTGTCGCCGGTGCCGTCGCCGTCGCAGCCCGCGGCGGCGGCGGATCGACGCCGCCGCCCGAGCCGCTTGCCCAGGCGATCCACGACGCGCTCGGCGCCGCCGAGCCGGCGGGCGTGACCGCGCGGATCTCCTTCACGAACAAGCTGTTCCCTTCGGGCGCGCTCACCGGCCAGGCCGGCTCGGCCTTGATGACCGGAGCGACCGGTCGACTCTGGGCGAACGCGAGCGGCGGCCGGCTGGAGCTCCAGTCCGATGCCGGTGACGCGCAGATCGTCTGGAACGACACGAAAGTCACGGTGTACGACGCGTCGTCGAACACCGCCTACGTCGCCGATCTGCCGCAGAAGCCGGCAGGCTCCGGCACGACGGCGCATGCTGCGCCGACGCTCGACGAGATCACGACCTTCCTCACCGATCTCGGCAAGCACTGGACCGTCTCCGGTGCCGACCCGTCGAACGTCGCCGGCCAGCCGGCCTACACGGTGACGGTCTCGCCGAGCCATGACGGCGGGCTGCTCGGCTCGGTCCAGCTCGCGTGGGACGCCGCGCACGGCACGCCGCTCAAGGTCGCTGTGTACGCCCAGGGCTCCTCGTCGCCGGTGCTCGCGCTCGAGGCGACCGACATCTCCTTCGGCTCCGTCTCCGACTCCGACATCGCCGTCTCGCCGCCTGCGGGCGCGAAGATCGTCGATCTCTCGTCGCAGACGGGGAGTGGTTCATCGGGCGGCAGCACGACGGCGCCGGTGACCGGGCTCGCAGCCGTTCAGGCCGCCGCGCCGTTCCCGGTCGTGGCGCCCGACACGCTCGTCGGCCTGCCCCGGCAGGATGTGCGGCTCGTCGGGCCCGCCGACTCGCGGTCGGTGCTCGTCTCCTACGGGCAAGGGCTCGGCGCGATCATCGTCGTCGAGCGCCGGCAGGACACCGCCAAGGCGGGTCAGGCCGGGATGCTCGACGCACTCCCGTCGGTCTCTCTCGACGGCGTGACCGCGCACGAGCTTGCGACGCAGCTCGGCACGGTGGTCGGCTGGGATCGCGGCGGTGTGTCGTACGTCCTTGCCGGGTCGATCCCGACGTCGGCTGCGGAGTCCGCCGCGCGCTCGCTCAAGTGAGCGGCGCGCCGCCGCTCGAAGCGCGCAGCCTGGTCAAGCGCTACGGCGACATCGTCGCCGTGGACCGCGTCGACCTGACCGTCGACCGGGGCGACGTGTTCGGGTACCTCGGCCCGAACGGCGCCGGCAAGACAACCTCGCTGCGCATGCTGCTCGGGCTGATTCGCCCCACCGAGGGTGATGCACGCCTGTTCGGCCGCGACCCGCTCGTCGACGGCGCACGTGCGCTCGACAATGTCGCGGGGTTCGTCGAAGGGCCGCGCTTCTACCCGTACCTGTCCGGTCGCCGCAATCTGCGGTTGCTCGGCGATCTCGACGGTGGCGTTCCGAGCGCGCGCATCGACGAGGTGCTCGACGTGGTCGAGCTGCGAGATCGCGCGAAGGATCGTGTCGGCGGGTACTCGCACGGAATGCGCCAGAGGCTCGGCATCGCGGCGTCGCTGCTGCGCGCCCCGAAGCTGCTGTTGCTCGACGAGCCGACGACGGGCCTCGATCCCGCAGGCATGCGCGACATGCGCGAGCTGGTGAAGCGGCTCGCGTCGGAGGGCATCACGATCATGCTCTCGAGCCACGTGCTCGCCGAGGTCGAGGAGCTGTGCAACCGCGTCGCGATCATCCGCAAGGGGCGGATCATCTACGAGGGGCGGCTCGACGAGCTGCTCGAGAGCGCAGGCGGCGGCTATGTCCTGCGTTCGAGTGAACCGGAGCGCGCGCGCGCGCTGCTGCTGGTGCACGGGGTCGAGGCGCCGGTGCTCGAGCAGGGTGAGCTGCGCTTCCAGGCGGAGCCGGCGGCGATCGAGGCGCTGTCGATCGCACTCGGCCAGGCGGGGATCGGGATCTCGGCGCTCGTGCCGCGGGTCGCGACGCTCGAGGAGCTCTTCCTCGACATGACCGAGCACGAGGCCGTGGCGTGAGCCTGGTGTACAAGTGGGAAGTCCTGAAGCTGCTCGCGCAGAAGCGGACGTATCTCGGCCTGGGCGCGGCGATGCTCGTGCCGTTGATCTTCGTCACCGTGCTGATCCTCAAGACCGGCGGGCCCAACGACATCCCGCTCGGGCGCTACATCCGGCAAACAGGGCTTGCGACACCGTTCGTCGTCCTGTTCTTCATGTCGATCTGGGCGTTCCCGCTGATCACCGCGCTCGTCGCCGGCGACATCGTCGCGTCGGAGAGCCACAACGGGACGCTGAAGACGATCCTCACCCGTTCACGGAACCGCGGCGAGATCTTCGCGGCGAAGATCCTCGCGACGTTCACCTATACCGCCGTCGTCGTCTTCGCGATGGGTGCGACGGCGTTCCTCGCCGCGAGCATCGAGTGGGGGTTCAACGACCTCACGTCACTCTCGGGGACGACGGTCAGCGCATGGCACGGGCTCGGGCTGCTGGCGGCCAGCCTGGCGATCTACGCCTGGCCGATGGCGGCGATCGCGGCGTTCGGTCTCTTTCTCTCCACCGTGACGCGCAACAGCGCAGCCGCGGTCGTCGGCACGTTGATGTGGGCGCTGCTGATGCAGCTGCTCGGTGTGCTGCCCGGCACGGAGTCGATTCGCCCCTATCTGCTCGGCGAGCAGTTCCAGGCGTGGCACGGCTTCCTGCGCACGCCGGCCGACTGGACCCCGATCGTGCGAGCGCTCTGGGTCTGCACGCTCTACGTCGCGATCCCCCTCGGCGTCGGCTACCTGGTCTTCCTCCGCCGAGACGTCGCGGGCGAGTAGGACACACCGCCTGCCGGGGCGTGTCCCGTCGCCAAACGACGTAACGAAAGTGGAACTTCTTGTCCACAGGCGACGGAAGTCGGGCCTGCACCTTGGCTTTTCGCCGGCGGACGGGCCATGGCCCGTCGCCAAACGACGGGTTGTGGAAGTGCCGCCCCGGTGTTATGTGAGGAGGGCTCGGCCGACGATTGCGGCTTCGGCGCCTGCGGCGGCGAGTGCCTCGACGTCCTGCGGTGACCGGACGCCGCCCGCGGCCAGGACCTGCGCGCCCGCGGCGACGGCGGTCCTGATCAGATCGAGGTCCGGGCCGGAAAGCGTCCCATCGCGGACGATCGCCGTGACGAGGATCCTCCTGCCGGCGACAAGCTCGAGCGCGTCGGTGAACGAGATGCCGGCCGTCTCCGTCCAGCCCGCTGCGCGCACCTGGCCGTCCCGCACGTCGAGCGCCAGCACGAGCGCCTCGCCGAGTTCGAACCACGGTGTCGGGTCGGGCCAGGCCGCAGTGCCCACGACGACGCGGTCGGCGCCAGCCTCGAGCAGCGCCTGGGCGTCGGCCAGGCTGCGGATCCCTCCGGAGGCCTGGACCGGCAGACCGACGCCGGCGACGCTTCGCACAAGTGCCGGGCGCACGCCGCCTGCGCGGGCGCCGTCGAGGTCGACGAGGTGGATCCGCCCGGCGCCTTCAGCCACCCAGCGACGGGCAAGGGCAACGGGATCGTCGGCCCGTTCGACCACCGACGAGTAGTTCCCCTGGTGGAGGCGTACTGCCTCGGCGCCCAGGACGTCCACTGCTGGAATCACCTCGATCGGGCCGTCGAACCACATATGATCATGTTAGCGTGGTAACATGCGACCCGATGGCGGAACGGAGCCGACACCCATGGAGAACCAAGGAAATGCGAGACCTCTTCGACGCGATCCTGTCGTTGGAGTCGAGACCGGAGACGGAGGCGTTCTTCCGGGATCTCTGCACGCTCTCGGAGCTGGAGGCGATGGCGCACCGGTGGCAAGTGGCCCGTCTGCTGGAGCTGGGGCTGCCCTATCTCGAGATCGCGGAGAAGACGGGCGCCTCGACGACGACGGTGACGCGCGTGGCGCACTGGCTGCGCCACGGCGAGGGCGGCTATCGCACGGCGCTCGACCGCTCGGCCTCCTGAGGGTCGCCGTTCCGGCCAAGGGCCGCCTGCGCGACCCGTCCTTTCACCTGCTCGAGGACGCCGGGCTCGGGCCCGAGCAGCCCGGCGACCGTGCGCTCGCGTTCCCGTGCCGCAATGCGCCGGTCGAGGTTCTGCTCGTTCGCGCTGCCGACGTGCCCGAGTACGTCCAGGACGGGGTCGTCGACTGCGGCATCACCGGGATCGACCTCGTACGCGAGCGCGGCGCGGACGTGCGGGAGCTTCTGCCGCTCGGCTTCGGCTCGTGCCGCCTCGAGGCGGCGGTGCCCGAGGAGTCGCCCGCACAGTCGTTCGCCGACCTCGCCGGCGCTTCGGTCGCCACGGTCTACCCACGCCTCACCCGCGAGCTCTTGCCGGCCGACGTGACGCTCGTCGATGTGACCGGGTCGGTCGAGATCGCGCCGCGGCTCGGGCTCGCCGACGCCATCGTCGACCTGGTCTCGTCGGGCAACACGCTGCGCACGAACGGCCTCCGCTCACTCGGCGTGCTGCTCGAGTCCGAGGCGGTGCTAGTCGCGCGCGACGAGGAGGTCGGAGCGCCGTTCGCCGCGATGCTCCGCGCGGTCGTCGAGGCGCGCCGCCACCGCTACGTGATGCTGAACGCCGCCGAGTCGGCGCTGCCCGCGATCTGCGAGCTCGTTGCGCCGCGCACGCCGAGCGTGCTCCCGCTGGCGGAGCCGGGAATGGTCGCCGTGCACGCGCTCGTCCCGTCCGCGGAGATCTGGCGCCTGCTCCCGCAGCTGGAGGCCGCCGGCGCGACGTCGATCCTGATCGTTCCTGTCGAGCGCATGTCCGCATGACGATCGTCGCAGAGATCAAAGAGCGCGGGCTCGCGGCGGTTCGTGAGTGGGCGCTCGAGCTCGACGGAGCCGAGCCCGCACGGGCGGAGCCATTGGGCGACGTGCCGAGCGAGGCGCTGCTTGCGCTCGCCGGGCGCGTGCGCCGGTGGCACGAGGCGCAGCGCCCGGCCGACATCGTGCGGGAGATCGAGCCCGGCGTCACCCTCGAGCGCCGCTGGGTCCCGCTCGACACGGTCGGGATCTACGTGCCGCGCGGCCTCATCTCGACGCTCGTCATGTGCGTCGTGCCCGCGCAGGCCGCGGGCGTGCGCCGCATCGTGGTCTGCACTCCCCCGGAGGGCGCCGGTCTCGTCGCCGCAGCGGCCGAGCTGCTCGGTGTCGACGAGGTGTGGGCGCTCGGCGGGCCGCAGGCGATCGGCTGGCTCGCCTACGTCGAGCGGGTCGACAAGATCGTCGGGCCGGGCAACCAGTACGTGAACGAAGCGAAGCTCGAGGTCTCGCGCGACGTTCCGATCGACCTGCCGGGAGGCCCGTCGGAGGTGGTCGTCCTCGGTGACGGGGATCAGCGCCTGATCGAGCTCGAGCTCGCGGCGCAGCGCGAGCACGGCCACGACGCCGTGTGCACGAGCGTCGCGACGCTCGAGGAGGCGGAGGCGATAGCTCCGGAGCATCTCGTCCTCCTCGGCGACGCAGAGACCTACGCGGACCGAGTGCGCAACGCGGGCTCGGTCTTCGTCGGGCCGTGGTCGCCGGTTGCCGCAGGCGACTATGCGACCGGCGGCAACCACGTTCTGCCGACCAACGGCTGGGCGCGCTCCGTCGGCGGGCTCGGGCTCGAGACGTTCCTCAAGCCGGTGACGACCCAGCGCCTGACGGAGGAGGGGCTCGCGCTCCTGCTCCCCACGATCGAGGCGCTCGCCGCTGCGGAAGGAATGCCGGCACACGCGAAGGCGGCACGCAGGTGAGAGCGATCGCACCAGAGTTCGCGCCGTACGCCTTCGCGCTTCCCACCGACGAGGTCGCGCGCCTCGCCGGCATCGATCCGTCGCAGGTCCTGCGGTTCGATCAGAACACGCCGCCGCTGCCGCTCGCCTCGACCCGGCCGGGGGCGATTGCCGGCGCGCTCGCGCGGGTGAGCGGCTACCCCGCCGGCGGCTACCGGTCGCTGCGCCGTGCGATCGCCGACTACGCAGGCGTCGACCCGGACAACGTCGTGCTCGGCGCGGGTGCCGACGATCTGATCCTGCTCTGCGCGAGGGCCTACGCCGGGCCGGGCGACACGATCGCCATCCCGGAGGCGCCGACGTACCCGCTCTACCGAATCGCGGCGCAACTCGCCGGCGCCGCGATCGGCGACGTGGATCCGGTGCTCACCTTCGCCTGTCGGCCGAACAACCCGACCGGCGAGCTCGGCGGCCTCCCCGTTGCCCGCCCGCTGGTCGTCGACGAGGCGTACTTCGAGTACAGCGGCGCGACTGCGCTCGACCAGATCGACGACGGCGTCGTCGTCGTGCGGACGTTCTCCAAGCTCTTCGCTCTCGCCGGCGCACGCGTCGGCTACGCGCTCGCCTCGCGCGAGACGGCCGACGAGCTGAACGCCCGCCAGGCGCCGGCCCCGGTCTCGACGCTTTCATCCGCACTCGCCGTCGCCGCGCTCGCCGAACGGCCCGACCCGGCGTCGGTGATCGAAGAGCGCGAGCGTCTCGCCTCCGCGCTGCGGGCGCTCGGTCTTGCTCCGCTCGCGTCGCACACCAACTTCCTCTACGTGCCTGTCGACGACGGCCCTGCGCTGGACGTTTTCTTGCTTCGACAGGGATTCGTCGTTCGCGCGTACCCCGATGCGATCCGTGTCTCGGTCCGTGACCAGGGCGACGACGATCTGCTGGTCGACGCCCTCGCGCGGGCGCTCGATCGTCCGTCGCCGGTCGCACTCGGGGGCGGCAGGCGCGCGCGCACCGTGCGCGCCACCGCGGAGACGCGGCTTGCCACGCGCCTCGCGCTGGACGGAGCCAGCCGCGTGCGAGTCTCTACCGGCGCCGGGCTCTACGATCACTTCCTCGAGCAGTTGGCGTTCCACGCCGGCTTCGACCTCGTGCTGGAGGGTGCGGGCGATCTCGAGACCGGAGAGCATCACACCGCCGAGGACGCGGCGCTTGCGCTCGGCGCCGCGCTCGACTCGGCGCTCGGGGACCGTCGCGGGATTGCACGGTACGGCGATGCGGTCGTGCCGATGGACGACGCGCTGGCACGGGCAGCGGTCGACCTCGGTGGCCGAGCAGGCGCCGAGCTGAGGCTCGAGCTCGACCCGGGACTGGCGACGCACATGCTCGCGAGCCTCGCGCAGGCGGCGCGCGCCTCGATCAACGTCGAGGCGTCCGGGCGCGATCCGCACCATGTGGCGGAGGCCGCGTTCAAGGCCGTCGGCCGTGCACTCCGTGCCGCGGTTCGAGTCGAGAGCGCCGGGCTCCCGTCGACCAAGGGCCTTCTATGAGGGTCGCGATCTGCGAGTACGGCGCCGGCAACGTGCGCTCGGTCGAGATCGCGTTCAGGCGACTCGGCGCCGAGCTCACCCGCAGCGTCCTCGATGCCGATCTCGCAGTGCTGCCGGGAGTGGGCTCCGCCCGCGCGGCGATGGAGGGACTGAAGGCGCGCGGTCACGACGTCGCCCTCGCGCGAGCGGTTCGCCGCCGACCGGCCGATCCTCGGGATCTGCCTCGGCCTGCAGCTTGCGCTCGACGAGACCGAGGAGGACGGCGGTGTCCGCGGCCTCGGGCTGCTCCCAGGACGCGCAGTCAGATTGCGCGAGGGCCGTGTCCCGCGGATGGGCTGGGCCGACGTGGACGACCGCGGCGCCTACTACTTCGCGCACTCCTACGCCGCCGAGACGCGACACGCGACCGCCTGGTCGGAGGGCGTCGTCGCCGAAGCCCGCTCGGGCTCGTTCTTCGGCTGCCAGTTCCACCCGGAGAAGAGCGGCGCGCTCGGCGCCCGCTACCTCGAGGAGGCTCTATCCCTCTGCCTCGCCTGATCCCGTGCCTCGACGTGGCCGGCGGCCGTGTCGTCAAGGGCGTCCGATTCCAGGGGCTGCGGGACGTCGGCGATCCCGTCGAGCTCGGCGCCGCGTACTCCGACGCGGGCGCCGACGAGCTCGTGTTCCTCGACGTCAAGGCGACGCTCGAGGAGCGCGCGACGCTGGTCGCGCTCGTCGCTCAGATCGCCGAGCGGCTCGCGATCCCGTTCACGGTCGGGGGCGGCGTGCGCCGCGCGGAGGACGGCGAGGAGCTGCTCGCCGCCGGCGCCGACAAGGTCGCAGTCAACTCCGCCGCCCTCGAGCGCCCCGAGCTCGTCACCGAGCTCGCCGGGAAGCTCGGCTCCCAGGCTGTGGTGGTCGCGATCGACGCCGAGGGCGGCCGAGTACGCTCGCGGGCCGGCACCACCGAGACTGGGCGCGCCGCGGTCGACTGGGCCTGCGAGGTCGAAGCACGAGGGGCGGGCGAGATCCTGCTCACGTCGATCGACGCCGACGGGACGCGCTCCGGGTACGACCTCGAGCTCACCGCCGCCGTCTCCGAGGCGGTCGACCTGCCTGTGATCGCGTCCGGTGGGGCGGGCAACGCGCGGCATGTCGCGGACGCGCTCGCTGTCGCGCAGGCGGCGCTGCTCGCATCGATCCTGCACGAGGATCCCGATCGGCTCGCGTCGCTGCGCAGCGAACTGCGCGAGCTCGGAGTGCCGGTCCGATGCTGAGGCCCGCGATCGTCCAGGATGCGAAGACGGGCCGCGTGTTGATGCTCGCGTGGATGAACGAGGAGGCCGAGCGGCTGACACGCGAGACCGGCGAAGGATGGTTCTGGAGCCGCTCACGCGAGCAGCTCTGGCGCAAGGGGGAGACGTCGGGCAACACGCTCGCAGTCGAGGAGCTGCGGGACGACTGCGACGGTGACGCGCTGCTCCTGCGAGTCACGCCGACAGGCCCCACCTGCCATACGGGATCGGTCTCGTGCTTTGCGCCGGCGCTCTGGCGGACGATCAGCGAGCGCGCCTCGCAACGCCCCGCCGGCTCGTACACGGCCGAGCTTCTCGACGCAGGCGTCGGGGCCGTGGCGCGCAAGGTCGGCGAGGAGGCCGTCGAGCTGACGGTCGCGGCGCTCGACGAGAGCGACGAGCGTGTCGTCGAGGAGGCCGCCGACCTCGTCTATCACCTGTACGTCCTGCTGGCGGCGCGCGGGCTCGACGTCGCGGCTGTCGAGGACGAGCTGCGCGCGAGAAGCTGAATCAGATTCGGCGGGCGCCGACGTAGCGGCCGGCGAACTCCGACAGGGAGGCGATCCTGACGACGTCGCCGGTGTGCGGCGCGTGCACGAGCTGGCCGTTCCCGATGTAGATGCCGACGTGGCTGAGCCCGTCGAAGAAGACGAGGTCGCCCGGCTGCAGCTCGGAGCGAGAGACGGGCGATCCGTAGCCATACTGGCCCGCTGCGAAGTGCGGCAGCTGCACGCCGAGCTGCGCGTAGACCCACATGACGAGGCCGGAGCAGTCGAAGCCCGTGGCCGGGGACCCGCCGCCCCACTGGTACGGAACGCCGAGCTCCTGCAGCGCGATCGACGCAGCCTCCGGATGACCGCCCGAGACGGGCTGTGACGCCGGGGTGCTCGGCGCCGTCGTGGTCGCGGTGGTGGCCGTCCCCACGGACGTCGTCGGCGCGGTCTGCGTGGGAGTCGCTGCAGGCGCATTGGCCGTCGGCGGCTCGGCCGCCTTCTGGCGGGCGGCGGCCGCCCTGTCGCGTGCGGCCGCCTGCTCCTTCAGCAGTGCTTCCTGTGCGGCAAGCCGGGCGCGCGCCGCGGCCGCCGCGCGCGCCTGCTGCGCTGCCTCCCTGGCCTGGATCTGCACGATCTCCGACTGGATCGAGGAGAGCAGCCTCCGCCGCGTTGCGAGCATGGCGCCGATCGAGGCGCGCTCCGCATCGAGTTGCGCGAGCGTCGCCCGCCGTGTGCCCTCGACCTTCTGCAGGCGATCCGTGGCGAGGACGAGCCTGGTCCTCGCGCGGGAAGCCGCCGAAGCGACGCGTTGAGCGGACGACGCAGCGTCGCGGGTGTACTGGATCGCGTTGATCACGTCCGAGAGCCTCGAGCTGCCGGCGATCAGCTGGATCAGGTCCGGGCTCTCACCTTCGTAGATCGTGACGAGCAGGCGCGCGGCGCGGCGCTGGGCGATCCGGTTCTGCTTCTGCGCGACGGCGAGCTCGGTCCGGTTCGCGGCCAGTTGCCGCTCGGTGGCTGCCAGCTGGACCTTCGCACCGTCCCAGGCGTCGACGACCGCGCCGAACCGCGTGTCGAGCGCATTCACCTGCGCGAGCACGTGCGCCGCCTGGGCATGCTTGGCCTGCAGCGCTGCCGAAGGTGGGGCGGACGAGCCTGCTGCAGCGTGGGCGAGCCCCACGAGCGCGAGCGCAATCACGGCGGGGATCCGAGTCCGCACCCGCCTGGGTTCGTCGGCGGCGGCCCGGCTCCTCTCGTGCGTTGTCAGCACGGCGAGGCGATCGGGCCTCCGACCCGCGAGACCGCGACGTTCTCACTCGCTGCGAGCGCGAGCAGGCGCGCACGATAGCCGACCATGTCGGAGTGCTGCCAGTCGCCGTGCGTCTGGCAGCGCCACGCGGCATTGCGTTCATGGTGGTAGGGGCTCGTCAGGCTCTCGGCATGCCCGATCACGTTCGGGAGCGAGATGCCGTATCGGTGCATCAGCCAGAGCGTCAGTTGCAGCGACGCACGCATCTGCTTCGGGTTGTCCAGGATCGAGGCGTCGCTCGTGCCGACGTGCTCGATGCCGATCGCCGTCCAGTTGAGCCCGACGGTGTGACGGCAGATCGTGGTCAGCGGGACGAGCTGGTAGATCGTCCCGTCGCGGTCGATCACGAAGTGCGCGCACGTTCCCGGCCGCTCGTGGAGCTCCGCGTCGGGCGCGTCCGAGGCGAACGTGTTCCACGCCGACGAGAACGTCGTGCTCGCGGTGTAGTGCTCGACGATCACACGCGGACGCACGAGCCTCCACGTGTCGAGCCCGTAGTGGCGCTTGGCGTACTGCGCAGTCTCTGCACGGCGGGCCGGCCCGAACGGAATCGGCTTCGACACGATCGGCGGCCGTATCGGTGCGACGACCGCGACGATCGCGGTGGCGAGCAGGATCCGCACGCCCGGACCGTAGCGTCAATTCGCTGTCGGATCGCCCCGGTGGCGGCTGCAGCACCGGAGCGATCCAACAGGGGGGTCCTAGATGTGCGTCCCCGAGCCCGACTGGGAGGAGGAACCGCTCGGCGGCGGGCCGCCGAAGCCGCCCGGGGCACGGAAGCCGCCGTGGCCGCCGGGTCCGCCGAAGCCGTCATGTGCGGGCCGTACCCCGTTGACCATGTTCGTGAACCGGTCTTTCAGGCTTGTGGCGATCTGGTCCGCCTGGGCCTGGGTGAGCCTGCCGGCGGTGACTGCGGCGGCGAGCTCGGTCTTCTCGGCTGCGACGAGCGCGTCGATCAGGCCGGAGGACGACTTGCCGCTGGTCGAGTTCGCGACCTGGGCGAGGGTCTTGCCGGACTGGAGTGCCGTCTGCAGGTCGGCCTGGCTGATCCCGAGATAGGCCGCCGCCGCAGCGAAGTCGCCGCCGCCGCCCGGCGCGTGGCCCCAGCCGCCGCCCTGGTGGAGCGGTGCCGTGCCGTTGACGAAGCCCGTGAACCGCTCTTTCAGGCTTGTGGCGATCTGGTCCGCCTGGGCCTGGGTGAGCCTGCCGGCGGTGACTGCGGCGGCGAGCTCGGTCTTCTCGGCTGCGACGAGCGCGTCGATCAGGCCGGAGGACGACTTGCCGCTGGTCGAGTTCGCGACCTGGGCGAGGGTCTTGCCGGACTGGAGTGCCGTCTGCAGGTCGGCCTGGCTGATTCCGAGATAGGCCGCCGCCGCAGCGAAGTCGTCGTTCGGTCCGCGTCCGGGCGCCATGTCGTGAGCCGCGCGGCCGGCTCCCGAGCTCACGTACGAGCCGATCGAGAGGCCGCCGGCGGCGGACGCCTTCGAGCCGTGGAGCTTGCCGGCTGCGAAGGCGCCGCCCGCGGCGACGAGCGCGACCGCGGTGACCGCGAGCGCGCCGATTTTGGTGTTCCTGGATGCGTTCATATCCCCAGCCTGGCCGCGGTACCTAAGAACGGCTTGTGAGTTTCCTACGAATGTCGGGTCGCGCGATGGAGCGAGGCGGCGAGCACGATTGCGACCGCGCACGGGAGAATCCACCAGGTCGCGACGATTGCGGTCACGCCGAGCGCCACCGCGACACCGGCCGCAGAGAGCCAGTCGTCACCGACGATGAAGTCCCACCAGAACCGGCCGAAGGCGCCGACTTGGTTCATGCGAGGGCCACCCGCTCGCGCCGGGCGCGCAGCAGCGCGACGAGCGCCGCCGACCAGAGGATCACGAACACGAGCACGCCGAGAATCGCCGCATCCCCGCCGGGCCAATGCGCACCGGCGCCCTCGGCCGACCAGAAGATCCCGAACGTCGTCAGCATGATCCCGACGGCGAACTTCATCGCGTTCTCGGGCACGCGCGCGAGCGGCGCGCGGGCGAGCACGCCGACGAGCGCGACGAGCACGACGGCAACGGCTGCGCCGGCCGCCGCGAGCGGGATCGAGCCCTGTGTGCTCCCGAAGGTCAGGACGATGAACGCCACCTCCAGCCCCTCGAGCAACACACCCTTGTAGGCGAGCGTGAAGCCGTACCAGTCGAGCCCGGCGCGCTCGTCGTGCGGCGCGGTCTCGGCCTCCTGCAGTTCAAGCGCAAAGATCGCGTCCTCGTCGTGGAGCGCCTTGTATCCGCTTGCGCGGAGGATCGCCTTGCGCAGCCACTGCAGGCCGAACACGAGCAGGAGCGCGCCGACGACGAGTCGCAGGGTGTCGAGTGGGACGAGTGTGAGTGCCGGACCGAGCACCGCGACGACGACGGCCAGGGTGACCGTCGCGGCTCCGACGCCGGTCAGCGACGAGCGCCAGCCGCGCGTCAGGCCGGCTGCGAGCACGATCGTCAGCGCCTCGACCATTTCCACCGCACTCGCGAGGAACGACGACAGGACGAGGAGAACGGCGCTCACGCCGGACGTTCTACCCTGAACGCGAGGGTGAGGCTCAGGCCATCGGGACGCTGGCCCGGAGCGAGCTCCCGATCCGGTCCAGGATCTCGGTGAGGCTCGTGCCGGTCGCGGTGATGCCGTGGTTCGTCAGGCCGATCACCGCGTGTGCGGGATCCGGTTCCGCAGCGAGCGCTTCGGCGACGCTGACCGCCAGCTCTTCCGTCCCGCACGGATAGTTGAACTCCGTCGTCGGGATCCCGTCGAGCCAGGCGTGCACGTGGAGGATCGCGCCGATGTCGGGGTGGGCCCGATAGATCATCCAGTGCTCGATGGCGTCCACCGAGACGCGGCGCGGTTCGGCGTCGGGCGGCACGCTGAGCACGATCACGCCGCGGTCGGCGTCGTAGTCGCTGACGAGCAGGATGTCGCGCCCGGGTGTCTCGAGCTTCGACTTGTCCACGCCCGATGCGCTCATCCAGAAGCGGCGCGCGTCCTTGCGGGCCGAGAGGTTCCCGTACGACAGGCCGCCGATGCCGTACAGGCGCTTGACGTGCCGCAGGTCACGCTCGTCGAGCAGGTCCTCGATCGGGAACGGCGCGGGGAGCAGTCCCAGCTCGTCGATTCGCCTGCCCGCGTGCTGGATCTCGCGGGTCTGGGCGTCGCCCTCCCAGAGCGCCGGCTCGAGGTCGCGGCGGAAGTCGTTCTCGATCACCAGTCGCGCTGTGGCGAGCGGCAGGAGCCGGTCGAGCACCGCGGTGGCGAGTGAGGCGCCGCTGGCGCGATACGTGCCCCGTTCCATCGTCGTGAACCAGACCGCGTCGCCGCTGTGCGCGAGCACGATGTTCGCGAGCGAGCGGACGAGCAGGGGATAGCTCGTGTCGATGATCGACGAGTCGTCGACGGGGCCGTCGTAGAGCGTCGCCGCATACGTCCCGCGCGCGTGGCGCCGGAACGGCCGCGGGTGCTCGGTGTCGACGAGGTTGAAGACGAGCTTCGCGTCGTCCTTGTTCTCGACCCGTGTCCACCCGCGCCCGCGCAGCTCCGCGTCGATCTGGTCGCACAGGGCCGAGAGCGACGGGGAAGGGGCTCGTGCAACGACGAATGCGAATGTCATCGCCCGGAGGGTCTCGCGCCGGGCGGCGAGGCGCATCCGAAGGAACTACCTAACGGCCGTTCCGGGTGTCTCCGCCCTGGGCACGAACCGTCCGAACGAGTCGCGCGCCAGCGTCGTCCGTCGGCCCGGCTGTCCGCCGCGTGGGCGGACGCGATAGCCGTGCTCCTCGTACATGCGCGAGGCGCTCCCGTACATCCGGCGGATCGTCGCGTGACTCGGCAGCTCGGCGACGCCGGCGCGCAGCTCCCGCACCGTGGGCGTCCGCAGATGACGCCGGTGATACCGATCGAGGGCGTAGGCGACCAGCTCCTTGCTCCAACGGCCGCCGGCGTTCGACCAGGTGAGGCGTGGTGTCGACACTTCGAAAAAGATAGTAACGGCTCGGCTTGCGGTGGTTCCAACCATGCTTTACTCTTTGAAGCGATGAGCGCGCCGGCCTCCTTTGCGAAGATCGTGGTCACGTCGCGCCCGCAAACGCGCTAGCCGGCTCCGCATCCCCCTCGCCCCGCCGGACTAGCAAACAGTCAGGCGGGGAGCGGATCCGGTGAAGAACCACGGCCTCTACGACCCGGCGTTCGAGCACGACGCCTGTGGGGTCGCATTCGTCGCGCGGCTCGACGGGCAGGCGAGCCACGAGGCGATCGATCTGGCGCTCCGTGCCGTCGAGCACCTCGAGCACCGAGGTGCTGCGGGCGCCGACGCCGAGACCGGCGACGGCGCGGGCATCCTCGTCCAGCTTCCCGACGCGTTCTTCCGGGCCACAGCCGGGTTCGAGCTGCCGCAGGCCGGGCGCTACGGCGTCGCGGTGTGCTTCCTGCCGACCCGGGCAGAGCGCCGGCGCGAGCTCGAAGAGCTGCTCGAGCGCACCGTCGTCGCCGAGGGTCAGGTCGTGCTCGGCTGGCGCGACATCCCGGTCGACCAGGCTCAGGCGGGCGCTCACGCCGGCCTGTTCGCTCCCGTGATGCGGCAGCTCTTCGTCGGCGCGGGCAGCGATCTGCCGGCCGACGTCCTCGCGCTCGAGCGCAAGCTCTACGTGATCAGGCGGGTCGCCGAGCGCGAGGCGGGGCCTGAGCTCGTGATCCCGAGCTTCTCCGCGAGAACGCTGGTCTACAAGGGCATGCTCATGGCGCCGCAGCTGCGCCGGTACTTCCCCGACCTCGCGGACGAGCGGCTTCAGAGCGCGCTCGCGCTCGTCCACTCACGCTTCTCGACGAACACGTTCCCGAGTTGGGAGCTCGCGCATCCGTACCGGATGGTTGCCCACAACGGCGAGATCAACACACTGCGCGGGAACGTGAACTGGATCCGCGCGCGCGAGTCACAGCTCGCGTCGGAGCTCTTCGGCGACGACATGAAGAAGCTCGTGCCGGTCATCCGCCCGGCGGGCTCCGACACCGCGGTCTTCGACAACGTGCTCGAGCTGCTCGTGCTCTCGGGCCGCACGCTGCCCCATGCGCTGATGATGATGGTCCCCGAGGCCTACAGCGGCCGGGCGGACGTGTCCGACGAGCTGCGCGGGTTCTACCGCTTCCACGAATGTCTCACCGAGGCCTGGGACGGGCCTGCAGCGATCGCCTTCACCGATGGGACCGTGATCGGGGCGACACTCGACCGCAACGGCCTCCGGCCGGGTCGCTGGCTCGAGACGACCGACGGCTGGGTCGTGCTCGCCTCCGAGACGGGCGTTCTCGACATCCCGGCCGATCGCATCCTGCGCAAGGGCAGGCTGCAGCCCGGCAAGCTCTTCCTGGTCGACCTCGAGCAGGGCCGCATCGTCCCCGACGAGGAGGTGAAGGCCGAGGTCGCCGCGCGGCAGCCGTACGGCGAGTGGTTCGAGCGTGAGCACGTTCGGCTGGCGGACCTGCCCGCGCGCCCGCCGGCACGATCACCCCATGAGTCGGTGCGCCGCCTGCAGCTCGCGTTCGGCTACACGCAGGAAGACATGAAGGTGATGCTGGCGCCGCTCGCGATCAACGGCGAAGAGGCGATCGGCTCGATGGGCAACGACACGCCGCTCGCCGTCCTGTCCGACCGCAGGCCGCTTCTGTACTCGTACTTCAAGCAGCTCTTCGCGCAGGTGACGAACCCGCCGATCGATCCGATCCGCGAGGCCGTCGTGATGAGTGTGCAGTCGCTCGTCGGCTCGGAGCGCAACCTGCTCGACGAGACGCCGGAGCATGCACGCCAGCTCGTGATCGACAACCCGATTCTCAGAGACGAGGAGCTCGAGCGGCTGCGGCAGGTGCAGTCGGACGTCTTCAAGGCGCACACGATCGACTTCACCTGGCCGGTCGCCGAGGGCGCCGACGGTCTCGAGCCGGCCGTCGAGCGCATCTGCGCCGAGGCGGACGCTGCGCTCGCCGCGGGCACGAACATCCTCGTCGTCTCGGACCGCAACGTCGGCCCGGACCGCGTGGCGATGCCGTCGCTGCTCGCGGTCGGCGCGATTCACCATCACCTCGTGCGCGCCGGGACTCGCCTGCAGGCCGGGCTCGTGGTCGAGTCCGGCGAGCCGCGCAGCGTGCAGAGCGTGGCCGTGCTGATCGGGTACGGCGCAGCCGCCGTCAATCCGTATCTGATGCTCGCGACGATCGGGGAGCTGGTGGCCGACGGACGCCTCGACATGCGCCTCGAGGATGCGGAGGAGCGGGCACTCAAGGCGGTCGGCAAGGGCCTGCTGAAGACGATCTCGAAGATGGGCATCTCCGCCCTCTCGTCCTACTGCGGTGCGCAGGTGTTCGAGGCCGTCGGTCTCTCGCCCGAGCTCGTCGACAAGCACTTCACCGGGACGCCCTCACGCATCGGCGGCATCGGCACCCGCGAGCTCGCAGAGGGAGCGCTCGTCCGGCACGCGCGCGCCTACCCCGGGAGCGCGGGTGACCTGCTGCCCGTCGTCGGCCTCTACGCCTGGCGGCGCGACGGTGAGCATCACCAGTGGAACCCGGAGACGATCGCGCTCCTCCAGCACGCGGTGCGCGGGGGCGGGCGGGCGACCTACAAGGAGTTCGCCGCGCTCGTGAACGACGACTCGGCACGCCGCTCGACGCTCCGCGGGCTGCTGCGCTTCCGCGAGCAGGCACCGATCCCGCTCGACGACGTCGAGCCGGCGAGCGAGATCGTCAAGCGGTTCTCGACCGGCGCGATGTCGCTCGGCTCGCTGTCGCGCGAGGCGCACGAGACGCTCGCGGTCGCGATGAACCGGATCGGCGGCAGGTCCAACACCGGTGAGGGCGGCGAGGACCCGGCGAGATACGGCGACGAGCGCCGCTCGAAGATCAAGCAGGTCGCCTCCGGCCGATTCGGCGTCAACATCGACTACCTGACGAACGCCGACGAGCTCCAGATCAAGATGGCCCAGGGTGCAAAGCCGGGCGAGGGAGGCCAACTGCCGGGGCACAAGGTCGACCCGTACATCGCGGGCGTGCGCCTGACGACGCCTGGCGTCGGACTGATCTCGCCGCCGCCGCACCACGACATCTACTCGATCGAGGACCTGAAGCAGTTGATCTACGACCTGCGCTGCGCGAACCCGGCTGCGCGCGTCTCGGTGAAGCTCGTCTCCGAGGTCGGCGTCGGCACTGTCGCCGCCGGCGTCGCGAAGTGCAACGCGGACCACATCCTCATCTCGGGGCACGACGGCGGCACGGGCGCTTCACCGATCTCGTCGATCCTGCACGCCGGGGTGCCGTGGGAGATCGGGCTCGCGGAGACACAGCAGACCCTCGTGTTGAACGATCTCCGCTCCCGCGTGTGGGTGCAGACGGACGGGCAGCTGAAGACCGGCCGCGACGTCGTCATTGCCGCGCTGCTCGGCGCCGACGAGATGGGCTTCGCGACTGCGCCGCTGATCGCGACTGGGTGCGTGATGATGCGGGCCTGCCACCTGAACACCTGCCCTGTGGGCATCGCGACGCAGGACCCGGAGCTGCGCAAGCGCTTCCGTGGGCAGCCCGAGCACGTGATCGAGTTCCTCTTCCACGTCGCGGAAGATGTGCGCGAGTTGATGGCGTCGCTCGGAGTCGCACGGTTCGACGACCTGGTCGGGCGCGTCGACCTGCTCGAGCCGGACGATGCGCTCACCCACTGGCAGGAGCGCGGCATCGACCTCGCGAACCTGCTGCGCGCGCCGGATGTCCCCGAAGGCACGCCGCTTCGGCGCACCGAGGCGCAGGTCTCGCCGATCGGCGACGCACTCGACTGGCAGCTGATCGACGCGCTCGGCAACGGTCGACGCCGGTTCGATGTTCGCAACGTCGACCGCGCTGTCGGCGGGCTGCTCTCGCATCACGTGACGAAGAATCGATTGAGCGTCGAGGTGCAGTTCGAGCTCCACGGAACCGCCGGGCAGTCGTTCGGCGCGTGGCTCGCGCCCGGGATCGAGCTGACGCTGGTCGGTGACGCCAACGACTACGTCGGCAAGGGTCTCTCCGGCGGCGTGGTCGCGGTGCGGCCGCCCGACGGCGCCGCGTTCCGCGCCGAGGAGAGCGTGATCGTCGGCAACACGGTGCTGTACGGCGCGACGTCGGGGCGAGCGTTCTTCCGGGGCATCGCCGGCGAGCGGTTCGCCGTGCGCAACTCGGGCGCCTCCGCCGTCGTCGAGGGGGTCGGCGATCACGGCTGCGAGTACATGACGGGCGGCCGCGTGGTCGTGATCGGCCCGACGGGCCGCAACTTCGCGGCGGGCATGAGCGGCGGCATCGCGTACGTGCTGGACGACGAGGCGCTGTTCGCCGACCGCTGCAACACCCAGCTCGTCGCGCTCGAGGCGCTCGAGGGCGCAGATGAGGATGTGATCCAGGCGCTGCTCGCCGAGCACGCCGACCGGACCGGGTCTGCCGTCGCCCGGGCGCTGCTCGACGACTGGAATCCGCTCCGGTTCGTGAAGGTGATCCCGCACGACTACAAGCGCGCGCTCGCCGAGCCCGTCTCCGCGGGCGGCGGCGGCTTCTTCACGACCGAGACCGAGGAGGCCGCTTAAGCTCATGGGTCGCATCGGTGCGTTCCTCAACCTGAACCGCGTCGAGGCTCCCGAGCGGCCGCCCTCAGAGCGCGTGCACGACTTCCACGAGTTCGTCGGGACCCTGCCGCTCGTCGAGCTGCGCGAGCAGGCGTCCCGGTGCATGGAGTGCGGCGTGCCGTTCTGCCATCACGGCTGCCCGCTCGGGAATCTGATCCCAGACTGGAACGACCTCGTCTATCGCGATCGCTGGCAGGAAGCGCTCGTGCAGTTGCACCGCACGAACAACTTCCCGGAGTTCACCGGCAGGCTCTGTCCCGCACCGTGCGAGGCGGCGTGCGTGCTCGAGATCAACGAAGGCAATGCCGTCTCGATCAAGCAGGTCGAGCTCGCGATCGTGAACCGCGGCTGGGACGAAGAGTGGATCGTCCCGCAGCCTGCCACGAGGCGGACGGGCAGCAGTGTGGCGGTCGTCGGCTCCGGCCCGGCGGGGCTCGCCTGCGCGCAGCAGCTGGCGCGCGCCGGGGAGGACGTGGTCGTGTACGAGCGCGACGAGGCCGCGGGCGGTCTCGTTCGTTTCGGCGTGCCCGAGTTCAAGATCGAGAAGCGGCTCGTGGAGCGGCGGGTGCAGCAGCTCGTCGCCGAAGGCGTCGAGTTTCGCTTCGGCGTCGACGTCGGCAGGGATGTCGGCGCGTCGGAGCTGCGCGAGCGCCACGATGCGGTCGTGATTGCGACCGGCGCGCGGGTCCCGCGCGACCTGCCTGTGCCTGGTCGCGAGCTGGACGGTGTCCACTTTGCGATGGAGTACCTCTACGACCGCGCGCGGTCGATCGCGAGCGGGGAGGCGCGGGGGCTCAGCGCCGCCGGCAAGCACGTGGTCGTGATCGGCGGCGGTGACACCGGCGCCGACTGCGTCGCGAACGCAAACCGGGAGGGCGCCGCCTCGGTCACGCAGATCGAGCTGCTCGGCGAGCCGCCTCCGTCGCGCCCCGACGACCTCACGCCGTGGCCGCGCTGGCCGATGAAGCTGCGCACGTCGTATGCGCTCAAGGAAGGCGGGGAGCGGTCGTTCGCCATCTCGACGACGCACTTCAGCGGCGTCGACGGACGCGTGGCGGCGATTCACTGGCAGGAGAACTCCGGCGTGCCGCCCTTCGACCTCGTCGCAGGCACGGAGGAATCGCATCCGGCCGAGCTCGTGCTGCTCGCGATGGGGTTCCTCGGGCCGGAGGCGGATCTCCTCGACGGACTGCAGGTGGAACGCGATGCGCGCGGCAACGCCGCCGCGAATCGCTACCTCACGTCCGCGGCGGGCGTCTTCGCCGCGGGCGACGCGCGGCGCGGACAATCACTCGTCGTGTGGGCGATCAACGAGGGCCGCGAGTGCGCCGGCGCGGTCCAGTCATGGCTCGACGATCAAGGTCGCGGCGAGCAGGCAAACACTTTCGTTTCGATAGCAACGGCCCGAGCGTCCGAGTAGACTGCGACGCATGAGAAGAACAATGAACGACGTCCATGGCACCGGGTGTGCTGTCGCCGCCACTGCGGAGATCATCGCGACGAAGTGGACGCCGCTGATCGTGCACGACCTCTCTGAAGGCCCGCGGCGATTCATGGAGCTCGAGCACGCCTGCCCCGGCATCAGTCCGCGCACGCTCTCGGAGCGCGTCGACATGCTGGAGCGGCAAGGCGTCGTCATTCGGCGGAGTTATCCGGAGTCGCCGCCGCGCGTCGAGTACGAACTGACGGACAAGGGACGCGCGCTGCTGCCGATCATCCGCGAGATGCGGAAGTTCGGCCGCGCGTGGATGGTTCCCGAGCCCACCAAGCGTCGTCGCACGGCTGCCGTGCGGCGCTAGTCGAGCCCGGTGACCGAGCGGATCGCGATCCTCGGCGCCGGCCGCCTCGGCGAGTCGCTCCTCCGGGGCTTCCTCAGCTCGGGCTGGCGCCGGCCGGAAGACCTGGCCGTCACGGTGCGGCGGCCCGAGCGGGTGGCCGAGCTCCACGAGCGCTACGGCGTGCAGAGCGGCTCCTCGAACGTCGAGGCCGTCGCCGGCGCGTCACTGGTCGTCGTCGCCGTGAAGCCGCAGGACATCTCTGCGGTGCTCGCCGAGATCGCGGCCACGGTCAGCGCCGAGCAGGTGATCCTCTCGGTCGCAGCCGGGGTCCCGACAGCATTCATCGAGAGCCACCTCTCGCCGGAGGCCCGCGTCGTGCGCGCGATGCCGAACGCCCCGGCGCTCGTCCATGAGGGGATCGCCGGCATCGCGGCCGGGCGCTCCGCCGGAGAGGCCGACCTCGTGCTTGCTGAAGATGCGCTCGGGCATCTGGGAGCGGTCGTCCGGGTCTCCGAGGTGGATCTTGACGCCGTGACCGCCCTCTCGGGATCAGGGCCGGCCTACTTCGCCCTGCTCGCCGAGGCGATGATCGAGGCCGGCCTTCTGCTCGGGCTCAGCCGCGAGGTCTCGACGAAGCTCGTCGTGCAGACGATGTTCGGGAGCGCCCTGCTGCTTCGCGACGAGGGAATGCATCCCGTCGAGTTGCGCGAGGCCGTCACGTCGCCGGGCGGCACGACGACGCGCGCGATCAGGGAGCTCGAGCGCTCCGGCGTGCGCGCCGCCTTCTTGAACGCGATCAGCGCCGCGACCGAGCGCTCGCGGGAGCTCGGGGCAGCGCGGGACGACGCGGAGTAGCTCCACCTCCGAGACGGCGCCCCGCCGTGAACGGAACCTGTCGAAACGGTGACAATCCTGTGCAGGGGCCTCACCATCCCATCGGGATGATGACCGGAGAAATCCGCACGGGTTAGCCTCGTCGCCAGATGGCGGATCAGCGCGGGGATGCCCGCGGTCAACGGTCGCGGGTGGTGGTGCTGGGCGGAGGCTTCGCCGGCATCGGAGCCGCGCGGAAGCTCGCCGACGCGGACGTCGGCGTCGTGCTCGTCGACCGGCACGACTACCACACGTTCCAGCCGCTCCTCTACCAGGTTGCGACCGACCTGCTCGAGACCGCCGCGGTCGGCCATCCGCTGCGTGATCTGTTCCACGACCAGGCGAATGCCGTCGTCCACCAGGGGACCGTCACCTCGGTGGATGTCGAGGCGAGGACGGTCGAGTTCTCGGATCGCGCGGCGCTCGACTACGACTACCTCGTCGTCGCACTCGGCGCGGCCGTCAACTTCTTCGACACGGAGGGAGCCGCCGAGCACGGCTTCCCGATGTACACGCTCGCCGACGCGGTCCGGCTCAAGGAGCACGTCCTCGAGCGCTGGGAGGCCGCGGACCGGAGCCCGGCACTCGCCGACGACGGCGCGTTGAGCATCGTCGTCGTCGGCGGAGGCCCAACGGGGGTCGAGACCGTCGGGGCACTCGCAGAGCTCTACCGGAACAACTTCGCCGACGACTTCCCGGACCTCCCGCAGGAGCAGGCGCGCCTGACGCTCGTCGAGGCCGGCCCGGCGCTCTTCTCGATGTTCAAGCAGGACATTCGCGATTACACCCAGAGGACGCTCGAGAAGCTGGGGGTCGAGATCGTCGTCGGTGACCGAGTCGAGAAGATCTCGCCCAACCGGATCACGCTCGCCTCGGGACGCGTGCTCGCTGCGCACACGCTCGTGTGGGGGGCGGGGCTCGAGGCGAGCCCGGTTTCGTCGTCGCTGCCCGTGACCCTCGAGCGCGGGAACCGCGTCCCGGTCGGTCCCGACCTCAGCCTGAAGGGCCGGCCGGAGGTGTTCGTCGTCGGCGACATCGCGTGGATCGTCGACGGCAAGAGCGGTGAGGTGCTGCCGCAGCTCGGTTCCGTTGCCTTGCAGGCCGGGGAGTGTGCCGGCGAGAACATCGCCAGGCGCATCGCCGGCGACGAGACGAAGCCGTTCGTCTACGAGGACAAGGGAACGATGGCGACGATCGGCCGCGGCGCCGCGGTCGTGCAGTTCAAGCGCGGCCGCACGATGAAAGGGAAGGCCGCCGCACTCGCCTGGGGATCCGTTCACCTGGCGCTGCTCTCCACGGGAGAGGATCGAGCCAAGGCCGTGATCGACTGGACTTGGTCGGGATTGACCCACGAGCGGCCGAGCAGGATCTCGGTCCGCGTCGACGAGAACGAGAGGAGAACCGAGTGAGCGAGCAGCCTGCAGACGTGTTCGTCATCTTCGGCATCACGGGCGATCTCGCCAAGGTGATGACGTTCAGGTCGCTGTACCGGCTCGAGCGGCGCGGGCTGCTGGACTGCCCGATCGTCGGCGTCGCCGTCGACGACTGGTCGGTCGAGCAGCTCGTCGCACGGGCGCGCGAGAGCATTCTCGGCACCGGCGAGACGATCGACGAGCAGGTCTTCGGCCGGCTCGCCGGACGACTCTCGTACGTGGCAGGCGATTTCGCCGATGCTGCGACGTACGACCGGGTCGGCGTGGCGATCAAAGGGGCGGCGAGCCCGGTCTTCTACCTCGAGATCCCGCCGTTTCTCTTCGGGCGCGTGGTCGGCGGTCTCGCCGCCGCCGGCCTGACGAAGACCGCCAGGATCGTCGTCGAGAAGCCGTTCGGGCACGACCTGGCGTCGGCGCGCGCGCTGGCCGAGGAGCTCCACCGCTCGATCGACGAGTCCCAGCTCTACCGGATCGACCACTACCTCGGGAAGATGGGCCTCGAGGAGATCCTCTATCTCCGCTTCGCCAACGCGATGTTCGAGCCGCTGTGGAGCCGGAATCACCTTGCGTCGGTGCAGATCTCGATGACCGAGGCCTTCGGCGTCGCGGACCGGGGCCACTTCTACGATCCGGTCGGCGCCCTGCGCGACGTGGTCGTCAACCACTTGATGCAGGTCGTCGCCGCCTGCGCCATGGAGCCGCCCTCGCGTGGCGATCCGGCGACGATCAAGGACTCACAGGTGTCGCTCTTCCGGGCGATCGAGGCCGCCGACCCCGCCAACTACGTGCGCGGCCAGTACGACGGCTATCTCGACGTCGACGGTGTCGCGCCCGGCTCGACGACCGAGACGTACGCGGCGCTGCGGCTCGACATCGAGAACTGGCGGTGGGCCGGCGTGCCGTTCTTCATCCGCACGGGCAAGTGCCTCACGGCGACGCAGACCGAGCTTCGCCTGGTCTTCAAGCATGCGCCGCGCCTCGGGTTCTCGAACTTCGACCGGCATCCAGAGCCGAACGCGGTCGTCGTCAAGCTCGACCCGTCGACCGGCATCAGGCTGGTCGCCGAGGCGCATCGAGCCGACCAGAGCGGGGCGGCCGAGATCACGCTCGACGTCGAGTTCTCCGCGGAGGGGGGTGAGGGGCCGACGCCCTACGAGGTGCTGCTCCACGCCGCTCTCGTCGGCGACAGCACGCGCTTCACCAGGCAGGACGCCGTCGAGGAGGCCTGGCGGGTGATGCAGCCGCTGCTCGACTCGTCGCCGCCGGTTCATCCCTACGCGCCCGGCACCTGGGGCCCCCAGGCAGCCGAGGCGCTCATCGCCGGGCACGGACGCTGGCACGAGCCGTGGCTCGCGTCATGACCGACCAATCCACTCAGCAGGGGCCGCGGAGCGCGGCCGCGCCGTCGCCGTTCCCGCCGATCGCCGAGTACGCGTTTCTCTCCAACTGCCACACCGGCGCGCTGATCGCGCCGGACGGGGCGGTGGACTGGCTCTGTGCGCCGTCGTTCGACGCGCCGAGCATGTTCGGGAGCCTGCTCGACCGGCAGGCGGGCTCGTTCCGCCTCGGGCCGTACGGGATCACCCATCCGACCGCGCGTGCCTACGTGCCGGGCACGAACACCCTCGAGACGACGTGGAGAACGCCGACCGGGTGGGTGGTCGTGCGCGAGGCCCTGACGATGGGGCCGACGCAGGGGCGTGATGCGGTCACGCCGCACACGCGTCCGCCCGCCGACGAGGACGGCGACCACATGCTCGTCCGCACCGTCGAGTGCCTCGAGGGGCGGGTCGAGATCGAGTTGATCTGCGAGCCGGCGTTCGACTACGGGCGGGCGCCGGCGGAGTGGGCGCTGGTCGGCGACGACCTGCATGCGGCCGATGCGGCCGGCGCAGGGCTGACGGTCCGCCTCCGCACCGACCTGCTGCTGGGGATCGAAGGGAATCGCGTGCGTGCACGCCACGTGCTCGAGGAAGGTGAGCGGGTCTACTGCGCGCTCTCCTGGGCCGAGGGTCTCGCCACGCCCGGGGACTACGGCGAAGCCGAGGAGCGGCTCGCGGCGACGACCCGCTTCTGGCGCTCCTGGCTGGGGCGCGCCCGGATCCCCGACCACCGCTGGCGCGATCCGATCCAGCGCTCGGCGCTCGCGATCAAGGGGCTCACCTACATGCCGACGGGGGCGACGGTCGCCGCGCTGACGACCTCACTCCCCGAGACGCCGGGCGGCGAGCGCAACTGGGACTACCGCTACACCTGGATGCGCGACTCGACCTTCACGCTGCAGGCGCTGCACTGGCTCAATCTCGACTGGGAGGCAGACGAGTTCATGCAGTTCGTCGCCGACATCGAGCCGACCGCCGACGGGTCGCTCCAGATCATGTACGGGATCGACGGCCGCCGCGACCTGACCGAGTCGACGCTCGACGATCTGACGGGGTACGCAGGCGCGAAGCCGGTCCGGATCGGGAACGGCGCGTTCGACCAGAAGCAGAACGACGTCTTCGGAGCCGTGCTCGACTCGATCCTCCTGCACAGCCGGCGGACCGAGCGCCTGCCGCGCCGGCTCTGGCCGATCGTCGTGAGCCAGGCGGAGTGCGCTGCGAAGGTGTGGCGCGAGCCGGACCAGGGGATCTGGGAGGCTCGCGGCGAGCCGCAGCACTACGTGTCGTCGAAGCTCATGTGCTGGGTCGCCCTGGACCGGGCGGCGAAGCTCGCCGCGATCCGCGGCGACGCGGAGCTCGAGCAGACGTGGGCGGCGACCGCCGACGAGATCCGCGCCGACATCCTCGAGCACGGGGTCTCCGACAGCGGTGTGCTCCGGCAGCACTACGCGACCGATGCGCTCGACGCCTCCGTGCTGCTGGCGGCGATCTTCGGCTTCCTCTCGGGCGACGACGACCGGCTCCGGGCCACCGTCTCGGCGATCGCGTCCGACCTGACCGAGAACGGCTTCGTCCTTCGCTACCACACCGACCAGACCGACGACGGCCTGTCGGGCAAGGAGGGCACGTTTCTGATCTGCTCGTTCTGGCTCGTGTCGGCGCTCGCGGTTGTCGGTGAGCTGCAGCAGGCGCGCGACCTGATGGAGCGCCTGCTCCGCATCGCCTCGCCGCTCGGCCTCTACGCTGAGGAGTTCGACGCCGGCACCGGCCGCCATCTCGGCAACTTCCCGCAGGCGTTCTCGCACCTCGCCCTGATGGAGGCGGCGGCGCGAATCATCGTTCCCGAGCTGCTGGAGCAGTTCTGAGATGGAGCACTACGACGTCATCATCATCGGCACGGGGGCGGGCGGCGGCACGCTGGTCCGGCATCTCGCGCCTTCGGGGAAGCGGATCCTTCTCCTCGAGCGCGGCGACTGGCTCCCCCGCGAGCCGCAGAACTGGCTGGCGGAGGACGTCTTCGTCGAGAACAGGTACGTGTCGGCGGACACGTGGCACGACAGAAGCGGCGCCCCCTTCCAGCCGCAGGTGCACTACTTCGTCGGCGGCGCGACGAAGCTCTACGGGGCCGCCCTCTACCGGCTGCGCCAAGAGGACTTCGGCGAGCTACGCCACCACGACGGGCTCTCGCCGGCGTGGCCCATTCGCTACGACGAGCTCGAGCCCTACTACACGCAAGCCGAGCGGCTGTATCAGGTTCACGGCGCACGTGGCGAGGACCCGACGGAGCCGCCGGCAAGTGGTCCGTACCCTCATCCGGCCGTCTCGCACGAGCCGCGGATTCAGCAGCTCGCCGACGCGCTCGAAAAGGCCGGCCTGCATCCGTTCCACGCACCCTGCGGGATCCTGCTGGACGAGCAGAACATGCCGTACAGCGCGTGTGTCCGCTGTGCGAACTGCGACGGCTTCCCGTGCGTCGTGCATGCGAAGGCCGACGCCGAAGTGATCTCCGTCCGGCCGGCCCTCGAGCACCCGAACGTCACACTGCTCACGAACACAAAGGTCGTGAGGCTGGAGACCGACGATGCCGGCACGACCGTTTCGAGGGTGGTTGCCGAGCATGATGGGTCGACGGAGACGTTCGCGGCGGATCTCGTGGTCGCCTCCTGCGGCGCAGCGAACACGGCGAGGCTGCTGCTTGCGTCGGCGAGCGACCGGCATCCCAACGGGCTCGCGAACGGCTCGGATCAGGTCGGCAGGAACTTCATGTTCCACGACAGCATCGCGGTGCTCGCCCTGTCGCGTGAGGAGAACCCCACCGTGTACCAGAAGACCCTCGGTCTCAACGACTTCTATCTCGGCAGCGACGACTTCGACTATCCGCTCGGGAACATCCAGATGGTGGGCAAGTCGCAGGCGGCAATGTTCCGGGGCGAGAAGCCGGGAGAGACGAAGCTCGCGCCCGAGTGGACACTCGAGCGCGTCGCTCGACATGCGATCGACTTCTGGTTGTCCACGGAGGACCTGCCGCGGCCCGACAACCGCGTCACCCTCGGCCGGGACGGTGCGGTGACGCTGAGCTATACGGAGACGAACGCCGAGGCGAAGCGCAGGCTCTACGAGAAGTTGCGGTCGCTGCTCGGGCCGCTGGATCTGAACCCGGGCCATCTGATCGAGCGGTTTCTCTACATGAAGAACGAGATCCCGGTCGCAGGCTGTGCGCATCAGGCGGGCACGTGCCGCTTCGGCCGCGACCCGGCGACGTCGGTGCTGAACGAGAGCTGCCGTGCGCACGAGGTCGACAACCTCTACGTGGTCGACACGAGCTTCTTCCCGAGCATCGGCGCCGTGAACCCGGCACTCACGGCGATGGCGAACGCGCTTCGGGTCGGTGATCACCTCCTCGAGCGCCTGGCGGTCTAGGTGACACCGTCGCAGGGCTGCACGTGATCATCGCCTCCACGGCCGTCGACCTCGCACGGGGTCAGTTCGCCACCACCTCGATCTACCACTTCCTCTTCGTCCCGCTGACCCTGGGCCTCGGGCCGATCGTCGCGATCTTCCAGACCCGGTGGCACAGGACGGGCGACGAAACGTGGCTGCGGCTCACCCGCTTCTTCGGCACGCTCTTCCTGATCAACTTCGCGATCGGCGTCGCAACCGGTCTGGTCCAGGAGTTCCAGTTCGGGATGAACTGGTCGGTGTACGCGAGGTTCGTCGGCAACGTCTTCGGCGCACCGCTCGCCATCGAGGGGCTCGCAGCGTTCTTTCTCGAGTCGACATTTCTCGGCCTGTGGATCTTCGGCTGGGATCGCCTCTCGCCGCGCCTCCATCTCGCGGTGCTGTGGATCGCGGTCGCGGGGACGTGGCTGTCCGCGTACTTCATCCTCGTGGCGAACTCCTGGATGCAGGATCCCGTCGGCTACAGGATCGTGAACGGCGAGGCTCAGCTGACGAGCGTCTGGCAGCTGATCTCGAGCGAGTGGGCGTTCTACGCCTTCATCCACACGATCCTGGCCGGACTGAGCGCCGGGGCCGCCGTCGTCTTCGGCGTCTGCTGCTGGCACTTCGCACGCGGTCGCAACCTCGAGACGTTCAGGTCGGCCGCCAAGGTCGCGCTCGTCGTACTCGTGCCGGTCTCGTGCGTCAACCTCTGGTTCGGGAGCCACTTCGGCATCCTCGTCACCCGGCTGCAGCCGATGAAGATCTCCGGCGCCGAGGCGCTCTGGAACACCGAGCAGCCCGCGTCCTTCTCGCTGTTCCAGATCGGCGGGTTCACGCAGGGCGACGAGACGCCGTCGTTCAGCATCGCCATCCCGGGCCTGCTCTCGTACCTCTCGACGGGATCGTTCAACGGCACCGTCGTCGGGTTGAACCAGCTGAACGCGCAGGAGCAGGCGAAGTACGGCCCGGGCGACTATCTGCCGCCGGTCGAGGCGGTCTACTGGAGCATGCGCGTGATGGCCTACGCGGGGAGCCTCCTGGCGCTCGTCGCCATCCTCGGGGCCTACCTCTTCTGGCGGCGCAGGCTCGAGCGCCTCCGCTGGTATCTCTGGGCGGCCGTCGCCGCCGCTTTCCTGCCGTTCATCGCGTCCGCGGCAGGCTGGTGCCTGACCGAGATCGGACGCCAGCCCTGGATCGTCCAAGGGCTCCTCGAGACGAGCAAGGCGAACTCGCCGAACGTGAGCACGACCTGGCTCGGGATCAGCCTCGGCGTCTTCGTCTCCCTGTATCTCGCACTGCTCGTCGCGGACATCTGGCTGATGCGCCGCTACGCCGACGTCGACCCGGCAGGGCCCGGCGAGCGCGCGCCCGCGATCGCCGCAACGGTGCCGAGGCTCTAGCGCGATGAGCCTTCAGATCCTCTGGTTCGTTGCGATCGCCGTTCTCTGGGCCGGCTACTTCCTGCTCGAGGGGTTCGACTTCGGCGTCGGGATGCTGCTGCCGTTCCTGCCCCAGGACGAGCGCGACCGCGCAGTGCTGCTCGAGTCGATCGGGCCGGTGTGGGACGGCAACGAGGTCTGGCTCGTCGTCGCCGGCGGTGCCATGTTCGCCGCGTTCCCCGCCTGGTACGCCTCGATGTTCTCGGGCTTCTACCTGGCCTTGCTCCTCGTCCTCGTCTTCCTGATCGTGCGCGTCGTGTCGTTCGAATGGCGGGCGAAGAGCGAGGATCCGCGCTGGCGCGCCGTCTGGCTCGCCGCGAACTCGTTCGGCAGCTTCGGTGCCTCGCTCGTCTGGGGGATCGCACTCGCAAACCTTCTGTACGGCGTGCCGCTGGACGGCAACGGGAACTTCGCAGGCACGTTCTGGGATCTCTTCAGCCCGTACACCGTCTGCGCCGGCGTTGCCGTCGTCGCGCTCTTCGCGCTCCACGGTGCGGTCTTCCTCACGCTGCGCACGTCGGCCGACCTGCACGAGCGGGCGCTCGTGGCCGCGCGCCGCCTCGCCCTCCCGGCCGCAGCGGTCGCAAGCGCCTTCGAGATCTGGACGGTGATCGTCGCGGTCGATCGAAACGACAAGAGCTCGCTCGCACCCGCCGTCGTGGCAGCGCTCGGGATCGCGGCGCTGGTGGTCGCACTCTTCTTCGTGACCCGCCGGCGCACGGGACCGGCCTTCACGATGACCGGCCTCGGCACGATCTTGCTGGTCGCGACGCTCTTCACGAGCCTCTATCCACGCGTCATGGTCTCGAGCTCGAGCTTCGCCGACAGCCTCACGGTTGCGAACGCGTCGTCAGCCCACTACACGCTCGTGGTCCTCACCGTGGTCGCCGTCGTCATCCTGCCCGTGGTGCTCCTCTACCAGGGCTGGACCTACTACGTCTTCCGGCACCGGCTCACGGGCGATCAGCCCTCCTAGCCGAACAGCATCGCCTCCTCGAGCGCTTTGCGCTGGGCGAGCGCACGGTTGACGGCATTCACGACGGCGCGCAGAGATGCGGTGACGATGCTCGGATGCACGCCGACGCCCCAGACGGCATCGCCGTCGATGTCCGCCTCGATGTACGCGGCTGCGGTGGCGTCCGCCGCTGCCGCCATCGCATGCTCGTGGTAGTTGCGGATGTTGATCGCGATCCCGAACTCGCGCTCGAACGCGTCGACGAGCCCCGCGATCGGCCCGTTCCCGGCTCCGGTGATCTCCTGCACGCGACCTTCGACGACGAGCGTCGCCGCGATCTCATCGGTCTCGCCGCTCGAGTGCGTGTACGACCCGAGCTCATACGGCGTGGTGTGTGACAGGTAGTGGTCGTGGAACGCGCCGAGGAGCTCGGCGGGGGTCAGCTCGTCGCCTCGCGCATCGGTGATCGCCTGCACCTTCTGTGCGAACTCGACTTGCAGGCCGCGCGGCAGCTCGAAGCTGTGCTCGGTCTCCATCAGGTAGGCGACTCCGCCTTTCCCCGACTGGGAGTTGACGCGGATGATCGCCTCGTAACTGCGGCCGAGGTCGGCCGGGTCGATCGGCAGGTAAGGAACGTCCCAGATCTCCGAGCTCTCACGCTGCTGGGCGTACATCCCCTTCTTGATCGCGTCCTGATGCGACCCGGAGAAGGCTGTGTAGACGAGCTCGCCGACCCACGGGTGCCGCGGATGCACCGGCAGCTCGTTGCATTCCTCGACGATCGCCTTCGCCTCGTCGAGCTGCGACAGGTCGAGCTGTGGATCTACCCCCTGAGTCAGCAGGTTGAGGGCGATCGTGACGAGGTCGACGTTCCCGGTCCGCTCGCCGTTTCCGAAGAGGGTTCCCTCGACCCGGTCGGCGCCGGCCATCAGACCGAGCTCGGCCGTCGCGACCGCCGTCCCGCGGTCGTTGTGCGGGTGAACGCTGACGATGATGCTGTCACGCGCCGAGACGTGCCGCTGGAACCACTCGATGCGATCCGCGTAGACGTTCGGTGGGAACGCCTCGACGGTCGTCGGCAGGTTGACGATCATCTTCCGGTCGGGTGTCGGCTGCCACGCGGCGATGACCGCTTCGCAGATCTCGAGCGCGAACACGAGCTCCGTGCCGTGGAAGCTCTCCGGCGAGTACTCGAAGACGATCTCGGTCTGCGTCTGCTCGGCGAGGTCCTTGCACAGCTTGGTTGCTCGGACTGCGAGATCCACGACGCCGGCTTCGTCCAGGCGGAAGACGACGCGTCGCTGCGTCGTCGAGGTCGAGTTGTAGAGGTGCACGATCGCGCGTTGTGCGCCGTCGATCGCCTCGTATGTTCGCTCGATCAGCTCCGGCCGCGCCTGGGTCAGCACCGCGATCGTCGTGTCTGCCGGGATCCGGTCCTCCTCGATCAGCGTGCGGACGAACTCGAAGTCCGTCTGCGAGGCCGAGGGAAAACCGACCTCGATCTCCTTCACGCCCAGCTGGACGAGCAGGTCGAACATCCGCTGCTTGCGGGACGAGTCCATCGGCTTCACGAGCGCCTGGTTCCCGTCGCGCAGGTCGGTCGAGCACCAGACCGGCGCGCGGTCGACTACATGGTCGGGCCAGGTTCGATCGGGCAGCTCGACGGTCGGATAGGGGCGGTACTTCCAGTACGGCATCGGCATGGCTTCAACTCCTCCAGTGGGCGGACTTCTCCCGGCGGTGCGGGATACGCGAGACGGATATGTCGCGTGAACGCCTCCCCTAGCGGGGAAGGAGCAGGGCAAGCGCGCGCGGGCCGGCAGGGGTGAGCTCGCTGCCGGCGGCGGAGACGGTTGGGCGCTTCCCGATCATCGCTTCCAAAAGCATAGTGACCGGCGCCCGGTTTGGCAACGAACGGGTCGCTATACCTTCTGTAGCTTGACATCGCGCATGCTCGTGGGCACACTCAGAAAGGTGATGACCAACTCAGCCCGCGCACTCGAGCTCCGGACGCCGCTTGCGGCGCAGCTGCTCGTGCTCGGGCTCGTCATTCTCACGGTCATCGTCATTCTCCCCCGCTAGGGGGAGATTTCGCTCACGCGGCCACTAGACGCCGCATACACCGACCTCACAGCAGGATCAGTGCGCCCGCGAGTCGGGCAGGACGAAGGAGCGAAATCAATGCGCAGGGCCTCAGTTTTCGACGTCATCTCGAGCTCCGGCGAGCAGTCGCCCGGCACCGCCCTGCGCGCGAACACCACCGACCACCCGTGCCAGGAGGTACGAGCATGAAGACCATCGCGTGTCTTGCGGGGGACGGTGTCGGGCCCGAGTTGATGGCGGCCGCGACGCGTGCCCTCGACCGGGTTGCCGAGCTTCATTCGCTGCAGCTCGACGACGTTCATCTGCCGTTCGCGGGCGAAGCAGTCACACGAACGGGACATCCGCTGCCACCGGAGACGCGGGCCGGCTACCGCGACGCCGATGCGATTCTCGTCGCGTCGCCGGACAATCCGGCGCTCGAGGGCGTCAAGGCCGACCTGGAGCTCGCGTGGCGTGTTGCCCGCGTCCAGCTGGACGGCGGCGGCGACCTCGTGATCACCGGCCCGGTCGGCGACTGGGCGAACCGGATCGCGCTCGGACGCGCGTTCTCCAGCACCGCCGCGCGCCGCGGCCGGGTCGTCTGTGTGGGCGAGTCGACCGACTGGCGTGACGCACTCGAGGCGGAGCGGGGGCGCTGGAGCGGCCTTCAGGTCGAGGAGGTGTCGCTGGGCCGGGCGCTCGTCCGGCTGCGCGAGCAGCCCGAGACGCTCGACGTGGTCGTGACGGAGGCGCACCTCGTCGAAGCGATGGTCGATGCCGCTGCGCATTTCGCCGGCTCACATGCGTCGGTCGCCCAGGCGTGGCTGCCGAGTGACGGCGCGGGAGTGTTCTTCCCCGGCGCGAATGAGCCCGACGATGTGGCCGGGTTCGGTGTCGTCGACCCGCGCGGGATGCTGCTCACCGCTTCGCTGCTCCTGGCCGAGGGCCTGAAGCGGCGGTCGGCCTCGCGGACGCTCGAGCGGGCGGTCGGCGCGGCGGCCAAGCTCAACGGCTCGACGCGGCGGGACACGCGGTCGTTCACCGACGCGGTGATCGAGCTCCTGCCGCAATCGAGAGTCGACATGGAACACTTCGACGAGGTGTGGGCTTGACCAGGGGCACTCGGATGCTCGGATCGGATGCGATCCTGCGCGCCCTCGAGCTCGAGGGCGTCGACGTCGCATTCGGGATCCCAGGCGGCGCGATCCTGCCGACCTACGACGCCATCGCGCGCGGCACCTCCGTGCGGCACGTGCTCGCCAGGCACGAGCAGGGCGCCGGTCACATGGCCGAGGGCTACGCGCGGGCCTCGGGGAAGGTCGGGGTCGCCATCGCCACCTCCGGGCCGGGCGCGACGAATCTCGTCACGCCGATCGCGGATGCGTGGATGGACTCGACGCCGCTCGTCTGCATCACCGGGCAGGTGCGCTCGTCGCTGATCGGCACGGACGCGTTCCAGGAGATCGACGCGACCGGCATCACGATGCCGATCGTCAAGCACTCGTGGCTCGTCCAGGACGTCGAGGAGCTGCCCGGCGTGCTGAAGGCTGCGTTCCATGTTGCACGCACCGGTCGGCAAGGCCCGGTGCTCGTCGATGTCGCCAAGGACGTCCAGGAGGCGGAATTCGACTTTGCGTACCCGGACGACGTCGATCTACCGGGGTGGAGGCCGCCGCGCAAGGTTCACCCGAGGCAGATCCGCGAGGCGGCGCACGCGATCGCGGCAGCGCAGCGGCCGATCATCTATGCGGGCGGCGGCGTGCTCAACGCCGATGCATGTGCAGAGCTCCGCGAGCTCGTGGACTCCGCGCAGCTGCCCGCGGTCGTGACGCTGATGGGGAAGGGCTGCCTGCCCGACTCGCACCCGCTCAACTACGGCGCGCCCGGGATGCACGGCTCGAAGTACGCGAACTGGGCGTTGAACAAGGCCGACCTCGTGATCGCGGTCGGCTCCCGTTTCGACGACCGCGTGACCGGCAAGGTCTCCGCCTTCGCTCCCGGCGCGAAGGTGATCCATTTCGACATCGATGCGGCTGAGGTCGGGAAGATCCGCCACGCGGAGATCCCCGTCGTCGGCCCGCTCAAGCTCGCGCTGGCGCAGCTCTCCGAGGAGGTGCGCGCTGCTGGGGCAGTCGGTCGCGCCTCCCGAGACCCCTGGCTGCGTCAGCTCGAGGACTGGCGCGCCCAGTTCCCGTTCCGCTACGCGAAGGCGGACGGGCAGCTGAAGCCGCAAACTGCCGTGGAGGCGCTCCGCGACCTCGCCGGCGACCGTGACGACATCATCTGGACGACCGGTGTCGGCCAGCATCAGATGTGGGCGATGCAGTACCTCGTCTGCGACCGGCCGCGCTCGTTCATCACCTCGGGCGGGCTCGGGACGATGGGGTACGGGTTGCCCGCAGCGATCGGTGCGAAGGCGGCGCGGCCCGATGCAACCGTCGTCTGCATCGACGGCGACGGGTGCTTCCAGATGACCTGCCAGGAGCTCGCGACCGCCGCGCTCGAGCGCTTGCCGGTCGTCGCCGTCGTGCTCAACAACGGCTGGCTCGGGATGGTTCGGCAGTGGCAGGAGATGTTCTACGACGAGCGGTTCGCGCAGACGCACCTCACGCACGCAGTGCCCGACTATGCGCAGCTCGCCGAGGCGTTCGGCTGCGCCGGCTTCACCGTCGACAGCGAGGATCAGCTCGAAGACGCGTTGAGTGCGGCGTTCACCGCCGGCCGCAGCGCCGTCGTCGACGTTCGCTGCGATCCGGAGGAGAAGGTGTTCCCGATGGTCCCGGCGGGCGCCGCAGCGGTCGACGTGCTCGAGGCGCCGACCGAGGACGAAGTTCGGGAGCGGGCATGAGCGCACACACCATTTCGGTGCGCTTGGAGAACAAGCCGGGGGCACTGGCGCGCGTCTCGCAGCTCTTCTCGCGGCGCGGCTACAACATCCAGAGCCTGGCCGTCGGGCCGACGGAGCACTCGGACATCTCACGGCTGACCCTGCGCGTCGACTGCAGCGAGCACTCGCTCGAGCAGATCGAGAAGCAGATGCACAAGCTCGTGAACGTCCTGCGCGTGACCGAGCTGCGGCCGGACGAGGCGATCGAGCGCGAGCTGGCGTTGTTCACGGTCAGCGTCTCCACCGACAAGCGCGCCGAGCTCGTCGCGCTCAGCCAGGTCGCCGGCGCCCGCGTCGCGGATGTCGGTCGTGACGCGATCGCCTTCGAGTTCGTCGGGCGTCCCGACGAGGTCGAGGCATTCGAGGAACTGGTTCGCCCGTACGGTGTGCGTGAGCTGGTGCGCACCGGCCGGGTCGGACTCCGCCGTCCCAGCGCGGGCGGCCGCACCGCATCACCCTCCGTCCAAGTCTGAAAGGAACAACGTGGCCGAGATCTACAAGAGTGGGAACATCGAGCTTCTGAACGGCAAGGTCGCCGTGCTCGGGTACGGCAGCCAGGGGCATGCCCATGCGCTCAACCTGCACGACTCCGGCGTCGAGGTCGAGGTCGGGCTGCGGCCCGGCAGCGCGTCGGCGGCTGCCGCCGAGGAGGCGGGGCTCACCGTGCGCTCCGTCGCCGACGCGGTCCGCGGAGCCAGGCTCGTCGCCTTCCTCGTCCCCGACGGCGCGCAGCCCGCGCTCTACGAGTCGGAGGTCGCGCCGAACCTGGAGCCGGGCGCGGCGCTGCTCTTCGCTCACGGCTTCAACGTCCACTACGGCCGCATCACCCCGCCCGAGGGGCACGACGTGATCATGGTCGCGCCGAAGGGCCCCGGTCACGTTGTCCGCCGCCTCTACACGGAGGGCTACGGCACGCCCGCGGTCGTCGCCGTCGCGCAGGATGCGAGCGGCGAGGCTCGTGAGCTCGCCTTCGCGTACGGCGCGGCGCTCGGCGCCGCCCGGGCAGGGATGGTCGTGACCTCGTTCGCCGAGGAGACCGAGACCGACCTGTTCGGCGAGCAGACCGTGCTCTGCGGCGGTGTGACACAGCTGATCCAGCTCGGGTTCGAGACGCTCGTCGAGGCCGGGTACCAGCCGGAGGTCGCCTACTACGAGTGCCTGCACGAGCTGAAGCTGATCACCGACCTGATCTGGGAGGGCGGGATCGAGCGCATGCACTACTCGATCTCCGACACGGCCGAGTACGGCTCGCACGCGGTCGGCCCCAAGGTCGTGGACGAGCACGTGCGCGAGAACATGCGCGCCGTTCTCGCCTCGATCCGCGACGGCTCGTTCGCGCGCGACTGGATCGCCGAGATGGACCGCGGGCAGCCGTCGCTCGACGCCTACCGCGCGAAGCTCGCGGAGACGCAGATCGAGCAGGTCGGTGCTCGCCTCCGCGCGTTGAACGTGAAGGAGGAGACCGCTGGCGTCGGTTGACGTACCCGTCGCCCTCCTGGGGTACGGAACCGTCGGCGCCGCAGTCAATCGTCTCCTCACCGAATCGGCGGACGACATCGAACGGGCGACGGGCCACCGGCTCCGGGTCGTGAAGGCGCTGGTCCAGGATGCCGGGAAGGAGCGTGATTACCCACCTGCCGGTGGGGTGCTCACCACGGACTTCGCCGAGATCCTCGACGATCCGAGCATCGCGGTCGTGGCGGAGGTGATGGGGGGCGTCGAGCCGGCCGGCGGCTACGTGCTCGAGCTGCTGCGGCGCGGCAAGAACGTCGTCTCCGCGAACAAGCAGCTCGTGGCGCGCCGTGGTGCGGAGCTCTTTGCGACTGCATCGGCGGCCGGCGTGCAGCTTCGGTTCGAAGCGAGTGTCTGTGCCGCGATTCCCGTGATCAAGGTGCTGCGCGAGTCGCTCGTCGTCACGAACGTCCATCGTGTCCTCGGCATCGTCAACGGCACGACCAACTTCATGCTCACCGAGATGGAGGGCGGCAAGAGCTACGAGGAGGCGCTCGCCGACGCGCAGAAGCGTGGCTACGCCGAGTCCGATCCGACCGACGACGTCTCCGGCGCCGACGCCGCCGCGAAGATGGCGATTCTCGCCACCGTCGCCTTCAACTCCCAGGTCGACCTCGCCGACGTCGAGTACTCGGGGATCACGACGATCGACGCGCTCGACGTCGCCGCGGCGCGACAGCTCGAGATGGTGATCCGCCTCGTCGGTGCCGCGAGGCTCGTGGACGACCAGGTCGACGTGACCGTCCAGCCTGCCTTCGTCGACAGGCAGCATCCGCTCGCCAAGGTCGACGGCGCCTTCAACGCGGTGATGCTGCAGGGCGACGCGATCAGGGAGATCACGCTCGAAGGCCCCGGCGCCGGCGGCGTCGAGACGGCGTCGGCCGTGATCGCCGACATCACGAGCGTGCTCGGCACGATGGGCACCGGGTTTCTCCAGAACGACGCCGCGTGGCGTCAGCTGCCGATGCTGCCCGACGGCGACAGCACGTCGCCGTTCTACTTCCGGCTGCAGGTCGTGGACCGTCCGGGCGCGCTCGCCCGCGTCGCGGATGAGCTGGCCGAGCGCGAGATCTCGATTGCGCGCCTCCTGCAGCATCAGAACGGCGACGGTGCTGCAATCCACGTCGTGACGCACGAGGCGAAGGTGGGCGCGCTGCGCCGGGCCCTGGCGGCCGTCGAGGAGCTGGAGGACGTCCACGGGTGCTCGACGCCGCGGCCCGTCATCTCCGATCGCGGCGTCGCGGAGCTCGGATGGGCATAGATCTCAGCTTCGACGGCGGCGTAGGCTCGACGGAGCCGCCCAGGAGCGGAGGTGCCGGCTTGGCCGGCGCCGGAGCGGGAATCAGCCTCAGCCTTGGTGAGGGCTCGACGCCGCTCGTGCCGGCGCGGCGTCTGCAGGAGCGGCTCGGGCTCGAGCTGCATCTGAAGTGCGACGGGCTCAACCCGACCGGCAGCTTCAAGGATCGCGGGATGGTCGTCGCCGTCGAGCGGGCGGCACTCGCCGGTGCGCGCGCGGTCGTCTGCGCGTCGACCGGCAACACGGCCGCGTCCGCAGCCGCCTATGCGGCCCGGGCGGGTCTCGAGGCGATCGTCCTCACGCCTGCGGGCGCCACCGCGACGGCCAAGCGGGCCCAGGCACGGGCTGCGGGCGCGCGTCTGCTCGAGGTGCGAGGCAGTTTCGACGATGCACTGCGGCTCTGCCGCGAGCTCGGTGAGCGCGAGGGGTTCGTGCTCGTGAACTCGCTCAACCCGGACCGCGTCGAGGGGCAGAAGTCCGTCGTGGTCGAGATCCTCGAGCAGCTGGGGCGGGTCCCCGACGTGATCGCTCTGCCCTTCGGGGGCGGCGGCAACGTCTCCGCCGTGGCCGCCGGGCTCGCCGACGCAGGCGCCTCGCCCCGGATCGTCGTCGGGCAGGCCGCCGAGCGCGCCACGACGTGGGCGTCGGCGATCCGGATCGGCGAGCCGGCGCATGCGGCGCACGTGGCCGGGCTGGTCGACGCGGGCCGCGTCGAGGTGGTCACGCTCACCGAAGAGGAGCTGCGTAGCGCCTGGGAGCGGCTTGCTCTCGAGGAGGGCGTGTTCTGCGAGCCTGCCTCGGCGGCCGGGGTCGCAGCGCTCGACCACCTGCGCGATCTCGAGGGCACGACCGTCGTCTGCATCGTCACCGGGCACGGGCTGAAGGACGCCGAGGCCGTCGACGAGGGCGGGTCCGACGTCATCGAGGCGACGCTCGAAGCCGTGCTGGAGGCGATCGGGTGATCCACGCCCTCGCTCCGGCGTCCACCGCGAACCTCGGCCCCGGCTTCGACTCGGCCGCAGCGGCGCTCGAGCTCTGGAACGAGCTCGAGGTCGAGGCGGGCGAGTTCGACGTCGAGCTCGCCGGTGAAGGGGCCGCCGAGCTGCCTCGCGACGCGACGCACCTCGCCCTGCGCGCGTTCTCGTTCTTCGCGCCCGTCGAGGGTCATCGCTTCCGGTTCCTGAACCGCATCCCGCTCGAGCGAGGGCTCGGCTCGAGTGCCTCCGCGATCGCCCTCGGGCTGGTCGCCGGCGCCGCAGCCGCGGAGGTGGAGGCCGATCCCGGCGACCTGCTCACCAAGGGCGGTCGGCTCGAGGGGCACGTCGACAACCTCGCTGCCGTGTTGTACGGCGGCGTGTGCGTCGCCTGGACGCGCGAGGGGCCGCACGCCGTGCGAATCGCGACCGACATGCCGCTCGCGCCGGTGCTCGTCGTGCCCGCATCGCGGACGAACACCGTGCACTCGCGCAGCGGTCTCCCGTTCACCGTCAGCCACCACGACGCCGCCGTGACCGTCGCAGCCGCGACGATGCTCGGCGCGGCGATCGCCGGCGGCAACGCCACCTTGCTGCGCGACTCGTTTCACGACCGGCTGCACGAGCAGTACCGCAGCACCCAGTCGCCGCTGCTGCAGACGCTGCGCGACGCCCTGCCGGCGGGTGCGGGAGGCGTCACGCTCTCCGGCTCGGGCCCGTCGGTCGTCGTGTGGGCAGAGCCCGACCGCGTCGACTCGGTGGTGTCCGAGCTCGAGCAGTTCGTTCCCTCATCCGCAACGGTGCTTCCCCTGCGGGTGGCCCAGCAAGGAGCGCACGTTCAATGACGAGCCCCTACTCCAAGACGCATCCCGCCAAGCGCCACAGCGCAGCTCTCACCGACGGGGTCGACCGCGCACCGGCGCGGGCGATGCTGAAGGGCGTCGGGTTCACCGACGCCGACCTCGCGAAGCCGCTGATCGGCGTCGCGACCACGTGGATCGAGACGATGCCGTGCAACCTGAACCACCGGCGGCTCGCGGGGTACGTCAAGCAGGGCATCCGGCGGGCGGGCGGGACGCCGATCGAGTTCAACACGATCGCCGTCTCCGACGGCGTGTCGATGGGCACCGTCGGCATGCGCGCCTCGCTCGTCTCCCGCGAGGTGATCGCGGACTCGATCGAGCTCGTGGCGCGCGGGCACCTCTTCGACGGCCTCGTGTGCATCGTCGGCTGCGACAAGACGATCCCGGCCGGCGTGATGGCGTTGGCCCGCCTCGATCTACCGGGCCTCGTGCTGTACAGCGGCTCGATCGAGGCCGGCCGCTACCGCGGCGCCGACGTGACGATCCAGGACGTCTTCGAGGCGGTCGGCGCGCACGCGGCGGGAACGATCTCCGATCGCGAGGTGCATGCGCTCGAGAGCGTCGCCTGCCCCGGTGCCGGCGCGTGCGGCGGGCACTTCACCGCGAACACCATGGCGACCGCGCTCGACTTCCTCGGCGTGAGCGCCCCCGGCCTGAACGAGATCCCCGCCAACCACCCGGGCAAGCCGCAGGCCGCGGTGCGCGCCGGCGAGCTCGCGATGCGCCTCGTCGAGGAGGACACGCGGCCCTCCGCAGTGCTCACGCGCGAGGCGTTCGAGAACGCGATCGCGGCGATCGCTGCGACCGGCGGCTCGACGAACGGCGTGCTGCATCTGCTCGCGATCGCGGCCGAGGCCGGGATCCCGCTCGAGATCGACGACTTCGACACGATCTCCTCACGCACGCCGATCGTCGCCGACATCAAGCCGGGCGGCCGGTACGTGGCCACGGATCTCTTCAAGGCGGGCGGCGTCGCGCTCGTCGCGCGTGAGCTGGTGCGTGCCGGCGCTGTCAACGAGGACGTGCGCGCGGTCGACGGGCGGTCGCTCCGCGAGGTCGCCGACGGCGTCCACGAGCGGCCCGGCCAGGACGTGGTGGTCTCGTGGGACGAGCCGTTGAAGCCGACCGGCGGCCTCGCGATTCTGCGCGGCAACCTCGCGCCGGAGGGCTGCGTCGTGAAGCTCGCCGGGCACGAGCGACTGCACCATCGCGGCCCCGCACGCGTCTTCGACTCCGAGGAGGCGTGCTTCGCCGCGGTCAAGGCACGAGCGATCGCGCCCGGCGACGTCGTCGTGATTCGCTACGAGGGGCCGGCAGGCGGGCCCGGCATGCGCGAGATGCTGCACGTCACTGCGTCGCTCGTCGGCGAAGGGCTCGGCGACGAGGTCGCCCTGATCACCGACGGTCGGTTCTCCGGCGCGACGCACGGGCTGATGGTCGGCCACATCGCTCCCGAGGCGTTCCGCGGCGGGCCGATCGCGCTCGTCCGCGACGGCGACCAGGTGGTGATCGACGTCGAGGCGCGCGAGCTCAACGTCGAGGTCTCGGAGGACGAGTTGTCACGCCGGGCGGGGGAGTGGGCACAGCCGGAGCCACGCTATGCGAGCGGTGTCTTCGCGAAGTACGCAGCCACCGTCGGCTCGGCCTCGAGAGGAGCCCGGACCGAATGAAGACGTGGCGCTCGTCGGCAAAGCTTCATTTTGGAAAGTATCGTAGGAGCACGCATGGCTGTTGAGACGCTCAGGTGCAGGATCTGCGAGTCGGAGTACCCGGCGGTCGCGAGCGGCGTGTGCCTGCGGTGCTTCGGGCCCCTCGAGCCGGTGTACGACTGGGACCAGGTGGCCCGGGAGGCGACCCGCGAGTCGATCGCGCGCGGGCCGCGCTCGCTCTGGCGCTACGCGCCGCTGCTTCCGACGACCGCACCGCCCGATGCCTCGGCCGGGCCCGGCTGGACGCCGCTCCTGCCCGCGCCGCGGCTCGCTCAGGCCGTCGGGGTCCGCGAGGTGTTCCTGAAGCTCGATCACACGAACCCGACCCATTCGTTCAAGGACCGCGTGGTCGCGGTCGCCGCGGCGAAGGCGGCCGAGCTCGGGACGGACACGCTCGCCTGCGCGTCGACGGGCAACCTCGGCAATGCGGTCGCTGCGCGGGCCGCGGCGAGCGGCATGCGCTCGGTGGTGCTCTACCCGCGGACCGTCGAGCCGGAGAAGCTCCTCGCCACAGCGGTCTACGGCGGTGAGATGTACGCCGTCAACGGCAGCTACGACGACTGCTCCCGGCTCGTCGTCGAGCTCGCCGGGGAGCTCGACTGGGCGTTCGTCAACGTGAACCTGCGTGCCTACTACGCCGAGGGATCGAAGACGCTCGCCTTCGAGATCGCCGAGCAGCTCGGCTGGCAGACGCCGGATGCGGTTGTGTCGCCGATCGCATCGGGCTCGCTCTTCACGAAGCTCTGGCAGGGCTTCGAGCAGTTCCGCCGCCTGGGGCTTGTCGACGGCGACAGCCCTCGCATCTACGGCGGCCAGGCGGAGGGCTGTGCGCCGGTCGCGCACGCGTTCGCCGACGAGCGTCCGGTGTCGCCGATCCGGCCGAACACGATCGCCCACTCGCTCGCGATCGGCGCCCCTGCCGACGGCGACCTCGCGATCGCGACCGCGCGCACGTCGCACGGAGGGATCTACGCCGTTCCGGAGGACGAGATCGGCGCCAACCTGTCGATGCTCGCCTCGCTCGCGGGCATCTTCGGCGAGACCGCCGCGGGAGTGACCGTCGGGGCGCTGCGCGCCGCGGCCGAGAGCGGCGCCCTGGGGCCGGACGACCGCGTGGTCGTGCTCGTCACCGGCACCGGGCTGAAGACACCGCAGGTCGTCGAGACGCGAGCCGGGATCGAGATCGAAGCAGACGTCGACGAGCTGCTCGAGCACATCGGAGTGACGGCGTGACCGCCGGCGCCGACCCGGTCGTCTCGGCGCTGCGGGCGGAGATCACGGGCTTCGACGTGCGGATCCTCGAGGCGGTCAACGCGCGGATCGAGACGGTCGAGCAGCTGCGGCTCTACAAGGAGCAGCACGGGATCGCCTTCCTCGACCCGGATCGCGAGGCAGCCCTGCTCCGGGAGCTGCGCGATGCCAACGAGGGCCCCCTGTCGGACGCCGGGCTGCAGGAGCTCGTCACGTTCGTGCTCGACCTCGTCAAGCGGGAGCTCTCGCGTGGCTGAGCTGATCGCCGCCCTCCCGGGCGACGGGATCGGGCCCGAGGTGCTCGATCAGGCCGCGCGCGTGCTCGAGCACCTGCCGGTCGAGGTCGAGGTCGTCCGGCTGCCGTTCGGCGGCGCTGCGATCGATTCGGCAGGCGAGCCGCTGCCGGGTGAGACGCTCGCTGCGTGCCGCGCTTCGCGGGCCGTGCTGCTCGGCGCGGTCGGCGGCCCGCGCTGGGACGGCGGCTCGGTGCGGCCCGAGCAGGGGCTGCTCGGGCTGAGAAAGGCGCTCGACGTCTACGCGAACCTGCGGCCCGCGACGCAGGGAGACATCGATCTCGTGATCGTGCGCGAGCTCGTCGGCGGCCTCTACTTCGGTGCCCGCGGCGTCCGCGACGACGGCACGGTCTTCGACACCTGCGAGTACCACCCGGAGCAGGTTGCGCGCATCGTTCGGCGAGGGTTCGAGCTCGCACGCGGGCGGCGCCGCTCGCTCGTGTCGGTCGACAAGGCAAACGTGCTCGACACGTCGCGGATGTGGCGCCGCGTCGTCGACGAGATCGCGCCGTCGTACCCCGACGTCGAGCTGCGCCACGCGCTCGTCGACAGCTTCGCGATGGAGCTCGTCAACGCTCCCGAGACGATCGACGTCGTCGTGACCGAGAACATGTTCGGCGACATCCTCTCCGACATCGCCGCCGCTGTAACGGGCGGGCTGGGTCTCGCCGCCTCGGCGAGCCTCGGAGACGGCGGCCCGGGGATCTTCGAGCCGGTGCACGGCTCCGCGCCGGACCTGGCGGGCTCGGGCACCGCGAACCCGGCGGCGATGCTCCGCTCGCTCGCACTGCTGCTCGAGCACGCGCTCGGGCGCGGCGACCTGGCCGCCGCGCTCGTCGACGCCGTCGAGGAAGCGCTGGTCTCATGTCCGACACCCGACCTCGGCGGCAACGCCACAACGAACGCGTTCGGTGACGCGGTCCTCGCGTCACTCGCGAAGGAGGAAGCATGGACAACCGCGCTGTCGTGATCGCAACCTGCTCGTGTGCCGTTCCGGTGCCGCAGGAGCAGGCAACCCACAAGGGCGCCGCGCGCACGCATTGTGCGCGTTGTAGCCTGCCGATCCGCCTGGACTTCGCTGCGCGTTGAGCGTCACGGTCGGATACCCGGGGCCGCCCGGCAGCCACAGCAATGCTGCTGCGTCGGTGCTCGTCCCCGACGCGGTGCGGTCGGTCGACCTGCCGAGCTTCGTCGCGGTTGTGGACGCCGCGTCGGCCGCCGAGGTGACGCTCGGCGTCCTGCCGATCGAGAGCTCACTGGTCGGCCCGATCGCAGAGACGCACGATCTGCTCTTCCGTGCGCCGCTTTCGATCGTGCGCGAGGCGACCCTTCCGATCACGCACTGCGTCGTCGGCCTCCCGGGTGCGAGTCTCGACGACGCGCGAACCGTGCTCTCGCATCCGGCGGCGTTCGACCAGTGCCGTGATCTCCTCGGCAGCCGCCACATTCGCCGCGTTCCCGCTGCGACGACCGCCGACGCAGCGCGAGAGGTCGCCGACGCCGGCGACCCGCGGCAGGTGGCGATCGCGAGCGCGGAAGCCGCCGCGGCCTACGGGCTCGAGGTGCTCGCGGACGACGTCGGCGACCGGCCCGGGGCGTTCACCCGCTTCGTCGCACTCGCCCCGTACACGCAGATCGGCGGCGGCGAAGGCTGGCGGACGGCGCTCTCGTTCGTCACGGATCACCAGCCCGGAGCTCTGTTCCGCGCACTCGGGCCGTTGGCGCGGAACAACATCAACCTGGTTCAGCTCGTGTCGCGCCCGCTTCCGAACTCGCCCTGGCGCTATCGCTTCGACCTGGTGCTGGACGGTCACGTGTACGACGAGCATGTCGGCCCGGCACTCGGCGAGCTGCGTGAGCTGACCCGGGAGCTGCGCCTGTTCGGCTCGTACGCCGCGGAGCGCGACCGGTGAGCACGCTGTTCCGCAAGATCTGGGACGCGCATCTCGTCCGGGAGCAGGAGGGTGCTCCGTCGCTGCTCTACGTCGACCTGCATCTCGTGCACGAGGTCACGAGCCCGCAGGCGTTCGAGTCGCTCCGCCTGAACGGCCGCCCGGTCCGGCGGCCCGGCCTGACCGTGGCGACGATGGATCACAACGTCCCGACCGTGGACGGGCCGATCACCGATGAGCTCGCGCGGGCACAACTCGACACGCTGGCAGCGAACTGCGAGGAGTTCGGCATTCGACTGCTCGCCACGGGCAGCGGGCGGGAGGGGATCGTTCACGTGATCGGGCCGGAGCTCGGTTTGACCCAGCCGGGGATGACGATCGTCTGCGGCGACAGCCATACATCGACCCACGGAGCATTCGGGGCGCTCGCGTTCGGCATCGGCACGTCCGAGGTCGAGCACGTGCTGGCGACGCAGACCCTGCCCCAGGCACTGCCGAAGACGATGCGCATCACCTTCACCGGCGAGCTGCCGCTCGGCCTCGCGGCGAAGGACATGGTGCTCGCGGCGATCGGGCAGATCGGCGTCTCCGGCGGGCAGGGCCACGTGATCGAGTACGCAGGCCCCGCGATCGAGGCGCTCTCGATGGAAGGGCGGATGACGATCTGCAACATGTCGATCGAAGCGGGCGCGCGCGCCGGCATGATCGCGCCCGACGAGGTCACGTTCGAGTATCTGGAGGGCCGCCCGGGTGTCCCCACGGGTGCCGCCTGGGAGCAGGCAGTGGCCGCGTGGCGCGGGCTCCGCACCGACGAGGGCGCGTCGTTCGATCGCGAGGTGGTCGTCGACGTCTCGAGCCTGAAGCCCCAGGTCACGTGGGGCACCAACCCGGGCATGGTCGCGCCGGTGGACGCGGTCGTGCCCGACCCGGCCGACTTCGACGACCCGGCCGAGCGCGAGGCCGTCGAGCGCGCGCTCGCCTACATGGATCTCGCGCCGGGAACGCCGCTCGTCGAGATCCGCATCGACAAGGTGTTCATCGGGTCGTGCACGAACGCCCGCATCGAGGACCTGCGCGTCGCCGCCGAGGTCGTCTCCGGCAAGCAGGTCGCCGACCATGTCAAGGCGATCGTCGTGCCGGGCTCCGCGCAGGTGAAGCGGCAGGCCGAGGCCGAGGGCCTGCACGAGATCTTTGAGGCGGCCGGGTTCGAGTGGCGCCGCGCCGGCTGCTCGATGTGCCTCGGCATGAACCCGGACGTGCTCGCCCCGGGTGACCGCTGCGCGTCCACGTCGAATCGAAACTTCGAGGGCCGGCAGGGCGCCGGCTCGCGCACGCACCTGGTCAGCCCGGCGATGGCCGCCGCCGCGGCGGTTGCCGGGCACTTCGCGGATATCAGGGAGCTCCGATGAGGGAGCTAAGGAGCGTCACCGGCAAGGTCGCGGTGCTCGACCGCGCCGACGTCGACACCGACCAGATCATCCCGAAGCAGTTCCTGAAGCGGATCGAGCGCTCGGGCTACGGGCAGTTTCTCTTCTACGACTGGGTGCGCGACCCGGGCTTCTTCCTGAACGATCCGGAGAACCGGGACGCGCCGATTCTCGTCGCCGGCCGCAACTTCGGCTGCGGGTCGTCTCGTGAGCATGCGGCGTGGGCGCTCGAGGACTTCGGGTTCCGGGTCGTGATCGCGCCCTCGTTCGGGGACATCTTCCACGCGAACGCGATCAACAGCGGCCTGGCGCCTATACAGCTCGCGGCGGCGGAGATCGCGCAGGTGCGTGAGGCGCTCGCTTCCGCGAACGAGCTGACGGTCGATCTCGAGCAGCTGCGAATCACCCATCCCAGCGGGCTCGTGCTCGAGTTCGAGTTCGACGCCCACGCGCAGGAGACGCTCGTCAACGGGCTCGACGACGTCGCGAGGACGCTGCAGCGCGCCGACGAGATCACGGCCTTCGAGGCGGCGCACACCGCCCGCTTCGACGCGCGCGCCCTCGCCCTCTAGCGTCGGTTCGCTCTTTGAATCAGATTCGCGAGTTGTTCGGGAGGGGGGAGGCGACTCGAAACTCGTGAACCTGGTTCGCTGTGCGCGAACCAGGTTCTCTTCCGGTTCGAACCTGATTCGTTCTTTGAATCAGGTTCGCGAGTTTCTCGGGAGGTGGGAAGGTTCGGCTGAGCCGAACCAGGTTCAGTGGAGCCAACGCGCGCGATCTAGGGTTGACCTGATTCGGTCTTTGAATCAGGTCAACCCGTGTTGCGGAGCGCGGCCGCGATGCCGGCGATCGAGCGGAGGAGCGGGAGCTGGGCCGATTCGTCTCCCGCCCGGTGGCGGCGCAGGAGGTCGACCTGGACGGCGTTCATCGGGTCGACGTACGGGTTGCGCAGATCGATCGAGCGGCGCAGCACCGGTTGCCGTGCGAGCAGCTCGTCGACGCCGGCTGCGGCGAGCACGCCGCGCACTGTGCGCTCGTGCTCGTCCTCGATCTCGGCGAACAAGGTCGGGTCCGGCACGAGTGAGAGGTAGCCGTGGGCGATCGAGAGGCTCGACTTCGCGAGTGTCATCTCGAGATTGTCGACCACCGCGCGAAAGAACGGCAACCGCTCGTACAGCTCGCGGAGCACCTCGTCTCCGACCGTCGCGAAGGCCGATCCGCAGCCGTACCACGCGGGCAGCAGCACGCGGTTCTGCGTCCACGAGAACACCCAGGGGATCGCCCGCAGCGACGATAGATAGTCGGCGTCGTTCGGGCGGCGCGACGGCCGCGACGCGATCTCCAGCATCGCGAGCTCGTCGACCGGGGTGAAGGCCCGGAAGAACTCGACGAAGCGGCCGTTGTCCCAGACGAAGCTGCGATACGCATCGCGCGCCACCCGCGCCATGCTGCCCAGCAGCGCGCGCTCGTCCTCGCGCGGAGGCTCAGGCAGGTGCTCGGGGAACGTCGCGAGCAGCGTCCCTGCGAGCGCCGCCTCCAGGTTGCGGCGCGCGAGGCCCTCGAGCCCGTACTTGAAGGACACGGTCTCACCCTGCTCCGTCAGCTTCATCCGACCCGCGGGATGCCCGGCCGGCTGTGATGCGATCGCGGCATGGGTCGGGCCGCCGCCGCGCCCGGCGCTCCCGCCGCGACCGTGGAAGATCGTCAAGGGCACGCCGTGCCGCCGTGCGACCTCGGCGAGCTCTTCCTGCGCGCCGTAGATCGCCCACTGCGCGGCGAGGTAGCCGCCGTCCTTGCCGGAGTCCGAGTAGCCGACCATCACCTCGGACGGGCCGTGCCCCTCTCGGATCAGCTCCTCGACGACTGCCGGCGCCGCCACGAGGTCGTCCAGGGTCTCGAAGAGCGGGACGATCGAGAGCGGCTCGTCGGTGAGCGCCGCTGCGGCAAGCACGTCCGCAGCGCTCGACGTCCCGGAGACGATCAGCGTGTCGAGCGCTGCCGGCCCGTGCCGGCGGCGGCCCGTTGCGGCCGCGGAGACCGCCTCCCGTGCCCGTGCCTCGCCCAGATCGCGGGCGTGCAGCCGCAGGTCGAGCCTGGCGATGTGGAAGCCGAAGATCTCGACCATCGCCTCGAGCCGTGCGACGCGTCCGTCGCCGATCCGCCGCCCGCCGTTCGCCGCGAGGCTCTCCCGGATCGTGCGCAGGTCGTCGAGCAAGGCGGCCGGCTCCGAATAGCGGTCGTTGTCGAGGCGCCACCACATGAACGACAACTTCCGGCGATACGGCTCGAGCTCGTTGCGGGCGCCGATCTCCGCGGCGTACTCCGGGAGCTCAGCCTCGTCGCGGGCGAGCGATGCCTCGAGCTCGTCCGAGATCCGAATCAGCGAACGGGTGGACGCGAGCTCGACCGCGAGCTCGCGGACCTCGTCGCGGTACCGGCGGAGCGCGACGGCACGCGCCGAGTCGAGCGCCTCGGCGATCGACGCAGGCCCAGCAGCCGGGTTCCCGTCCATGTCGCCGCCGATCCACGAGCCGAAGACGAGCGGCGGCGGCGAGCCGGGAACGCGCAGGCGCCAGTCGTGCAGGAGATCCGTCGCGGCGGAGATCAGGCTGTGCTCGAAGAACCAGAGCCCGTTCCGGATCTCGTCGGTGATCCGCAGGCGGTCGTGCCGTACCTCGTCGGTCTGCCAGAGCAGCGTCACCTCCTCGGCCAGCCGGTCCTCGACCTGCAGCCGCTCGTCCGGCGCGAGCCGTGGATCGTCCAGGCGAACCAACTCGTCGGCGATCCTGATGTGGGCGAGCAGCACCGTGCGCCGCGTCGCCTCGGTCGGGTGCGCGGTGAGCACCAGGCGAATCGAGGTCGTCGCCGCGCGCTCGACCAGCTCGCCCGCCGGGATGTCGCCCAGCTGCCGGAACGCCTCCTCGAGCGATTCGCGCGCGACCACGCCGTCGTGCGCATCCTCGCGCCGGCGCCGCAGTCGATGGTGCTGCTCGGCCAGGTTCGCGAGCTGGAAGTAGAGGCCGAAGGCGCGCAGCACGAGCGCCTGCTGCTCGCCGGTCAGCGACGACGCCGTGCTGGCAATCGTGCTGTCGGCCCTCGCGGCGCGGGCCTCGCGCCGGATCGCCTCGACGAGCTCCAGAAGCCATTCGCCCTCCTGCTCGACGAGCACCGTGCCGAGGATGGTCCCGAGCACGCGAACGTCGCGACGGAGCGGGGCGGCGGTGTCGCCGCGGGGACTGGCCGTGGTCATCCCGACGATGCTACGAGCGCAGGCCGAGTGCGGAGAGGACGGCGTCTGCGTCGGGGGCGATCGTGGTCAGTCGGGCGACGTCGCTCTCGACCGGCTCGGGGCGGGCGCCGGTGACGACGAGCACGACGGTGGCGCCGGGGTGGATCTCGCCGCGCGAGACGGCCTCGACGAGCGCCGCGAGTGCCGCGCCGCTCGCGCAATCGGCCTCGATGCCCGTCGTGTCCACCAGCAGAGCCGTGTTCTCGAGGATCATCTCCTCGGCGACGGCCACGATGCCGCCTCCGGTGGCGCGCGCGGCGCCGATCGCGAGGTCGCCGTGGGACGGATCGCCGACGGCGAGCGAAGCGACTCCCGTCGCAGCTTCGACGCGTGAGATGCCGCGGTCGTCGGCGAACGCCGCCGCGATCGGGCTGGAGCCGAGGGCCTGGGCGGCGAACAGGCGGGGAACGGGCTCGGCGGCGAGGCAGGCCCGCGTCAGCTCGGCGAAGCCCTGGGCGAGCTTCGCGAACAACGTGCCGCTGGCCGCCGGGCAGACGACGGCGTCCGGAAGCTGCCAGCCGAGCTGCTCGGCCACCTCGAACGAGATCGTCTTCGCGCCCTCACTCGCATAGGGATGCAGGTTGCCGCTGACGAAGCCCCATGGGAAGAGGCCGCCGAGCTCGAGCTCCAGACGGCGGCAGTCGTCATAGGTGCCCGCGACCGCGAAGACGCGCGCGCCCGGATGCCGCGCCGCGACGGCCGCTGCTTCGCCTCCGACCGGTGCGAGCACGATCGCCTCCAGCCCGGTCGCGGCTGCGGCGGCGCCGACGGCGTGGCCGAGATTGCCCGTCGACGAGCAGCACAGCGTGGTCACGCCGTGGTCCAGGCGGTCGCCGCCGCGACCGTCGCGATGCGGTCCTTGTAGGAGTGGGTCGGGTTGTGACCTTCGAGCTTCAGGTGGAGATCGATTCCGAGCAGGTCGGAGAGCCGGTCGGCGCGGTGGAGCGGCGTCCAGCCGGCGCCGTACTCGACGCGCGCGCCCGCCGGGAGCAGGCTGCCGTACCGCCAGAGCGACTTCGGCCCGTCGGCGATCGAGTCGGTCGTGACGTTGCGCTCGATCCGGGGCCAGTCGTAGGTGACGTCGTTCGGGCCGTCGCAGCGGCGGCAGGCGTCGACCGGCTCGGGGCGGGAGACCGTCTCGCACACGCGACAGCGCAGGCCGAAGGCGGTCATCGCTGCGTGGCCCCCGTCCCTGTGAAGGAACCTAACCGGAGGGACGGGTGAGTCCGGCTAGGCCAGCTGTGCGCAGGCGATGACCGGAATGAAGAACATCTTCTCGGTCGCGCAGCGCATGCCTGAAGTCTAGAGCACGAGCCACCCGACTTCAAATCATCCTTCACTTTGTGTAGTATCGAAGTCGTCCGATTCGGCGCAGGCGCCGTTTCGGGGAGGCATCGAGGCCTCGGGCACACCTTTCGTGTGTGCCCGAGGCCTCTTTTTTGTGCGCAAACCAGGAGGACGCGAATGGTGAAGGTCGAGGCAATCGTGATTCGAGAGCGAGTCGAGACGGTGATCGACGCGGTCGAGGACGCGACTGGGCACGTCGGCGTGACCGTGATCGAGGCGATCGGCCACGGTCGCGAGCGCGGCGTCACGCACGAGTACCGCGGGCGCGTCTTCGAGTCGCGCTTTCTTCCGAAGGCGCTGCTGACGTTCGTCGTCTCGGACGACCTCGTCGAGGCAGCGGTGGCGGCGATCGTCGACGCAGCGCGCAGCGGCAACGAGTCGGGGGACGGCCTCGTCTGGTCGACCCCGGTTGCGAACGTGTTCCACAATCGAACTGGACTACGACTGGAGGAGGTGGAGGTCGGTGCCTGACAACCACGACCTGTTGATCGCTGCATCGACCATCTGGGTGGTCATCACGGCGGTGCTCGTGATGTTCATGCAGGCGGGGTTCGCCTTCCTCGAGGCCGGGCTGACGCGGATGAAGAACGCCGGGCACATCGCCGGCAAGAACGTCTTGATCTTCGCGCTGGCGTCGCTCGTCTACTGGGCGGTCGGGTTCGGGCTCGCGTTCGGGGACGGCAACGCCCTGATCGGCACCAGCGGGTTCTTCCCGTCGGTCAACGAGTTGACCGCTGTCGGGCAGAAGCCCTTCGACTGGTTCTCGGAGATCCCCGGCGGCGCCGGGTATCTGTTCGAGGTCGTGTTCTGCGGGGTCTCGCTCGCAATCGTCTGGGGCGCGATGGCCGAGCGCGCGAAGCTGTGGGTGTACTTCGCGTTCGGTCTCTGGTTCACGCTCACGTACTCGATCGTCTCGCACTGGATCTGGTCGCCGCACGGCTGGCTGTTCAAGCAGGGGATGCAGGACTTTGCCGGCTCCACCGTCGTGCATTACCAGGGCGCCCTGGCGGCGCTCGCCGGTGCCCTGATCCTCGGGCCGCGCATCGGCAAGTTCGGCACGGACGGGCGCGCGAACCCGATCCCCGGCCACAACATCCCGTACGCGGTGCTCGGGACGCTGATCCTCTGGTTCGGCTGGTTCGGCTTCAATCCGGGTTCCACGCTGTCGGTGGACTTCGGCGGGTTCGGCTTCTTCGCCTACGTCGCGACGACGACCAACATCGCTGCGGCAGCGGGAGCGCTCACCGGCATCGGCGTCGCCTGGTTCAAGCTGGGCAAGCCGGACATCTCGATGATGTTGAACGGGACGCTCGGTGCTCTGGTCGCCATCACCGCAGCTTCCGGCTTCGTCGCTCCGTGGGCGGCGATCGTGATCGGCATCGGCGCCGGCAGCATCGCCGTCTTCGGTGTGATCTTCGTCGAGAGCATCGGGATCGACGATCCGATCGGCGCCGTCGCGGTGCACGGCATGTCGGGTGTCTGGGGCACGCTCGCCACCGGCCTCTTCGCCGTGCCGGTGCTCGCCAAGAACCTCGCCACCGGCACCGGCGGGCTCGTCTACACCGGCTCGTTCCATCAGCTCGGAGTGCAGGCGCTCGGCGTCGTCACGGTCGGCGTCTTCGCATTCACGACCTCGTTCGGGGCGCTCTTCGTCATGCACAAGCTGTGGGGCATCCGGGTCGAGGAGCACGTGGAGACCGCGGGGCTCGACGTCTCCGAGCACGGCATGTGGGGCTATCCCGAGTTCTACATCCCGGTCCCGGGCGGCTACGGGACCGAGTCGCACGGGCACCTCGCTCACCGAGAGCACCGGCCGATCCCCGTTCACCCGACGCCGGTGGCCGAGACGTGACGGCTAGCCGCCGGCGACGGCCGGGAGCAGCAGGATCTTCGAGCCCGGTGAGACGGCCGTCTCGAGGCCGCTCAAGAGACGGACGTCGTTCCCGTCGACGAAGACGTTGAGGAAGCTCGGCACGCCGTCGCCTTCGAGAACCCGCGCTTTCAGCGCGGGGAACCGGGCGACGAGCGTGTCGAGCGCCTCGCGCACGGTGCTCGCGTCGACGTCGACGAGGCGCTCTCCGCCGGCTTCCGGACGCAGCACAGGAGGGATACGGATCTCGGCCATTGCTTCAAAAGGTATAGCAAAGGAGGCTCACGGTCATGACGCTCGAGGGTCTGCGCGTTTTGATTGCCGAAGACGAGACGTTGATCAGGCTCGACTTGCGGCAGATGCTCGAGGAGCACGGGATCGAGGTCTGCGGGGAGGCCCGGGACGGCCTCGAGGCCGTTGAGCTGGCACGGGAGCTGCAACCCGACCTCGCGGTCTTCGACCTGAAGATGCCGAACCTTGATGGTGTCGAGGCCGCACGGCGGGTGTACGCGGAGCGGCCGCTGCCGATCGTCATGCTGACTGCCTACTCGGACCGAAAGACGGTCGAGCGTGCTGTCGATGCCGGCGTCTTCTCCTACCTGTCGAAGCCGTTCAGCCCCCAGGATCTGATCCCCGCGATCCGAGCTGCGGCTGCACGCCACGCCGACCTGTTGGCCGCTCGTCGCGAGGTGGGGAAGCGCGAGGAGCCGATCGAGGTCGAGGTCACCTCGCGCAGCGGTCACGTCTGGCCTCTGCGCGTGCGTCGGAAGCCGGATGGGTCAATCGCCGTCGACGTCGTGGCGGAATGAGGCCGCCGCGGCGACCGCCGCCTGCCCGTAGCTGACGCCCCCGTCGTTCGGCGGCACGATGCGATGGGTGAGGACGCGGAAGCCGAGCGCCTCGAGGTTGCGCCGGGTCGCGGCGGCGAGCCTCAGGTTCTGAAAGCTGCCGCCGGAGAGCACGACGGTGCGTGGCCCGCCCGCTTCGGCGCAGGCGACGGCTGAGGCGCTCGCGACCGTCTCGTGGAATGCGGCTGCGATCTCCGGCCGGGGCCGGCCGGCCGACAGGTCGTCGTGCACGGCGGCGATCAGCTCGGCGCCGTCACCGAAGCGCCACGCATAGGGGTCGGCCTCGGTCTCCGCCGCGAGCAGCTCGAGCTCGACCGCCGCCTGGCCCTCGTAGGTGACCGTCTCGCGCAGGCCGAGCAGCGCCGCGGCGGCGTCGAACAGCCTGCCCATCCCGGACGAGAGGGGCGCGTTCACGCGCAGGCTCTCGCGCACGAGCGGCCAGCGCTCGAACGGAACGGGCCGGCCGGCGAGCTCGAGGTAGGAGGCGGCCACACGCCAGGGCTCGCGGATCGCCGCCTCGCCGCCCGGGAGCGGCACCGCGCGCAGGTGCTCGACCCGCTCGAACCCGGCCAGGTCGCAGCGCAGCAGTTCCCCGCCCCACAGCGTGCCGTCGGTCCCGTATCCCGTTCCGTCGAAGACGAGGGCGAGCGCCGGCCCGGTCTCGCCGTGCTCGGCGAGGCACGCCGCAGCGTGCGCGTGGTGATGCTGGACGCCGAGGAGCGCGGCGTCCTGCTGGAGCGCCCACTTCGTCGAGAGGTACTCGGGGTGCAGGTCGTGCGCAACCGTCTCCGGAACGACACCGAGCATCGAGAGGTAGAGCTCGACGTCCGCGCGGAACGCGCGATAGGCGAGCTCGGTGTCGAGGTCGCCGAGATGCGGCGAGAGAAATGCCTCGCGCCCGCGTGCGAGACAGAACGTGCTCTTCAGTTCGGCGCCGACCGCCAGGACCGGGCGCGCTGCGCTCACCGGCAGCGGCACGGCCTCGGGCGCGAAGCCGCGGGACCGGCGGATCGGGAATGACGCCCGAACGATCGAGTCCTCGCAACGGCGGTGGATCGGCCGGTCGTGGCCGAGGAACGCGTCTGCGATCCCGCCGAGCCGCTCACGTGCCTCCTCGTCGCCGACGGCGATCGGCTCGTCGGACTGGTTGCCGCTCGTCATCACGAGCGCGCCGCCGAAGTCGGCGAGCAGCAGATGGTGGAGCGGCGTGTACGGGAGCATCACGCCGAGCCAGGGGCTGCCGGGCGCGACCGCCGCGGCGACAGGCGCGTCCGCGCGGCGCCGCAGCAGCACGATCGGCCGCCGCCGCGAGTCGAGCAGCTCGGCCTCCGCTTCGCCGATCAGCGCGAGCCTGCCCGGCTCGCTCGCCATGAGCGCGAACGGCTTGTCTTCGCGCCGCTTGCGCCCCCGCAGGCGCGCCACGGCATCCTCGTCGGCGGCATTGCAGGCGAGATGCCAGCCGCCGAGCCCCTTGACCGCGACGACGGCGCCGCCGCGCAGCAGGTCGACCGCCTGCTCGAGGGGCAGCGTGAGCCGTGGCCCGCAGGCCGGGCAGCAGACGGGCTCGGCGTGGAAGCGCCGGTCGGCCGGGTCCTCGTACTCGGCGCGGCAGTCGGCGCAGAGCGGGAAGCCCGCCATCGTGGTGTTCGGGCGGTCGTAGGGAACCGAGCGCACGATCGTGAAGCGCGGCCCGCACTGCGTGCAGTTGATGAACGGGTAGCGGTAGCGGCGGTCGCGGGAGTCGAAGAGCTCGTGGAGGCAGTCGTCGCAGGTCGCGGTGTCCGGCGGGATGAGAGCGCTGCGCCCGGTCGCCGCGCTCGCCTCGATCGTGAACCCTCGCCTGCCGGTCGCAGCCAGCGTCTCCTGCTCGATCCCGTCGACTCGGGCGAGCGGCGGGGCCTCGGTGCGCAGCCCGACCTCGAACGCGTCCAGGTCCTGCGCGGCGCCTTCCGCCTCGATGACGACTCCGACACCGTCGTTCAGCGCGAACCCCGCCAGGTCGTGACGTTGCGCGAGCCCGAAGACGAACGGGCGGAAGCCGACCCCCTGGACGACTCCTCCCACGCGAAAGCGACGGCGCTCCACGGGCCCATTCTGGTGACAACGTCGATGCGCGGTCGGCCCGCTTCTACCTCGGTACTTTCCCCGATGCGTCAAACACACGGCAGGCCGACGATCAAGCGCACGGAGGCCGGAACAGCGGCCTCGAGGAGGGCCAATCGGAAGGGATGGGATGGGCTCCAAGCGCGCAGTCGTGGCGATCGGCGGGAACTCGCTGATCCGGGACAAGGAGCACCAGTCGGTTCGCGATCAGTACGTCGCCGCGGGCGAGACCTGCTGGCACATCGCCGCGATGATCGAGGACGGCTGGGACGTCGTCGTCGGGCACGGGAACGGGCCGCAGGTGGGATTCATCCTGCGCCGGTCGGAGCTCGCGGCGCACGAGCTCCACGAGGTGCCGCTGGACGTGTGCGGTGCCGACAGCCAGGGAGCGATTGGCTATGCGCTCGCCCAGAACCTGGAGAACGATTTTCGCCGCGTCGGGCTCGATCGCCATGCCGTCGCCGTGGTCACCCAGATGGAGGTCGCGGCCGACGACCCGGCGTTCGCGAGCCCGTCGAAGCCGATCGGCTCGTTCATGGACGAGCAGACCGCGATCAGGCGGCGCGACGAGGACGGCTGGGCGGTCCGTGAGGACGCCGGCCGCGGCTGGAGGCGCGTCGTGGCCTCCCCGGCGCCGATCCGCATCGTCGAGGAGGGCGCGATCCGGACGCTCGTCGAGAGCGGCTTCGTCGTCATCTCGGCCGGCGGCGGGGGCATCCCCGTCGTGATCGATGCCGACGGGAACCTGGTCGGTGTGGCCGCCGTGATCGACAAGGATCTCGCGTGCTCGCTGCTCGCGACCTGCATCGGCGCAGAGCTGCTCATGATCACGACCGCCGTCGAGAAGGTGGCGCTCGATTTCGGCACGGCCGACGAGCGTTGGGTCGACCGGCTGACACTTGCCGAGGCGAAGGAGCGGCTCGCCGAGGGACGTCACTTCGCCGAGGGGAGCATGGCCCCGAAGATCCGGGCCGTGGTCGAGTTCCTCGAGCGAGGCGGAAGCACCGCCATCATCACCGACCCGGAGAACGTGGAGCGGGCGCTCCACGGTGAGACCGGGACCAGAATCGAGGCCGGGTAGCCGTGCGGCAGCCCCTGTCGAACGACCTTTTGATGCGTGGTCACCGGAACCGTTACGGTGACTTCCACTACGTGCCGAACCCCCCGAAGGAGATGACATGAACATCAGGATCAAGCTCGCGCTCGCATTGGCGCTGGCTGCGGCAATTGCACTGGTGGGGGCGTTGACGAGCTCCGCGAGCCACGGCGCAACGCCGTACAAGGTGGCGTTCATCTACGTTGGACCCCACAACGACGGCGGCTGGTCACAGGCCCATGAAGCGGGCCGGCAGTTCGTCCAGAAGACGCTTGGCAGCAAGGTCCAGACGACCTACAAGGAGAACATCGCCGTCGGTGCGCAGTTCAACCAGACGGTTCAGAGCCTGAGCGCGCAGGGCTACAAGCTGATCTTCGCGACCTCCTACGGCTACCTGAACAAGGCCTTCGTTGCGAAGTACCCGAACGTGCTCTTCGAGCAGGCGACGGGAACGGACCAGGCGAAGAACCTCGCCGAGTACTTCGGCGCAGCAGAGGACACGGTCTTCCTCTCCGGCATGGCGGCAGGTGCTGCGAGCAAGACCGGGAAGATCGGCTACGTCGTCCCGTTCGCGATCCCCGAGGTGATCAGGCACGCGAATGCGTTCGCCCTCGGTGCGCAGCTGACGCACCCGGGCGCGACCGTCAGCCTCGTCTGGACGAACTCCTGGTTCGATCCGGCGAAGGAGAAGAAGGCCGCCCAGAGCCTCGTTGCGGCCGGCGCCGACGTGGTCGGCCAGAACGTCGACAGTCCCGCGGCCGGCCAGTACTCGGAGTCGGTCAAGGTGCCGTGGGTGGGCTACGACTCCAACGCGCAGAAGTTCGCGCCCAAGTCGTGGCTGACCGCCTCGGTCTACAACTGGGGCCCCTACTACCTGAAGCGGGTCCAGGCGGCCATGAACGGCACCTGGAAGACGGGCTTCTACTACGGCTCGATCAAGGACGGCTTCACGAAGATCGCTCCGTACGGGCCGACCGTGACGGCGGCGACCAAGGCGAAGATCGCCTCTTACCAGAAGAAGATCGTGAACGGTTCCTTCTACGAGTTCACGGGCCCGCTCTACGACCAGAGCGGCAAGCTGCGCGTGAAGTCCGGTGTGAAGATGCAGGTGCTCACCGGCGGCGCGAACAGCCTCTACGGCATGAACTGGCTCGTCAAAGGCGTGATCGGAAGCGCCAAGGGCTAGCGGTCGCTTTCGCGGCGGGGCGCCGAGAGGCGCCCCGCCGCGTTCCCCGCGACTCGTTCACCCCAGCCGCGATGACAGGACGGCATGCGCTTCACGTTTGAACGGAGGCTGCGCCAGCCGCGGTGGCTCTCGCTCGTGGTGCCCATCGCCTCGGTCGTCTTCGCCTTCTTCGTCGCCGCCATCGTCCTGCTCGCGACCGGCCACGATCCGCTCTCGACCTACCGGCAGCTCTTCGACGCCGCGTTTCTCCAGACGGGGTCGCTCAACCAGACGCTGATCGTGGCGACGCCGCTCGCCTTCACCGGCCTCGCGGCGGCGGCGGCGTTCCGCATGAAGCTCTTCAACATCGGCGCCGAGGGCCAGATGTACATCGGTGCGATCACCGGCGCCGCCGCGGGCCTCTACCTCGGCGGCAGCGGCGGATCGTCGGCGTTCGTGATCGCAGCGATGGTCGTGATGGGCGGCCTCGGCGGCACGGCCTGGGCGCTGATCCCGGGCGTCCTGCGCGCTTTCTTCAAGACGAACGAGATCCTCACCTCGCTGCTCCTCAACTACGTCGCCGGGCTCCTCCTGACCTATCTGATCTTCCAGAGCCAGTCCTACTGGCGCGAGACCAAGGGCTTCAACGCGAGCGTCTTCCCGACCGGCAAGGAACTGCCGCCGTCGGCCGTCTGGCCGAGCTGGACGATCAACGTGCAGGGCGGCGTCACGGTCCCGCTCGGCGCCGCCCTCGCGGTGGTCGTGGCAGTCGTCCTGTGGGTCCTCTACAAGCGCACGCGCTTCGGGTTCGAGGCAACGGTGCTGGGGGACTCGGAGCGGGCGGCACGGTACTCCGGCGTCCGGGTGCGGCGGAAGATCCTCGCCGTGATGGCACTGTCGGGCGGGATCGCCGGGCTCGCGGGCGCGAGCCAGGTCGGCGACTTCGCGCACTCCGTCGACGGCGACCCCAACGGCCTGCAGAAGCTCGGCTACGGCTACACCGGGATCGTGATCGCGGCGCTCGCGCGCTACAACCCCTTCGCGGTCATCGTCGTCGCGTTCCTGATGGGCGGGCTCGAGAACGCGGGCAACACGCTCCAGGGCGCTGACTTCCCGGCCGGTCTCGTCGGCGTGATCCAGGGGATCATCCTGTTCTCGGCGCTCGGCGGCGAGGTGCTGATCCGGCACCGCATCCGCATCGTCCGCACGAAGAGCGACGCGGCCGCGAGCACATTGGAGCCCGCAGCGTGAACAACTCGCTGCTGATCGTCCTGATCGCCTCGGGCATCGCCTACGGGACCCCGCTTCTCTACGCGTCGCTCGGGGAGCTGCTGACGGAGCGCTCGGGGGTGCTCAACCTCGGCGTCGAGGGGATGATGCTGGTCGGCGCGGTGATGGGGTTCTGGGCGGTGCAGAACATCCACGCGAGCGCCGGCATCGTGCTCACCGCCGGCATTCTCGTCGCCGCCGTCGCGGGAGCGGCGATGGCGTCGATCCACGCGTTTCTCGTCATCACCCTTCGCGCGAGCCAGATCGTGTCCGGCCTCGCGCTCACGATCTTCGCCGGTGCGGTCGGCCTGTCCTCCTACCTCGGCAACGACCTGAATCTGGCCGACGCGCCGGCGAGGCACACGTTCCATGCGGTGTTCCCGGCGAGCATGCAGCGCTGGCCGCTCGTCGGGCCGATCGTGTTCGGACAGGACATTCTCGTCTACGTGTCGTGGCTCTGCGTGGCCGCGATCTGGCTCTACCTGTCGCGCACGCGCCCGGGTCTCAACGTGCGCTCCGTCGGCGAGTCGCCGGCGGCCGCGGACACGATGGGGATCAACGTCACCGCGTACCGCTACGCGCATACGCTCGTCGGCGGCGCGTTCGCGGGTGTCGCGGGCGCGTCGATCACGCTCGCGATCACGCCGCAGTGGGTGAACGGGATCACCGGCGGCGCAGGCTGGATCGCGATCGCGCTCGTGATCTTCGCCTTCTGGCGGCCCGAGCTCTGCCTCGTCGGCGCGTACTTCTTCGGAGCCCTCCAGGCGCTCGCCCCGCAGCTGCAGGCCCGTCACATCAGCCTCGGCCCGACGGTCCTCTGGACGAACGCGCTGCCGTACGTGATGACGATCGTCGTGCTCGTCGTCGTCTCGTCCGGGACGGCCAGGAGCCGGCTCGGCGCTCCCGCGGCGCTCGGGAACCCCTACGCGCGAGAGGAGCGCTGATGGCCGCCGAGGCGCCTGCCGTTCGGATGGAGGGCATCACAAAGCGGTTCCCCGCGGTCGTCGCGAACGACCGGGTCGACTTCGAGGCCGCCTCCGGCGAGGTGCACGCGCTGCTCGGCGAGAACGGCGCGGGGAAGACGACGCTCTCGCACATCCTCACCGGCCTGTACCGCGCGGACGAGGGCACGATCTCCCTCTACGGCAAGCGCGTCGCGTTCGACTCGCCGCGCGAGGCGATCGACGCCGGAGTCGGGATGGTGCACCAGCAGTTCCGCCTTGTCTCGCGCTTCAGCGTCGCGGAGAACCTGATGCTCGGCGACCGGCGCGGCGCGGGGCGCTCCTTCCGGATCGACCCGAGCGCCGTCGACACGCAGGTGCGCGAGCTCGGTGAGCGCTACAGCCTCGGGGTCGATCCGCGCGCGCGCATCTGGCAGCTCTCGGTCGGCGAACAGCAGCGTGTGGAGATCCTGAAGGCGCTGTACCAGGAGGCGCGCGTCCTCATCCTCGACGAGCCGACCGCCGTGCTGACGCCGCACGAGGCCGACCTGCTCTTCGCGACCCTGCGGCAGATCGCGGCCGAGGGCAGGACGGTCATCTTCATCTCGCACAAGCTGCACGAGGTGAAGGCCGTCTCCGATCGCGTCACCGTCCTCCGGGCCGGGAAGGCGCTCGCCACGGTGCACACTGCCGACGCGACGCCGCAGTCGCTCGCCTCGTTGATGGTCGGCCGCGACATCCAGGTCGTGCAGAGAGAGGTGCAGACGCGTACGGAGAGTCGCCCCGTGCTCGAGGTGAACGGCCTGTGGGCCGAGGGCGACCGCGGGATCACCGCGGTCAAGGACGTCTCCCTCACCGTCCGCTCGGGTGAGATCGCCGCGATCGCCGGCGTCTCGGGGAACGGCCAGCGAGAACTGGCGGAGGCGATCGCCGGCCTGCGGCCGTACACGAAGGGCTCGATCCGGGTCAACGGCAAGCCGTTGCGCGCCGGTGACGCGCGGTCGGCGTTCGACGCCGGGCTCGGCTACATCCCCGAGGACCGGCTCGGCACCGGCGTCGCGCCGAGCCTCTCGATCGCGATGAATCTCGCGCTCAAGTCGTTCCGCAAGGACTCACGCGGGCCGTTTCTGCGGCTCGGGCTGATGCGCGAGAACGGCGTCACAGCGATCGACACCTATGAGATCAAGGCAGGCGGCCCCGACCAGCAGACCGACTACCTCTCGGGCGGCAACCTGCAGAAGGTCGTGATCGCGCGGGAGTTCTCGGCCAACCCGAGCGTGCTCGTCGCCGGCTCGCCGACACGAGGCCTCGACGTCTCCGCCGTCGAGCAGGTGCATTCGTTCCTGCTCCGCGCCGCCGAGGGCGGTGCCGCCGTGCTGCTGATCAGCGAGGACCTCGACGAGATCCTCGCCCTCAACGACCGCATCCTCGTCATGTACGAAGGCACCCTGACCGAGATGCCTTCCGGAGCGAGCGTCGCCGAGATCGGCCTGCGGATGGCCGGACAGACCGAGAGCCCAACCTCGGCGTAGCTTGTTCGCGCGGGCGCGGCCTACGCCGCTTCCTCGTCCGTCACCCCGAGGCGCTGCTTGGCGATGAAGTCCCGGTACCAGTAGAAGCTGCCTTTCGGCACGCGCTCGAGCGTCGCGTAGTCGATGTAGATCAGGCCGAACCGCTTCCAGTAGCCCCAGGCCCATTCGAAGTTGTCGAACAGCGACCACGCGAAGTACCCGCGGAGCGGCACGCCCTCCGCGACCGCACGCGCTGCCCCGGCGAGGTAGCCCTCCAGGTATGCCTGCCGCTCCGGATCGTTGACGCTGCCGTCGTGGCCGCGGACGTCCGGGTAGGCGGCGCCGTTCTCCGTCACGTAGATCGCGGGCGGCTGGTAATCGTGGTGCAGCCGGACGAGCAGGTCGTGCAGGCCTTCCGGGACGACCTCCCAGCCCATGTCGGTGCGATCGACGTCGGTTCGGCGCACGATCTGCGACCGGCCGCCGTGCTCGTCCGCCGACACGAGGGGCGACGTGTAGTTGTTGACGCCGAGGAAGTCGATCGGCGTCGCGATCAGCTCCAGGTCACCGTCACGCACCTCCGGCATGATCGGCGCCCACGCCTCGAGCATGTCCTCGGGGTACGAGCCGCGGAAGAGCGGATCGAGGAACCACCTGTTGTGGAGCCCGTCGACCCAACGCGCGGCGGCGGTGTCCTCCGGTGAGTCGCTCGCCGCGTACGGGTTGTCGAGGTTCAGCGTGATGCCCACCTGTGCAGCCGGTGAGTTCCGGCGGAGGATCTCGACCGCGCGGCCGTGCGACAGCAGCAGGTGATGTGCCGTCGCGAGCGCGTCCGCCTCCGACTCGCGGCCCGGCGCGTGGTGCCCCCAGCCGTGGCCGACCCAGGAGACGACCCAGGGCTCGTTGTGCGTGATCCAGTGGGCGACTCGGTCGCCGAGGCGGGCCGAGACCGCCTCGACGTACTCGGCGAACGCATCGATCGTGTCGCGCACCGGCCAGCCGCCGGCGTCATCGAGCACCTGGGGCGTGTCCCAGTGGAAGAGCGTCACGTACGGTGCGATCCCATTGCCGAGCAGCTCGTCGACGAGCTTGTCGTAGAAGTCGAGCCCAGCCTGGTTGATCCGTCCTCTCCCGTCGGGGAGCACGCGCGGCCACGCGATCGAGAAGCGAAACGCGTCGAGGCCCAGCTCGCGCATCAGCGCGATGTCGTCGCTGTAGCGGTGGTAGAAGTCGCACGCCACGGCGCCGGTGTCCCCGTTGCGAACCTTGCCCGGCGTGGCGCAGAACCGATCCCACACGCTTTCGCTGCGGCCGTCCTCGTTCGCCGCGCCTTCGATCTGAAACGACGCGGTGGCGGCGCCCCAGACGAAATCGGAAGGGAACAACTTACTGAGCTGATTCGACATTGGTTTCCTCTCGAATGGCTGGCGATGGAGCGGAGACATGGCAGCGGGCGCTGTGCCCGTCCTTGGTCAGGACGAGCTCCGGCGTGATCTGCGTGCAGACCGCGACGCGCAAGGGACAGCGGTCCGCGAATCTGCAGCCCTCGGGCGGGTCGACGGCGGCCGATGCGACGCCCTTGCGGATCTCGAGGCGCTCGTGGACGACCTCAGCCGGGTTCGGGACCGAATCGATCAGCAGCTGCGTGTACGGATGCAGCGGGGTCTGGAGCACTCGGTCGACGGGGCCCTGCTCGACGATCTGGCCGGCGTACATCACGAGCATGTAGTCGGCGATGTAGCGGGCGCTCGCGAGGTCATGCGTGACGTAGAGGAACGCGAGCTGCTCGCGTTCCTTCAGGTCCAGCATCAGATTGAGGATGCCGACGCGGATCGAGACGTCGAGCATCGACGTCGGCTCGTCCGCGACGAGGACCGTCGGCTCGACGGCGAGCGCGCGCGCGATCGCCACGCGCTGGCGCTGCCCGCCCGAGAGCTCGTACGGGTACTTGTCGACGTAGCGCTCCGGCGGCACGAGCCCGACGGTGGTCAGGAGCTCGTTGATGCGCTCGTCGATCTGGCTGCGTGCAACGAGGCCGTGGATCTTCAGCGGACGGGCAAGATGGTGGTGGATCGTCTTGACCGGGTTCAGCGATCCGAACGGGTCCTGGAAGATCATCTGCACCTGCGAGCGGTACTTCAGGACGTCGCGCCTGTGCTTGACGTCGGTGACGTCCTCGCCCTTGAAGTAGATGCTGCCGCTCGTCGGGTCATACAGCCGGGCGAGCATCCGCGCCACCGTGCTCTTGCCGCTGCCGCTCTCACCGACGAGCGCGGTGACGGTGCCGGGCCGCAGCGTGAACGTCACGTCGTCGACGGCGTGCAGGCGGCTGCGGCCGGCCCTGAGGCCGTTGCCGGCGGGGAAGTGCTTGGTGAGGCCGCGGACCTCGACCGGCCCTGAGATCGAGACCGTCATCCCTGCTGCTCCACGAGATGGCAGGCGACGCGATGTCCTGGGGCGATCTCGCGCAGAATCGGGCGAACCGTCGTCTGGAGGGTGTGGAGCCTGCTCTCCTCCGGCACGCAGTTCGGGCAGCGCGGATGGAACCGGCAGCCGGCGGGTGGCGAGGCCAGGTCGGGCGGCGAGCCCGGGATGCCGGTCATCCGCTCGATCGGCCCCGTCAGCGGCGGGAAGGAGCTGATCAGCCCGCTCGTGTACGGGTGGCGCGGCGCGTTCCGCAGCTTTGCCGAGGGTGCTTCCTCGACGACCTCGCCCGCGTACATGATCGCGATCCGGTGGGCGATCTCGAAGAGCAGGGAGAGGTCGTGCGTGATGAACAGCACGGCGAAGCCGAGCCGCTCCTGGAGATCCTTGATCTGCTGCAGGATCTCCCGCTGCACGACGACGTCGAGCGCGGTCGTCGGCTCGTCCATGATCACGAGCTCGGGATTGAGCGCGAGCGCCATTGCGATGATCACACGCTGGCGCATGCCGCCCGACAGCTCGTGTGCGTATGCCCGCGTGCGCCGCCGGTCGATGCCGACGAGGTCGAGCAGCTCACCGGCGCGCTCGAGCGCATCGTCCTTCGAGATGTGCTCGTGCGCGTGCATCATGTCGACGAACTGGTCGCCGACGCGCATGACCGGGTTGAGCGCGTTCATTGCGCTCTGGAAGACCATCGAGACGTTGCGCCAGCGGTACTTGCGCAGCTCTTCGGGCTTGCGCCCGACGAGGTCCTCCCCGCGGAAAAGGATGCTGCCGCCGACGATCTCGGCCGGGGGCCGCAGCACCTGCATGACGGTGTTCGCGATCGTCGTCTTGCCGCACCCGGACTCGCCGGCGAGCCCGAGGATCTCTCCGGCGGCGATCGACAGGTTGACCCCGTCGACCGCAACCACGTCGCCGTAGGCGACCCGGAGGTCGCGCACCTCGATGAGCGTCTCGCGCGGCTCGGACTGCGCCCTCAAGGTCAGTGCCGGCTCGACCACGGTCACTCCGACCCCTGCTTCGGCTTCTTCCTCGCCTTCGCGGTGCGGAGCCGCGGGTTGCTGAGCTCGTCGATCCCGGCGAGCAGGAAGACGAGGCCGACGACGGTGATCACGAGGGCCAGGCCGGGGAAGAGGAACGGCCACCACTCGCCCTGCAGGACCGTCGAGTTCGTCTGGGCCCAGTAGAGGACCATCCCCCAGCTCACATGCGTGGTGTCGCCGAGGCCGAGGAACTCGAGGCCCGCGTCGACGAGCAGAGCGACGTAGAAGACCAGCACGAAGGCCGCGGCGATGCGGCTGATCATGTTCGGCATGATTTCCCCGAAGACGATGCGCGAGGTCGACTCTCCGGCCACCTTCGCCGCGTGGACGAAGTCGCGGCTCTTCAAGGTAAGGGCTTGACCGCGCAGGATGCGTGCCTCGAACGCCCACAGGGTGAGCCCGAGCACGAGGATCATCGTCGTCATGCCGCGCGCGTGAAGGTAGCCGGAGATGACGATCAGGAGCGGGATCGTGGGGATGACGAGGAAGACGTTGGTGAGGAAGTTGACGACCTCGTCGATGATCCCGCCGGAGTACGCCGCGAGGATGCCGAGCGTCGCCGCGAGCGTCGTCGCGAGCAGGGCCGCGGAGGCGCCGAGGATCAACGAGCGGCGGGTGCCGAGTACGACCTGCGAGAAGATGTCGCTGCCCTGGTCGGTCGTGCCGAAGAGGTGATGCCAGGAAGGCGCCTGCCGCGTGGCGAGGATGTTGAAGTCCGTCGGGTTGTTGACGGAGATCCACGGCGCGATCAGCGCCACGATCAGCATGAAGGCGAGCAGCGTCAGGCCGAAGCGCGACTTCGGGTTGGAGAGGAGCAGAGAGAGCCAGCCGGGGATGCGGCTGTCCTTGCGCGGCCCGGAGACGGCGAGTGGGGCGGCTTCCTGCTCGAGGACCGGCTGCAGCTGCGACATCAGCTGGCCCGCACCCGTGGATCGAGCAGGAAGTTGGCCAGGTCCATCAAGAAGTTGGCGGCGATCACCGCGAACGCGAAGACGAGCAACAGCCCCTGTGTCAGTGGATAGTCGTTCCCGAGCGCCGCCTGCTGCAAGGTGAGTCCCGCGCCCGGATAGCTGAACACGTACTCGATGAAGACGAGACCGCCGACGGCACCCGCGAACTGCGCGGCGAACCCGTTCAGAGGGGGCAGGATCGCATTGCGGCCGGCGTAGCGCGTCATCACGCGGCGGTCCTTCAACCCTTTGGCCTGCGCCATCGCGACGTAGTCCTCGCTGATCGTGTTGATCATCACGGTGCGCATGTTCAGCACCCAGCCGCCGGTGAAGGCGGCCATGATCACGAGCACCGGGAGCTCGGCATGCCGCACCGCGCTCTGGGTGAAGGCCCAGTTGAAACCGGGTGTGAGCTGGCTGTCGTAGGCATGCTGGATCGGGAACCAGCCGAGCTTCAACCCGAAGAAGTAGACGCCGAGCAGAGCCGTGAAGAAGGCCGGGAATGCACCTAGCCCCATTAGCGTCGGCACGAAGAACGTGTCGACGGTGCCGCCTCGACGCCACGCGGCGATCATCCCGATCCCGATGCCGATGATGAAGGACAGGAGGAACGCGACCCCGACGAGCGCGATCGAGTACGGAAGCGTCCGCCCGATCACGTCCGAGACGGGGGCCGGGTAGTTGGACGTGGAGATTCCGAAGTTCAGGTGCGCGAGGCGCTGGAGATAGAGGACGTAGTCGTGCCCGAGCGACCCTTTGCCCCCGCCCAGCAGCGCCTCATAGGTCTGGATGATCCCCGGATTTGCCTGGATCTGAGCCGGCGAGAGGCGGGCGAGGACGCCGCCGGCCGGGTCGCCCGGCATGAGACGCGGCAGCAGGAAGTTGAGCGTGAGCGCCACCCAGATGGCGAACACATAGAAGAGGCATCTGCGGAGGAACCAGCGCATGGCTTATGGCCGAGTATTGCGCCGGGCGGGACCGAAGTCCCGCCCGGCTGCCCCCAGGGCCCGCTACGGACCGGCGTGTCCGCCGGGACAGATGCGGGTGAACGAGAGGAGGTTGTCTGGATAGGTGGAGAAGATCGGGTCGCCGTAGAAGTTCTTCGGCGAGTTGAAGCAATGGAAGTACTTGGTGCTGTAGGTCGACCACCGAGGCCCGATGAAGAGCGGGACGATGGGCATCTGGTTGAGGAAGATCTTCTCGAGCTTCGTGGCGATCGTGTGCTGCTTGCCACTGTCGAGGGTCACCTTCCACTGGTTGAGGAGTGTGGTCGCCGTTGCGTCGTACGTGTGCGACCAGTTGCCGGTCGACGAGGCGTCCTGCCCCGACGGGATGTTGGCGTTCTGCGACAGGTTCGCGTTGAAGAAGCCGTACGGCGATGCCTGGGAGCCGTTCTGCCAGAGCAGCGTCGGGTTCTTGGTTGCGAACGCATTCGGGAACCAGGAGTTCCAGTCCGGCTCGAGCGCGACGCTCGAGTCGATCCCGATCGCCTGGAGGTTCTTCGTGATGATCTGGTTCGAGGCGACCCAGTCGGACCAACCGGAGATCACGTGGATGTTCAGCTGGACCGGGTTGCCCTTCGGGTCGATCAGGCTGTTCCCCTTGTAGGTGAACCCGTTGTCGGTGAGTAGCTTCTTGGCGGCCGTCGGGCTGTACGTCGAGAGCAGCTTCGACTGTGCCTTCACCGACTTGTCGGTGACCCACTGCGGGAAGAGACCGTTGAGGCCGATTGCATCGGTGGGAGGCGCATAGCCGTACTCACCGAGCTTCGACACCGTGTTGCGATCGATCGCCATCGACAGTGCATGCCGGAAGGCGACGAGGCTGTACGGATACTGCGTGTTGTCGAAGACCAGCGAGACCGGGTAGGCGGTCGTGGCATAGAAGGCGTGGTAATGCGCCTTGTCCTTCGAGGTGTAGGCCTTGTCGACGTTCGGGACGAAGTTGTGCGTCCAGTCGACCTGGCCGCTCTGGATCAGGGCGAGGGCTGCGTCGTTGGACGCTGCCTGAACGTATTCCAGGCACGGGATGAGCGGCGTGCCGCCCTTCCAGTAGCCGGGGTTCTTGCCGAGCACGAAGTCCTGGCTCGTGAACCGCAGGACCTTCGTGAACGGGCCGGAGCCGATCGGGCTCGGGTTCGTGAAGGTCGCCGGGTCGGCCACCTTCGACCAGATGTGCTGCGGGATGATGAACACGTTGTTCATCGTCGAGATGATGAACTGCGAGTCAGGCACCTTCAGGTTGATGACGACCTGGTACAGGCCCTTTGCCTTGATCGACGCGATGTTCGTGTTGGGACGCGTCAGGCCGATCGTGTCCATCACCTTGTCCTGCCGGCCGGCGGTCAAGCTGTACACCACGTCGGCCGACGTGAGCAGCTTGCCGTCCGCCCACTTGGCGGTCTTCACGAGCTGCAGGGTCAAGGTCTTGTTGCTGTTGCTCCACTTCCAGCTCGTTGCGAGCCACGGGAGGGTCGGCTTGCCACCCTCGGGCGAGACCATGAGACCTTCGTAGATCGCGCCTCTGACGAACTGGCCGCTGGGGAGACCAGTTGCAGTGAACGGGTTGAAGTTCTTCGTGAACGCCGGGTCACCGGAGCCGGTCATCACGAGGCACTTGTGGCTCGCGGTGAGCTTGGCTGCGGTTGAGTGCCCGGTGGGGCGGGCTGCTGCGATGGCGACGACGCACAATGCCGCCAGCAGTACGGCTCCGAGCGCGACGGCGTAGCCGAAGCCTGAGGAGCGGGTCTGACGTGACATCTGCCTTCCTTTCCTGCCCAGCTTGGGCGGCTTGTGTCAATCTGGGGAGATTTCCGGTAATTACCGGTAACGGTTACCACGGAGCGCCGCGTGGTGTCAAGTGGAAAACCCGCAAACATTAGGAATTGAGCGTGCGATAATTGCCGGAAACGTTTCCAGGTGCTTGAATGGATCCAGTGGCCCAGACCGATCAATCCGTCCCCCCGTTCCGCGGACGCGCCACGATCCGCGACATCGCCGACCTCGCCGGGGTCTCGATCGCGACGGTCTCGCGGGTGCTCAACGACCGGCCCGACGTGGCTCCGGAGACCCGCGAGAGCGTCCTGCAGGTCGTGCGCGAGCACGGCTTCAGCACGAACCGCGGGGCCCGCGGGCTCTCGAGCGGGCGGACCGGGATGATCGGCCTCACGCTGCCGCTCGTCAACGACGCCTACTTCGGCCCGATGCTGAGCGGCGCGGCCGAGGCGCTGCACGAGCGGGACATGCGCATCGTGCTCGCCCCGACGCTGCACGAGCACGACCGCGAGGTCTCGCTGCTCGAGCGCCTGATGCGCGGCACGACGGACGGTGCGATCCTGATGCTGCCGGAGGAGTCCCACGAAGAGCTCATGACGCTCCAGCGCCAGGGCTTTCCGTTCGTCGTCGTCGACCCCCGCGAGACCCCGCCCGACGGCATCGCCTGCGTCTCGGCGATGCACGCTGCGGGAGCGAAGGCGGCGACCGAGCATCTGCTCGCCCTGGGGCATCGCCGGATCGGCGCGATCGCCGGCGCTCCTGGTTGGTACGCGACCGAGGAGCGGCTGATCGGCTTTCGGGCGGCGCTGGCCGGTGCCGGGATGCTGCTCGATCCGGAGCTCGTGGCGTACTCGGACTGGCGGATGCCGCGCGGCACGGAAGCCGCGGAGCACCTGCTCTCACTCCCCGAGCGCCCGACGGCGATCTTCGGGTTCAACGACAACGTGGCGATCGGCGTCCTGCACGCCGCGCACAAGCTCGGGATCTCGGTTCCCGACGAGCTCTCGGTCGTCGGCTTCGACGACACCGACCTGGCGACGATCGTCACGCCGGAGCTGACGTCGGTCCGCCAGCCGCTCGCCGAGCTCGGCCGCACCGGCGTCAGCCTCCTGATCCGCATCATCGAGGGTCAGCGGGTCGACGCATTGCGCATGGAGCTCTCGACGCGGCTCGTCGTGCGCGAGACGACGGCGCCCGCGCGGAGATAGACCGTGCGCGTCGCGTTCGTTGCGGCACTCGTCGCCGTCGGGATCGCGATCGGAGCGGCACTCGCGCTCGGAGGCGCACCTCGCAATGCGTACGACGTGCACGCGCTCGTCTCCGACCGGCCGGGACATGCGCAGCACACCGACGCGCGGCTCGTCAACGCCTGGGGCCTCGCCGCCAGCCCGACCGGGCCATGGTGGACGTCGAACGAGGCGAGCTCGACGAGCACCCTCTACTCGGGCACGGGGCGAAAGCAGCTCCTGACGGTTCAGGTCGCAGGCGGGCCGACCGGTGTTGCGTGGTATTCCGGCAAGGAGCTTCCGGTCGCGGCCCGCGGGGTGTCGGATCCCGCCCGCTTCATCTACGCCTGCGAGGACGGGAAGCTGCGCGCCTGGACTCCGACCGTGCCGACGGGCTGGTCGACCCAGTCCGAGGTCGTCGTCGATGGCGGTGCGGATGCAGCGGTGTTCCGTGGGGTCGCGATCGACGGCGCCCGCGTCTTTGCGACCGATTTCCACAATGCGCGCGTCGACGTGTTCGACGGACGCTGGCGTCCCGTTCGGGTCAAAGGGGCGTTCGTCGACGAGAAGATTCCCGAGTGGTACGCGCCCTTCGGCATCCAGGCGATCGGCGGCCACGTGTTCGTCACGTACGTCTACCGAGCGCCGGTGAACGGCAACGACGCGCCGACCGGAGGCTACGTCGACGAGTTCGACCGCGACGGCAGGCTCCTCGCGCGCGTCGGGCACGGTGGCGTGCTGAACGCTCCGTGGGGGCTCGCCCAGGCGCCGCACTCGTTCGGCCGGTTCGGCGGTGACCTGCTGATCGGCAACTTCGGCGACGGCCGGATCAACGCCTACCGGCGTACCGCCGCCGGGTGGTCATACGCCGGGACGCTGAACGACCGTCACGGCAAGCCGATCGTCGTGAACGGCCTCTGGGGCCTCGCGTTCGGGAACGGCGGCTCGGCCGGCCCGACGGACGCGCTCTTCTTCACGTCGGGCCCTCACGCCTGGCGCGGCGAGACGGAGCTCGGCGTGCACGGCCTGCTCGGTTCGATCACTGCTGCGTGAGCGGGCGCACGGCGCGGACGACCAGGTCGAGTGCGATGCGGTCGCCGTCCGGGGTCGGCACCGAGCGCTCCACCTGCTCGACTCGCTGAGGCTCCAATCCGTCCAGGCCCGCGACGATCTCCTCCGCCGTGTAGAGCACGGCGGGATTGTGCGGGCCGCCGTAACCGTGCTCGAGATTGTCCCGGTGATGGGCGACGACGAGGAGCGTGCCGCCCGGCGCGACGGCGCCCGCTGCTCGGCGGAGGATCACCTGCCGCTCCGGGCCGGGGACCTGCAAGTAGAAGACGAGCACGAGGTCGTAGGCGCCCTGCTCGGGCTCGAAGTCGACGAGATCCGCTGCGATCCAGTCGGGCTCAACGCTCTGGGCGGCCGCGAGCCGGCGGGCCTTCGCGAGGCCGATCTGGGAGAAGTCGACGCCGGTCACCCGCCAGCCGCGCGCGGCGAGCCAGACGGCGTGACGGCCCTGGCCGCAGGCCAGGTCGAGCGCGCGGCCGGGTGGAAGAGCGGCCGCCTCGGCGACCAGGAACCGGCTCGGCTCCCCGGCCGAGCGGAGGTCGTCTGCCGCGTAGCGTTGATCCCAGTCGGTCTTGTCCATCATGCGATGTGCATGCTATGGCGACTTGAATCTCATGACAAGGCGTTGCCTAGGCGATATTCTCCCAAATGGCTCTGCAATCGCTATGATCGCTCGCTCTTGTGGCGTTCTATGGACTTGCATTGCATCTGCAGTCGATCGAGGAGCGCGCTCCGTGGTGACGTCGAGCTTCAGTAGATCTGGGCTGTTGCGCCGAGGGGTGGCCGGAGGCTCTGCTCTCCTCGTCTCGGGGTCGGCGCTCTCTGCGCTTGCGGGCTCCGCCTCGGCGGCCGCGCCGCCGGACGCCGACCTCGCCTACCTGCGGCTGTTGATCGCGGCCGAGTTGTTGACCGTCGACTTCCAGACGCAGGCGCTCGCTGCGAAGAAGCTGTCGACGTCCTCGTCGGCGCTCGTCAAGCGGATGCTCGCCGACGAGAACGCCCACTACACAGGCCTCGCGACGCTGCTGACCGGAGCGGGCCAGACTCCGGCGACGGCCGACGACATCAACTTCTCGTACCCGAAGGGGACATTCGATTCTCACGGCGCGATCGCCAGGCTCGCCGCTTCGCTCGAAGACCTCGTGCTCGGCGCGTACCTCGGTGCCGTCGAGAACGTGCAGACGCCGCAGCTCCGCCTGCCGATCGGCCAGATCGCGGGGAACGAGGCGCAGCACGTGAGTGCATTGTCCGCCTCGGTCGGCAGGTCGCCGATCGGTCACGCGTTCGCGCCCGCGCTGCAGATCGACGCCGTGTCATCCGCCCTCGACGCGTACGAGAGCTGAGCAGTGGCGAAGCAGCTCTACACGGCGAGCGAGGCGGCCTCTGCGCTGGGTATCAGCATCGATACGTTGCGCCGCTGGGACAAGTCCGGGCGCATTCACGTCGAGCGCGATGCGAGCAACCGCCGCGTCATCTCCGCAGCGGAGATCGACCGGCTTCAGGGTGACGGCGGCGGGATGCACATCAGCGCTCGCAACCGCTTCAGGGCCACGGTCACCGAGGTGAAGATCGAGGGGCTGATGGCCCAGGTCGAGATGGTCGTCACCGACCCGGTGCGTCTGGTCGCCGTGGTCACCCGCGACGCCGTGGAGGAGCTCGGCCTCAAGAACGGCATGGCCGCGACCGCAATCGTCAAGTCGACCAGCGTCATGGTTCAGCTCTAGTGAAAGGGATTCCAGCGGTGCCTGTCAGAAGCCGTCGACTCGCTCTCACCGCGGTCATCGTCGTGCTCGCTCTCACGGGGCTCGCGACGGCGGGCGGGCGGGCAGCAGCCGCGAGCCAGCGCTCGCACGGCGCTCTCCGCGCGCAGCTCACCGTCTACGCGGCCGCCTCGCTGACGAACGTGTTCCCGGCGATCGACTCGTCGCAGAAGTACCAGTTCGGCGGCTCGAACACCCTGGCGGCCCAGATCACGCAGGGTGCGCCGGCAGACGTGTTCGCCTCGGCGAACATGACGCTCCCGAATCAGCTCTACGCGAAGGGCCTCTGCTCGAAGCCGGTGGTGTTCACCCGGAACACGCTCGTGATCGTCGTGCCGAAGGCGAACCCGGCGAAGATCCACAGCGTCTACGACCTCGCGAAGCCCGGCGTCAAGCTGGACATCGCCGGTGCCGGCGTCCCCGTCGGCAGCTACACGCTGCAGATCCTCAAGAACATGAATCTCTCGGCGGCGGTGCTCAAGAACGTGGTCAGCCAGGAGACCGACGTCCGCGAGGTGCTGGCGAAGGTCGCGCTCGGCGAGGCCGACGCGGGGTTCGTCTACTCGACGGATGCGAAGACAGTGCCCGGCCAGGTGACGGTGCTGAAGTTGCCTGCCTGGGCGCAGCCGAAGGTGCAGTACGGGATCTGCATCGTCTCGAAGAGCGCCGACCAGACCGATGCACACGCGTTCATCAACAAGGTGCTGAGCAAAGCGGCGCAGGCCAGGCTGCTCGCCTACGGGTTCCTGCCGCGTGTGAAGCCGGTCGCCAAGAAGAAGTAGGTGGCGACGGACGGGGAACTGCGGCGTGACGGCACGAGGATCGCCAGCTCATGACGCGCGCGCTCCTCGTTGCTCTGTACGTCGGCGCGTCGGTCCTGACGCTGGCGTTCCTGTCGTTGCCGATCCTCGCGATCTTCGCGCACACCTCCCCCGGCAACCTGCTCCACCAGCTTTCGAACCCCGTCGTTCAGGATGCGTTCGTCGTCAGCCTGAAGACGAGCCTGCTCGCCCAGCTGCTGATCCTGCTCTTCGGCACGCCGACCGCCTACCTGCTCGCGACGCAGCGCTTCACCGGCCACTCGTTCGCGATCACGCTGGTCGAGCTGCCGCTCGTGCTGCCGCCGGCGGTCGCCGGGATCGGCCTGCTCGCGGCCTTCGGGCGCGTCGGGCTGCTCGGCTCGAGCCTGGAGTGGCTGGGCATCACGCTGCCGTTCACGCAGAGTGCGGTCACGCTCGCGGTCGCGTATGTCGCGAGCCCGCTCTACATCCGTCAGGCGATCGCATCGTTCGAGGCGACCGATCCGAACCTGACCGCCGCCTCGCGCACGCTCGGGGCCGGGCCTGCGCGCACATTCTTCCGGGTCGTGCTGCCGCTCGCCCGTGGCGGGCTCGTCGCCGGTCTCGCGCTCTCCTTCGCCCGCGGGCTCGGGGAGTTCGGCGCGACGATCATGTTCGCCGGCAGTCTGCAGAAGGTCACCCAGACGCTGCCGCTCGCCATCTACGCCGAGTTCGACCGGAGCTTCACCGCGACCCTCGCGATGGGCGGCGTGCTCGTCCTGATCAGCATCGTCCTGCTCTTCACCCTCAGAATCGGACTGTCATGGCAGAGCTCGTCCTCGACCAGATCACCGTTCCTCTTCGGTCCTTCCGCCTCGGGCTGACACTTCGCGTCGGCTCGACGACGGCGCTGGTCGGGCCGTCCGGGTCCGGCAAGACGACCGTCCTGCGCGCGGTCGCCGGGCTCGTCAAGCCGGAGTCGGGGCGCATCGCCTGTGACGAGACGGTGTGGTTCGACGGCGAGCGGAACGTCTGCCTGCCGCCCGAGGAGCGGCGGGTCGGGCTCGTGTTCCAGGACTATGCACTCTTCCCTCACCTGACCGTCCGCCAGAACATCGAGTACTCGCGAGGGCAAAAGGCGGACGAGTATCTCGACCGCTTCGGGATCAGGCACCTCGAGCGTGCCCATCCGGGAGCGCTCTCAGGCGGGGAGCGGCAGCGCGTCGCCGTCGCCCGCGCCCTCGCCCGCGAGCCTCGCGTGCTCCTCCTCGACGAGCCGCTCTCGGCGCTCGACGCGCACACCAAGACCGACGTTCGCTCCGGGCTCCACGACCTGCTGCACGGTCTCGCCATCCCGGTCCTGCTCGTCACCCACGATTTCGAGGATGCGGCGGCGCTCGCCGACCAGGTCGGCGTGATCGTCGACGGCGGGCTGCGCCAGACCGGCACGCCTGCCGAGCTCGTGTCCGGCCCCTCCGATCCGTTCGTCGCGTCGTTCACCGGCGCGAACCTCCTGCACGGCCTCGTCGAGGCCACGGGGGAGACGACTCGCATCCGCCTCGACGACGGCACTGCGATCACGACGGCGGGGACCGGTCGCGGCGAGATCGTGCTGGCCGTCTATCCCTGGGACGTCACGGTCTCGACGGCGCCGCCGCACGACTCTGCGATGAACGTGATCGGCGGCCCGATTCGCAGCATCGCCGAGCTCGGTAACCGCGTCCGGGTCACGATCGGCCCGATCAGCGCCGAGATCACGGCAGACTCCCTCCAGCGGCTCGAGCTCCGGGCCGGGCAGCACGCCTTCGCCTCGTTCAAGGCGACAGGCACGCGTATCGTCGCGAACGGCGCGCTCACCAAGGAGGAGGCCCCTTGAAGCTCGGTGAGGAGCGGAGGACTGCTCAGTCGCCGGCCGCGAGCACGACGAGCGAGGCGGCCTCGCCTGCCGACAGGCGGTCGGTGTTCACGACGAGGTCGTAGTGCGTCGGCAGCTCGCTCTTTGCGTCGTAGAACCGCTTCAGATAGTCAGCCCGAGCGGCATCGGACCGGGCGACGACGCGCTCGGCGTCCGGCTCGCTCAACTCCAGCTCGGCTGCGACGCGCTCGCCGCGGATCGACGGGGAACCGGTGACGAGCACTCGCAGGACGTCCGGTCGCGACGCCAGAGCATGGGACGCCGCGTGCGCCACGATCACCGCACTGCCTCGCTCGGCCGTCTCCTCGATCGCCGTGCGGATCAGGTCGCGCAGTTCGCCGCTCACCTGGGCGTCCGAGCCGACGAGACCGATGTCGGCGTGAACGATCGCGCTTGCCTCGGTGTTCGATCCGAGTCCCCGGAGCGCACGCTCCATGAACGAGCGGCGCCGCTCGACGTCGCTCACGACGTCGGGGTCGATGCCCGCTCTGGCCGCGGCGTTCAGGATGATCTCCTCGTCGACGACCGTGAACCCGAGCCGCTCCGCCACGCTCTGGGCGACCTCGCGCATCTGCGCGCCATCGGGCCCTGACAGACACACGACCCGGGACGTCACGCCGAGACGGTATGGCAGGAGCCGAGCTCCGTCAACCGCTCGGGGCATGGGCGTCCGGTCCCTACAACCTAGACTCTCATCGTGCGGATCGAGTTCATCCCGTTCCTAGCGCTCTCGACGCTGCTGATCGTGATCCCCGGCCCGGATACGACCGTGGTGACCAAGAACGCGCTGCTCGGCGGTCGCCGCTCGGGCGTCTCGTCTGCGGCGGGCGTCGCGATCGGGTTGCTGATCTGGACCGTCGCGGCGGCGTTCGGCCTGGCCGCGTTGCTGCGGGCATCGAGCATTGCGTTCGACGCGGTGAAGATCGTCGGCGCGCTCTACCTCGTCTGGATCGGCGTTCAGCTGCTTCGTGCGCGCGAGACGGTGGGCACCTCGCCGCGATCGGGCGCCGGCGCCGGCCGCAAGGCGCTGCGACAGGGGCTGCTCAGCGATCTCGGCAATCCGAAGATCGCCGTGTTCTTCACGAGCTTTCTGCCGCAGTTCGTGCACGGCCAGGGCTCGACGTTCATGTCGCTGCTCGTCCTCGGCGGCGTCTTCGCGGCGATGACTCTCGCCTGGCTCGTCCTGTACGGAGTCGTCGTCGGGCACGCAGCTGCGGTCATCCAGCGTCCGGCCGTGCGCAAGACGCTCGACCGCGTGACCGGCGTCGTCCTGATCGGGTTCGGCATCCGACTCGCGTTCGAGCGCCGGTGAACGTCTCCTCGCGCTTCGACGTCGCCGGTTTCGGTGCGATCGTCACCGGCGGCGCGAGTGGGCTCGGGCTCGCCTACGGCGAGGTGCTCGCCGCACACGGCGCGCGCGTCACGCTGATCGACGTCGACGCCGACGCGGTCGCCGCGCAGGCAGCGCGGCTCCAGGGTGAGGGGCTCGACGTGCGGGGCGCCGTGGTCGACGTGACGGACCACGCCGCCCTCGATCGCACAATCGACGAGACGGCGAGCACGTACGGCCGGCTCGACGTCGCGTTCGCGAACGCAGGCATTGATCCCGGCGTCGGTTTCGTCGGTGCGTGGGCCGGCGGCGAGCGGCCGAGGATGGAAGACGGCGCGCTCGAGCGCTACACGGACGAGCGTTGGAACCGCGTCATCGACATCAATCTGAACGGGATCTTCGCGACGGCCCGCGCGGCAGCCCGCCACATGCGTCCGCGCAAGTTCGGGAGGATCATCGCCACGACGTCGCTCGCGGCGACGAAGGTCGAGCCGGCGATCGGCGCCGCCTACGCGACGGCGAAGGCCGGTGCCAGGCACCTCATGCACTGCCTGGCGCTCGAGCTCGCGGCGGACGGGATCACGGCCAACGCGATCGCGCCGGGCTTCTTCGTCACGAACATCGGCGGCGGCCATGCGCACAACCCCGAGCTGCAGGCCGCGCTCGCCAAGGACATCCCCATGCACCGAGTCGGGCAGCCCGACGACATCAAGGCGCTCGCGCTGTTCCTCGCGTCGCCGGCCTCGGAGTACATCACCGGGCAGGAGATCGTGATCGACGGCGGCTGGGGGCTGGGAGTCGCCGACTGAGAGAGGCCCGGCGGCCCTACCGGTCTGCTGACGTCGTGCGTGAGCGGCGGATCTTCTCGAGGGCGCGCGTGAGCGCCCTGATATCGGTATCGCTGAGGTGTCGCGAGAAGTGCCGCTCGATCCCGTCTCGGTGGTAGCGGCGGGCCTCTTCCATCGTCGCGGCGCCCTGGTCGGTGAGCACGACGAGGATCGAGCGCCGGTCGTGCTCGGGCCGGACGCGGCGGACGAGCCCCGCCTCCTCCATCCGGTCGACGACGCGCGTGAAGCCGCTCTTGCTGTAGAGGATCTGCTCCGCGAGCTCGTTCATGCGGATCCCGTCGGGCCACTCCTCGAGGTGGACGAGCACGTCGTACCAGCGCTGCTGAATGCCCACCGTCTGCACGAGCTCCGCGTCCAGCACGTCGAGCAGCGCGAGTGCGCTCTCGGCGTAGAGCCGCCAGGTGCGAAGCCGCTCGGCGGAGGGGCTTGACAGGGACGGTTCCTGCTGGGATAGTTCGCTATGCAACTGTTCCTGCATGAACTATTGCGGATCATATCATCCGCGGGAAGGGAGTGGGCATGACGGCCGTCGCTCCGGACCGGGCTCAGCTCGGGTACGTGCTAGACGAGAACGAAGGTGAGGCGTTCTGGCTGCTCGGGATGCTGCAGACGATCAAGATCAGCGGCCGGGACACCGGCGGGGAGTACGGGATGTTCGAGATCGTCGTGCCCGAGGGCCTCGGCTCGCCCTGGCACGTCCATCCCGAGGAGGACGAGTGGTTCTATGTCCTCGAGGGCGCGATGACCTTTTGGGTCGGCGACGAGAAACTGTCCCTGAAGGCCGGCTCCTTTGCGTTCGGCCCCAGGGGCGTGCCGCACACCTTCTACGCCGACGCAGGCGGCGCGAAGGCGCTCGTCGGGTTCGCGCCGATGCAGTTCGAGGGCTTTCTGCGAGAGGTCGGCGAGCCCGCCCCCGAGCGCGTCGTCCCGCCGCCGCCCGACCACCCGGACATGGCGCGGCTCGTGCCGATCGCGAAGCGAAACGGGTTCGAGATCCTCGGCCCGCCCGGGCCTCCTCCCGGACGTTGACCCGGTCAGGCCGCGCGCTGAGCTCAGTCGGGGCTGTTCGCGCGCCCGGATGACGCCAGGGCGAGCTCGACCGCGTCGTCGAAGGCGATCGCGCGGCCTTCTGCCCAGACGGTGTCCGCGCGTGCGCCGAGCTGTGTTCGGGCGGCTCCCAGGTATCGCTCGAGGAGTGCGTCCCAGAAGGCGACCGAGAGCGACAAGCCGAGCGACTCCCAGAGAGCCTCGACAGCCCCCGCGAGGACGAGCGCCCGCGGTGCGTCGCCGAGCCCGGCGGCGGCCATCGCCACGCCCTGAACCTCGATGCTCGTCTCGACGACGTCTCCGAGTGGAAGCGCCGCCTGCAGGCTCTCGCGGTAGCGCCGCTCAGCCTCCTCGCAGTCGTTGCGGAGCAGCGCGCAATCGGCCAGGTAGTGGAAGGCGAAGTGCTCCGTTCGCGGATCTCCGCCCGCGAGCTCGACGAGCTCGCGGGAGAGCGACTCCGCCCGTTCCGTGTCACCCAACGCGACGAGCACCTGGCAGTACCCGACGAGCGCGCGGTTCTCGCCCGGACGGTCGCCGAGCTCGCGACGAAGCTCGAGACTCTGCTCGAACGCAGCGAGAGCGCCTTGGTCGTCTCCGGCGTCGTAGACGAGGAGCCAGCCGAGCGTGTCGAGCGCGGACGCGAGCTCGCTTCGATCTCCGAGCTCGTTCCACTGCCGAATCGCCTCGCCGAGTTGACTGCGTCCGCGGTCGGGGTCGGCGAGCCGCGCCGCGAGCGCACCTGCTGCTGTGAGCGCGCGCGCCCGAGGTCGACCGGTCGCAGCCGAGTCGGCGAGCGCATCCGCCAGCCGGCTGCGCCCTTCGGCGAGGTGCCCGTGGGAGAGCCAGAACCAGCCGAGTGCGCCCGCGAGCTCGAGTGCGCGGTCGGCGTCCGTCGCCGAGAGCCGGTCGAGCGCGACGCGCAGGTCGTCGTGGTCGAGCTCGAGCCTGGCGGCGTGTTCCGACTCGGCCTCGAAACGCCGGTCGTATGCCCTCTCTGCCACGGTCGAGAACAAGGTCGCGTGTCGACGGCGGAGCTCGTCGCCCTCATGCGACGCGTCGAGCCTTTCGACTGCGTACTCGTGAATCGTCTCGAGCATCAGGAACCGGTCGTCGCCGATCGGCTTCAGAAGGCTCGTGTCGACGAGCGAGGCCAGGCCGTCGAGGTCGGCGCCGCAGACGTCCTCCGCCGCCTCGATCGGGAAGCTTCCGGCGAACACGGAGAGCCGGGCGAACAGATCTCTGCTCGGCTCATCGACGAGGTCGTAGCTCCACTCGATCGTTGCGCGCAGCGTGCGCTGGCGTTCTGGGGCGTTACGAGCGCCTCCCGTCAGAATCGGGAGCGCCGAATCGAGGCGCTCGAGAAGCCGTGCAGGTGCGAGCAGCTTCGTTCGAGCCGCCGCGAGCTCGATCGCCAGCGGAAGTCCGTCGAGGCGCCGGCAGATTGCCTCGACGGTTGCGTCCGGAGCGAGCTCTCGCCCGATCAGGCGAGCGCGCTCGACGAAGAGCGTGGCCGCATCCCTGATCGGCAGCGGCTCCAGTCGATACTCCCGTTCGCCCGAGATGTGCAGCGGTCCCCTGCTCGTGACGAGGATTCGCAGACCGCCGGCCGCTGCGAGCAGCGTGCTCACGGCCGGGGCGGCGTCGACCACGTGCTCGAAGTTGTCGAGCAGGACGAGCAGTTCGCGACTGCGAAGGAAGCCTGTGAGATCGTCGCGCGCTCCGATTGCCTGTGCGAGCTCCGAGGAGACCAGGTCCGGGTCGGCGAGCCCGGCCAGCGGGACCCAGAAGACGCCGTCCTTCAGAGTCCCGACCAGCTCCGCGGCGACCTGGAGCGCGAGGCGTGTCTTGCCCGTCCCGCCCGGCCCGGTGAGCGTGAGCAAGCGCGTGCCGCCCTCGAGAAGCGCAACGAGCTCTCGGAGCTCGTCATCTCGTCCGACGAGGGCGCTCGAGGCGATCGGGAGATTCGTGGCGTCCAGCGTTCGCAACGGTGGGAAGTCACCGTCGCCCACCTGGTACAGGCGCTCCGCGTCGAGCAGATCCTTGAGCCGGTGCTCGCCGAGGCTGCGAACGCCGGCAACGCTCTCGAGGAGGCCCTTGGTCGCCTCGGACATGACGACCTGCCCTCCGTGAGCTGCGGCGGCGATGCGAGCCGCGTGGTGGACGTCGATCCCGACGTAGCCCTCCTCGGTCACGACGGGCTCGCCCGTGTGGATGCCCATACGAACCCGGATCGGGCCGCCCTCGAGCGCTTGCCGCCCATCGCCTGCCGCGGCGACCGCCTCGGTGGCCGATCGAAACGCGACGAAGAAGGCATCGCCCTGCGTGTCCACCTCGACCCCGGAGTGTGCTGCGAACGCTTCTCTCAGCGCCCGACGGTGCGCAGCGAGGAGATCTGCATACCGAGCGCCGTGCTCTCGAAGCAGGCGCGTGGAGCCCTCGATGTCGGTGAAGAGAAACGTGACCGTGCCGGTCGGGAGATCACGCGAGGCCATGTTGGAATCCTCTCATTGCTTTCACCGTAGGATCGCAGTGTGGCGGCGGGGACTCCTGGGGCGGTCGAGGCGATTCCGTCTGCGAGCGACCGGCCGATCCGCGCCGCCGAGGTGGTCGGGGCCCTGTCGCTCGCGACCGATCTCGGCACCGGGCAGCCGCTCGAGCACGCGCTGCGGACGGCGGTGCTCGCGGTCAGGCTCGGCGAGCTCGCGGGCGCGTCGGCGAAGGAGCTTGCGGACACCTACTACGTCGCACTGCTCCACGCTTCCGGTTGCACGTCGAACGGGCACGAGGCGGGCCTGCTCTACGGCGACGACATCACCCACCGGGCCGCGTTCTACCTGATCGACACGACCAATCGCGATGAGGTGCTCGGCTTCTACCGGGCTCATATCGGAGCCGGGCAGCCGCCGGAGGTGCGCGCTGCGCTGATCGAGGACGCGATCGCGAACGCAGGCCCCCGTGCACGGGACGCGTTCGCGACGATGTGCGAGATCGCTCAGCGGTTCGCGGGGTGGCTCGAGCTCGGCTCGAACGTCCAGGCGTCCCTCGAGTACGTCTTCTCCCGCTGGGACGGACGCGGGTTCCCCGACATCCGCGGCGACGCGATTCCGCTGTCGATGCGCCTCCTCCATGTGGCGCGCGACATCTCGCTGTTCCTCTCCGCCGCCGGCCCCGACGAGGCACGGAGCGTGCTCGAGCGGCGCTCCGACGCCGCGTACGACCCACGGCTCGTCGTGATCGCGCTCCAGAACTTCGACGAGCTGCTGTCCGACCTCGACGAGACGCGGATGTGGGAGCAGGCGCTCGAGATCGAGCCGTTCCCGCAGGTGTGGATGAGAGGTGAGCGAATCGACGCCGGCTTCATGGCGATCGCCTCGCTGACCGGCCTCAAGTCGCCGTGGCTGCGCGAGCACTCGATCGGCGTTGCGGACCTCGCGGAGGCGGCGGCCTGGCGCCTGGCGCTCCCGGCGGCCTCGGTGACGAGCTTGCGGCACGCTGCGCTGGCGCACGACCTCGGGCGGGTCGGCGTGTCGAACGCGATCTGGGAGAAGCCCGGCCCTCTCGGGTTCGGAGAGTGGGAACGCGTCCGGCTCCACCCGCACTACACGGAGCGCGCGTTCGCACAGTCGCAGGAGCTCGCCCCGATCGGGATGCTGGCGGGTTCGCACCACGAGCGCCTGGACGGCTCCGGGTACCACCGCGGCACGCGCGCTCCCGGGCTGGACCAGTCGGCCCGCATCCTCGCCGCCGCCGACTGCTACGCGGCGATGCGCGAGGCGCGACCGTACAGAGCGGCTCTCGACCCCTCGGCTGCCGAGGCCGCGTTGCTGCGGGAGGCCGCCGACGGCCGGCTCGACCCGGACGCGGTCGACGCGGTGCTCGCCGCCGCGGGCCACCGGCCGGCCGCCCGATCGCGCGAACTGCCGTCCGGGTTGACGGAGCGCGAGCTCGAGGTCCTGCTGGTGCTCGTGCGCGGCAAGTCGAACCAGGAGATCGCCCAGGACCTCGACATCTCCGTGAAGACGGTCGGGAATCACGTCCAGCACGTCTATGAGAAGGCCGGCGTGCGCAGCCGCGCCGCGGCGACGCTCTGGGCGTTCGAGAACGATCTCGTTCGCACGGGGTAGGGCATTCGCCCCATTCCGTCGGCGCCCTCGGGGACGCAGACTCGCTGCACCATCGGCGTCGACCTACGGCACCGAGAGCGCAGAGGAGGACCACGTTGATCCTGGCTACCACACAGGTCGAGGATGTCGACCGCTTCTTGAGTGTCTTCTCCACCAAGGGTGCCGAGAAGCGCAAGCAGCACGGCTCGAACGGCGCGACCGTGTTCCGCGATCCCAACGAGCCCGACCGTGTCTGGGCGCTCTTCGACTGGGACGTCGAGGGCTGGCAGAGCTTCGTCTCGGACCCCGAGGTGCCGCCGATCATGCAGGAGGCCGGGCACAAGGGGAAGCCGCAGGCGGCCGGCCTGTGCGGCAGCTACGAGGCCTGATCCCAGGGCGATCCTGGACGCGTGCTCGCTGTGATCCGTCCAGCGGGCACGCGTCCGGATGTAAGCGAGGAGTAAGAGTCTCCCTCAGCGGCAATCCGAGTGAGCGCGAGCGCGAGTACTTGAGGACACAAACACTCGAGCAACGAGGAGAGATCGGAATGAAGAACGTGTTTGGCCTCACCGTCACCGCTGTGGTCGTCCTGCTTCTGGTCGGCGCAGCGATTGCCGGAGCGAAGCCGTCAGCGACGGTGACGACAGCCCGTACCGTCCTCGGCACGGTCGTGGCCGATGGGAGCGGGCGCACCCTCTATCTGTTCCAGAAGGACACGGCTTCCCGCAGTGCGTGCGCCGGCGCCTGCGCGGTCTACTGGCCGCCCTTGCTCACCAGCGGCAAAGCGGTCGCGCTCAAGGGAGTGCAGCGGTCGCTGCTCGGCACGATCAAGCGGGCCGACGGTACCCGCCAGGTGACCTACGCCGGGCACCCGCTCTACCGTTTCTTCGGCGACTCGAAGCGCGGCCAGACCAACGGCGAGGGCCTGCAGGACTTCGGTGCCGCCTGGTACGCGCTCACGCCCTCCGGCAAGATCGATCGCGGCTGAGGACCTGCATCGCAGACGGGCCGGGGACGGATCGCGGCGGAAGCGCAGTGATCCGTCCCGGCACTCGGTGTTTCACACCGGGCTCGGTCGTCGTTCAGGGTGCCTGTCCCATCCGTGGAAGGGCGAGAGGTCGCCTGCGTCCCAGCTCTCTCGGAGCCCCGGAGTGCTGAGATCCCAGTCGCGGCGCACCTCGCTGAACACGTCGCGCAGGTCGTGCCAGAGGTCGTCGACCGACGGGCGGCCCCAGAACCAGTAGCCGTTGTAGATCCGGTGGACGACGAGCCCGGGCTTGAGGATGAGGGTGTGGGGGATCATCGGGTCGTTGGCCGGGTCGGTGTACTCCTGGATCTCGAGGTCCTTCTGGACGATCCGCTCGGGGTCGGAGAGAAACGGCCATGGGGCACCGACCGACGCGCGGAACTCCTGGATCGTGTGGTGGTCGTCGGTTGCGATCGTGGCGACCTGCGTGTAGGCGACGGCGATCTTCGGATAGGCGGCAGCCAGGTCGAGATGCTGCCGGTGCTCCTTGGGGCAGTAGTGGCCGCGGGCGAGCGTGAGGATCATCGGGTCGTCGCCCTGGATCTCGCTCAGCTTGCGCGGAGTGTCGGTGTGATCGGGGAGCTCGTAGTCGGGAAAGCTGGCCCCGGGCACGATGTCGGCACGCATGGCTGGACCTCCTTCGTTGGTGTCGCGACCACCAGTTCCGCTGCGCGGGCGAGTAGCCGGACCTGCGAGGCTTCACCGTAGTAACTGCGTGGTCTCGTCGGCGGGCTCTTGGCGTTGAACTGGGCTTCCCCCAAGATGCAAATGGAGGGTCGATGCGCGACGAGAAGTGCACCCGACAGCCGTTGCCAATCTGTTGCCACGCCCGTCGGAGCGTTGTCCGCTCTGAAAGCAAAGGCCCGCAACTGCGGGCCTTGCGCCGATGGAGCTAGGCGGACTCGAACCGCCGACCTCCTGGGTGCGATCCAGGCGCTCTCCCAACTGAGCTATAGCCCCGGGCGGGGGTCAGTGTAGCGCCGAGCCGTGCGGGCGACCAAGGTGACGCCGGTCTTTCAGGCCGCCTCAAGCGGCGGCTCGGCTCCGGCCCCGCGGGCCGCCTACGATACGGCGGTGCGCGCGGTCGTCCTCGACGCCGGTGGGCTGCCCGAGCTCGCCGACCTGCCCGAGCCGACCGCTCCCGGCAGCCTCGTCCGCGTTCGTGCGTGTGGTCTGTGCGGCTCCGACGTCGAGAAGCTCGGACGTGCCGCGGCCGGCACGGTGCTCGGCCACGAGGTGGCGGGCGAGCTCGAGAGCGGTGAGCGGGTCACCGTGATGCACCGCGTTCCGTGCGGTGGTTGCCTGCGCTGCGTGGCCGGCCACGAGTCGACCTGCGCGGAGTTTCAGACGTTGCGCATCAACCCCGGCGGTTTCGCCGAGCAGTTGCGCGCGACCCACTGGGTCTCGCTACCGGACACGGTTGGAGAGCACGGCGGCGTGTGGGTCGAGCCGCTCGCGTGCGTGCTGCGAGCCGCCGAGCTCGTGCCGCGGGGCCGCGTGCTCGTCCTCGGGTGCGGCGCGATCGGACAGCTGTGGGTGCAGGTGCTCCGGCGGCGCGGTGACGAGGTCGTGGCGGCCGAGCCGCGCTCGGAGCGTCTCGCCTCGGCGCGCGAGCTCGGAGCTTCGGTTGACTTCGACCCGGTCGGCGGCGCCGTGATCACGGCGGTTGCCGGGATCAACGCGGCCCTCGCGCGGCTCGACCCGGGCGGCACGCTGCTCGTGTTCTCGGCTCCGGAAGCGGAGGTGCCGACATCGCTCGACGCCGTCTATCGCAAGGAGCTGCGCGTCGTCGGCTCGCGCTCCGCGACACCGGAGTACTTTCGCGCCGCGATCGAGCTCCTTCCGGAGCTCGTTCTCCCGGAGATGACCGTCCTCCCGCTCGAGCGGTTCGGTGAGGGCGTGGAGCTGTACCGGAGCGGTGCCGCGTTGAAGGTCGTGTTCACACCGTGAAGGCGGCTCGCTTGTACGCGCCGGGCGACCTGCGCATCGACGAGGTGCCGAAGCCCGCGGCTGGGCCCGGCGAGGTGCTCGTTCAGGTCGAGGTCGCAGCTGACCGACGGGACCGATCTGAAGACGTTCCGACGCGGCCATCCGGTGCTGCTGCGCGAATCGCCGGCGCCGTTCGGGCACGAGTTCTGCGGGCTCGTCGACGGGCGCCGCGTGGTCGCTGCCAACTCGGCGCCGTGCGGTGTGTGCGACGGCTGCGCGCGCGGCGAGCAATGCAGCGACCTGCAGTTTCTCTCAGGGGCATACGCGGACTGGATCGTCGTCCCCGAGCGAATCGCAGCGGTCAATCTGTACGACGTTCCGCCGACGCTCACCCCGGAGGTCGCCGCGCTGCTCGAGCCCCTCGCCTGCTGCCTGCGCGGCGTCGAGCGCGCGGAGATCCAGGCGGGTGACTCGGTGGCGATTCTCGGTGCCGGATCGATCGGGCTGATGCTGTCGGCCTGCGTCGCGGACGCCGGCGGCTGGCCCGTCATCGTGGGCGGCCGGGAGGAGCGGCGGCTGCTCGTCGACGCGTTCGGGGCCGAGCCGGGGGACGGCCGTGGAGCGGACGTCGTGCTCGAGGCGGCCGGCACCGAGCAGGCGTGGATCGATGCGGTCGAGCTCGTGCGACCCGGCGGGACGGTCGTGATGTTCGGCGGGCTGTCGCACGACGCCCGTCCGCCGGTCGACGCGTTTCGGCTGCACTACGAGGAGCTCACGGTGCGCGGCTCGTTCCACCACACGCCCGCGACCGTGCGCGGTGCGCTCGCGTTCCTCACGAGCGGTGCCTATCCGTGGGCGCGCCTCGTCACGCACCGCGTGTCATTGGCGGAGTTACCGGCTCTCTTCGCCGATCCGCCACGCGACCTGCTCAAGGCCGCCGTCGTGCCGTGACGTGAGCTAGACGGCGAAGAGCGTGAGCTCCGGCTCGCGCTCCCCGCGCAGGACCGCGAGATCGACCTGCGCCCACGCGAGCGCCCGCTGCTCGGCGAGCGCGATCGCCTGCGGCTTGATCTGCTGCGCGACGAGGATGCCGCGGCAGGTGGCGCGGGCAGGGTCGACGCGAATGCAGTCGAGGTAGCGGGTCAGCTGCTCGACCGCGTCGATCGTGCCGACGCGCTTGATCTCGACGGCGACCCAGCCGTCGTCGGCGTCACGGCACATCAGGTCGACGGGGCCGACGTCGGTCGGCCATTCGCGCTTGACGAGCCGCAGGTCGGGCTCGATGTGCGTCGGGTCGTCGGCGAGCAGCAGCTGCAGGTCGCGCTCGACGCCGTCCTTCTCGAGCCCGGCGGCCTCGCCCATGTCGTGCGCGACGTCTGAGAGCACCTCGATCAGCTTGATCTCGAGGCGATCCTCACTCCGCCCGGCGCGCTTGCGCACGACGACGAGGTCGCCTGAGTCCTCGATCACCGTCGGCGGAGTCATCCAGTTCAGCGGCTTTACAGAAAGCCCCCCACCGTCCGACCAGAGCATGACGGTGCCATCCTCCTTGATCATCAGCAGGCGGACACCCTCGGCGAGCCTCGTGGAGAGGCGGCCGGTGTAGGAGACCTCGCAGCGGGCGACGATCAGACGCATGGAGGCGAGGACACTACTGTCCGTTTCGGACAGGCTTGATGTCCTCGGCTCTTCTGCGGGAGGATGGGTCGATGAAAGGATCGAACATCGGTTTCGCCCTGTATGCGCGGGGCGAGGCGCCGGGAACTCTCGATGCGCGGTGGTCGTACGAGAACGCGTGGGGCGGCTCGGGGCAGGCGACCGGCGGCCCGGAGCAAGGCTTTGCCGGGCGCTACCGCATTCGCTACTTCCACGAGAACGGTGAGTTCTCCGACGAGTACGACCTGGAGATCGAGAGGGCCGGCGACTTCTACGACGTGAGGTGGCTGGTCGACGGTGTGATCGGCGCGGTCGGTGTCGGCATGGAGGTCGGAGACCGGCTCGCTGTCGGATGGCGAAGGGTCGCCGACTAGCGCGAGACGGAGGTCACGTATCGCAGTTCAGCGGCTTGTAGCCGCCTGCGTCTGCGTGGACGAGCACGGAGCCGTCGTCCTTCAGCATCAGCAGGCGCGTCGACTCCGGCAGGAAGGCGTTCAGGCGGCCGGAGTAGGAGACCTCGCAGCGGGCGACGATCAGGCGCACCGCGCCAACCTACCGTCCCTTTCGGACACGGCCGGGGGTCTGACCCCGTCGACGGCTGTCCGGACTCGGACAGGGTCGTCGCGTAGGCGCGGCTTCGAAGAGGTGTCTGACACCGATAGGTGTCAGACACCTGTGCGCAGTCGAGGCTAGGCGCGGCGGATCAGGGTCAAGCCGTCGCGGACGCTCAGCAGCACCTGAACCGACCGCGGGTCGGCGGCGACGTGCTCGTTGAAGCGCGCGATCGCGGGAGTGCCGTCGATCACGCGTCCGTTCGCGAGCGTGTTGTCGGCGACGATCACGCCGTGCTCCGACAGACGCGGCAGCACCGCTTCGTAGTAGGAGACGTAGCCGTCCTTGTCCGCGTCGATGAAGACGAAGTCGAACTCGCCGTCGAGGGAGGCGATCGTCTCGGCAGCCGGCCCGACGTGCAGCGTGATCTTCGACCCGTGTGGTGAGCGATCGAACCAACCTTGCGCGAATGCAGCCCGTTCCGGGCTGCGCTCGCACGCATCGATGCGACCGCTCTTCCGGCAACGCCGCGGCCATGGCCAGCGCGGAGTGCCCGGTGAACGTGCCGATCTCGAGCACACGACGGGGCTGTGCGATCCACACCAGCAGTTCCAGAAAACGGCCCGCGACCGGCCCGGTGAGCATCTCCTCGTCGCCGATCGATGTCGCCGTCTGTTCGGAAAGCTCCGCGAGCAGCGGATCGTGCGGCGACGACATGCGCTCGGTGTAGGCCTCGATGCGAGGGTCGACCAGGTCCACTAGCCGCGCTCCACGCGTGAGCCGCCGACGATCGCATCTGTGCCGTCGTCGAACCGCACCCACGCCTTTCCCTTGCCGTCGTAGTCGGGCGACCAGACGACGAGGGTTGCGTCTCGTCCCCCGACGTGCACCCGCTCGGTTCCCTCCGGGTCGAGCCCGCGCCACATCCGCACGAACGGATTGTGCTCCCATTCCCGGCCGATCGTCGTCTCGTCGGTATGACCCGGCAGGAGGCGGTGTTCGTGCGGCATCGGCATGTAGACGTCCATCACCGCATCCTTGATCTGCTGGAAGTCGCCCCCGCCGACGGCATCCTTGAAGAGCGTATCCCCGGAGAAGACTGCGCGGTCGTTGATCACGAAGCAGACCATGTCGTCGGAATGCCCGGGCGTCGGGACCGCGTCGATCCAAAGGCCCCCGGTCTCGAGCGAGTAGCGCACGACGGGCACACCGAGCTCGCCCTCGTGCGCCACGTGATCCGGATGGTCATGCGTCCGCAGGACGTGGGTCGGGGTCACCTGCCAATCCGCGGCCGCCTGGAGCAGCGGCTCGAGCGGCGCCCCGGAATCCACGAACACCGCCGTCCCGCCCGGCTCGTCCGCGACCAGATAGGCGTTCGAGAGCCAGCGGGAGTCCATGCTCCGGGCGACCAGCACGTCGTTAGGCTAACCGTGCACCCGACTGCGAGGAGACCGAACGACATGCCCGGGCTGATCTCACGCCTCTCACTGATCTTCAAGGCCAAAGCCTCGAAGGCGCTCGACCGCGCCGAGAACCCGAACGAGACGCTCGACTACTCCTACGAGGAGCAGCTCCGCCAGCTTCAGAACGTCCGACGCGGCATCGCCGACGTCACCACGGCCAAGAAGCGGCTCGAGATGCAGTACACGACGATGCAGCAGCAGGTCGACAAGCTCGACGGCCAGGCGCGGCAGGCCCTCGCTGCCGGGCGCGAAGACCTCGCCCGCGAGGCGCTTACCCGCAAGGCGGCGATCCAGGCGCAGCTCGAGTCGATCATGCAGCAGGGCCAGCAGCTCGAGGCGCAGCAGCAGAAGCTGATCGAGGGTGAGAAGACGCTCGCAGCCAAGATCGAGGCCTTCCGGACGCAGAAGGAAGTGATCAAGGCGCAGTACACGGCCGCCGAAGCGCAGGTGCGGATCGGCGAGGCTGCGACCGGCATCGGCGAACAGATGGCAGACGTCGGTCTCGCGGTCCAGCGTGCCAAGGACAAGACCGAGCAGATGCAGGCCCGCGCCGGTGCGATCGACGAGCTCACCGCGTCCGGCTCGCTGGAGGACCTCACGTCCTCCGGAGACGACATCGACCGTCAGCTCGCACAGATCTCACAGGGCGGCCAGGTCGACGACGAGCTCGCGAAGATGAAGGCCGAGCTCGGCCAGGGCGAGGCGCCCAAGGAGATCGAGGGCGAGAAGCCGTGATCGTCCGGCTGCTGGGCGAGGGCCAGTTCCGCGTCGACGACGCGCTGCGCGCCCGCCTCAACGAGCTCGACGACCAGGTCTCGCGCGCAGTCGCCGAGGGAGACGAACGCGCGTTGTGGAGCGGCCTGCAGGCGCTCGCCGACGCGGTCCGCGAGGGCGGCGAGAAGCTGGCCGACGAGGATCTTCGCCCGTCGGACGCGATCATCCCGCCCGAGGATCTCTCGCTCGAGGAGGCCCGGGAGCTGCTCGCGGACGAGGGGTTCATCCCGGACGTTCCGAGCTCATGACGCTGGAGGTTGCGCTCGCGGCACGGCCGCAGGGTGTGCCGCAGGAGTCCGACTTCGAGGTTCGCGAAGCTCCGGACGCTGCGCCCGGCGACGGCGACGTGCTCGTGCGCAACGTCTTCGTGTCGGTCGATCCGTACATGCGCAGCCGCATGACCGGCGTGCGTACGTATGTCGGCCCGTACGAGATCGGTGACCCGATCGACGGGGGTGCCGTCGGTCGCGTCGTCGAGTCGCGACACGAAGGGTTCGCCGAGGGCGACTGGGTGCTGTCGAGCCTTGGCTGGTGCGAGCAGGGGGTCGCGGACGGCAACCGGCTGAGGAAGCTCGACCCGGCGTTCGCGCCGCCCTCGACGGCGCTCGGCGTGCTCGGCATGCCGGGCCTCACTGCCTGGGTCGGGCTCGTCGACATCGGGCGGATCGAGGAGGGCGAGACGATCTACGTCTCCGGCGCCGCCGGGGCGGTCGGGAGCACCGCCGCGCAGATCGCGAAGCTGAAAGGCCTGCGCGTGATCGGCAGCGCGGGCTCGCAGGAGAAGGTCGAGTGGCTGCGCTCGCTCGGGATCGAGGCGTTCGACTACAACGAGACGCCGGCGAAGGAGGCCCTCGCAGAGGGCATCGACGTGTGCTTCGACAACGTGGGTGGAGCGCAGCTGGAGGCAGCCCTGGACGCGCTCCGCCCGTTCGGCCGCGTGGTCGCCTGCGGGGCGATCTCGCGCTACAACGACGAGCGTCCCGAGCCCGGCCCCCGCAACCTCTCGTTCGTCGTCACGAAGCGACTGCGGCTGCAGGGCTTCATCGTCTCCGATCACTACGACCGTCTGCCCGCGTTCCTCGCCGAGGTCGGGCCGTGGGTGGCGGCAGGAGCCGTGCAATACCGCGAGACCGTTCTCGAGGGGATCGAGAACGTGCCGGCCGCCTTCGCCGGCCTCTTCCGCGGCGACAACACGGGCAAGATGCTCGTGCGCGTCGGCCCGGACTGAAGCCGAAGACCTACCGGTGCACGAACTCGATGTGCGTCGAGCCGAGCAGGGTCTGGCCGTCGATCTCGAAGTGGCAGACGCGTGGAGAGGGTGACGGCGGCACGGAGATCGTGCCGTTCCAGTAGGGAAGCCCGGCGATCCGGGAACGGGTGGTGACGTGGCCGTCGAGCCGGAGTGTGACGACGCTCGTCTCCTTGGGGAGGAGCGTCACCTCGAGCCGCCCCCCGGCGCAGTCGTAGGCGCGCACGAAGCCCGGCTCCGTCATGTCTCCGTTCGGCTGCACTCCGCGCTCGACCGTCGTCAGGCGCGCGGGGCCGGAGAGCCGCCAGAGGGTGAGCCCGGCGGTGTCGAGGCCCACCTGCGCCAGGTGCGCGACCGGCGTGCCCGCAAAGGAATGGGGGTCGCTCGCGACGATGTAGTGCTCCGCGATCGGGAGCCGGCCGTCCGCCGGGACGGCGACGACCCGTTGCGGCATCGGCCCGGGCACGCGGCTCGGCGCGACGGACACGACGTCCGTGACGTTTCGGTTCCAGAACCGCACCTGCCAGACGCCGTTCCAGTACGACTCGCCGTCGTAGAGATACGCGGTCGGTGCGTGAGTGACGCGCGTGATCCAGTCCGGCGGGATGCCGACGAGATTGCGCTGGTCGTAGGCCACACGCTTCGCGACGTCGTTGGATGCGATGGCGCTCGCGGAGATGAGCAGGACGAACATCGCGATCGGAAGTGCGGCGAGAAGGCGACCCCGAAGGAACGCGACACCGGCCAGGAGGGCGAGGGAGACCGCGGCGACGGCCGTGGCGGCGTGGTCGGAGCCGAGGTGGTAGAGGATGACGACGCCGAACGTGTCCGGCAGCGCATTCACGTTGACGAGATGGTTCCAGGGTGAAAGCACGAGCAGCGCGAGCACCGAGAGCACGACGAAGAAGACGGCCGGCCGCGGCCGCGGAGCACCTCTGTCGAGCCAGAGCGCAAAGACGGTGAAGAGCACGGGTGGGAGCAGCGCGAGGTCGCGCCCGAGGAGGTGAGGCGCATAGCGCGCGGCGAAGAAGCCGACCTGCAGGGCGACGATGACCGTCGCGCATGAGGCGACCGAGACGACCGCACGCGCCGCAGGGTCGCGCTCGTCGCCCCGCCTCACGACGACGACGAGGAGCGCGAGTGCGACTGCCGGGACGACCGCCGTCGAGAGAACGACGTAGCTCAGATGCTCGACGCTGAGCGTCGCAGCCGCGCGCAGCGGGTAGTGCCCCCGGAGTGTCCCCGCATAGGCGCCGAAGAGCCCCGGTGCAGCGGCAATCACGACCACACCGGCGCCGAGCAGACACCACAACGGGCCAGAACCTGCGCAGCGCCCGCCGCTCGCGGGCGAGGAGCGCGTCGACGAGGATCGCCACCGCGAAGACGACGACGAGGACCACCGCCTGGACGTGGGTCAGCATCGCGGCGGCGACCGCGGCGAGCGCGATCGCCTGGTGGCGGAGCGTTGCCGTCTCGATCGCCTTGGCAATCGCCAGCAGTGCGAAGGCGCCGATGGGATAGATCAGGACCTCGGTCATCACGAAGCCCGCGTAGAGCGTCAACGGCGAGGCGAGGGCAAGCGCTGCCGCGAGCAGCGCGTACCCGGGGCGCATGAACCGGCGGCCGTAGAAGAAGACGGGCACTGCGACCAGCGACATCGTGAGCGCCTGCACGAGCTTCAACGACGCGTAGCCCGTCGCCAGACGGCCCAACGAGAGCGGAGCTCCCGCCAGCGCCGGGTAGAGGAGGCCGTAGCCGGCGCCCTGACCGTGCAGAGCCGGCAACTGCCCGTGGCGCCAGAGCGCAAGCGCACGCTCTGCGTACACGGCCTCGTCGGGCATGATCCACAACCCCGAGACCCGTCGCGCGGCCAACCAGAGGAGGATCGTCGAGACCGCGACGAGCGCGGGAAGCGCAGGTACTAGACCGGTGCGTCGAACAGTGCGAACCATCGAGTCAGGTCCTGCTCGATCGGCAGCTCCTTCTCCAACTTGGCTTTCAGCTCGAGCTCGGTCGCGTTATCGCGTTTTTGATCGGCGAGTGGCACGAATGGCCAATATGCCCCGCGTTTGAATCCGTAAATCCAATAGACCGGATGATCGCCGCCCTTGAAGGGGAACGTGGCGGCCAGAAGCTGCGCTCCGAAGCCCTGCGCAGTCAGCTCCGCGGCCAGCGTATGCGCGGTGGCGACGAGATCCTCGAGGTCGGGGTCGTGGACGATGATCCAGTCGAAACCGAACTCGTCGGACTTGCGCTCGACCTGAGAGCCGCATTGCTGGGCCACCGCGTCGATCAGCTTGTCCACGTCGTCGAATGCGCTCCGAAACTCGCCCGAGGACTGCGGCTTGAACGCGACCGCTGCCGCTCCGGCCGTGACGAGACCGAGCTCGGTCTGCAGCGTCACCGCCGCGGTCGTCAGCGCGAAGAGCCGGTCGTCGCTCGGCTCGCTCAGCTTCTTGCGCCCGAAGAGGACGTCCCGGAGCGCCACCCTGACCTAGGCGACCGGGCGGCCCATCTCGCGGGCGATCTCCGCGAGCGCGGCGATGCGCTTCTCGAGCGGCGGGTGGTCCATGAAGACTTCGCCGAGCGAGCCCTTCACCTTCGCGGGGATGATGAAGAACGCGTTCATCCCCTCGACCTGGCGCAGATCCTGGTTCGGGATCAACGTCATCTGGGACGAGATCTTCTGCAACGCGCTCATCAGGTATTCGGGAGCCCCGGTGATCAGGGCCGAGCCACGGTCGGCGGCGTACTCGCGATAGCGCGAGATGGTGCGGATGAGGACGAAGCTGATCGCATAGACGACGATCGAGACGGCGAGGACGATCAACCACACGGGCGGGCCGTTGTTGTTGTCGCGGTTCCCGCCACCGCCGCCCCACATGCCGGCATAGAGGCCGAAGCGGGTGAGCAGCGCGGCGAGCATCGCGAAGAAGCTCGCCACCGTCATGATCAGCACGTCACGGTTGGCGACATGCGACAGCTCGTGGGCGAGCACGCCTTCGATCTCCTTCGGCTCCAGGCGGTTCCAGAGCCCTGTCGTCACGCAGACGGCGGCATGCTTCGGTGAGCGGCCGGTCGCGAAGGCGTTCGGCACCGGAGTGTCCATCATCGCGACCTTCGGCTTCGGCAGGTCGGCCATCGCGCAGAGGCGCTCGACCATGTCGTGCAGCGCGGGCGCCTCCTCCCGGGAGACGATTCGCGCGCCGGAGGCGGCGAGCGCGAGCTTGTCCGACGTGTAGTACTGGAAGAACGCCAGGCCGACGACGATCAGGAGCATCGGCACGAGCCCGACGTTCAACACCTGGAACAGCACGACCGCGAAGATCACGTAGAGCAGGCCCAGGAGGCCGGTCGTCAGGATCATCCGCACGGTGAGGCCGGCGTCGCGCCCGTAGGACTTCCGCTTCATGCCGTTGATTGTAGGCGTGGCGTGGGCCGCGTCGCAGGCGCTTAACGCCGGGTCAACGTGCGGCGCGCCGTATAGACTCCGCCCTCGTGCGCCGCTTCGTCCCGCTCGCGATCATCCTCGTCCTCGCCGCCGGCTGCTCGACCTCCAAGCCGGGCGGAAAGGTCGTTCGACCGCTCCCGACCGCGGTCGTCGGCAGCGTTCCGAAGGCGACGGTCGTCGTGATCCCGCCGCAGTACAGGAACGGCGATGCGGCGGCCGGGAAGGCGATCTTCGTGAGCAAAGGGTGCGGCGGCTGCCACACGCTCGCCGACGCGAACACGCACGGCACGGTCGGCCCGAATCTCGACCAGCTGAAGCCGCCGCTCACGAAGGTGGTCCCTCAGGTGATCAACGGGGGTGCGACGATGCCGCCGTTCAAGGGCACGCTGAGTCCGAAGCAGATCGCCGCGGTCTCCGCCTACGTCGTGAAGGCGACCGGCGGCAACGCAAGCGGCTGACGCTCTCGCTCCCCGAGAACTTCCCGCGCGACGTCGACGTCGTTGCGACCGACTTCGACCGCACGCTCGTGTGGGAAGGCGAGCTGCAGCCGCGCACGCTGGACGCGCTGCGAGCGGCGCGCGCGTCGGACCTCGACGTGATCGTCGTCACCGGGCGCATGGTGCAATCCGTGCGGCGCTTCCTCGAGCCTGCCGCTCTCGACGAGCCGGTCATCTGCTACCAGGGCGCCGTCGTCGCGGACGCCGACGGAAAGTGGCTGCGGCACGAGCCGATCCCGCTCGAGCTCGCGCGTGAGGTGATCCGGCGCGTGGACCGCGCAGGCGACGGCCTCAACGTCTACGTCGGCGACGAGCTCTACGTCTCCGAGGTCACACCGGGCTCGCGGGCCTATGCCGGTTTCCAGCACCTGGAGATCCACGAGGTGGGAGATCTGCTCGCGTGGCTGGACGAGCCGCCCACCAAGCTCGTCTGCGTGGGCGACCCGACCGAGCTCGACGGGCTCGAGGCCCGGATGCGGTCGCACTTCGCCGGGCGCCTCTACATCTCCAAGTCGCTGCCGTACTTCCTCGAGTTCGCGGCGGCCGGAGTGACGAAGGGGGCGGGGCTCGATTTCCTCTCCGAGCACATGGGCTTCACGCGGGAGCGGACGATCGCGTTCGGAGACGGCGAGAACGACGTCGAGCTCGTCGAATGGGCCGGGTTCGGCATCGCCGTCGAGAACGCCCACGCCCGCGTGAAGACCGTCGCCGACTGGATCTGCCCGTCGGCTGCAGAGGAAGGTGTCGCACAGGTGCTCGAGGCGCTTCTAGACTCGAAGCGATGATCGATCTCCGCGCAGCCCGCAACGACCCGGACGCCTATCGCGCGGCACTCGCGCGCAAGGGCGCCGACCAGGTCTTCGACGAGCTGCTCGCGGCCGACGCACGCTGGCGGGAGGTGCAGCAGGAGGTCGACGAGCTGCGCGCCCGGACGAAGCTGAAGGGGAAGCCGACCCCGGAGCAGCTCGCAGAGCTGACGGCGATCAAGAGCGAGTTGCAGCCGCTCGAGGCTCAGCTCGCCGAGGTCACGGCAGCGGCTCCAGGACCTGCTCGACCGCGTGCCGAACCCGCCGGCCGAGGACACACCCGACGGCGCAGAGGAGGACGACGCCGCCGAGGTCAAGGTGGTGGGCGATCGACCGAGCTTCGACTTCGAGCCCCGCGATCACCTCGATCTCTCCGCTGCGCACGGTTGGATCGACGTCGAGCGCGGCGCGAAGGTGTCCGGCTCGCGCTTCGTCTACCGCGTCGGCGACGTGGCCCTGCTCGAGATCGCGCTCTACCGCTGGGCGCTCGCACGCATCGCGCAGAAGGGCCACACGCCGATGCTGCCGCCGGTGCTCGTTCGCGACGAGTCGATGTACGGCACCGGCTTCTTCCCCTCGGACAAGGGCGACTACTACGAGGTGCCCGAGGACGGTCTCTACCTCGCAGGCACGTCCGAGGTCCCGCTGGCGGCCTTCCACGGCGGCGAGGAGCTCGACGGTCTCCCGCTCCGCTACGTCGCGTTCTCGACGTGCTTTCGCCGCGAGGCGGGGGCGGCCGGCAAGGACACGCGCGGCATGTTCCGCGTTCATCAGTTCGACAAGGTGGAGATGTTCGTCTTCTGCGCGCCGGAGGCATCGGGCGACGAGCACGAGCGTCTCCTCGCGATCGAGGAAGAGCTCGTGCAGGAGCTCGGGCTCCCCTATCGCGTGCTCAACATCGCCGCGGGCGATCTCGGTGCGTCCGCCACGAAGAAATACGACATCGAGGCGTGGTTCCCCGGCCAGTCGCGCTACCGGGAGATCACCTCGACCTCGAACACGACCGACTACCAGGCGCGCCGCCTGAAGGTCAGCCACCGCCGCGAGGACGGGAAGCTCGAGCCGGTGCACACGCTGAACGGCACCGCCGTCACGGCGCGGGCGATGATCGCAGTGCTGGAGAACTTCCAGGAGGCGGACGGCTCGGTCGTCGTCCCGAAGGTGCTGACGGAGTTCGGCGCCCCCGCCCGGCTCGGCGCCGAGTAGCGTTACGTCCCGCGGCGGGGTGCCGGAGCGGTCGAACGGGGCGGTCTTGAAAACCGCTGACGGGGCAACTCGTCCGTGGGTTCAAATCCCACCCCCGCCGCCAAAGACACGCCTAACCCTGGAGCGACGGATGTGGGGGTTTCGGCGTGGGAGGCGCGCGTTCCCGTCCAGATCGTTGGCGACCTGACTTGCTGTAGAAAGGCACGCATGGCCACTTCCGGCGAACGTCGCATCGTCTCTGTGTTGATCACCGACGTCGTCGACTCGACGGCGATCGCAGAGAAGCTCGGCCCCGAACGGTCGAAGATGCTGTTCGACGAGATCGCCGGTCTCGCCGATGCCGCCGTGCGGCGCTTCGGGGGCATCGTCGCCCAACACACCGGTGACGGTGTGCTGGCCCTGTTCGGCGCACCGGTGGCGCACGAGGACGATGCGGAGCGCGCGTTGCGAGCGGCTCTGTCGTTCCACGCTGCCCTTGCCGACTTCGCACGTGACGTTGGTGCGGCCTACGGGATCGAGCTTGCGGCGCGTGCCGCCGTCAACACCGGGCCCGTCGTCGTGCCACGCGGTTCGGAAGCGGCGGACGTGCTCTTCAACGCGCTCGGTGACACCGTCAACGTCGCTGCGCGTCTGCAGTCCCACGCCGAGGCGGCCGGCGTCGTGGTGGGCTCGCTCACGGCCGCGCAGGTTGGCTCACGATTCGACCTCGAGGCACTGGGCGAGCTCGAGCTGAAAGGAAGGGAGGCTAGAGTCGCTGCGTTTCGCGTGCTCGGCGAGCGCGACGCCGAGAGCCGCGCTTCGAGCCCGCTGACGGGCCGCGACCCTGAACTTGCTGCGCTCGTCGACGCGCTGGAACAGCTGGCGGACGGTCGCGGTGCCATCGTCTCGATCGTGGGGGAGCCGGGGATCGGCAAGTCGAGGCTCATCGCCGACGCTCTCCTCGTGCTGGGCGACAGCGTTCGTGTCCTCGAGGGCCACGGAGTTTCATACGCGGAGTCGTTCCCGTACTGGCCTGTTCGCGACTTGCTGCGCGGCTGGCTCGAGCTGGGCATCTCGGCGCCCGAGGGTCTTGTGCGGCTGGAGCTGAGGACGCAGCTCGCGCGCACGCTCGGCGACCGAGCCGACGCCGCGTATCCGTTTCTCGCGACCGTGCTCGGCCTGCAGCTCGAGGGTGAGACGGCGACTCGCATGCGCGATCTTGCGGCCGACAGCGTTCAGCGCCAGACGTTCGAAGCGGTTCGCGAGCTCGTGCGGGCGCTTGCCGGCGAGCGCCCGCTCTGCCTCGTCTGGGACGACCTGCACTGGGCCGACGAGACGACGCTCGAGCTCCTCGATGAGCTCCTCGACGTGACGGAGGAGGAGGCGGTTGCGCTCGTGTTGGTGCATCGGAGCGAGCGAGAGCACCCCTCGTGGCGGCTTGGCGAGCGCGCGCGTCAGCGCCATCCGCACCTCTATCGCGAGCTCGAACTGCGGCCGCTCGACGCGGACGCGTCTCTCGCCCTGGCCGGCGAGGCGGCAGGCGCCGAGCTGCCACCCGCGATCTCCGCGTTGCTCGTGGAGCGGGCTGGCGGCAATCCGTACTTCCTCGAGCAGGCGTTGCTGGACCTCGTCGAGCGGGGCGCGCTGCGCCGTCGCAACGGGAGCTACGAGTTGGCAGTCGATATGGGAGCGTTGGTCGTCCCGGCCGCAGTCCAGGAGACTCTGCAAGCCCGGCTCGACCGGCTCGACCCGGCGACCCGGCACGTTGTCTCGTGCGCCGCCGTCGCCGGACGCTCCTTCGCTGCGCCGCTGCTCGAGCGGCTGCTCCCGGGAGAACGCGTGGGAACGCATCTCGCCGAGCTGCAGCGGCTGGAGTTGGTCGAGGAGGAGCGCCGGCGGCCGATTGCCGAGTACCGGTTTCGGCACGGGCTGGCGCAGGAGGTGGCCTACACGAGCCTTGTCGAGGGGGAGCGGCGGACGCTTCACCGCCGCGTCGGCGAGGCGCTCGAGGAACTGAATGCCGGCGCGCTCGAGCAGGTGTATGCGCTGCTCGGCTACCACTTCGCAGAGGCGGGCGAGGCTGAGCGCGCGGTCGAGTACCTGCTGCGCGCGGGCGATGCGGCGCGGGCTCTGTACGCGAACGAGGAGGCGATCGAGCACTACAGGCATGCGCTTGGGTTCCTCGACGAGCTCTCCGACGAACGGAGAGCCGTCGACACGCTGCTCAAGATCGGGCTCGCGCACCATCTCGCGTTCGACTTCCCACGTGCCGCACGCGCGTACGCAGAGACATTCTCACGCCCGGCGCCGCCCGCGAAAAGACTCCAGCCGACCGAGAATGTCGAGACTGCCGAGCGCCGGGGGGAATCGCTGCTGCCCGGAATGACGCACAGCGAGCCCGGCTGGTACATCTGCGAGCATCTCTTCCGCGGCCTTCTTCGGGCTGATCGGGAGCTCAACGTGCGACCTGAGCTGGCCGAGAGCTTCACGGTCTCCGACGACGGCCTCGAATACATCTTCCAGCTCCGCGACGACGCGCGCTGGCAGGACGGCAAGCCGGTCACCGCGCACGATTTCGCGTACACCTGGGCGCAGATGCGCAGCGAAGGTGTCGACACCGCCTTCCTGCTTGATGACATCGCCTCCGCGACCGCGGTTGGCCCGAAGACGCTCGTGCTGCGCATGCACACTCCTCGTGGCTTCTTCCTCTACGTGCTGGCGACGCCGCCTGCGTTTGCCTGGCCGGCTCACCTCCACGAGCAACTCGGGCCGGGGTGGTACGAGCGGGGGCTCGTCGGCAACGGGCCGTTCTCCCTCGAGAGCGAGAGCGAGGCCGAGCTGCTGCTCGTGGCGAGCCCAACCTGGGCGGGAGCCCGCGGCAATGTCGCCAGGCTGCGGGTGGAAAACGGGTCGACGAGCTCCCGGTCGGATCTGTGGGCTTCTGGACGGTTGGACGGGGTGACCGACCACGGGGAGATCGAGATCGGCAATGCCGAGAACACGTCGGCGGCCGTCGTCGCCGCGTGGGGCACCGAGTTCGTCGCGTTCCGCTCCGACAAACCTCCGTTCGACGACGTGCGGATGCGCTATGCGGTCGCCGCCGCAATCGACCGTGAGCGGCTTGTCGCGGCGACCAACCGGGGTGACGACCCGGCTCGCCGCGGCGGCATTCTTCCTCCGTCAATGCCCGGACACGGGCACGACGCGGGCCGTCCATATGACCCCGAGCGAGCTCGGCGCCTCCTGGGGGAGGCCGGCTATCCGGGCGGGCGGGGGCTTCCAGATGTCCCGTGTCTGCTGCCGGACTCCGCGTCGGAGCACCTCGCCCACGAGCTCGAGGCGATGGCGGGCGAGATCGGGATCTCTCTTGTGACCGTCAGGCGACCCCTCCGCACGCTCGATGCGGCGATCCGCGACGAGGGAGTGATGTTCGCGTGGGCGTGGGGCGCAGACTTCCCGGATCCGGCGGGGATGATCGACGTGATCCTCGGCCATTGGGGAGCGTTCCTCCCCCGAGACGACGAATTGGACGAACTCTTGACACGGGCGCGCGCGGCGACCGATCGAGACGCGAGGCTGCTCCTCTATCGCGAGGCCGACAGACGGCTCACGTGGGTGCACGCCGCGCTCGTGCCGGTCGCTTACTTTCACCGGCGAATGTGCACGAGGCCCTGGGTGCACGGCATGTGGGTGAACCAGATGGGCAGCTCGACGTGGGACGCCGCCGAGATCCGCCGCAATTGATACGCGCTCGCTGGTCTCCTGAGCGATTGCTGGAACGACTAAGTCACCGATTCGTTGTCGGACTTGTCGTAGTGAAGAGAGGGGCGACCGGGCTCGGCCGGGTCGCCCCTCTCGAGGTCGCTTCGGCTCCTGGCTAGGACAGGTCGCTGAGCGAGGGCGGCGGCCCGAGGATCTCGGCGCCGTAGCCGGCGAACAGGCGCGCCAGCTCGGGCATGGGCGGCATGACCGTGTCGGTCGGCGGGTCGGCGCTCGTGACGGGGACACCGAGGGAGACGAAGAGCTGCTCGGAGCCCGAGGGGCTGATCGTCACGAGCATCCGTGCCCGCTCGGAGCGGACGAGGTAGGCGTGGGGGATCCCGCGCGGGCCGAAGCAGTAGTCGCCTGCCTCGAGGTCGATGCGCTCGTCGCCGACGAACATCGTGACCTCACCCTCGAGGATGTAGAACGTCTCGTCCTCGTTGTGATGGACGTGAAGGGGCGGCCCGCTGCCGCGCGGGTCGTCGACCTCGAACTGCGAGAACGCGTTGCCGGTCTCGTCGGGGCCCGCCTTCACGGTGATGCGGCCCGTCTTCCACCAGACGTCGGCGAGGCCCTCGCCGGCGGCGAGGCGGTAGGGCTTGTTGGCGGTTTCCGTGGTCATGGCACTCCCTTCGGGTCGGGATAACAAGGTGTCCCATGACCGTAGGCGCGCCGGCCGAGTGCGTCTCCTACGAGTTGGCTACGCCTTTCTTACGTTGCGCTTACCCGGCCGGAGGCGGCTCGTGAGCCGCGCGCATCGGCCCCGTCGTCGGCACTTCGGCGAGCGTCAGCGGCGCTGAGACACCAAGGGAGAGCCGGCCGCGAGCGACTCGGTCGAGCGTGATCCCGCACTCGAGCGCAGCGAGGCGTTTACGCAGGACGAGCAGCCGTGCCTCGAGGTTGTCGTTCCCCGGCGGCAGCCCGAGACGCTCGTCGAGCCGCAGTTCCCGGTTGGTGAACGCTGTTCGCCCGTCCGCTGCGTGCTCGCGCAGCAGCTTCCACAGAATCCGGCCCGGAACGCCCTTCACGACGTAGACGTCGTCGACGAAGACACTGTCGTCTGCCTGGTAGTAGGCGACGGCGAGTGGCTCCCCCTGCGGCGCCGCTGCCGGCGCGGACTCGCCCGGGTCGCTCTCGCCTCGATCCGCCTCGAGCACCGCGAGCGCGGCGGCGAGCTGTCCGCCGAGGATCCGAAGGAGGCGCTCCTTGCCTGGGCTGAAGTCGCCCTGCCGCTCGCTCTCGAGGTAGAGCACGCCGGTCAGCACGCCGCGGGCGAGCAGCGGAACGGCCGCGGCGCTCTGCACGCGCTCGAGGCCCGGCAGCTCGATCTCGACCGCGGCCGGGTCGGCGCCGCTTCGTCGGATGCTGTCCTGCACGGCTGCGTTCAGCGCCCGGGTGCGCGCAAGGTTCGGGACGCAGACGACCCGCCGCCGCTCCGCCGCCACCCCGACCAGGCCGACACCGACCGGCACCTCGGCTCCCACGCCGGATGGGACGTAGCCGTTGCTCGAGACCGCGAATAGCCGGTCGCCGCCCTCGTCTGCGGTGAGCAGAATCGAGTAGGCGAAGCCGAACAGATCGTCGAGCGTCTCCAGCCCCACGCGTGCCGCGTCTGCGAAGTCGACGCAGAGCGCGAGCCGGCGCATGAACTCGTCGAGGAGCGGGAGCGCGTCCCGTTCGACGCCGGGCTCTTCCGGCGGAGCGGCGGTCTCGCCGAACGGATCGCAGCGGAGCACACGGTGGATGTCGACGCCGCGCAGCCGGAAGACGTCGCTCATGCCCATCTGCGAGGCGACCGCAGCCAGGTTCGCCTCGACCTCGTCGAAGATCGCCCCCTCGCTCTCGGTGTGCAGGTAGCGCAGGTCGAGCGCGAACTGGTCGCCGCTCTCGGGATCGACCACGATCACCTGCGCCTGCGGGTTCGCGTCCAGGTTCGCGCGGGTCTTGTTGAAGAACTGGCGGGTCAACGCCACGCGCTCGGAATCGACGTGGCGGACGATCGAGAGGATCGTCGCGTTCGGGACGCCGTCCGCCGAGCAGGTCACGAGCCAGGATGGGAGCACGCCCTGCAGGCAGGGACGGATCGACTCGAGCGGAACAGAGAGCTCGCTCACAGACGCCGGCCTGCCGTCGGCCCCGGGGTCTGGTCGAACACCTCGTCGATCGGAAACCGGATCGACACCAGTCCCGTACCCACGAACATGCGCTGGGAAAGCTCTGCCGGAGCGCCGATTCGCGCGGCCTCCGCGACGAACGACCGGACATGCCGCTCGACCCGCTCCAGATCGGCCCCGTCCGGCTCGCTCACGACCGTCGCGACGCCCTTCACCTGCACCGCCCGAGCGATCGTCGGCGGACTGAACCCGACCGCCACCGCCCCGTTCTGCTCCAGGTTCGCCCGCATCCGCGAGCCCTCCGGCGCCGTCACGCACAGCGTCAGCGAACGGCGGTCCTGCGACACCTCCGGCCCCCAGCCACGTGCGAACTCCGGCCTCAGGTCGTCGTCGCGCGTGGCGACCCCCACGGCGACACCGCCGTGGATGAACTCGACCACCGCCGAATCGAGCGCGGGCGCCGCCTTCGACCCGTCCACGAAAGGGAACCTACACTGCTCTGGCCGGCCGCTTGGGCGCCGGACGGCCTGGAGTTAGTATTCACCCATGCCGCGCTACATGATCGTTCGCAGCTTCGACGTCGGCGAGTCCGAGATGCCCGCGGTCGGGCGCCGCTCGCGGGAGATCGTGGAGAATGAGTTCCCCGAGATCACCTGGGAGCACAGCCACGTGGTCGTCGACAACGCCGGACAGGTTCGCACCTTCTGCGTCTACGGGGCGCCCAACGAAGAGGTCGTGCGCCTCCACTCGACGCGTCTCGGCCGGCACGAGGTCGACTCGATCGACGAGATCGCGGGAGACGTCACACCCGCGGACTTCCCACCCGTCTGATCTCGGCGCCGCATACGCTTCCCTGATCGTGCTCTGCCCCGTCTGCGGCCAGGAGAACCCTGAGGTTGCCCGTTTCTGCCTCGCGTGCGGCGCATCGCTCGCCGATGACAGCCGCCCGCGCGACGAGCGCCGCATCGTGAGCGTCATCTTCGTCGACCTCGTCGGCTTCACCGCACGGGCGGAGTCGCTCGATCCGGAGGAGGTGAGAGCGGTGCTGGCGCCCTACCACGATCGAGTTCGGCGAGAGATCGAGTCCTTCGGCGGTGTCGTCGAGAAGTTCATCGGCGATGCGGTGATGGGTGTCTTCGGCGCACCGCTTGCACACGGCGACGACGCGGAGCGAGCCGTCAGGGCAGCGCTCGTCGTCCGCGACAGTGTCGGCGGCGTCGACGACGGAGACCTGCAGATTCGCATTGCGGTCAATACCGGCGAGGCGATCGTCTCCCTCGGTGCGCGCCCCGCGCTCGGCGAGTCGATGGTCGCCGGGGACGTCGTCAACACGGCGGCGCGGCTCCAGGCGGCCGCCCCCGTCAACGCGATCGTCGTCGGCGAGCAGACCTATCTCGAGACGAGGGACGCGATCGAGTACGAGGACACGGAGCCGGTGGTCGCCAAGGGGAAGTCGCTGCCGATCAGCGCGTGGATCGCGGTGCGGCCGCTCACCGAAGCGGGGGAGCGGCCGCTCACGGCCGCCTCGATCGTCGGCCGGACGCCGGAGATCGCGATCCTGCGCGCGCTCTGGAGCCGGACTGTCTCCGAGCGCCTGCCGCAGCTTCTCTCGATCTTCGGGCCTGCGGGCATCGGGAAGTCGACCCTCGCAGCCGAGCTCTCGGCCATCGTGTCCGCCGACCAGGCGAGGGTGATCCGCGGGCGGTCGCTGCCCTATCGTGAGAGCGGCGCGTACGGAGCTCTCGCGTCGCAGGTGATGACGCTGTGCGGCGTCTTCGAGAGCGACTCGGAGCTCGCGATCGCGGAGGGGCTGCGTGCACGCGCCGCCGCGCTGCTTGCCGACGCCGACGCCGACCCCGAGGTGGTCGCAGGCCATCTGGGAGTGATCGTCGGGATCAATTCGGGGAGCGGGGCGGCCGACCGCGACGAGCTGTTCTCCTCGGTGCGGCAGTTCGTCGAGGCCGTCGCACGCGAGCAGCCGACGGTCTTCGTCTTCGAGGATGTTCACTGGGCCGACGCGAACCTGCTGGATCTGATCGAGACGATCGCGAACCGCGTGCATGGGCTGCCGCTCCTGCTCGTGACGCTCAGCCGGCCCGAGTTCCTCGACTCCCGAGACAACTGGGGAGCCCGGATGCCCGGCTACACGGCTCTGACGCTCGGGCCGCTCGACGAGGCGCATGCCCGTGAGCTCGCGGTGCGCCGGCTGGGCGCCGTCGACCGGGTGGCCGACGTGATCGGCATGGCGGAAGGCAATCCGCTCTTCATCGAGCAGCTTGCCGCGACGATGGGCGAGGCGGCGGCAGGCGATCTGCCCACCAGCATCCGAGGGATCGTCGCCGCACGTCTCGATGCGCTCCCGCAGCGCGAACGGGCGCTGCTGCTCGATGCGGCCGTGGTCGGCAAGGTGTTCTGGGCCGGAGCGATTCGGTCGCTGAACGCGGACGTCCCGGATCTGGAGGACGTCCTGCAGGATCTCGAGATCCGCGATCTCGTCCGCCGCGAGCCTTCGTCGATCATCGAGGGCGAGCGGCAGTACTCCTTCACCCACGTGCTTCTCCGCGACATCGCGTACGACCTGCTGCCCCGTGCTGACCGCGCGCTCCGCCACGCAGTGGTTGCGGAGTTCTTCGAGCGCTCGACGGGTGCGTCGGGGGAGGCGAGCGGCGCGCTCGCTCGGCACTGGCGCGACGCGGGGGAGTTCGCTCGGGCGGTCGAGCAGCTCACGCGGGCAGCCGAGCAGGCCGAACGCGGCTGGGCGAAGGATCACGCGGCGCTCCTCTATCGCGAGGCGCTCGAGCTCGTGCCGGCGGCGGACGTGGCACTGCGAAACACGCTGGTCAGGCGGCTCGCCATCGCCAGCACGGCCTCGTTCCACGTGCACGACGTTCGCCGCCCCTGAGCTCGCGGCTGTTGCTCGCCCCTCAGCGATGGGCGGCGAAGACGTCGGCGCAGAGGCGAAGCAGCTTCACGGCGAATGCCCGCGCTGCCGTCAGCGGCGACCCGCTGCTCTGCGCGAACTTCGTTCCGGTGCCGGACGGGATGAGCGTGCAGGTGAACGTCCCGCTGCGCGCGTCGACGACCGACGGCAGGCGTCTGCCGAGGTAGCCCCACTTGGCGAGGGCGCCCGCTCCCTTGAGCGGGCGGAAGGTCCCGTACGGACGGTCGCCCAGGTGCTTCCACAAGGTCTGGTCGCCGTCGTCGATCCGCAGGAACATCCGCACCCCGTCGCTGGAGGCGTTCCCGCCGCGCGGCGCGAAGGCGCAGTCGCTCGATCCGCCGAGCCTGATCGGCGCGAGCGGGACGGTGAAGAGGTCGCGGACGTGCTGCGCACGAACCGCGCGGCAGAGCTTGCGGTAGACCGCTTCGCTCGGAGGCGCAGCGTGCGCTCGCGGTGCCGCCGCGGCTCCCACGGCCGCAGCCGCCAGCGCACACAGCGCACAGGCGGCTGCGAGACGTTGCCTGTGACGTGCGAGTGCCATGCGCCCGAGGCTAACGTGACCGGAGCCGACCGCTGATCTGAGATGTCGATTCGTGCGATCGCCGCTCGATCAGGCAGTGGCGATGCGCCAGAGCTCCTTCACGGTCGAGCGGCGCATCCCCGGCTGCAGTGCTGCGGGCGAGAGCCCGGCCACACCCGGCGGCAGCCGGACGCCGAGCGCGCCCGGCGCGATCGTGAACCGGAGCGGCGGGTCGAGGGTGATCGCTTCACCGTCGATCCCCGTTGCGACGGGCGAACCGGAGTCGATCTCGAACTCGGTGTCCGACCATTCCCGCCAGCCGTCGAACAGCTGCGCCTGCCCGACGGCCTGTAGCGAGACGAGTGCGGCCGCCTCTGCCGCGCTCTTGATCTCCATCGCGATGATGCCGAGGTGCCCGGTGTCCATGCGGGGCCGCGAGCCCATCGCGCCGATCCGGTCGAGGACGTAGGGATTGTTCGAGACGAGCACGAGCTGCGCGGACTCCTGGAGCTCGTCATCCGGGCCTTTGAAGCGGAGGTCGAACGGCGTCGCGCGCGGCCCGAGCAGGTCGGGCAGCATCGACTGCATCGTCTCGAGCTTGGCGTCGCGGTACGCGTCGGACTGCACGATCTCGGCGTAGATCCCGAGCGAAACGTTGTTGACGAAGATGCGGTCGTTGACGAACGCCAGGTCGATACGCCGCTCCACGTCGCTCGAGAAGGCATCGAGCGCCCCCACGACGTCGTCGCGGTCGAGGCCGAGGTCGAGCGCGAGATGGTTGCGAGTCCCGGCCGGCACGCACACGTAGGGAACGTCGTTCTCCATCGCGACCTGGGCGACGATCGCCTGCGAGCCGTCGCCGCCCGCCATCCCGATCACGCTCGCCGACGTGATCGCGTCGCGGGCAAGCTCCCACAGATCGTCGCCGCGGTTCAGCAGGACGGTCCTGATGCCGCGTCGCGCCGCCTCGTTGACGAGGTCGAACTTCTCGACCTTGCCGCCGCCCGACTTGGGGTTCATGAGCAGCACCGGCCCGCGCGGAGACCCGTCTGCGGCCGGGCGGGGGCGGGCTGGGGCCGGCACGACCGAGGCCTGCGGCTCGGCGCCGGCGCGGAGAGCGCTTCGCGCCGAGATGAGGGCGACGGCCGCCGCAATGACGGCGATGACCAGCTCGTCGACAGCGCCGCGCGCGACCAGCGCGATCGCCCCGCCGACGAGCGCTGCGATCGCGACCACGAGAGCCAGCACCCGAACGGCGCCGTGCCGTGACAGCGCGAGCCAGCCGCTGGCCGCCGCGATCGCGATGGCGAGCAGCACGAGCAGCAGCGTCCCGAGATTTCGGAACACGAGCACGACGAGGGACGCCACCAGCGCGAGCACCGCGACCAGGGCGATCCAGGCGGCAAGGCGGCCGGAGGTCGGTGTGCGCTCGGGCATCGGCGTGCATCCTACTTCCGGAGCTCTCCGACGCTCTTTGTGGGGATTGACACAACCCGGCTGAGGTGCGAACGTGTGAGCCAGCAGCGAGGGAGGGGCAGGTGTCCATCCGGCTTTCGGTCGTTGCTGCGGCATTCGTCGGGGCCTGTATCGCGGCCTCCGTCGTCGCTGCGCTCGCGTTCGCGTCCGGAAACCGCGCCGCTGCCACGGTCACGCTGCAGGTTGCACCGCGCGGCCTCGGCACGGTGACCGTGGTGCCGGCCGACAACAACAAGACCAGCGAGTGCTCGGACAACGCCGACGGCGCCTCCTGCTCGCTGACCTTCAACCGCGGGCAGCGCGTCACCCTGACGGCGAGCGGCAACCCCGGGCACAAGCTCTCTTCCTGGAGCACCCCCGACTGCCCCGGCACAGGGGACTGCTCCTTGACGCTCGACGACGACTCGACTTCGATCGTTGCGATCTTCGATCCGTTGCGGCTGGGCGTGATCCTCTCGTCATCCGGGTCGGGTCTCGTGACCATGGACCCGGCCGGGCAGCCATGTGCCGGAAACGACGAGTTGGGAAACGCCGATTTCTGCTCCGAGTTCGCGCCCGGTACCAAGGTCAAGGTGACGGTGCAGAACCAGAACGGGACCTTCGATCACTGGAATCAGGGCTGCGAGCCCACGAATGCGACGACGTGCACGATCACGGTCGGCGACGAGACGACCTGGGTCGGGGCGCATTTCGTCGGTGACGACGCCAACCTGCCGCAGCTCCCGACGACGATCAAGGTGCAATTCCAGTTGAAGCGGGGAGGCACCGGCAGCGGCCGCGTGAGTGCGAGCAACCTCGACTGCGGCACGGCCTGCTCGCGCGAGTACGGCTACGGAGACTCGCTCACCCTGACCGCAGTTCCGGATCAGGGGTCGGTGTTCTCCGGCTGGAACGGCGTCTGCGCGAAGACGCAGACGATGTGCACGGTCCCGGTCGGGCCGATCACCTCGATCAGGGCGATCTTCGACCGCGACACGGTGCCGCCGAGCACCCCGGGCGGGTTGGCCGTGGCCTCCGCGACCCGAACGGGCATCCAGATCAACTGGACGGCTTCGAGCGACAACGTGGCCGTCTCCGGCTATCGGGTCTATCTGGACGACGCAACTGCCGGCGACACGCACGACACGACGTTCAGCTACACCAACCTTGTCTGCGGACACCGGTACACGCTCGCGGTCGACGCTGCGGATGCGGTCGGGAACCGGTCGCCACGAGCGTCGATCACGGGCGAGACGCAGGCGTGTCCGCTGGCCGTCCGCGTCGCGGGTGTCGGAGTCGAGCGCAGGCAGCACGCACGGCGCTTGCGCGTCACGTTGCGCGTGAACCGCCCCACGTCGGCGGTGCTGATGCTGCTGAGAGGCCGGGCCGTCGTGGCGCGCGGCCGCTACGGAGTCAAGCCGGGCAGCAACGACCTGCGCTTGACGATCCCGCAGGCGCTGAAGGGCGGCTCGTACCGGCTGAGGATCACCGTCGTCAACCCGGACGGAGGGACGCTTGTCCTGCCCGGCCGCGGGATCATGTTGCCGAGGCCGAAGTGACCGAGGAAGCCGCCGAGCAGCCGGCGACGGCGACGGCGACCGCGACGAGGACGAAGTCGAAGGGCTTCCTCCGGCGTCCGTCGGTGGGCCAGGCCTCGGCGCTCGTCGGGTTGATCGGAGGCGTGGTCGCACTCGTCTTCATCTTCAAGCCCGGCTGGAAGCCGCAGGCGCCGGCCGACGCGTCGAAGGCCACGATCAGCGACATCCGTGTCTTCCAGCCGGTCTCGTTCAAGCGCTACCTGCAGCGCCAGCAGCTACCGATCCCCTCCGGGCTGAGCCGCCCGTATCTCCTCCAACCGGGGGTGATGGTCGCCTTCCACTACGAGATCGTCGGGCTGCGCCACAAGAAGCTGCCGCTGCGCTGGGAGCTCTCGAACGCCGCCACGAACGATCTCGTCGCGTCGAAGGACAGCGCGTACACCCTGATCCCGGCGAACGACGACGACGCGGGCGACTGGTCGGTGTGGGTTCCCGCGCCGAAGAAGGGGCGCAACTACTACGCGACGGTGACGATCTACCAGCCGCAGGGGCCGCCGTACGAGCTGAAGCACTTCGACTCCCCCAACTTCGCGGGTCTCGGCCGCTGAGAGCCACCAGGCTGCGGTCACTCCCGGTCCCGGGTGAGCTCTGCGAGCACGACCAGTCCTGCGACGACGCCGGCTGCCCCGCCGACCGCCCGCGCGTGAGCGAGATCGAGCGCGTGCAGCGCGCCCCAGACGCACAGATACGTCCAGCCGGCGATCGCAGCGCTGTAGACCAGGCTCAGGCCGGCGTCGCGGTCGACCGGCAGGAGCCCGAAGAGGCGCAGGGTCCGGCCGGGCCGGTCGGAGAACAGGCCGCCCGCGGCGGCACCGCTGTCGGTGGACAACAGCCCGAGCTCTCGCTCGAGCAGTTGCGCACGCTTGAGGCCGTAGTCGTAGAGCTGGGTGTTCCGCAGCTCGTACAGCAGCACGCCCACGGTCGCGAGCAGGCCGATCAGCCCGACCGCGAGCAGCTCGGCGCTCGAGCTCGGCCGGCTGAGCACGGCGACCGCGGCGCCGCTCAGAGTGGGAACGAGTGCGAGGAGCTTGAAGCGAACGTCGCCGAGCTCGCTCAGGAGACTCGTTGTCTGCTGGTAGTCGAGCCGGAGGCGGTCGACCTGCTCGGGGCTCGGCGCTCTGGACGGCTCGGCGAATTCGGTCACACGGGACCCCCTCGATCAAGCCGCAGCGCTGCGTTTCGCGGAAGCGTACGCCGACGTGGTCGAGCGCACAAGCGAATCTTGAACGTCTCGAAGTCGTCTCTTAGAATCGACCGCTCCACTCTCGCGGTGTGGCGGCGAGTCGTTTGATGCACAGGAGGTGCGCGAATGGCCAGGTACGCACACGCGATCCAGCACCCGTCGGAGATACAGCATCCGCCGCGGGACGAGACGCGCGGGATCGTCATCCACTGGACGGCGGGTCACAAAGCGGGAGATCTCGAGGCGCTGGACGGTCCCCTCGTCGACGTTCAGTTCTACGTCGACAAGGCCGGCGAGGTGTACGAGTTCCTCGACTCGGGGTCGCAGGCATGGCATGCGATGCACACCGCAAACCACACGTGCATCGGGATCGAGCACGAAGGTTCGGGCGAAGCGTGGACCGCCAAGCAACTCGAGGCCTCGGCGCAGCTCGCCGCCTGGCTGACGAAGCTCTACAACATCCCGGTGACGAAGGTCTCCCCGCCGCGCGCGTGGCACGGGTTCTTCGGACACAAGGACCTCGCGGGGTTCGAGGGCAACAACCACACGGACACCTGCCCGACGGCAACCGGGTGGGATACGTACTTCGAACGGATCAGGTTCTACTCCGGCAGCCACCCGGAGCCGGTCCCGCCGCCTGTCGACGACGACGTGAAAGACCTGAAGGTGACGCTGCAGCCGAACGACAGCCCGCAGAAGGTGTGGACGGGCCAGGATGCCGTCTGGGCCTTGCACTGGATCGTCAAGCACGGCCTGAAGAGCGACACGAAGGCGATCGTCGTCGACGGCAAGAAGACCTACAAGGGGCCGGACGAGGTCGTCTCGTTCGCGACGGCGTACGTGGCGGAGCATCCGTAGGGGGCGATGACGAGATCCGCGTCCGCCCTGATGCGTGACGAGGCCTGACGAGTTGAGGTTTCAGGTGACCGCGGCGTCTCGCGCCGAGACGGGGGAACGCTCGCGGAAGCGATTCGCCAGAGGAGGCGACCGACCATGAGCACGACAGTCAAGACCGAGACCAACGGGAAAGGCACGGCCGAGCAGTTGCAGACGGCCCCCGGCCCCGACGCGTACGACGACGAGCCCAAGGGCATGGGCATGTTGATCTTCGCCGTGACGATGATGATGCTCGCGGGCATCTGGGCGGTGTTCGAGGGAATCGCCGCGATCGCGAATTCGAAGGTCTACACCGCGAACGCGACGTTCGTGTTCAGCGACCTGAAGACCTGGGGATGGATCGTGCTCGTCCTGGGCTCGCTGCTGATCCTCTCCAGCCTGACCGTCCTCGCCGGCAGCCAGTTCGGCCGCTGGTTCGGCATCTTCGCGGCGGCGATCTACGCGATGGGCCAGCTGTTCTTCGTGCAGCCCTATCCGTTCTGGTCTCTGTGCATGTTCGCGGCCAGCATCTTGATCATCTGGGCGCTGGCTGCCTACGCAGGCCCTCAGCTGAAGCTGAAGCGCTGATCGGCCCGCTCAGCAACTGAGCCGAGGCGACTGGGCCGCAGGGCCCAGTCGCCTTCCGCGGCAGGCAGGTGTCAGGCGTTGCAGCCTGCGGGCTCGGGCTTGCCGAGATTCGCCTGCGCCGACTTCGGCACACCGAGATAGAGCGCGTAGACGGTCACCGGCGTCTTGGTGTCGTTGCGGGCGAGGTGCACGTGATTCGCCGGCTCGACGAACGACTGGCCCTTCGACACCTTGAACGGCGCGCAGTTCGCGACCGAGGGGTCGAACACGGTGAGCGTGCCGGCCGTCACGACCACCGCAACGGGGGCGCCGTGCACGTGCCAGCCGAAGCTTCCGCCGGGCATGATCTTGAACGACTCGAGGATCATCGACCCCGACGTCGCGTGAATGGTGGTGGCCTTCATCGTCCCGACGGCGAGCGCCTTCGCGATGATCGGCGTGCCGCCTCCGAGCGAGGGTGCGGCCGTGGCGAGTGCGCAGACGGCAGCGAGCGCGATCAGCCTGGTCTTCATCTCTCTCCTCCTTCACCTTGTGATCCGTGCATTCCGCGGCGCACGCTAGGAGGCGGGCCTTTGCGGCCACTTTGCGCCCGCTTTGCGCGGGCTTAGCGCGCTTTGGCTCGCGAGTGCCGCGGAGTAGGTTCTGAGGGATGGGCGACATCAGCGTCACCCTGCTCGGCGGGTTCGCAGCAGACGTCGACGGGATCGCCGTTCCCGAGACCGCCTGGCGGTTGAAGAAGGCGCGCGAGCTCGTGAAGCTGCTCGCGCTCGCGAAGGGCCACCAGTTGCACCGCGAGCAGGCGATGGACGTGCTCTGGCGCGATCGCGGGCCGGCAGCTGCCGCGAACAACCTTCATCAGGCCGTGCACGTCGCCCGGCGCGCGCTCGGTGCAGACGCGATCGAAGTGCGGGAGGAGGTGCTCTCTCTCGCGGCCGAGATCGACGCCGACCTCTTCGAGCAGGCTGCGGCGGATGCCCGCCGCCTGAAGACGCCGGCGGCGTACTCGGCGGCGCTCTCCCTCTACGGAGGTGAGCTCCTGCCGGAGAACCGCTACGACGACTGGGCGGAGGCGAAACGCGACGAGCTGGCAGCGCTCGCCGCGGAGCTCGCCGAGGAGTGCGCCACGCTCGGTTCGGTCCGGCCGTTCGCGCTGCCGGCAGACGCGAGCTCGTTCGTGGGCCGCGGCCGCGAACTGACCGAGTTGAGCTCGCTGCTCCAGAGGACCCGCCTCCTCACGCTCGCCGGGACGGGTGGCGCGGGCAAGACGCGGCTCGCGCTCGAGCTTGCGCGGAGCGCCGAGCGAGCGTACGAGGACGGTGCCGCACTCGTCGAGCTGGCGCCGCTCACCGACTCGCGCCTGATCCCGGACACCGTGGCCGCGTCGTTGGATGTGCGGGCGCTGCCGGCGCAGGACGTCGTCGACGCCCTCATCGACTTCCTGTCGCCGCGCACGCTGCTGCTCGTCCTCGACAACTGTGAGCATCTGCTCGGTGCGACGGCGACTCTCTGCGACACGCTCCTGCGTTCGGCCCCGCAGCTGACGATCCTCACCACGAGTCGCGAGCCGCTACGCGTGTCGGGCGAGGTCGTGTTCCGCGTCCCGTCGCTCGACATCCCAGACCCCGGTCACACCCTGCCGCCCGGCCGCCTGCTCGGTTACGAGTCCGTGTCGCTCTTCGTCGAGCGCGCGGCTGCCGCCGCTCCCGGGTTCGCCCTCGACGACGAGAACGCGGCGGATGTCGTGCGCATCTGCCTGCGTCTCGACGGCCTGCCGCTCGCACTGGAGCTCGCAGCCGGCCGTCTCGGCGCGCTCAGCCCGGCAGCAGTCGCCGAGCGGCTCGACGACCGGTTCCGCTTGCTGCGCACCGGCAGCCACGCCGCCCCGACGCGCCAGCAGACGCTCGCCGCGACGCTGCAGTGGAGCCACGACCTGCTCGAGCACGACGAGGCGATGTTGTTCCGCCGGCTTGCGATCTTCGCCGGCGGCTTCGACCTCGAAGCTGTCGAGGAGGTCTGCGCCGACGACGAGCTCGGCGCAGCGGCGATCGCAGACGTGCTCGCGCGCCTGGTGGAGAAGTCGCTCGTCGCCGCCGAGGATGTGGCCCAGGGGCGGCGGTACCGCCTCCTGGAGACGGTTCGCATGTACGCACGGGACCAGCTCGGGCGCGCCGACGGCGAGCCCACCGTGATCGCAGAGCGCCACGCCCGCTGGGCGCTCGCACTGGCGGAGCAAGAGCGCGGCTCGCCGCGTCTCGACCGCGAAGGCGCGAATCTCCGCAGCGCGTTCCGGACGCTGCTCGCACTCGAGCCGCGCGATGCGCTTCGCTTCTGCGTCGCACTGGTGCCGTTCTGGCTGCGACGGATCGAGCTCGATGAGGCAAAGCGGCAATTCGCGCTCGCGCTCGAGGCGGCCCCCGAGCGAACGAGTCTCCGCGCCGAGGCTCTGATCGCAGCGGCTGCGCTCGATTTTCGCAGCGGCACGCTTTCCCACTGCATGGCGCTCGCAGAGGAGAGCCATGCCGTCGCCTCCGAGGTCGGCGACACGCGGCATGAGTGGCGCGCGCTGCAGTTTCTCGGTGAGCTGGGTGTCGCCGGCGATGCGGCCGAGGTCGCGGTGCTGTGGCTCGAGCGGGCGCTCGAGCTTGCCCGGCGCGAGCAGCTCGCGGCCGACGAGGCAGTCGGCGTCCACTCGCTCGGCGTGGCCGCCTGGGTCTTCGGGGACCTGCCGCGGGCGGATCAGCTGCTCGACGAGAGCATCGCGGGCTTCCGCGCGCTCGAGACATCGCCCGACACGATCCCTGCACTGCTCAACATCGCAGAGATCCGGACGCACCGGCCGCGGGGCCGGCCGGGCCTGAGGCACGTCTTCGCAGACACGCTGCAGCCCTTCGTCGAGATCTCCTGCAACGCAGCCGTGAGCTACGCGCTCGCGAATCAAGCAGCCGTCGCGAGTGCACGCGGCGACCTGGCGCGCGCACGCGCTCTGCTCGACGAGAGCACTGCACGGTTCGAGCGGGCCGGCGACGGCACGGGTCTCGCGACCGTGCTCGTGCGCCGCGCGTACCTCTCGCTCGTCGAGGGTGATCTGCCTGCTGCGCACGCGCACCTCGAGCACGCGCTCGAGCTGCGCGCCGGGTTGAGCGAGCGGCGCGGTCGCGGCCTCGTCCTGTCGGGGCTCGCTCTCGTCGAGACGACGTCGGGCGACTACGTCAGCGCCGAGCGCCACCTCGTCGAGGCTCGGGAGATCTTCCGCCGGGCCGGCGATCGCTGGGGGCTCGCGAGCACGCTCTGGCGCACTGCCGATCTCGCCCTCGCGCGCGGGAACGGCGACGACGCGGACGCTGCTCTGCAGGAGGCCCTCCTGGTGGTCGGCGAGACCGGGCGGGAGCGCTGGATTGCCAGCACACTCGCCGAACTCGCAGAGGTGGCGGTGCTCCGCGGCGACTTCGAGCGTGCGTCCGAGCTGCTCACCGACGCACGCGCGCGCTATGCGAGCCGCGACGACGACCAGGGCGTCGCCTCGGTGGACGAGCAGCTCGACGAGCTTGCTAAGGCGCTGCTAAGTGGGGGCAAAGAGGCGCCGGGTACGACTACTCCCCGAAGGGCCAAGCCGACGAAAGGAACGAGGAGATGAGCGACACCATCGCCCCGGTGCTCGGGGAAGCAACGATTCAGGAGCTGCGTGAAGCCGTCCGCGGGGAGATCCTCGCCCCGGGCGACGAAGGATATGAGGAGGCGAGCAAGATCTGGAACGGTGTCCACGACGGCCATCGTCCCGCGCTCGTCGTCCGGTGCACGGGCACGGCCGATGTGATTTCCGCCGTCGGCTTTGCACGCAGCAACGACTTGCCGATCGCGGTGCGGGGCGGCGGGCACAGCGTCGCCGGGTTCTCGACGTGCGACGACGGGATCGTGATCGATCTCTCGCCGATGAGCCGTGTTCGCGTCGACCCCGAGGCTCGCCGCGCCACTGTCGGAGGCGGCGCCACCTGGGCCGACGTCGACCACGAGACGCAGGCCTTCGGCCTGGCCACGACGGGCGGCCTCGTCTCGTCTACGGGTGTCGCCGGCTTCACGCTCGGCGGCGGCATCGGCTGGCTGATGCGCCAGTGCGGCCTCGCCTGCGACAACCTCGTCGGCGCGGACGTCGTCACCGCCGACGGCGGCCTCGTCCATGCGAGCGAGACCGAGAACGCCGACCTCTTCTGGGGGCTGCGCGGAGGCGGCGGGAACTTCGGCATCGTCACGCAGTTCGAGTTCGGCCTCCACAACGTCGGGCCGATGGTCTACGCGGGGCCGATCTTCTTCCCGGCCGACGCCGACCGCGATCTCCTGCGCGCGTTCCGCAGCTGGTGCGAGGACGCGCCGGACGAGATCACCGGCGTCATCAACCTGACGACCGCACCGCCGCTCCCCGTGATCCCGGCGGAGTGGCACGGCAAGAAGGTCGCCGCCTTCATCGGCGTCTCCGCCGGCCCGCTCGACGAGGGCGAGTCGCTCGTCGCCGCCCTGCGCGGAGTCGCCGAGCCGATCGCCGACCTGCTCGGCCCGATGCCGTACGGCGTTATCCAGACGCTGATCGACCCTCTGTGGGGGAAGGGCATCCACTCGTACTTCAAGGCGACGAATCTCAATCGCCTCGACGACGAGCTGATCGACCGGCTGTGCCGGCTGCATCTCGATGCACCGGGGCCGCAGTGCGAGATCCACGTGCACCAGATGGGCGGGGCGGTCGCACGGGTTCCGGCGGACGCGACGGCATTCGCCGAGCGGTCGATGCCGTACGTGCTCAACGCTGTCACAGGCTGGCACGACCCGGACGGCGCCGCGGAGCACACGCAGTGGGCGCGCGACGTCGTCGCGGCGGCTTCCGACGCCTCGACCGGCCGTGCGTACGTGAACTTCCTCGGCGACACGGATGCGGCGCGGTCGTCGTACGGTGAGGAGACCTATGCCCGCCTCGTCGCCTTGAAGAACGACTACGACCCGAGGAACGTGTTCCGGCTCAACCAGAACATCGATCCGCAGCGGGGAGGCGCGTAACTCGGCGA
>CAWGEJ010000005.1:0-147917 GCA_963821575.1 uncultured Thermoleophilia bacterium
GTAGCGAAGAAACACGACGAGCCGTTCCCGCTCGGGGAGAGCAGCGAGCCGGGCGCGCAGCTCTGGCCACTCACCCTCCCGCCCGTTGCTCCCCTGCTCCGGCAGTTGCGCATCCATTGTCCGGAGTCGCCGCCGTTGCTCCTGGCGACAGACATTGACCAGCGTCCGCCACAACCACCCATCGAGGCTGCCGTCTCCTCGAAACGAACCGCGGGCGCGTAGCGCAACTGCGAACGCCTCCTGCACCGCGTCGCGTGCCCGTTCTCGGTCACCAAGCAACGCGTAGCCAAGCCTGAGAAACGCGGCATAACGCCGTCGGTAAATCTCCTCGATCGCAGCCTCAGCCGCCCCTGAATTCTGACCCACACAGAAGACGATGCACGATCAGGGCAAAACGTTTAGCGGTTGCACCCGGAACCACTGGACTGCGTGACAACCATCGCCTGGGCCAGTGTGCGGGAATGAAGCTCCTATGACTGTCAAGTGGTGAGTGGGCTCGAGTTCTCCATGACGCGGTAGAGGTGGCGGGCGAGGTAGCGCTTGAGAAGCCGGACGGCGTCGCGTGTTGTTTTGCCTTCGGCGACCCGGCGGGCGATGTAGTCGCGGGTGGCGGGGTCGTGTTGGCGGCGGTGCAAGACAACGGTGTGGAGGGCGCGGTTGAGCTGGCGGTCGCCGCCGCGGCTGAGCCGGTGGCGTGTCGTGAGGCCGCTTGAGGCTGGGAGCGGCGCGACGCCGGCGAGTCGTGCGAAGCAGGCTTCGGAGGACACGCGACCGTGGTGTGACCAGGTGACGATCAGTTGTGCGGCCACGATCGGGCCGACGCCGGGCTCGCTGAGGAGGTCGGGAGCGAGCGCCCGCACGTGAGCGAGGATCTCGCGTTCGAGTTCGGCAGCCTCCTGGGTTGCCGCCTGGATCCGTTGTGCGAGCGTGCGGAGCACGAGGATGGTGGCCAGCTGGTCGGGTGTGCGTGAGCTCGAGCGGCGGAAGCGGCTGCAGCGTCGAAGGAGTTCTCCAAGCGGTAACCGCCGCAGCTCGGCGCGCAGGCCCTCGGGTGCGGTCACGATCACGCTGCGGAGTTGCACGAGCGCGACTCGGCGTACGTCGACCGCGCTGCGCCGTGCGAGCAGAAGCAGGCGCAGAGCCTCTTGCCGCTCGCCTGACCGCGGCAGTGCTGGCTGTTTGCTCGCGAGCGCCGAGCGGGCCGCCCCGGTCGCGTCGAGCGAGTCGTCCTTGCCGCGCAACCGCCGCTCGGCACGGTTGCTCCGTCCGCTCTCGTGTACGAGCTCACCTCGAGCGCTCAAGAAGCGAGCCAGGCCGGCGCCGTAGTGACCCGCGCCCTCGACCGCCCAGATACGCGCGCCCGGCGCGTACACCTCGGCAAAGCGCACGGCTTCGGCGTAGCCGCGAGCGTTTGTTGGCAGCGATCGCTGCGCGATCACAGCGCCTGTCGCTGCGGCGACGATCGCGAGCACATGTTGATCGCGATGAGTGTCGACACCGACCACGTAGTCCAGTTCGTCTGCAAGCATCCCGACCGATCCTCCGACTCGTAGGGTCCGGTACGCCGGTCTGGAGCAGGGAAACCGCGTGGCAGGTCTGTGATGAGTCACGCCGAGAAGGCGGACAAGCTCCTGATCAAGCCAACAGCGGGCGCCAGGCCGGCGTCGCCGTGCACGCTCGGACGATTCATTCCCAAGGCACGCAACCGCGGCCCGACGCCTGATGAGTCACGAACGGCACGAAGACCACCTAGCCTGGCAACGGCCCCTGACGGACCGACCAACCGAGTCTCACAGACCCCCGAGGAGAGGCGCCTCGAAGCGTGGGCCTGTTACCAGCCGTTGGTGCCGTAGTCGGGGCCGGGCACAGAGAGCGGTATGACGGCGTGCAGTCCGCGACCCGGAGGCGGTGATCGCGAAGCAACCGGTGCGTCCGATCTCGTAGTTCGGTCTGCACGATCCGCCAGCCGGTGCGCGGGTCGACGGTGAGGGCGCGGGTGAAGCGGAGCGGGCGAGATCCGCAGGAGACGTCCGGCGGGTTGACGGTGCAGGCCGTCGCTCCGTCGGTCGAGAAGCCGAGTGCGGCGCGGCGCGTACTCTTGCCGAGCCTGTGGCCCGTGAGGGTCAGTTGCGCCCGGTAGCTGGGTGCGACCGCGATCAGCGCTCGGTGGAGGTAGTAGCCGGAGCTGTCGGTTGAGTCGCCGTCGCGTGAGATCGCGGTCTTGCTCGATAGTGCGACCAAATAGACGGGGCCTGAGTGCAGTGCCTTGGCCGCTGGGCGCACCCAGGGGAAGAAGCGCAGCGCTGCAGTCTGAAGCGGTGCGGGCGCCGATCGTTCCGCGGGCATCGAGGAACACCGAAGGTTCCAGGGATTGCCGCCCGCTGATGCAGACCCGCCGAGTAGTAGCAGCGCAGCGGACGATCCCACCACGGCTAGAAACCTCATCGTCACATGTTACGCCGAAGAGCCACCGATCGGTGTCCGTCGCCGTTCGAACGAAGAGGAGATCTCGCCTGGGCGAGTGTTCGACAATGACCCCAGAGCAGCTACGGGTTGACGCGAAGGCTGTTCATCACGCCAACGGTCTTTGCGCGGGTCTGGGCACTGACCTTCACACCGGGGTAGACGATGAAGCCCAAGTAGCGCCCATGTGTCTTGAAATAGCGCATGGACGCGGGTGCGTTCGGGTTGCCGCAAAAGTTCGCCGGATTGAGACTGACCAGACCCTTCCAGGCGACGGTGAAGTGATCCGGTCGTCCGCGCAAGACCGACAGGTTCGGGGTCACCTTGTTGTCTTCAAGAAGCAGGATGACTACCTCCCCGACATTCGGTTCCGCGATCTGTCCCTCCGTGCTGATCCGAAGTGGCGCGTTCGACACAACGATTAGTCGCTCCGGGTCGCACTTGGGCGTCTTGGCAATCTTGGCGTGCCAACCAGCCGGGACGCGCAGCGTTGCCCCGGCGGTGGAAATCGTCCCGGCGCTCTGCGCAGCCAGGGCCACCGGAACCAAGCCGAACGCGATCAATGCGACCACAAGGGCACGTTTCATTTGTCTCATGATACGGCGGAGTTTGGCATCCACCAGGCTCGCCTGGGCCAGCGTTACTAAATGACCCCCGAGCGACCTGCCACGGACTACGGAGGAACGGGTTGCCGGGGAGGCGTACCATTTCTGTGATGCTGAAGCAGCTCCGTCATCTCGTTCACCACTGGAGACTGCCACCCGGTGGTGAGTGGGACGTTGGGATGACAAGTCCGAAACGTTTTCGGCCGAAGTCCTGGGTCGACACGTTCGCTCCCTGGTGGAGCCACGGGCCGCTCTAGCCTGGGCCAGCGTTCGGGAATGACCCCACAAGCCCCTAGACTTCGGCTGTGTTTGACCTGGCGTACCTCGTCGGATTGAAGGTCGGCCAGATTTCCTTCGGATCGGGCGTGACCCTGGAGCTGTGGAACACAGCTGGTGCATCCGATGACCGGGCCAAGCTCGAAGCTGGGCCTGTGAGGTACCAGTCGCCTTCGGGTTCAGTCATCGAACTCGACCTGACGGAGCAGACGGCGATGCGATACGCGCCGCTGCTCGCGCTCTACGGATGTGAGATCACAGCCGCCCGAGCCGACGAGAAGCTGAACACCCTGGAATTGGTCTTCGAGGCAGGGGACACGTTCACGGCATTGCCCATGCGGAAAGTCGAGGGATGGCAACTCGCAGGCCCTGGAAACCGATTCGTGGTCGCTGTTCCCGGGGGCGAAGTGGCCGTGTGGGAATGACGCTTCGGTCGCGTGGGCCAGTGTTCGGCAACGACCCCTGAGCGAGTTACGGTGCAGTCTCGGAATACGCACCTTCCACGATGCTGGTGCGCCGCCAGGGCGCTACATTCCGCACATGAAGCTGCAGTTACGGAGAAGGAAGCAGCCGAGTCCCCAGCCTGAAGGTGAGGAGCGTGAAGCGCTGAAGAACGAGCAGCAATTCACTGAGGAGCAGGGCTCCATCACCGCGATCTTCAAGAAGATGGGCCGCGAGAATCTCGACGGCCCATTCCGGCGAGAGTGACTCTCGCTCGCCTGGGCGAGCGTGCGGCAATGGCCCCCGAGCCTTGTGGCCTTACTCGCCGAGGCGACGGTGTGGGCGCACGAATGCGATAGCCACTGCAACGGCCATTCCCGCGATGACGAGGCTCACCGCACCTACGGGGCGCGCATGTAGCCGATGACCCGCGATGGTGACGTAGGTACTGGTATCGCTGCGTTCCGGGTGTGCACCTTCGCCTTCGTAGAGAAGCAGGAATAAGCCGTAGAGGGTTAGCAGCCCACCCAGAAGGAGCAAGAGGGCAGAGATCAGGTAGCGACCGATCCTCATTTCGACCCAGCATCTCAAAGTCGCGCGCTGTCAACGCCTCCCTAGAGACGGTTGGCGTCGCGGCGGCTTCGCCGGAGAAGCAGAGGCTTCTCTTCGGGCCGCCGCTCTACGTTGGTTTTGCCTCGCTTCTTGAGGCGATGGGTGCCGACCCTGCGCTGAACAAGCGATGCGTAGACCTCTATCGCCAGAGTTATCGAGACTTCGTTGTTTCAGAGTCGCGGATTTATGACGGGATGCAGGACGTCCTCGATCACCTCTTGCCGCTGACGCCGATGGCGGTGGCCACGTCGAAGCCGCGCGAGTTCACGCTTCTACTTTTGAACTCGCTCGACCTATTGAGGTACTTCGTGGGAGTCGCGGCACCGGAGTCAGAGGCCGAGATGGAACCGAAAGCAACGACCATCGCGCGCGTCCTCCAACACCATTCGGATCCCGCGGGCGCAGTCCACGTCGGAGACACAGCCGCCGACGTGATTGCCGCGAATACCAACAACATCCGGTGCGCTGGGGCGCTCTGGGGCTTCGGAACTGAAAGCGAACTTCAAGCGGCTGGGGCTGCATCGCTCGTCGCGGCCCCGCACGACCTCATTGGATTGCTGGGCGGCGTGTAGCTCGTTTCGCCTGGGCCAGCGTTCACGAATGACCCCCGAGCAGTTCCTCTATGTCAACGCGGAGAGTCCGGGCGGCATCAACGAACCCGAGGTCGTCATACAGCGCCCGCGCTGCCGCGTTCGGCGTATCGACGCTGAGGACGATGTAGCGCCTCCCCTGGCCTCGCAGTTCCTCAGCAACCGTGTTCATCAGTCGGCGAGCTAGACCGGCACGCCGCACGGTCGGTCGAACATAGAGGCCGAAAACGAAGCCGAAGTGGTCAGTCGGCGTCGCGGCATATACGCAGCCGACTGGCTGCCCACCGTCCTCCGCTAGCAGGGCGAGTTGGTCGGTCAGAAGTGACGCTTCGAACTCCGATCCGGGATACGGCGTGTAGGTCGTCTCTGCGTTGAACTCCTCCCAAAGCATCCGCATGATCGGTTCGTCTTTGGGAGTCGCGCGGCGGACATCCATGGGGTGAGGCTAAGGGATCACGACGGCGGGCGTGCGGCTCGCCTGGGCGAGTGTCCAGGAATGGCCCTCGACAGGAAAGTTCAACGCCGTCTCGCACCCCTTCAGAGCATCCGCGAAGCGATCATCATGTTGGAGTTCCCTCCGCACTACGCTTCGGAGTCGGACGCGATACTTACGCGCAACCACCGAACCTTCATGTGAGCGTTGGAACGAGACAAACGGCGGTAGGACTCCGCTGGCCTGAGCAGCCATGCACACCTGAGCACCATGCTCGGCTGACGCCTGCACCGTGACATCAACACTTCGACCTCCGGGGTTCGATCCACACCCCGCGACGGCCATCAGCAGGGCAACGTAGCCAGCTGCCAAGACGGCGCGGCGCATATCAAGATGATACGTCTCTCGCATGCGCCAGGCCGCGCGGCTGCTACGAGTAGTTGATGTTCGCCCGCCGCAGCAGCTGGTTGTTTGGGCCGAAGAACAGCAGGTGTGCGGGGCGGTGCCCGGCGACGCGGTGCGTGCTTGGAACACCAACATAGGTGAACCCCGCGTTGATCGGCTCCGTGACCCAAACGAACGGTGCTCGCATCGTGGCCCCGTCCTCGAACGAGACGAACTATCCGAGTAATCCGACTCGACCTGAAGGCTGCGGTGACGGCAATCGGCCCTGACTGATCACCGACAAAGCCAACCGAGCCGAGCAGGCGACTCGGGCAACTCGATCCACCGTACGCGCCCGTGAGTGCGGTGCAGAAGCCGGAAGCGAGGCGACCGACAATCAGCCTGTGCGACTGGCCCGCAAAACGAAACGTCGCGACGTACCGTGGAAGCCCAACAAGCCTGGTCTTGAAGTGGCTGAACTCCGCGGGTGCAGCCGGACTCGACGACCAATCGACGACCGTCCTGCCCGTCGCCGTCTTGCCCGTCGAGGCGAAAGCCGTTGCCGCGAATAGGGCGGCGATGCATCCGACCAGCGCCGTGCTGAACCGCCGGGCTACAGACGCTCGTCCCGATTGAAGTCGCTCCGGCAGAGCTTGAACTGGAACACACGCAGGGCGCTAACCCGAGCGGGAGAGACAGCCCAACGCGCATCAGGCGCTGCCACGGCATCGCAGGGTCACGCTACCAACGACGTGCAGACCCGTCGAGTGGGCGAGCTCCTCCCCGCCTGAACGCCCGGATCGCGCCTCAGGGATATAGAAATCGGTCGTTTCGTATATGCCCCTCTCGGTCAGATGCGCGAATCAAGCGCTTCAACCCGCGATCGGAGCCACCGGAGCACTGCTGGCGATCCACGCCCGCCCCGCACCGCCGGGCGGCGAAGAGCGGCTCCGGGTTGCGAGGGAACTCTATGACCGCGCGATGCACGAAGAGAATCAGTCTCCTGAAACCGGTGCCAAGTAGGTCATCTGGCGGAACCCCATCACCATCGACCTTCGGGGAGAGGCAGTTGGTTCTGCCGGTACAGGAACCAGTCAGTCTTCCCTTTGACGCGGCGGTAGCGTTTAGTTTCGACGGCTTCGTTGATCGCGCGCTTGACGACGGCCTCGCGGGAACGCTTCGATCCTTCCGAGAGGATGGCCGCCGCCCGCTCGACCGTGGTGCTAACGGGCGCAGCGCCGCTTTCAGTTTGGTCGTCGATGAATGACCAGATCAAAGGATAAATCGACTTCTCGTCCTTCTTCCCGTCTGTACCTGGAACATTGTCGGAAGGCTCCACCCCCGGGGTTACCGGGAGCCGTGGCGGGGTGGTTACCTTCGCGTCGCGAGTTAGGGCGTTCCCACACTTCGTGTCGGTTGCGGCCGTGTCCTGGGCGAGAGCGCGGCGGATAAGTTCTGCCTCCTCCCCTTCTAGAATCCAGGCTTTGTGACTACGGGATTCGTCCCGACCGTGGTAGCCAACCACTCCGATCGCTTCGAGATCCTCCAACACGTTGCTAACCACGGCCGGATGGAGCCTCGTTCGCCGTCCCAGCTCTGCGACTGAAAGACCTTCAGCTTGCACGACTTCTTCCAGGACTCGTCGTCTCTCAGGCGGGATTGAATCCAGAGCGCTTTTACGGCAGATCGCCAGAGTTTCGGCCTCCGCTACGCCGAGTGCTGCCAAGCCCCGCGCGAGGTGTCCGAGCTGGCCCACCACGCGTCCCGGCCCCTCGGGAACGGGAAGAACAGCCCGCTTGTTGTCTCGTCCGACCGAGGCCCTCCCAAGACTCGTCACGATCGCGAACTCGTCAAGGCGCGACTCGAGCGCATCTGAGATACCGACAGAGGAAAGACTGTCGGCTGCTCCTTTCACCAACGACGAGGCGAGGCTCTGCGCGCCGGCCCGAATCTCGTCGATCCTAGGAGGCCGACTGCGCGCAGCGCGTGCGAGTTCCCGCCGCGAACCAGCATCTGACTCCGGAAGACGGTGCGAGAGCCACCTCGCCCCGAGCGCGTTCGCGTGCGAGGAGGTTCGATCGACGACCGGGGTCGCGGCAGCCGCGATCGTGAGGTGTCCTCGCCAGACGAGCGGTTCTGGCGCGTTGCCGAGATCGCGAACCACTAGCCCGTCATAGGCGTCTCGAAGTAGTGCGTACAGGAGGTCACGCCCACCTCGGTCGTTACGAGCCAGCACCGACGACAAATCCGAAATTGTCACAAGCGCCCGCGCGCCCACGCGGCTCAACAACCCGGTAACGCGTGGGTTCTTGCCGCCGGTGTACGAGAGAAGACCGGCTGCGGTGACGTCGCTCACGGAAGCATCGACAACCCCGTCGAGAAGACGAATCGCCTCTGTTTTGCCGCTGCCAGGAGGCCCGATCAACATCCCCCACAGCGGGTCGCCCTTCCCCCAGTTGCTGACGGCCACCGCCAGCACGAACAGGATATGACTCGTGTCCGGCAGCACCAGATACCCCCGGAGCGCGCCGACGAGATCAGCGAGTAGAAAGCCCGACCCCGGTTTCCCAGGTGCCCGGTCATCGGAACGAGCGCCAGGAGCCGGATCGGCTCCGCGCGAGTTCGGCAGCAGCATTCGAACAACCTCCTACGGAAGCGACAACAGCAAAACGATCTGTGTCGCGTCCACACGCGGACGCTGCCGCTGTCAAGTGTGAGGGTTCGGCCCGGGAGCGCGTATGCCAAAGGGCGGGCGCAATGGGCAGGCTTGACTGTCCGAGCCAGCGAGTTCGAAGAAGCTAACAAGCGGCTGACCGTTCCACAAGTGCGACCCGAAGGCCCGTACTAATGCAAGTCGTAGGAGTTTGACTCTCTGCTCTCGGTAGATCCTCGAGCGAAGCCCACCCACCCCCGTTGGAGGGGGAAGGATGGGAGCCTGCTCATCGGTGAGTCCGAGTCGCGTTAGCCCCTTTCAGCGGAGAGTTGGTGACGCGCCCATGTCGGCAGCCCGGATAACTCGCGTAGCTCGTTCCCCACACCCTTCACGGATGTCGAGCGTTCTCTCCGCTCCCACGCCTTGCGGCGGCTGCGGTAGGAATCGCTAGGGAGCGTCGTGCGCGGTCTTCGCGCACGTGTCGGATGTGGCAGACCCCCGCTGATCGTGGCGTGGCTATCTGAGGCGCGAAGCCCGACTAGGCGAGCACTCCAGTGGCTTCGCGCGGAGGCCACTCCCCGTCATCTCGACCGGCATCGGCGGAGACGCGCGGGCGACTGTGCCGCCGGGTGTGGAGCCGACGATGCTTTGCCCGGTTCCCGGCCCGAGCAGAACGTTGCAGCGGCACACGTCCGCTCACAAGCGGCGGTGGGGCCAGGCGATCCAGCATCGATCGGTTGCGGTCGAGAAGAGCAAAGACCGAATCGCGCCGCTCGGTGGGGCTTCTCCGGGTCATGCGGCGCGTCCGTTTCGCGTCCATAAGGAGCGGTGCCGTACGTGACGGGGAATGATTTGGTCTACGAACAACCGGCCTTGTTCGCGGAAGCGCCGTACCTCGAGTGAAGACGTGTGTCCGACGGTGACGGCTGGAGGGGGCCTGTCACGCCGGAGGTCGCGGGTTCGAGTCCCGTCGCTCCCGTGCTTTACCCCCGGGTTCCTGTCCGAATTGGAAGTAGGGCAGGAACCCGTCCCGTTGGGTGACGCTGGCAATCCTTCCGTCGTCGACTGTCACCCGCTCGAAGATGACACGGAGGATCTTGTTCCGCTCGGCGTGGTCGGAGATCTCCTCCCAGAAGCGGATGAAGTCGGTCAGCGCGGCTGCGGCCTCGCTGATGTCGAGGATGAGCGGGGGTTCGAGAGTGGCGAGTTCCGCTTCGAGGATGTTCTTGCGGGCGTCGTACTGCACCCGGGTGAAGTCGATGGGCTCGGGAAGCCGATGCAACTGGCTCGTCGAGGCCTTCTACTCAGCCCGATCGAAGCGGAGAGCGGCAAGTGGCGGCGAACTCCATCGCTCGGCTAGGAGGCTCGAGCGACCACAGTGATCTCGACGAGGAGGCCGGCAACGAGGTCCGCGCGCACCGTCGTCCGCACCGGCTTTACCCCCGTGAACTTCTGCTCGTAGACCGCGTTGAACGCGAGGAACTCAGCCAGGTCGACGAGGTGAACAAGGCACGAAATGACGTCGTCGAGCGATGCTCCGGCAGCCTCGAGCACGGTCTCGATGTTGTTGAAGGTTTGCTCGGTTTGTTCGACCAGATCGTCGCTAACCACCTTGCCCGTGTTCGGATCGAAGCCGCCTTGGCCGGACAGGAAGATCCACTCACCGACCGTCACACCCGGTGAATACGGCCCGGCCGGAGCGGGGAGCTTGTCAGAGCTAACAAGAGCTTTCATGGATGGGGGCCTCCTCGAAGTGGGTAGTCCGGTCAGGTTTGGGTAACCGGCCGGCAGTCGGCGGATCAGGCGGCCTCTGACGCGGCTTGCAGCGGCGGGGCTTTCGCCGGCACGAGGGGGTCGGGTATCCGGTTTCCGAGTCGCAGGAAGCCGGCTCCGGTCAGTGCCATTGCGACGGCGCCGCCCCACCAGATGGCGTCGGGTGCCGTCCCGAGCAGCACGCCGCCGACCGCCGGGCCGAGAGCCGCGCCGGCCAGGAAGCTGAGCTGGTAGAGCGACATGTAGCGGCCGAGCAGATGCTGCGGCGCGATTTCTGCGACCAGCGGGCCGAGCACGATGAACTGGCCACACTCGGCGACCGCGATCACGATCGCCACCCCGGCCAAGACGGTGGTGGCGGCGAGGGTCGAGTGCGTGAGCGTTGCGGGCAGGACCGCGAGCAGGCCGACAGCGAATATGGCGCTGGTGGCGAACAGAGCGTGAGTGCGGCACATCCGCGCCACCACACGTGTCGCCGGTACCTGCGCTACCACGATGAAGAAGGTGTTGATGAAGACGACGACACCGATCCCAACGGGCCCGACAGGTGTATGCGCCTGCGCAAACGGCGGGAGGATGAAGGAGAAGAACGCGCCGCCGATCATCACAAGCGCGAAGTTGCCCGCGATCAGGGCGAGCAAGAGCCGATCCCGAGCAACAGCTCGGAAACCTCGTGCGCCCTCGCTCGCCGACGGAGCATCCGCGAGGCCAGGCTCCGGGATCCAGACGAGCACGACCAGCGCGAAGACGAGGAACGTGACTGCGTCGAAGAGGTAGAGGACCTGGAACCCACGGAGCTGATGATCGGTGGCCGCGACGATGAAGCCCGCAACCGTCGCGCCGAGGCCGAGACCGAAGTTGCCTGCGACTCGTCGGAGCGCGGTCGATGCGGCGCGCTGCTCCGCCGGGACCAGGGTCATGGTCAGGACTTGGCCGGCGGTTCCCACCAATCCGAAGCCGGCACCGCCGACCGCCGAGCAGACGAAGCCTTGCCAGGGACGTTCGGCAAACGCCAGGCCCCCGTAGCCGAGTGCGTTCAAGACACTGCCCGCGATCAGGATCCGTTTCGCACTGAAACGATCGAGGAGCGCACCCGAAGGGGGCGTTACCACTGCGGCCGTGCCCATGACCGTCGCCACCACCAGCCCCGCGGTCGCCGTCGAGAAGCCGCGGGCCGCGTGGAGGTAGATGATCTCGAAGGGAAGGATCAAGCCGGTGCCGAAGTTGTTGAGCGCCCAACCACCCTGAAGAACGAGGACAGGCCTCGGTAGGCCCGTACGCCAGACGGCGATCACACGTGCGAGCGCGCTGCTCACTTTGCGGGCACCCGATGTTGCTTCTGCATCAGCTCATCTCCGATTCGCGGTTGTGCGGGTCGGATGTCAAGGACACCGCGACGCCGCGAAACGGACCGCAGGTCCGTTTCCGGCGGACCTGGTGTCATTGCTGCGATGACCGTCGATCTCGAGCGGGCCAAGGGAGGCGACGAGCGCGCGTTCGCGTCGCTGGTCGAGCCGTTCCGGCGCGAGCTTCAGCTGCATTGCTACCGGCTACTCGGCTCCGTGCAGGACGCCGAGGATCTCGTCCAGGAAACACTGCTCGCCGCCTGGCGCGGGCTCAACGGCTTCGAGGAACGGGCGTCGCTGCGCTCCTGGCTCTACCGAATCGCAACCAACCGGAGTCTCAACGCAATTCGCGAACGCGGGCGCCGCCCCGCCACGGAGAACACCATGAGACCGTCAAGAACCCGCCGCGCCGTCGAGCCCAGCTGGCTCGAGCCGTACGCGGACAGCGCGCTTCCGGATCCCGCCCCCGGACCTGAAGCACGCTACGAGCAGCGCGAAGCGATCCAGCTCTCCTTCATCGTCGCGCTGCAGCAGCTGCCCGCGAAGCAGCGCGCAGCGCTCGTGCTGCGCGACGTGCTCGGCTTCCACACCGACGAAGCCGCCTCGATCCTCGAAACGACGCCGCAGTCGGTCAAAGCCGCGCTCCAACGCGCACGCGCAACGCTCGACTCGTACACCGTCGAACGCCAGCAGGCGCCGCTTCCCGACTCGCCGACCGAACGAGACCTTCTCGCCACCTTCAGCGACGCCGTCGAAGCCGGCGACACGGCCCGCCTCCTAACTCTGCTCAGCTCCGAGGCTCGCGTGACCATGCCTCCGCAACCGGGCGAGCTCATCGGACACGAAGCGATCGGCGTGTACCTCGACCACGGCGCCCAGGTCCGCGGCGCCCCGCTACAGGTACGCCCGACCCGCGCCAACGGCCAGCCGGCCTTCGGCTGCTACCTGCGCTCGCAGCCCTGGGGCATGATGGTGCTCACCTTGAGCGGCAGGAAGGTCGACGAAATCACCCTCTTCGCCGACCCCGCGCTGCCCGGCCGTTTCGATCTTCCCGAACACATCTAGCCGACAAGGATGGGTTTCCGAGCCTGCGAAGTACGCATCCGCGGCGCCTGAGGGGCGCGGCGACGACATCTTTCGGACGAGGAGGTCACGGTGACCACTACTGACGCGGGGCGCGCACCCACAATCCTGCTCGCAAACTCACCTGACTGGGACCACGCCCGGCAGGCGTGGGACCTCACGGTCGACCAGCAGCCGGCGGCGATCGCGCTCGTCGAGTCGGCCGAGGAGACCCTCGAAGCGGTCGCCTACGCGCGGCAGAACGATCTTCGGATCGCAGTCCAGGGGACGGGGCACGGTGCGTCGAGTCTCGGCCCTCTGTCGGACACGCTCCTGCTCCGAACCGAGCGCATGGCCGACGTCCAGATCGACCCGAAGAGCTCCGTCGCGCGCGTCGAGGCGGGGACGCCCTGGGTCGACGTGGTCGAGGCGGCGGCTCGTCACGGTCTGGCACCGCTCGCAGGCTCAGCAGCTGATGTCGGCGTCGTGGGCTACACGATCAGTGGAGGCCTCAGCTTCCTCGGCCGCAAGTTCGGCCTCGCGGCGCACACCGTCGTCGCGGCGGAGCTCGCCACTGCGGACGGCCGTCTTCTACGCGCCGACGAGGATTCGAATCCGGATCTGCTGTGGGCGCTGCGCGGCGGCGGAGGGAACTTCGGCGCAGTGACCGCGCTCGAGCTCCGGCTCTTCCCGCTCGCGGAGCTCTACGCAGGAATCCTCTGGTTCCCGTTCGAGCGGGCGTCAGAGGTCATGCACGCCTGGGCCGCGCTGAGCCACAGCGATCTGCCCGACGAGCTGACGGTGATCGGGCGTCTGCTGCAGCTGCCGCCGCTGCCGGAGATCCCGGAGCCGGTGCGGGGAAAGTCGTTCGCAATCGTCGAAGTCATCCATTGCGGTGACGCTGCGGAGGCCGACAGGCTGCTCGCACCGCTTCGCGCGCTCGGGCCTGCGATGGACACCATGAGGCCGACGCCGCTGCCCGAGCTGAGCAAGTTGCACATGGATCCGGACCACCCGGTTCCTGCAATGGGTGACGGGCTGATGCTCGAGTCGCTTCCGGCGGAAGCCGTGGACGAGCTCATCCGGGTTGCCGGCCCCGGCTCCGGCTCGCCACTCCTCTCCGTCGAGGTCCGACATCTCGGCGGTGCGCTCGCCCGTCCGCGTCCCGAGCACGCTGCACTCGCGTCGGCCCCCGGCGAGTATGCGCTCTACGCGGTCGGCGTTGCCGCGACGCCTGAGGTCGGTCGCACGTCGGCAGAACGGATCGATCTGGTCAAGGATGCGGTCTCGGCGTGGACTGCTCCGCAGATGGTTCCTAACTTCGCCGCGACCAGACGCGACCCGACGAGCTTCTGGAGCAAGGACGCCTACGCACGCCTGCTCGAGGTGAAGGCGAGAGTGGATCCAGACGATCTGTTCCTTTCGAACCATCCGCTCCTGGTGGCAGCGGAGCCGGCGTAATCGAAAGGGGTCATGGGGCGCCGGTCGACCGGCGCCCCATGACTTGGCTACGTCAGGTGGCGACCGCAAGGCGGTCGGCGAGCTATTCGACCGGGATCTCGAAGCGGGCGATGATGCCCGGATCGCCGCCCTTCGCAAGCTGCGCGGGGTCGGGGTCCCGAGTCGCCACCCACGCATAGCCGTCCTCGGGATAAGCGACGACGTCCGGAAAGCTCCCGGCGCTGATCGCGAGGATGCGAGCGGGCTCGTCCGTCGGGTTGCTGAACGCGTGCAGTCCCGCCCGCCCTTCGGGGCAGAAGACGAAGTCGCCGGGCGCGAGCTCCTCCGAACCGTGCGGCCGCCGAAGAAGCGGTCGGCCGCTGAGGACGAAGAACATCTCCTCCCCGTTGTAGTGCATGTGCAGCCGGTCACTCGAGGCGCCGGGTGCAAGCTCGTGCAACGTCGCGCCCAACCGGGCGTCGTCCGGTCGCCAGAAGATCCGGCGCCGTGTTCGTTCCTCGTCGTTCGACTCGTCCCACAGATCGGAGTAGAGGTTCTGACGTGTCATCTGGTGGTTCCTCCCAGAGTTCATAGCGGTGGCACGCCGCGGCAGAAACCGTGGTGCGGCTTCTGGCGCTGCGCCGAACGCGCGCGGCGACTGCCGCGCCTACCCGCTATCTCGTCGCCGGATCCACCTGGGGATCTTAGGCACCAAAGGCCCAGGCACACCAGGTCAAGAGCATGGGATCAGATGCTGGTGTCTCCGTGAGTGAGATACCAAGACTCGAGCCGCCCGACAGCGTCTCCAGCTCGAGCTGAGAGAGGGCCGCACGCCATCCGTGCTCCACCCTTCGGGCTCGGTATGAACCCGGAACGGAGCATTGCTCGTTTCGTCCACCACCGCGGGTCGTGATAGGTGCACGTCACGCTTTGGCAACCCTCCATGATGAGACTCGACCACGCGTCGGTCATGAGCGCCCGCATCGCGGTGTAGTCGCGGACGAGCAGATCCGCGATGACGCCGCGCCGACCGAAAGACTCCTCGACCGCCCCGATGACGACGAAGCCACGAAGCCTGCCTCTTGAATCTCGCACTGCGCGGATGCGCCAATCAGCATCCGGCTGCTCAAGCCAACGCCAGCGGATATACGCCGCATCCCGCACGCGAATGCAGCGCGCAAAGCTCGCAGAATCCCTTGCGAGATCGTCGACGTCGTCACCCGGAGCCCCGAGATCCTCCACCGTGAGACTTGGTCGACCACCGCTCAATACCGCCCCACAGACCCGTAGCGGACGCGTGAGCGGGGCAGGGAGTCTCTCGTCACGATCGTGGTAGCGGATCCAGTGCCGAGCTCTCTTCAACCGAACATTCCCTGCGTACTGGGTGAACACATGCCCCGACCTGTCGTTGACGTGGCCGAGGTTCAGGTCGAACCCGTGGTCGGACTCGAGGAATGCCTCGACGAGTTGCTGCGATCCACCGCGTCCTCGGCACTCCGGGGAGACCATCAGGTCGCAGCCCGTCGCCAGGCGAAGTCTGCGTCCGTCGACCCAGACCGAGGTCGGGATGTGGGCGATCGAGCCGACCGGTCGCCCGTCGAGCTCGAGGACGCCGATGAGAGCCGGCCCCTCAGGCCCCTGCTGGAACAGCCAGCGCCACTCGGCGAGCGACCGCTCTCGGAAGATCGCCGAGTACAGCTCGACGAGCGATCCCTCGTCCCCAGGGATGTAGGGCCTGACTCGAAGCCCGGTTGAATACTCCGGAGTGGTCTCGGAAAATGGAACGACGCTCGACGCCGACGGCACGACAACTCTCCCTTGCGTGCAGGATTCGCCACCAGGGTTATCTCAAGGCAACTCGGCGTCCCGCAAGACCCTCCCGACAGACGTGGCCGGAAACACCGGCTTTCTTGATGCCCGGAGCGCCGACGGCAAAGTGAGGCGGGGCCTTGATCTGGCGCGTCCGGCGTATTACGGTCGCCCGATGTCCGGCCTCCAACGAGCCGCGTACCAGATCTGGCGCGTTCTGATCGCCCTGATCGCGGTCGCCTGCGTCGTGCAGATCTTCCTGGCCGGCCGGGGCGCATTCGGCATTCACGGCTCGGCGAGCCTCGACGACCAGAAGAGCTTCGATCCACATCGAGCGCTCGGCGAGATCATCGGCCTGCTGGCAGTGCTCGCGTTCGTCGCGGCTCTGATCGCGTGGCGAGACAAGCGCGCGATCTGGCTCACGCTCGCGCTCGCGCTGATGGCAGAGATCCTGCAGCACGCGCTCGCGCTCCCGAAGCACCCCTGGGTCGCCGGGCTGCACGCACTCGACGGCGTCGCGATCCTCGGCCTCTCGGCCTGGCTCGCACATGATGCGTGGCGCGGAAGAGCCGCGCCGGCGGCCGACGCGTAGCCACCGCGCTCGCGCTACCCTGAGGACGTGGCTGGCGTCCTTGCAGCCCTCGCTCCGCTCGTGGTCGCACTCGGCACGCCGACCACGCTGGCGGTCAACGCCTCGCCGTCGAGTCATGCCGCTCACCCGGCCGCGCTGACGCTGCGCGCGACGTTCGAGCTGCAATGCGGGCGCGCAGGCGACGTGACCGTCGGGCTGCCGGCGGCGATGGGAACGAGGACGATCGCGCCCGCGTCCGTGACGGTGAACGGCACGCACGCGGCGGCCGTCCGCGTCTCGCATCACGTCGTCCAGGTGACGCTGCCGCCCCCGCGCGGCGTGATCTGCGACTCGATCGGCCCGGGCCGCGTCACCGTTCGCTTCAGCGCGGCTGCCGGCCTCGTCAACCCGGCGCACGCCGGGTCGTACCCGATGTGGCTGCGGGCCCGCGGCCAGACCGCCGTCGGGCGCCTGGGCATCTCCTAGAAAGGTTGGGGGAGGCCGCCACGCGGCGGCCTCCCCCGGAGTTCGTACGGATCAGTGGCCGAAAACGGCGAAGTAGCCGCCGCTCAGGGTGCCGACCCCGGTGACGTCGTCCCAGGCCTGGTTCGTGATCAGGGACGAGTCCTGATTGAACGTGCGCAGGGAGTAGAGGTACCCGTTCGTGGCGTTGTACCCGTTCGCGTAATCACTGCGAACGTTGCCGAAGTCCGGGACCCTCCCGCCCTGCGGATCGAAGAAGACGTCCGTGTTGTGCTCGTTCGCCTTCAGGTAATAGAGCAGCGGGTTCGCGAAGCCGAAATGCCAACCCGCCATCTGCTGCGCCACTGCCTGCGCGCCCGCCATCAGCGGCGAGGCGAGGCTCGTGCCGCCGATGCGGTACTCGCCGTAGTGGACACCTGCCGCGCCGAACACGCTCGGCAGCGCGAAGTTCTGCGTCTGCCCGACGAGCATGCCGGTGGTCGGATCAGCGTCCATCCCGACGTCCGGAACGGCACGCCCGCCCGTCGGGTTCGACTTCACGATGCCGTTCTGATACCACGGCTGCGCGAAGATCTGGCTGTAGCCGCCGCCCGCTCCGTACTGGAACGGGATCACCTGCGTCCACGTGGAGCCCGTGAGGGCGTACTTCGCGGTGCCCCAGCCGGTCTCGAACGTGCGCTTGCCGGCGCTGTTGATGCCGAGCGAGGTGCCGCCGACCGCGGTCACCCAGGGGTCGCCCGCCGGGTAGTCCGGATGGGTGTAGCCCCAGGCTGCGTTGTCGTCCCCGAGGTCTCCCGACGAGAAGTAGAAGCCGATGCCCTGAACGTCTCCCTGCAGGAACATCGAGTCGTAGGTCAGCACCGTCGGCAGGTCCAGCGTGATGTAGAGGACGCCGCCGATCACGACGAACGTCGGCTGGCCCCACGAGTTGGTGACGATCGAAGCGTCGTTGTCGTAGAGGATGTTCGCGAACTGCGCCTGGAAGTCGTCGTCGTAGCAGCTCGCTGCGCCGTAGTAGTCGACCTTCGCGCCGGTGGCCATCCCGTGCACGGCCTCGACGTCGAGGTTCTGCTCGCCGTACCAGCCGTTGCCGCCGCAGTCGTCGACCCGCGTCGGGTCAACCGGAACACTGCGGTTCGAGAACTGGCCGGCACCGAAGGCCGGATCGCCCTGCCGGACCGCATAGGTGTTCGCGTCCGACAGGAGCCACGGCGAGTTGAACGCGTCGGTGATCGCCACGGTCTGGCCCGAGCCGTTGGCTCCGGTCCCCGAGACCCCGTACGCGTTCCGGTACTGAGACGGGATGTAGCCGCATACCGCGTACGGCAGCGTCACGCCGTGCCACTTCGGCAGCGTCTTCGCCATCTGCTGTGCGTAGTAGGACGAGCACGGCGTCGCGTTCACGAAGCCCGGAGGGGCCCCGAGATCCGCGGTCTTGATCTGGTGCCCGACCGGGGTCAGGCCGCTGACCGAGAGGACGGTCACTCCGAGCGTCGACGGAACCGAGACGTCGCTCGTCGGCGCCTGCACCTGCTTCCCGTTCACCGAGAAGAGGCCGAGCTGCGTCCCGAACGCCGCCGCTGCGGCGCCGGCGGTCCCGGTCACGCTGAGGTAGTGGTTGTCCGGGCCGACGGCGGTCACCGTCAATCCGGCGCCGGTCAGCCAGGCCTTGACCGATGCGACCTGGGCGGCCGTCGGCGCGAACTGGCTGACGTACTGGCTGTGGGTCAAGTAGTGGTGGTACTGGCTGCTCGACGGATCGCTGACCGCCTTCGCCAGTGCCTGAAGCGCGCTCGCGTTGTTCTGCCCGAGCCACACCTTGACCGAGACCGCCTGCCCGGCGGGCACGGTTCCGGCCTGAGCGACCGGCCCGACCCACGTGGGCTTCGATCCTGCGAGCACGGTGCGACTCGGAGCCGCGCCGCCCGCACCGGCGACGGCGGCCACGAAGAGCGCCAGCGCACCGACAACGGCGGCTGACAGCGCCAGCCGACCAATGGAAAGTTTCACGTCTCTCCTCCCTCTTGAGTTCAAAGCTCTCCCTGACGTGATGCCACGACAGTCTGACCGTTTTCGAGTTGGATTGCTAGGAGAGGAAAGCGGCATCTGCCACGTTCTACGACCGGAGTTTGGAGCGGCTCGGATGCGGCTATCATTCCGGGGTGGTTCGCATCGTTGTGGTCGCAATTGGGGCGGTTTTGCTGTGCGCGACGATCGCCGTCGCGGCAGTGACACCCAAGCCGAACCTGGCGAATGGGCTGAAGACGTTCAAGCGCGCCCACCACGCCTACGACGTCCTGCCGGCGGCCGCGAAGGAACTGGCTCCGAACGTCGTCGTCTCGCGCCGCGTCGCGACGGCGGTCGACGCGAAGAAGCACAGCTACTTCGTCTACGTCACGCAGATGCAGGACAAGACTGCGTGCATCGTGCTCGTCCAGGGAAAGGGCGTCACTTCCCAGTGCAAGCCGGTGACGCTCCTGTTCGAGGCCGGCCGGGAGACCACGTCCGCTGTCAGCGGCCTGATCGGAGGCGTCGCGCAGAACGACGTGAAGAAGATCGTCTTCACCGGCGGGTCGAAGAAGCTGACGATCCCGCTGACGCCCGACAACGGCTATCTCTGGGGCTGTCCGGCGCCGCAGAAGTGCGCGAACTGGGTTCAGGCGGTGCTCGGGTACAACGCAGCGGGCAAGCTCGTCTCCCGCGAGCCGGTTCTGCACTAGCTCCCGCCCGCACGCCGATAGGCCCTCAAGGCCTGGGGCAGGTCTGCCGATACAGCGTGCGTGAGCCGCAGCCGCGCCTTCGGAGCGATGTTCTGCGTTGCCATGATGGCTGTGTCCGGGGCGCGAGTCTCCGGCGCGAAGGCCTGGTCGACGCCGCTTCGGGCGTCCACCGCCGAGGCTCGGATCTCGCACACGACAGCCCGTTCGACACGCGCGACGAGGATCGGCCCGAGACGAGGCAGGCAGGCAGCCCGCCGCTAGCCAGCTCCGAATCCTCCCCGCGCTGCGCCGTGTCGGCACCCGCGCCAAGGCGGCGCCCCGCGCCAAGGCACCGGCCCCGCGGCCGAGCGCACCGCTCGCCGCATCGCTGCCCGCGACCGTCCTGCCGAACGACCCCGACTGGTCGCAGCAATGGAGCCTGCGCCAGGTCGACGCACCCGCCGCCTGGGCGCTGATTCCCGGGGCATCTCACCCGGCCGTGGTCGCGGTCGTCGACAGCGGCGTCGACCCGTCGCAGCCCGACCTCCAGGGCGCGTTCGTGCCGGGCGCCGACTTCGCCGACTCGTCCGGGAGCACCGCCGATCAGTACGGACACGGAACCATGGTCGCCGGCGTGATCGCAGCGCGAGGGAACAACGGCCAGGGCGTCGCGGGCGCGTGCTGGACCTGCCTGATCATGCCGGTCAAGGTGCTCGACGCGACCGGCCAGGGCACCTCGGCGAACGTCGCGGCGGGGATCCGCTGGGCGGCGGCGCACGGCGCGAACGTGATCAACCTGAGCTTCGTCCTCAGCGGCCCCGACTCGGACGTCGAGTCGGCGATCGCCTACGCCCACCAGCAAGGCGCGATCGTGATCGCGGCGGCGGGGAACGCGGGCACCGGCGACCCGACCTATCCCGCGTCGTACCCCTTCGTCGTCTCCGTGGCCGCGACCGACAGCTCGGATCAGCTGTACGGCTGGTCGACTCACGGCTCGTGGGTCACCCTGGCGGCGCCCGGCTGCACGATGACGACCGCGCTCGGCGGCGGCTCGGCCACCTTCTGCGGCACATCCGCCGCAGCGCCGCTCGTCTCCGGCCTGGCCGCCCTCGGCTACGAGGCCGGTGCTCCCTCGGAGGCCGAGCTCGAGGCCGAGCTCGAGCAGACCGCCAAGCCGCTCCCGGGGGCCGTGGGCAGCGGCCGCGTCGACGCGCTCGCGCTCGTGCGGCGGTTCGCTCCGTGACCTGAGACCGGGAACCTGTCGGGGAAACGACGAAGGGCCCGCCGGAGCGGGCCCTTCGCGTTATTCCGGGTGCGTACCGGGCGTGCCCGTTACGCGATCGCCACGCGCACCGTCTTCACGGACGGAGCGAGCTTCAGGTTGGCGACACGAACCACGCGGTTCGTGGCGACGCGCCGAAGCAGGACATGGCTCTTGCCGTTCTTGTTCACCAGCGTGATGCGCAGCGTCGCGTACTTCGCGGTGCTGTTCACGCGGGCGTTCAGGTAGCGACCCGTCCGGGTGCTGACGACGCGCGCCGAGACGAGCGTCATCGTGGCGACCTTGGCGACCTTGGGGGTCGACGCAGTCTGGACGGTCGGTGCAGGCGCCGACACGGAGACCGGAGTCGCCGTCGACGTTGCCGTCACCGTGTTACCACCGGTGCCACCGGCCGGCGGCGTACCGCCACCTGCCGGCGGGGTGATCGGCCCGGTGCCCGTGTTCGTGCCGCACTTGGCACCGGACGTCGGGTTGAAGTCGAAGTCACGCGTGATGCCTGCGCCACCGTTGCGGGTGCCGAGGTTCTCGACCGTGACGTCGATGCATGCGTTGGTCGACGAGTGGACGTAGATCGCTGCCTGACCGGTCTCAGGATCGGTGGTCAGGTCGACGTAGTCCGTGTTGTACGCGTTGAGCTTCTGGCCCGACGCGTCGTAACCGCCAACCTTGTTGAAGTCGGCACCCCAGCTGTTCGGGTTGCCGCCCTGCGCGGACTGGAGCGTGAACTCCACGTCGGCCGTGATCGGGTTGCCCTCGAAGTCGGTGACCGTCTCGACGCAGTACGCCTCGTTGGTCGACTTCGGGATGCAGTTCAGGACCTTGCTCGGGTCGAAGTTGACCGTCTTGGTCAGGACATTCGACAGCTTCGCCGGCGGATTCGCGCCGGTGTTGGACGGATCGGCAGGCTGCTGAGCCGGATAGACCGACTGTGCCTGGATCGTGGCCGTACCAACGAGCGAGCCCGAGTAGACGTCGCAGCGCCCGTTCGAGTCAGGCGTGAGGTAGATGCCCTCGCCGTCCCTGTTCGCCGGGTTGAACTGCACGTATGCCTGGCCATGCTCGTCCGTGTAGACGGCGACCTTGGTGTTCCCGTTCGGCTGGCTGATGGGCTCACCGTCAACGCCGTAGCAGGCGTTGTCGCCCCAGTGCTTGGCGAGCGTGAAGGTATCCCAGTAGTCGTAGATGAACTGGTCTTCCTCCGTCGTCTGGACGCCGTAGGCACCCGACGACAGCCAGTTGCCGTAGTTGCCGCCGATCGAGCCCTCGACACCAGAGGTGGTGTTCAGGTCGATGATCGGCACGACGGCCGGCATGTACGCCTTGTAGAACGGTGCGTACAGGTTGTGCGGGTCAGCGTTGTCGGCGGTGGTGCCGCCGTACACGGCGTCGCTGCGGTTGAAGATCCCACTCTTGTCGGCCTTCGAGAGCGTTCCGACAGAGTGATCAGCACCGACGTTGGTCAGTCCGACGTCGACGCGGAGCGCCGGCATCGGTGCGTCGTCGGCGTTCAGGTTGCCGTCCGACAGCAGCGTCTCGAACGACCGGATCGGGTCGAACGGGCCGTAGGCGTCGTTCTGGGTGCCAACGAGACCGAAGATCGACGAGAACGGACCGAGGTCCGGGTCGCCGCCATCGGTGCCGAGGCAGTTGTCGACGGACTCGGTCAGGCCAATCTTGTCGTTGCAGTTGCTCGCGAGGACATGGCCCTCGGAGTTGTCCTGCCCGTCATGGATGTCCCACGCGGTTCGGGACAGAGCCGGGATTGGTGCTGGCCAGGGTGTAGTCCTCCGAGAAGTTATTGGCGAGCCACACCCAGTCGGTCGGCAGCGTGATCGTGCCGTTGTCGAGCGCCGTGCCCGTGAAGTCGTACCCGGCGAAGTCGTTCCCCATCGGGAACGTACCGGTGACCTGCACCTTCACGAGACCGGGCTGCATGCTGTTCCAGCCGTTTGCGTCGGGAATCGGTGAGAAGGAACCGCTTCCGCCCGGGTCGCCCACCTTGTAGGCACCGGTGTCAGCAGCCTCGGTGATTGCCGGCTTCGAATCCCACATCCAGATGACGTAGAGATCCTGCTGGAAGATGACGTCCTGGCCAAGGATGAAGTTCAGGTACTTGCCCAGGTCGAGCGAGAGCGAGAACTTGATCCGCTCGAGTCCCGCCTTCTCAGACGTGACGTTGGTCGAGAAGCAGAGACCACCGTTTGCATTCCAGGTCGCATCGACCTGGCGCGACGTCTGATCGCCGGTACCGATCTGGAAGAACGGCGGCTGGTCTGCAGCACCGCTCCAGTCGGACTTGTCGAACTCGCCGATCAGCGAGATGTGGAGTCCCCGCTCCTGCTGGTAGGCGGCGAACGTGTCCTGCCCGATCTGGCTGTCGCCGAGACCGAAGCAGCGAGTCACCTTCACCGTCTCGCCGGCCCACGCAACCCACGGAATGTTCGTGGTCTGCGGGTCGGCCGCGTAGTTGTAGTTCCCCTCGTAGCCCGTGCCCTTGGCCGCAGCGGTGCCTACTCCAACAGCGAGCAGACCGACCGCGGCAACAAGAACAGCGAGCGTCCCAAAGACGCGGAAACGCATCAAAACCCTCCCCTTCTTCCTAGTTCACAAAACACACGAAAAGCAAATGAAGAAGATCACCTGCGGCGGACGCCACAGGGACGTTCAGATCGAGCTCCCACCCCCTTTTGTCTCGATCCCCCGCATTGCGGACACGCCGCGCGGGCTCAAGGATGTTGTAAACCTCGGAGGCGCCAGAAGCAAGTTTTCGGCCGGGTAGGCTTTCGGGGCCGAAACCCACCCCAGAGCAGGCAGTTTCCGCCCCGTTTGCACCGGGATCCGGGGCCGCTGGCGGCCTGAGGGCCCGGGAACGCCGCGGGCGATCGCAGAGAGGCGCGGTTACAGTTCGATTTCGTGCGGTTCCGTTGCTTGATCCTGCTGGTTTTTTCCCTGCTCGGAGCGGGAGGAGTGGTGCTCGGCTCCGCCGGGGCGGGCTCCGGGGGGACAGCCGACGCGCCGAACGACCCGTTCTGGGCCGACGAATGGGGACCGCAGCTGACGCGGGCCTCCGATCTGTGGCAGTACACGACCGGAGACCCGGGCATCGTGATCGCCGTCGTCGACACCGGCCTCTCATCGACCCCGCAGCCGGACATGGCACACGTGCTCCCCGGCTGGGACATCGTCGGAGGGGATGCCGCTACAGCCGACACCTTCGGGCACGGAACCTGGGTGTCGACCATCATCGGCGCCCAGGGGAACAACAACGTCGGGATCGCAGGCTACTGCTGGTCCTGCTCGATCATGCCGGTGCGCGTCGCGGCGGGGCGTGACGGCGCCGTCGGCGGCAACATCGGCGCCGGCATCCGCTGGGCGGTCGACCACGGCGCCAGGATCATCAACGTCAGCCTCGCGAGCAACCAGGCCGACATCAACGAGTACGGCGCAGTCGAGTATGCGCTCGATCACGGCGTGCTCGTCGTCGCGGCCGCGGGGAACGGAGGCAATACGAACCTCCTCTATCCGGCCGCCGACGGCACCTCGCTCGGCAATGTCCTGTCGGTCGCCGGCAGCGACCAGAACGACGAGCTCTACAGCTGGGCCTCACGCGGGCCGTCGGTCGCGCTGAGCGCGCCCGGTTGCGCCGAGTTCCTCGATCCGTGGATCGGCCCTGCGTCCGCCTGCGGATCGTCCTTCGCGCCGCCCGCCGTGACGGGCATCGCAGGCCTGCTCCTGTCGCTGAAGCCGGGCTTGACGATGTACCAGATCATCGCCGCGCTCAAGGCGACCGCGCACCCGGTGAGCGGCATCGCCGGCGGCCGCGTCGATGCGTGGGCGGCCGCGCACTACCTGGGCCTCGTCCCGGAGAGTCCTCCGCCACCGCCGACACCTGTCACGACCCCGGCGGTCGTCTCGCCCGAGGTGCTCGTCAGCACCGGCTCCGTCCGCCGTTCCCAGGCGATCAAGCTCCCCCTCAGCCCCGGCCAGTTGGTGCTGCAGCTGTTCGGCCCCGCCGCCAAGGACTGCACGATGAGCGTCCGCATCGGCGGCACGCTCTACGTCGACCTGGCGGCCGAGCGGACAGTGCACACGCTGACGGCGAACATCAGCAAGAACGGCACCTATGTGGTGAACGTTCGCTGCGCGTCCGTGAACCGCAAGCTCTACGAGCTCACTGCGGCGGCCGTCTTCTCGCGTTGAGCACGCGAGGTGCCGTCACGGCGTAGCCGCGACGGCACCTCCCCCCTGACGCCGCGAGCCGAGCGAGCTCGACTTGCGGAGCTGCGTGACCGTCTGCGGTTCGACATCGACGCGCACGAGACCGCGGGCCAGCGCCCACCGACCGGCCTCGAGCCGGTTCCGGACTCCCAGCTTGCGATAGGTGTTCGCCAGGTGGAACTTGACCGTCTGGTCGGTCACCCACAGAAGCCTCGCGACCTCACGATTCGAGCGACCCTCGGCGACGAGCCGCAGGATCTCGATCTCGCGCCGGGTCAGCCGCGCCCTCGCGAAGAACCCCTGGTCGCGCGGATCCTCTGCCCGCCGCTCGGTCAGCGCCTCGACTGCCAGCTGGGCGACCTCCTCGACGCTCGTCGACCGCTCGACGGCCGCGAACGCGCCGGCCGCCAGGGCGGCCTCGACCATCGCCGGGTTCTCCTGCTCGACGATCGCGACGCTCACGAGCTCCGGGCAGCGCCTGTGCGCCCTGCGCAGCACGCTGAAGACCGTGCCCGCGCTGATGCCCTCGCCGAGCGCCACGACCAGCACGTCGCAGCCGTGGATGTCGGCGAACTCAGCCGCCCGCTCGACCGCCGACGACATGCCGACCACTTCGATCCCGTGCAGCGGCAGCACGCGCTTGGTGCGTCGCTGCCGCAACGGGTTTGCGTCGATCACGACCGCCGTGGCGGTCTCTACTGCGGTGTTCTTGTTCATTGCTCCCACTCTCCCTTGGCTCCCTTTGCTTCGTCCACAAGTCGTGTCGACCCGCGCGCGAGCGCAGTTCGACCCCTTGATCAGGCCGAAGCAGGCTTAGCCAGGGCACTCGAGCGAAAGCGTCCGCCGGAAAGGAAGCGGAGCTTCGACGAGCAGTGCGATGCGAGAGGAGTAATTCGAAAGAATCAGGATCAGCAGGCCGACGAGCGCGGCGACGACGAACCCCGTCCCGCCCGCGCTGCCGCTGCTCGGGCTCCCGAACGCCGAGCGCGGTGTACTCGGATCACCGGGCGGCACGAGCGGCGCATGCGGCAAGGAGAGCGGCCGGCTGTTCGAGGATGCAGAGCCCCGGTCGCTGCCGCCGGATGACGGCGACACGATCTTCACGTAGTCCGCTGCGACGAGAGACGTCGCGAGCGGCAACGAGGCCGCGTGGATCTTCGCCGCTGCGGCGACCGGGTCGAACGGAGCCGGCGTCGAGTTGTGGACGGCGAAGATGGGAAGCTTCACGGCCACCGACGTGGGCGACACGAGACGGACCGTCGGCATGGCCACGACCTTGGGCGCGACCGGCGATGGGCTGCTCGCGGCGACAGGCGTTGCGGCAGGCTCGGGACTGTCGACGGCGGCCGCCGGCGCGCTCGTCGTCGGATCGCTCACCGGCGGGACCGAGATCGTGATCGTCTGGTCCGGCGCGGCGGGCGTAGCGCTCGCAGTCGCCGGCGCAGCAGCCGGTGCAGCGGCGGGCGTCGAGTCGACGGATGAGACCACGGGCGGGGCCGACGCTACGGGCGCGACCACGGTCGACGTGTCGGTCGAGCCCGTGCTCGAGCCACACCCGGAGCCGCTCGCGGCCGTCGTCGAGTCGGTCGTCGTCGCAGCGCTCGAATCGGTTGTCGTCGCGGCGCAACCGGTCGGCGTGCCGCCGGCTGCAGTCGTCGTGGAGCTCGCGGCACCGCTCGCCGGATCGGCCGGTGTGACGTTGCCGGTCGGCGCCGCCGCCGTGTCAGCCGTCGTCGTCGTCGTCGGCGCACTCGTCGTGTTGGTGGCGGTCGTCGTAGATCCGCTGTCTGTCGCCGTGGCCGGTGCGGCGGCGGAGCCAGCGGTGGACGTCGTCGTGGTGTCGGTGGCGACGGGAGGCGACCCTGTGTCGGCGGCGGCAGGGTAGGCGGCGATGCCGACGCCCAGCAGCACGGCCGCCACGACGGCGAAACGAGCCGCCAAACAACACTCGAATCGGCTCGATTGGAGCCTTTGGGCCACCGCACTCTCCCTTCCACCAGTTCGCGGTTGCGTTCCCTAGCACCCGCAGCTCCCCACCGGCAAGTCTCTCCCCTTGTCGGAACGGGGCCCGTCCGTGAGAATACACGCAGAAGGCCCGGACGAACAGGGCGGAAAACCTAGCCCCCGGTCCTGGGGGAAAGGGTGGCAGTATTCGAGCGTCGCAGGCGCCGTATCAGCTGGCAGCGATCTGAACAGACAGTGGGGGGAGACAAGCCGATGCGTGTGAGGGTCCGTCGAGGTCTACGGGTCGCGGTCGCTGCCGCGATCGCGATGGCCTTCGTGCTCGGGATGGCGACACGCAGCGGCGCCCGCACCGCCGACGTCACCACCAACGTCTCGATCGGGCCCGCGACCGCCGCGGTCGTCGAGGGACAGGCGGCGACCTTCCCCATCACGCTCGACGCGGCGGCGACATCCGACTTCACGGTCCCCTACACGACGAGCGAGGGCGGTAGCGGCTCGTTCGACGTCCACAACGGCGACACGACCGTGCCGAGCATCTCCGTCCCGACCAACGCCAACACGACTCCCGAGGACGACCGGACGCTCACCGTCACGCTGCAGACACCAGTCGCCACACCCGACGATACGAATCCCACGGATCCGAGCACGGCGGCGATCGCTACCGCGGTGGGCACGGGCACGATCGTGGACGACGACTGGCAGATCGGCGCGATCACGACGACGCCGGCGACCCCGACCGTCACCGAGAAAGGTGGGCAGACGATCGACTTCACCGTCGCGCTCAACGCCGCCGCTCCCGCGCACCACGTGATCACCGTCGACTACGCGGTCGCGAACGGCTCCGCTGTCAACGGCACCAACTACACGGTGACGAACCCAGCCGGCGTCGCATCCGGCACGCTGACCTTCACGCCAACCACAACGAGCGTCGACGTGCAGGTGAAGTCCCGCGACGACGGGGTCTTCAGCGCGAACACGACCTTCACGGTCACCTTCTCGAACCCGCAGGGCGCGACCTTCGTCGGCGCAGTGCCGAGCGAGCAGGTGACCGGCACGATCACCGAGGCCGACGCGCCGCCGCTGATGGGCATCTCCCAGTGCACCGGCTCGACGGTCAACGCCGGGGGAGTGGCGAGCTTCCCGATCCTGCTCGGCGGCGCGCACCCCGCGACGACCCTTCCCGCGTCGGTCGACTACACCGCCGTCGGCGACTCGACCGTTGCCGGCGACTTCGAGCCGACCTCGGGGACCGCCACGATCCCCGCCGGCCAGCGCGAGTTCGACGTCAAGGTGCAGACCGATGTCAATCCGCCGCCGGGCGACAGGACGTTCCACATCCAGCTGGCCAACCCCCAGAACGTCAAGCTGAACAGCAGCTCTGCGTCGTGCACGATCCACAGCACGGCGGCGGGAGGCGGCGGCGGCGGGCAACCAGCCGTCGATCACGATCGCCGACCCGGCTCCGGTGACGGCCCCGACGAGCGGGTCGGTGCCCGTGAGCGTCGCGCTGTCGCTGACACCGCCGAACCCGCTGCCGCCGAATCCAGGCCCCGTGACGGTGCACTGGCAGACGCAGGACGGGTCCGCGGTCGCGCCGACCGACTACACGGCGTCCTCGGGGGACGTCACCTGGCCGGGCGGGACGAACGGGCCCAACCCGACGCCGGTGACCATTCCCATCAACGCCGACCCGGCGCTCACCGGCCCGGTCTCGTTCACGGTGAAGTTCACGTCGGTCGACGCGACCTTCACCGGCGGAGGCACTGCAACGATCACGATCGTGCCGGTCGGCTCGACGATCCCGCTGCTCTCGATCGTCGATGCCTCGGTCGAGAAGCACGGAGGCTCCGTGCCGGTCCTCGTCAACGTGAAGCCCGCCGGGACGAGCACCGTCACGGTCGACTACGCGACCGCCGACGGCACCGACGCGAACGCAGCCAGGGCAGGCGTCAACTACACGGCGAAGAGCGGCACGCTCACCTTCGGCCCCGGCCAGACGACCGCGACGATCCCGATCACGATCCTCGCCAACAACGTCGTCGAGCCGGACCGCGACTTCACGGTCACCCTGTCGAACGCGACCGGCGGTGCCCTGATCGCGGTCGGGTCCGCGACCGTGACGATCCTCAACGACGTCGTGATCAAGACGCCGCCGCCGATCATTCCGAAGAAGACGCCGACCACGCAGACCGCACCGACCGGCGTGCCGACGACGCAGCCCAAGACGCCGGGCAAGGATCACAACGTGCTCGTGAAGATGCTCACCGGTACGAGCCGCGTCGACGCGAAGGGGCACGCTCCGTTCCAGCTCAGCTGCCCGTCGATCGTGATCCGCTCGTGCGTCGGCACAGCGGTCTTCGACGTCGGCGTCCGGGTGAAGGTCGGCAAGAAGTTCGTCGTGCGGACGGTGCACGTCGCGACCGGCTCGTACACGATCAACTTCGGCAAGACCGGCAGCTTCACGGCCAAGGTCAGCGCCGCCGGGATGAAGCTGCTCGTCGCGGCCAAGCGCATGAAGGTGAAGGCGACGCTCACGGCGCACGACGCGTCCGGTGCGAAGGGCGTGACCGCGTGGATTGTCTCCCTGCAGGCGACGGCGCCCGCGAAGAAGAAGCCGGTCGTCAAGAAGAAGTAACGGCCGTTTCGGCGCTCACGCCGAAACGGCTAGGAGAGCTTCAGCCCGAAGTCACGGCTCACGTGCAGTGAGCCCTGCGTGACCTTGATCCAACCGCGTGCGCGCGCGCTCGCCTTCAGTCCCTGCGGGAGACGCCACGTGCAATGGGCGAGCCGGCCGCGGTAGGCGTTCACGACGACACGCAGCTCGCGGCTCCCGACCCGTGCCGCGCACTTGACATGCACGGCGCCCGGCACCGAGCCGCCGATCGAGGAGACGTGGATCGTCAGGGCCAGCCTCCCTGCGCGAACGGCGGCGTGCGCGGCCGCGAGGCGAAGCGAGACCTGCGCGCCGGTCTGCGTGGTGGTGGTCGTCGCACTCCCGGAGGTCGTCGTCGTGCGGGCGGGGGTCGATGTGGTCGTCGGGCGCGTGGTGGTCGTCGAGCGCGTCGTCGTCGTGCTGGGAGTGGTGGTCGTCGTCGTCGGGGCCGTGGTCGAGGTCGAGGCGGTGGTCGTCGTCGGCGCCGTCGTCGTGGGCGGCGGCGACCCTCCGTCGGCGAGGTTGCCGAAGTCCTGCACCCAGAAGACCCCGGCACTGCCGGTCGCGGCGCCGATGCCGGTCGCCACGTAGTTCGGGTTCTCGATGTTCGCCTTGTGCCCGCTCGAGCCGAGCCACGCGTTCACGACCGACTGCGCGTCCGGAAAGCCGTAGGCGATGTTCTCCCCGAAGTACGAGGACGGGTAGCCGCAGGTGGTGACGCGGTCGGCGAACGTCCTGCTGACCGGGGGAGCCACGTCGTCATGGGCGAACGCGGAGGTGCCGTACTGGGCCATCTGCCGCGCCTTCCAGACGGCCGACGCGGACAGGGTCGGCGACGTGACGAGCTGCCCCAGGCCGAGCGACGCCCGGTGCTGGTTGATCAGCGTCATCACCTGCGACTCCAGGCTCGAGTTGGCAGCGGGCCACGACGAGCCCGGCGTGCAGTCACCGGTCTGGACCGCCGCCGCGACGGATCGCGGCAGCGTGGCCGCGAAGGCCGCGACGAGGCCGGCGAGAACGAGGGCCCCGACGAGCGCGGCTCGGCGGGCTGATGAGGGGAGGCTCACGAGGTTTTGGGGGGAGGGATGAGGTCGGTAGCCCGGGGTCGGCTACACCGCCGGAGGTGTCGGAGGGACGCTGCTCAAGCGTTGAGGCTCAGGGTCGCGGTGTGGGTGAGGCTGCCGCTCTTCCCGGTGATCGTGATTCGGGTCGCGATGCGCTGGTGAGAGAAAGCGCTCGTGGTCACCGTCAGCACCGAGGTCGATGCGGTCGGGTTCGGCGAGAACGAGAGCGTCATCCCGGCCGGCGGAGCGCTGTTCGAGAGCGTCACCTGGCCCGAGAAGCCGGCGATCGGCGTGATGGCGACCGTGAAGGTCGTCGTGCCGGTTGACGGCACCGTCGCCGAGGACGGCGAGACGCTGATCGAGAAGTCGGCGGATGCGGCGGGCTGTACGACGAGCGACGCTGCAACCGAGTGCACGAGTGCACCGCTCGTGCCGGTGATCGTGAACGGGTACGTCCCGGCCGCGAGCAGCGCACCGGCGGTGACCGTCAGCGTCGACGAGGAGCCCGGGGCGAGAGATGCAGGGCTGAACCCCGCGGACACCGCGCCCGGAAGACCGGTCACGCCGAGACTGACCGTCCCCGAGAACCCGCCGGTGCCGCTGATGCTGACCGTGTAGGTGGTCGAGCCCCCTGCAACGACAGTCCGGCTTGCGGGAGAGACACCCACGCCGAAGTCGGCCGGGACGCTGGACTGGACAACGAGCGTGGCAGGGGTGGTGTGCGTGAGCGAGCCGCTCGTGCCCTTGACGCTGAACGGGTAGCTGCCGACAGGTACCGCCCCGGTCGTGCTGATCGTGAGCGTCGAGCTCGCGGTGCTGCCGCTGAGCGAGGCCGGAGCGAACCCGGCCGACGCCCCACCCGGGAGCCCGGTCGCCGACAGCGCGACGCTGCCGGAGAACCCGCCGAGCCTTGTCAGGTTGATCGTGTACGTCGTGCTGCCGCCGGGGGCGACCGTCTGGCTCGTTGGGCTTGCACCGAGCGAGAAGTCCTGGGCCGGCGGCGGCCCGGAGGAGCCGAACGAGAACGCGCTGACGCCGTTCGGCGTCCCGAGGCCGGTGGGGCCGTCGTAACCGGCGCCCGCGGTGCAGAGATAGGCCGCTGGGCAGTTGCCGTTGCTGCCGGCCGTGATGTCGTGCAGGAGCCCGGCGTGCCCATAGAGGCCCGAGGCGTCGAGGACCGCACCGGTGTTCCCGGCGAGCGCATACGCCGCCGCGATCAGCGGGGTCGCGAGGCTCGTGCCCCCGACCTGGAACCAGCCCGACTGTCCGCTGTACGGGAACGAGTCGTAGACGGCCGCGCCGGTGCTCGGATCGGCGTCGGCGGAGACGTCGGCGACGGTCCGGCGGGCACAGCCGCTGTCGGTCTGCCACGCCGGCTTCGGGATGTAGAGCGAGCAGCCGGAGCCGGCACCGCTCCAGGCCGTCTCGCCCAGATAGCTTCCGTCGGCAGCGACCGAGAGCGTCGTGCCCCCGACCGCGGTGACATAGCGGGAGGAAGCCGGGAACTCCACCCCGTACCCGTTGTCACCGGTCGACGCCGTGATCGGGACGCCTGGATGGTCGAAGTAGTTCCTCTCGTCGGACGACTCGCCCAGATATTCCCGCGCGCCGAAGGAGTTCGAGATCACGTTGGCCCCGAGCGAGACGGCCTCGTTCTCCGCGATCCCGAGATCCCTGACCGATGCCGAGCTCGCCTCGACGAGCAGGATCTTGCAGTTCTGGCAGATGGCATGCGCGATCTCGACGTCGAGCGAGATCTCGAGCGCCCAGCCGGAGTTCGTCTGCGGAGGGCTCGTACCGCCGATCTGGTTCACCTTGCGGAAGCAGCCGTTCGCGGTGGTGCACGCAGGCAGGTTGTAGAGCGCGCTGTACGCGGCGAGATCCGCAGCGATGTTCGGATCGTCGTAGGCGTCGACGATCCCGATCGTCGCGGGGGCCGGCGCGCTCGTCGGCAGGTTGTACGCCTTCTGGAACTCGGCGGGGCTGAGCGCGGTCGCGGGCGGGGTCGACCCTGCAAGCGGCGCTCCAGCGGCGTCGGCGACGACCTCGGCCCCGCAGTTCGCGTTCCGGGTGAGCGACGAGGTGCACACATGCTTGACCGCAGCGGCGCGGACCGCACCCGCGGGCGCGAGTGCAGCCGAGCCCGTCCCGGCCGCCACGAAGAGCACGACCACGAAAGCCCACGCAAGCGCAGCGATACGCGTTCTCTTCAAACCTCTCCCCCCTCGAAGAAGACCGGAGGCTACCACAGAACCGGCCGATATTCGACATCTCGCGGGCCCCTCCTCCGCGAAAAGACCAGGAAAACCCGGCTATCCGCTGCGACGGCGGCGATAGAGAACGAGCCCGGCGACGAGGACGACCACGAGGACGGCCGCGCCCGCCGCGCCCCAGACGAGCACGCTCTGCCCACTCGAGCTCGACGCGGCGGTGGGAGGCGGGACGTGGATGCCCGCCGATGCGGCGAGCGCCCGCACTCCGTCGATCCCCGCCTGCACGAGCCGCGGCCCGCTGGCCCCGGGCGCGGGCAGCCGGTCGACCACCCGCTGGCCCGCCGGCAGCGGCTTGCCGCCGCGCGTGACGCCGAAGCCGTTCGGCATCACGACGAGCAGTCGCCCGTGGTAGACGAGCGTCAGCTCGGTGCCGAGGAAGCGCGCGTAGCGCTTCGGTTGACGGTCGAGGGAGCTGACGGAGCCGAGGTCGTAGGTGCTCCCGATGAGCGCCACGTGGATCGTGAAGCCGTGCGCCTGCGCGTATGCGACTGTTGCCGCAAGCCGCGCAGCGTCCGCCTTCGAGATCCCGAGGTCGGGCGGCACGAAGGTCGACCGTGTGAGCAGGTAGTCGCTCGCGGGATCGCCGTCCGCCCGCGCAAGCGGGACGACGGCGAGCGCGGCGACCAGCGCGAGCAGCGTCGCGCGCTTACCCAGCGCCGACCTCACGAGCACGCGACGGCTCCTCGTCATGGTTTGACTGCCAGGGTGAACGGCGCGGTCAGGACGTGGTTGTTCACCTTGGTCTGAAGGAAGAGGCGCCACGTGCCTGCGACCGGCACGAGCACACCGACGGTCAACTTCCCGGGTGTCGAGGAACTGCCGGTCACCTTGGTTGCCCCGAGGAAGCTGGTACAGCCGGAGGCTCCAGGCGCGCACACGTGCGTATGGAAGTAGTCGAGCGTCCCCTGGCGGAAGAAGATCGCGTGCGCGAGCGCGCCGTACCACGGGGTGAACTCGGCCGGCTTACCGTTCGGGTCGGTGACGGTGACGGTCAACGCTCCCGCCTGGATCGCGTGAAGTGTCGGCCGTCCATGCAGGGTGATCCTGTAGCCGTCGACCACCCGCGTCGATGCGAACGGGGGCAGCTTCTCGGGTGCGTAGCGGCCCGCTACCCGCAACGAACCGAAGAGCTGAAAGTTCCGCTGCGGGCCCGTGGTGTTCGGGTACGCATCGACGACGACACGGTACGGGCCTGGCTTTGTGAAGGTGACCGTCTGGCTGATCTTGCCGTCCGCGCCGATCGGCGGATGCACGTGCACGATCGAACCGAGGTCGCGGCGCACGATGATCAAGTGCACGCCGGTATGCGGACCGGGTCCGCGCTTGAAGTCGACCAGGGGCTTGCCGTTCGGCTGGGTGATGGTGAACGACACCTGCGTCGGCTTTCCGACCACCACGGGTGTCGACGGCTGGAAGCCGGTGAGCGCGTAGGTGTGCGCCGCGCCGATCGTCGGGAGGTTGGGCTTCGACGAGCCGCCGCAACCGGCCGTGACCACCACGAGCGCGAACGACGCGAGCAACAGGCGCCGGGTCATCCGTCTCCTTTCGGGAAGAGGTAGCTGGGATGAGGCGCGACGTAGCCGCCGACCTCGAGCACGATCTGAGCGTGCTTCGTCAACGGGACGGCTCGAGGGTCGCGGAGCCAGCGCCGGCCGCCGACGAACACGGCGACGCGTTTGCGAAACGACAGCAGCGTCGACGGCGAGAGCCGTCGCCCCCACACACGAAACACGTCGCCGAGTCTCAGGCCGCGCCGGGCGACCTGCACGACGCCGGTCGGCGCGGTTGTGCGCACTGGATAGGTGCACCCTCGCGGGCCGACGCCTATGCCGGGCGGAACGATCACGACCCGGCGTTGTGCAAAGAGCTCGATGTGCACCGCGAAACTCGGGCCGCCACTCGTGCAGCGCAGGACGCCCACCGGCCGGCCGGAGCTCACCGCAGCGTTGTACGCAGTCGGGTGGTAGCGAGGACCAACCCCGATCGGCCACGGGTACACCGGCGGCGGCGAGACGATCACGACGCCCCCTGATGCCCCACGAAGACCGTCGTGGCCGAAGCGATCCCGGCCGCGACGGCCAGCGCGCACACGCTGCGGCTCGCCGCGCCGGGAAGGACGGAGACGATCACCCCATGGCGAAACACTCCGAGCGTGCCGAGACTCGCAGCGGCGGCCGCAGCGCCGACGAGCCCCGCCAGGACGACGCGGCGCTCGCCGTTCAGTCGAACGAGCGCAGCGGCAACCGCGACGGCCAGGGCGATCCCGAGCCCGATCTGCGCCCAGGCCGCCTGTCCATTCGGCGCATCGGCAACACCGAACGTGACGAACGCCGTCAGCGCGGCGACCCCGGCGACGACGCCGAGCGCCAGCGCGAGTGGCGAGCGCAGCCCCGGCACGAGCCGCGTCGCCACGACCGCCGTCACCACCACGAGCGCCGCGCCGGCGACCCACGGCCACGGCGACGGGCGGCGGTAGCGAACGAACGCGCCGCCGAGCGACACGTGCTCCCCGTTCAAGGTGACCGGGATGACGAACCGGGCGACTGTTCCCGTTCGCCCACCGTCGTACGGCGGCGGTGCGAGGCGATGGTCGTGCCAGGCGAAGGTCGAGCCGCCGATGCGCCGCCAGCCACTGCCGGTCGCGGTGAGCCGCGCCGCCTGGGCCGTCACCGATGCCTCGTTGACCCACGTGCCGGACTCGTCGATCCGAAGCATCTGCTCACCAAGGTCGCCCAGCACGATCAGCCGGCCGCGTCGGACACCGATGCGCAGTGAGCGGTCGCCGTCCAAGATCCTGACCTTGACGCCTGGGAGCACGCGGGTCGCGTGATCGAGAACGAGCCGGTAGTCGAGGGCGACGGTCGCCGACTTCGGGTGCGCGGACGCAGACGCCGGAACCGCGAGGGCGGCGAGCGCCAACAACGGCGCGAGCAGTCGCTTGCGGCACATCAGGCGAGAACCGTCTGGATGACAAGGATCGCGATGATCGCGGCAGCCACGCCCGCCGCCAGTGCGACCAGGGCCGCGAGGAACCTGATCTGGATGCCGCCGTTCGTGTTCGTGGGCCGGCTCATCCGGTCGCGTGGTCGACGACGAGGACGGTGAACGGCCGGCCGCCCTTGGGGGTGATCGTGTACGTGAGGGCCCAGTGGCCGACCATCACGAGCGCCGGGGCGGGCCGCGAGTAGATGCCCGGGCGCGTCTCGGTGAGCTGGAATTCCTGGTTTGCCATCTCCATGTCGAGCATCGCGAACTGGAGCGTCACGTCGGCACCGCGAACCGGGGTCGTTCCCTTCGTGAGCTGGAGCGCGAAGCTGTTCGGAACCACGGCCCGGTTCGGGGAGACGAGGACCTTGATCGTATAGCCGTTCTTGTGGACGACCTGAACGACCTTGCCCGGGCCGACGTGGGCAGCCGCTGATCCCACTTCCCCGAGCGCCTTCGCGGGTGGAGCGAGGCTCGAGAGGAGGGCAGCCGCGAAGACTGCGCAAGCGACGATCACGGCTTCTCCGGTGACGAGTCGGCTCAACATCCTCGATGCGGGCGGCCCGAGGTCGGGCCGCTCCCGCGTTGCGGCGAGGTGTGGCTTCGTGCGGAGGAGGTTGAAGGCGGCGAGAAGCATGGCCACCAGCAAGAGGCCGATCTTGACGAGGATCGTCTTGCCGTACGACGTCTGCCAGAGCGCGGCGAGGACCGGCATGTGGATGATCGTCGCGCCGGTGCCCGAGGCGATCAGGACGAGGACCGAGACGAGAGCGACGTTCGAGAAGCGCGGGACCGTGACGGCGAGGCCGGCCACGCGGTTCACCCGCGAGAGGGTCACCCAGACGAGCAGCAGGCCGACGAGCCCCCCGAGCCAGACCGAGCCGGAGACGAGATGGAGCCAATCGAGGAGCAGCGACAGTCCGCGCGGCGACGTCTGCCCCGCGTGCCCGGACGTGCCCGGGAGGACGAGCACTGCGGCCGCGGCGACAAGAGCGCCCGAGGTGGCCGCGAGTTCGGCAATGGAGCGGTGCTCGCGCTGGGGCCGGTCGACCCAGACCGCGATCCAGGACGCGGCGCAGAACAGGGCGAAGCAGATCTCCATGTCGACGTAGCCGCGCCCGAAGGCCGTCACACGGAAGAGCGGGACGAGTGCCCCGACCGCGAAGTCCGACCGGAGCGAGTCGATCGCAGTCGCGATCTCGAGGTAGACCGGGATCGCGAGCAGGCCGAGGACCGAGAAGGCCACCATGGCGACCGACACGGCCCGGAGGCTCGTCCCCTCGACACGCCGGAGCAGCGGCCGGGCGATCGCGATCCGCAGCACGAACAGGCCGATCGCGGTCATCACGGTGAGGAAGGCCAGCCAGCGAGCAACCAGCAGCTTGGGCGTCGTCGCCGTCCCCGCGATCGACGGCACCTGGAACTGGGGCGGGGGCCCGGCATTCGGGCCGATCGCGAAGGTGTATGCGCCCTGGACGGGGTGGCCGTCGACGGAGATCGCACGCCAGTAGACGAGGTACCAGCCCTCCGGAAGGTGCGGGCGGAGCGGCACCACGAGCGTGTCGGGGTTTGCCGGCGAGCGGCTGACCGGCGCCGTCGTCTCCTGGCGGCCGGCGGCGTTCGTGACCGAGATGATCGCGAAGCGCGGCTCGACCGCCTCGTCGAAGGTCAGGGCGACAGCCGGGGGCGGAGCGTTGAGGATCCCGCTCGGCGTGGGCACGGTCCTGACCAGGTAGGCGTGCGCGGACGCCACACCCGGCAGGACCAGAGCCAACGCGACGAGCGTCGCGACCGCAACGCCCCGCCCCCGCTGGGTCACGCCAATTCCCTCTTCCCACTGCCACGCGTGAACAGCGCGACCGCTGCGAGGATGACTCCGAGCGCGCCGAGGACGATCGCGACGATCGTCACCACCGGGGTGCCGCCGCCGCCGAGCGACGACTTCGCCTCGATCGTCGGGGCCGGGGCGTCGGACGACTCCGAGCCGTCCCAGTTGACGATCGAGCCGTCCGAGTAGGTCTGCTGAACCTGGAAGGTGTACTTCCCGCTCGAGGCGGGCTGGGCGAGGAACTGGAAGACCGAGTCCTCTCCCGTCGGGACGGACCCGCCGGACCAGGTCACCTTCTGGATCACGGCACTGTCGCCCGATCCGCTCTGCTGCAGCACACGCTGCCAGCCGGGGCTCGGCGCGAAAGAGTCGATACCGAAGCCCTTCGGGACGGTCAGGACGATCTTCGTGGTCGTCGCGTTGTCCTTCTCCGTCGGCACCGCGAGGCTGTAGAGCTGGAGCTGCTTGGCGAGCGACACAGGCGGGCTGACCCGCGCGTGCGCAAACGCCGCCGCCGGCAGGACCAGCGCAGTGACTGCGGCAGCAATCAAGACCTTCTTCTTCACGTCAATGGCTCCTTCGTTCACAGGTCGTTGTCAGATCGAGTCGGAGCGCAGGTGCTCGCAGGCGACGCACGCGGCAACGGCGTGACCATTCAGGCCCGAGGGCCTGCGCTTCGACTAACGAAACGCCGGTACGAACGGAGGCGCACGGCCCGCATACGCGCGGGCGAGCGGGGCCGGAGCGATCAGCGAACGCCCGGCGGGAACAGCGACCAGGAGCGAGTGGGGCCAGAGACGCAAGCGCGCAGCCGCCGCACCACGCAACACCGCGCGCGCGGCACGCATGCAGAGTGTGACGACACCTGCAACGACCGCGGCGACGGGAACGGCCCAGAAACCGCCGTGCCCGAACACACCGGCGACGCCTCCGGGATGCCCGGAGGCGAGGAGCTCCTCGAGCAGCTCCTGGATCGCGTAGATCGCGACGAGCCCGGCCCAGGCGAGCAGCCAGACCGTCAGGGACGAAAGACGCGAGACCACCCCCGCATCCCCGGTGCGCAGCGCATGAACCGCCCGGCGCAGAAAGAGCGCGAGGCCGATGCCGAGCGCGAAGACGAACCAGGGTGTCAGCGAGGAGAGATAGGAGTGGCCCTGCGCGGTCAACTCTGCGTTCGCGCGCGAGCCGTAGGTGAGCGTGTAGCGCAGCTGATGGACGACGAGCGAGGCGGTAGGGACCAACAGCAGGCTGTTGCCGGCGGGAAGCCTGCCTCGCAACGGCGAGCGCATCAGCGGAACGCTACCGGACCGTCAACTTCGCACAGGTCAAGGGGCTGCGATTCCCACTCGGATCGGTTGCACGGGCGCAGAATGCGAGAACCCGGTGAGCAGCAGCAGCGGGCACGTGCCAGGTGACCGAGTAGACGAAACCCAGCACCGCTGCCCCCTCAGGGCGCTTGAACAAGGCGATCCTGCGGCTGCCGTCGAGCACGGTGAGCACCACCGCCGCACGGCCGCTGTCGTCAGCGGCCTGGTACTCCAGCTTGACCGGTTTGCCCGCCCGGGCGCTCGCGACGAAGGGCAACGCCGACGGCTTCTTCGTATCGGTGAAGGCAAGCGCGCCCGCACGTCGCAACGCCGTGACGGCCTGAGCCGCGGAGCGGGTGAGCCCATCGGGTGACTTGTCCGGGGCCGGCAGAGCGGCGAGCGTCGCGTCGGCGCCGGACGTTGCGTGGCCGCCCTTGTAGAAGCCGTAGCCGGCCGGCATCACCACGAGCAACGCGGCGTTGTAGGAAAACTCGATCTCGAGCCCGAGAAACTTCGCGTAGCGGGCCGGACGGCCGAACAAGCTGGGGACCGCACCGAGGTCGTTCGGCGTCGCGATCACGGCGACCTTCACCTTGCCGTGTTGCTTGTGGACCGCCGCCAGTGCAGCCGACAACTCGGCGCGGGCGGCGGCGGCGCGGCGGCGGGTAGGGCAGGTACACGTCGTTGGCGATCAGAAAGTCGCTCGCCGGATCGCCGTCGGCGCGCACAGCCGCGGGGATCACGAGTGCCCCGAGGCACGCAAGGCAGACGACGAAACGCACTACGCCAGTGTGCCAGCGCTCAGTCGCCGAGAAACGGCGCCCAGGCCGTCAGGTCGACGTCGCCCTTCGCGGGGAGGGCGTCGCGTGCGCACACCGCGCCGGCGAGCAGGCGGGTCTGCTCCGTCGCCAGCCAGCGCTCGTAGACGTCGTCCCTGGCAAAGCGGCCGAGCACCCCGCGGGCAACCGCCTGCGCGTCGGCCGGCGGCAGCCCGAGGAGCGGCAACGGCGGCCCGAGCGGTCGCACCGTGAAGCGCCCGTCCGGAGTGTCGATCGTCGACCGGCGGTTCTGGCGCAGGCCGAACACCTGGCGCGGCGCGATCGTGTCGACCGCGTAGCCCTGGACGGCGTCGCCGAGCCACGGCGCCTCGGGCTCGACCGAGACGAGCCGCACCCGCGTGGCGGCATACGTGGCGAGGAACGCCGCGATCTGCGCCGCACTCGGCGGCTGCGGCCGAAAGCGCTCCTCCACGCGGTCCCGTGCAAGCCGGTCGGCGATGATCGCGCGCGCGTCCGCGAGGGTCAGGCCGGCCGTGCCCAGGGCCGCCCGGTACCGCGCCGCGCTGCCGCCGAAACGGTCACGGACGATTGCGCGCTCGGCGGCGAGCACCGTGATCGCGTCGATCGGCTCCTCGGCCCGCAGGACAGCACGCTGCAGGAGCGCAGTTGCCGCCGACTCGAGGTCGCCGCTGATCGCGGCGGTGCGGCCGACGTCGCTCTTCAGGATCCGCGCGTCACCGAGGAGGCACCGCACGCCCGCCGGGAGCAGCAACTGCCCCTCGGTGCGCGAGACGTCGAAGGTCGGGCCGGCGAGCGCGGGCGCAGCGCAGAAACGCGGAGCGCGCGCCCAGAGATAGACACACGCGGCGGCCGGCTTGTCGGGATCGTTGCCGGCGGCCGAGAACGACGGCCAGCCCCACGACCAGATGCCCTCCAGCGGCAGCTCGCTCGCCACCTGCTTCGCTGCGAGCGCCTCGAGCTTGACGAACTCGAGCCACGCCGACGTCGGCTGCAGGCCCTGCCGGCCGCCCTCGCCCGGAGCTGACTGAAACTGCAGCTCGAGCGCGACACGGTTCGCCGGGATCCCGATCTGACCGAGATGCGCGACGAGCGAGCGCATGCCCTGACGCATCGAGCGGCTCGCGCGTACCGGCCCCAGCGCATAGAGCCCCTTCGGCCGGGGTGAGGTGAAGTACACCTGCCGGACGAGAATCGACGCCTTCGCCGCATCCCTCCACCACGAAGCGGCATCGCCGCCCGTGTTCGGCGGGTTCGCAATCGTGATCGCCGTCGTCGCGCCGAGCGCATCCAGCGCCTGCAGCAGCTGGAGGACGTTCGCTCGATACTGCGCCGTCGTCGCCGTCCACGGCGTGGGCGTCTGCGCGCCGAACAGTTCGTTCTCCGCGATCAGCGGCGTGCTGCAGCCGGTCACCTGGACGGCGAAGTCGAACTCCTTCTGTGCGCGGGCGGCGATCGTCGCGGGGTCGGCCGGCGCGCTCGGCGTCCCGACGCGGCCGTTCAGGTGCAGGTCGAAGAAGATCGTCGCCGCCCCGGCCGCGCGCATCGCGGCGGGGACGGCCGTGCCGGAGGAGACCGCAAGCACCAGCCCCGGCTTCGCCGCGATCGGCGCATCGTGGCCCGCGTAGTCGATCCACACCGGCCCGGACGACGGAAGCCCACACCCGGCCGGCGCATCCGCGCGCACGTGCGGGCTCCCCACCGCGAGCGCCGCCGCCGCCGTCGCAGCGATCAGCGCGACCGCCCTCTGCATGGGATCAGGGTAGTCGGCCGGCCCGCGGTTGCACGCGGTCGCGCGTCACGTCCCCGGGCGAGCTGCAGCCCACGAGCTTCAGGGCGAGCAGGATCTCGTCGCGCAGCAGCTCGAGCACGGCACGAGCACCGGCCTCGCCGTCCACGACCAGCCCCCAGAGCGGTGCCCGGCCGACGAGAACGGCCCGCGCGCCGAGCGCGAGTGCCTTGACCACGTCGCCGCCGCGCCGCACGCCCCCGTCGAGCAGCACCTCGATCCGTCCGTCGACGGCGTCCACGACCTCCGGCAACGCGTCGATCGTGGCGGCGACGCCGTCGAGCTGGCGGCCGCCGTGATTGGACACGACGAGGCCCGCGGCGCCGTGCTCGCACGCGAGCCGGGCGTCCTCCGCGGTCACCACACCCTTGACGATCACCGGCAGGCCGGCGTCGGACGCAAGCTGTTCGACGTCGTGCCAGCTGACCGACTGGGACATCTGCGCGAACGCCTCGGCCGGCGTCATGCCGCCCCGGCCGAGCGCCGCGACGGCGACCTCGGGCGGAATCGTGAAGCCGGTGCGGTGGTCGCGCTCGCGGCGACCGACCACCGGTGTGTCGACGGTGAGCACGAGCGCGGTGAAGCCGGACTCGCGGGCCTGCGCGACGAGGTCTGCAGTCAGCTCCCGATCGCGGAAGACGTAGAGCTGGAACCAGCGCTGCGCCCCCGTCTCGGCAACCTGGGCTGGGGTCGACGTCGCAAGCGTCGAGAGGCACATCGCCGTGCCGGCAGCGAGCGCCGCGCGTGCCATCCCCACCTCGCCGTCCGGATGCGCGACGCGCTGGAACGCGACCGGGGCAACGACGACCGGCATCGAGAGCTCCTGAGCGAGCACGGTCGTCCTCGTCGTGCAGTCCGCGACGTCGACGAGAACGCGGGGTCTGAGCTGCCAGCGCTGAAACGCCGCCACGTTGTCGCGCAGCGTCAGCTCGTCTCCGGCCCCGCCCGCGTAGTACCCGTGAGCCCCTGCGTCGAGCCGCTCCGCCGCAAGCTGCTCGTACTCCCAGACGTTCAGGGGCGTCGTCACGACCCAGAGTCTCTACCGACTCAGCGGCGCCTGCCGAACCAGCCGCCGCGCGGCGCAGCGGGCTCTTCGCCGAGCGAGCGTGCGCCGGCGGCGAGGTCCTCCGGGGTCAGGCACATCAACTCCTCGTGGCCCAACTGCTCGACGTCGCCTTCGCCCAGACGCAATGCCTGGGCGTTCAGCGACTGTTCGAACAGCGTGCGCGCGAAGCGCGCATTGCCGAAGCGCTCGTCGCGCTCGGCGCCGCCGAAGATCGAGCGCAGGACGTCCGCCGTTCCCTCGCCGAGCGTGTATTCCGCATCTGTCGCGAAACGGCCGAAGATGGCAACGAGCTCGTCGGTCGAGTAATCGGGAAAGTCGATCTCGCGCGAGAAGCGGGACCGCAGGCCCGGATTCGACTCGAGGAACCGGTTCATCAAGCGCGGATAGCCCGCGACGATCACGACGAGCCGATGGCGGTTGTCCTCCATGCGCTTCAGCAGCGTCTCGATCGCCTCGTCGCCGAAGTCGAGCCGCTCGCCTTCGCGCGCGAGCGCGTATGCCTCGTCGACGAAGAGCACGCCGTCGAGCGCCTTACGCACGACGCGCTCCGTCTTGATCGCCGTCAGGCCGACGTATTGCCCGACGAGCCCGGCCCGGTCGACCTCGACGAGCTGGCCGCGCTTCAGCAGGCCCATCGAGCGGTACATCTGCGCAAGCAGGCGCGCCACCGTCGTCTTGCCGGTGCCGGGGTTGCCGAGGAAGACGAGGTGCTGGGTCGTCGCCGTCTCGGAAAGCCCGGCTTCCTTGCGCCGGGCCTGAACGCGCAGGAATGCGACGAGCGCGCGCACCTGCTCCTTCACCGATTCGAGGCCCGGCAGCGCATCGAGCTCCGCGAGCAGCTCCTCCAGCGGGCGCGGCGGCTCCTGGCGGCGCAGCACGTCGAGGTCCAGCTCCTCACCGATCTGTTGGCGCAGCTCCACCCCGAGGGCCTTGAGCGAGTCCAGCGGATTCGGCATTGCCTGACGGTAGCGTTTAGCGTCCCCCGGGAGATGCCTGAGGGACCGATGAAGCAGGAGGAGCTCCGGCGCTACGCGGAGCTGATCGTGCGTGGCTGCATCGCGTTTCGGCGCGGCGACACGCTGCTGGAGATGGTCAGCCTGGGCCATCGCGAGCTCGCAGTGGCGATCGCCGAGTCCGCCTACCGGACGGGCGCCTTCGCCGTCGACGTGGCGTACGAGGACAACCGCGTCTACGCCGCGAGGATCGAGCACGCTCCGAAGGGCGCCCTCGGTCACCAGACGCCGTGGCGGAAGGCGCAGTCGCATGCGCTCGGCGAGGAGAGCGTCGCCATCGTCCAGGTGATGGGCGAATACGAGCTCGACGTCGTCGCCGGCCTCTCGCCCGAGCGCGTCGCTGCCGACAACGGCGGCGTGAACCGGCACCTCGCGCGGATCCGGCGCGAGGCCCGCCTCCGGGGCACGATCTGCGCGTGGCCGACCGACGCCTGGTCGACCCGCGTCTTCCCGAACCTGGACGCACGCACGGCAAAGCGAAAGCTCGCGCAAGAGCTCCTCTCCTTCTGCCGCATCGGGCCGGGCGACCCGCCGGGCCACAAGGGCTGGACACAGCATCTCGCGGCGCTGCGCCGGCGTGCCGCACGACTGACCAGACTCGACCTGAAGGAACTGCACGTCCTCGATGACGGGACCGACCTGCGGCTGAGGATCGCACCGTTCTCGATCTGGCGCGGCGGCGGCGAGGAGGACCACTGGGGCCGCAAGATCGCCATGAACGTCCCGACCGAGGAGTGCTTCATCTCGCCGGACGCCGCCGCCACCGAAGGGACGTTCCGCTGCTCGCGTCCGCGCAGCTTCGGGGGCCGGGTGATCGAGGGCCTGACCGGCGAGTTCCGCGGCGGCAGGCTCGTCCGGCTCGCGGCGAGGCGCGAGGCCGACCGCGACTGGCTGGCACGCTTTCTCGCGGCGACGCCGAACGCGGACCGGCTCGGGGAGATCGCGCTCGTCGACGCCTCCTCGAGGATCGGGCAGACCGGCAGGATCTACTACAACGGCCTCCTCGACGAGAACGCCGCCGCGCACATGGCGTTCGGGTCGGGGTTCGCGAAGACGAGGACGGTCCCGATCGGGCGCAGGCGCTACGGCGTGAACCGGTCGAGGACCCACATCGACGTGATGATCGGGACGGACGCGCTGGACGCTTTCGGCGTCACGCAGTCCGGCCGCCGCGTGCGGCTCGTCGCCGGCGGAGCCTGGCAGTTTTAGCTATGATGGTTAACGACCTTAATGATTCGCGTGGTTAACGATCCGATGACAATTGCCGGCAAGCTCCGGCCCGTCCTGCTCCGGCTCGCGCGTGAGCTCCGCCGGGAGATCCACTCCCTCGGGGTCACGGGCGGCCAGGTCTCCCTGCTCACCGCGATCAAGCTGAACCCCGGCATCACGGCCAGCGAGCTCGCCGAGCGCGAGCGCGTCTCGGCGCCCGGGATGTCGGGCCAGCTCGTCCGCCTCGAGGCAGCTCTGTTGATCGAGCGCACCCGCGCCTCGGACCGCCGCCGCATCGGCCTCTTCCTGACGCCCGAGGGCGAGAAGGTGCTGAAGTCGGTGCGCAAGAAGCGGACCGCCTGGCTCGTCGAGCGTCTCGAGCGGCTCGAGCCGGAGGAGCGGGAGAGCATCGAAGCATCGATCGACGCGCTGGAGAAGCTGCTGGGCGACGAGTGACGGTCCTTCGCAACGCTTCGGGCCGTACGTTCGCCTCGTTGAGGCGACACCGCAACTACCGCCTCTTCTTCGCCGGCCAGCTGACGTCGGTCGCCGGCACGTGGATGCAGAACATCGCGCTCGCGTGGCTCGTCGTGCAGCTCGCTCCCCACTCGCGCGGGCTCGCGGTCGGCGTGCTCTCGATCTGCCGCTTCGGGCCGTTCACGCTGCTCGGATTGCTCGCCGGCGTCGTCACCGACCGGTTCGACAACCGCCGGACGGTGATCGTCACGCAGTCGGTGCAGATGTTCTTCTCCGCCGTCCTCGCAGGGATCACGCTGCTCGGCCACGTACAGCTTTGGGAGGTCTACGCGATCGCGGTCTTCACCGGCACAGCGCTTGTCTTCGATGCGCCGGCGCGGCAGAACCTGACGTTCCAGATGGTCGGGCGGGACGAGCTGCCGAATGCGATCGCGCTCAACTCGAGCCTGTTCAACACGGCGCGCATCTTCGGTCCCGCGCTCGCCGGGATCATCATCGCGGCCTGGGGCGCGGGCTGGGCGTTCGCGATCAACACGGTCAGCTTCGTCGCGGTGCTGGCGGGGCTGTTGGCGATGCGCACGTCCGAGCTCTACCCGCTGCTCGACCGGCGCCGACCGACGTTCTGGCGCGGCACGCGCGAGGGCTTCGCGTACGCACGGCGGAATCGAACGGTGCTCGTGATTCTGTCGATGATGGTCGTCTTCTCGTCGGTCTGCTTCAACTTCAACATCATCCTGCCGCTGCTCGCGAAGGACACGCTGGCTGCCGGCCCGCGGACGTTCGGGATCATCTCGGCCTGCTTCGGCGCGGGTGCGCTCGTCGGCGCGCTCTCGGCGGCGATGATGGCGAATGCGAGGTGGCGCGTCATGTTCGCGGGCGCGGCCGGCTTCGGCCTCTGCGAGCTCCTGCTCGCGCCGCTCCACTCGATCCTGTTCGCGGGGGCGGTGCTCTTCGTCTGCGGCGTCTTCTTCACGAGCTATTCGGCGAACTCCAACTCGGCACTTCAGCTGGCGAGCGCCGACTACATCCGTGGCCGCGTCCTCGGGCTCTACTACTACGCCTGGAACGGCCTGGCCCCGTTCGGCGCGTTGATCGTCGGTTTCATGTGCGACCGCGGTGGCACGGAGCTGGCGTTCATCGTCGGCGGAGCGAGCGCGCTCGCCATGACCGCGCTGGGTGCCGCCGCGGTGAAGCTGCCGCGCGCTCCCGCACCGACCCGCCTCCCGGTACGGGCTGCTCCGGAACGTCTCGCCGCGTGAGAGCGGCGCGCTTCTAGACTCGCCCGTCCTCGAGCTCGACCACGGTGTCGAAGCGGTCGAGGCGGAGTGACGAGTGGGTGATCAACAGCACGCCGTCGTCACGGGTCTCGTCGAGCAGGTCGTCGAGGAGGCTCGCCGCGGTCTCGTCGTCGAGGTGGGCGGTCGGCTCGTCGAGCACGAGGAGCGGCGCGCCGGAGAGGAAGGCGCGCGCCAGCGCGATTCGCTGGCGCTCTCCTCCCGAGACCTGCGTTCCTTCGTCTCCGACCGCTGTGTCGAGACCGTCCGGCAGGGATTCGACCCAGTCCCAGGCGCGGGCGCGACGAAGAGCCGCGATCAGGTCGTCGTCGTCGGCCTCGGGGCGCGCGAGCCGCACGTTCTCGCGGATTGTCGTCGCGAAGAGGTGCGCGTCCTGGCCCGCGAGCGCGACGACACGCCGGACGTCGTCCTGTGTGTAGTCGCGCAAATCGTGTCCGGCCAGGGTGACGCGGCCGACGTCCGGGTCCCGGAAGCGCACGAGCAGATGCGCGAGGGTCGTCTTCCCCGCGCCGCTCGGCGCCGAGCAGCGCGACGCGCCGGCCGGGCGCGAGGGTCAGATCGACGCCCTTCAGCACCCACGGCTCACTCGTCCCATAGCGGACGTGAACGTCCTCGAGGCGAAGCACCGGCACGCCCTCGAGCGGGCGCGCGGCGATCGGATCGCGGACAGCCGGCTCACGCGCGGTCAACTCGTTCAGCCGCCCGGCGGCGGCCTGGGTCGCGACGAACTGCTCGGCCGCCGGCGGCAAGGCCCGCACGCCTTCGAAGACGGCGAGCGTGAGCAGCGCGAGCAACCCGAGAAACACGCCGTTCAGCGAGCCGGAGCGCACGGCCGGCACGGACGCGGCGAGCACGACGGCGACGGCAACCCCGCCGAGAGCCAGCACCGCACCGTCCCCGGCGCCTGCGGCAAGTGCCTGGCGCCGGGCCGAGCGCCGCACCTGCCGGTCGGATTCCGCGAGCCGCGCCAGCCGGTCGTCCGCGGCGTCGTAGGCGACCAGCTCCGGCAGCGCATTGAGCAGATCGACGACGCCGGAGGCGACCGCAGCGCGCTCCGTGGGGCGCCTGCCGGTGGCCGCCCGTCCGGCGGCGACGACCGCAAGCGGCACGAGAACGCCGCCGACGACGAGCGCGCCCATGAGCGCCAGACCGGCGGCCGGTGCGAACGCGCCCGCCACTGCGATCGCTGCGAGGCCGACGACGAGCGCTGCGATCGGCGGCGCGAGGACGCGAACGAGCAGGTGCTGGAGCGCGTCCACATCGGCGACAAAGCGGCTGAAGAGATCACCGGTCCGTGCGCCCCCGACCTCGTCCGGCACGAGCGGCTCGAGGCGGGTGAAGAACCGCACGCGAGCCCGTGAGAGATAGCGAAACGATGCGTCGTGCGAGACGAGCCGCTCGAGGTAGCGCAGCACGGCGCGGGCGAGCGCGAAGAAGCGAACACCGACGATCACGACCGTCAGCGAGAGGATGTCGGGCCTCGTCGCCGCGCGCGAGATCAGATACCCCGACGTGGCGAGCAGGGCGGCGCCCGCCGCCAGCGTCAACGTCGAGAGAGCGATCGCGGCCGCGAAGCGGAGCCTCATGCGGCCTCCGCCGGGCCATACGCCTCGAGCCTGCCGCCGCGCAGCTCCAGCACCCGGTCAGCCGCGCGCAGTACGCGCAGGTCGTGGGTCGCCACGAGCACGGTGCGCGAGCGCGGCAGCGCCTCGAGCACATCCACGATCGTCTCGGCTGAACGCGCATCGAGGTGCGCCGTCGGCTCGTCGAGCAGCACGAGCGGCGCGGCCCGGAGCAACGCGCGGGCGAATGCGACTCGCCGCTGCTCGCCGGCCGAGAGCGTCAGCACGTCGGCGTCGAGGCGAACGGCCAGGCCGGCGGCGGTGAGGGCCGCGGCCACCTCCGAGTCGGCCGCGGCCGGGACACCCAGACGCACTGCCGCCGCCACGCTTCCCGGCTCGAGCAGCGGCCGCTGCGGGACCCACGCGATGCGCCGCCGCCAGGCGGCGGGGTCGACCGCGGCGAGATCGATACCCGCAACGGTGACGTGGCCTCCTTCGGCACCGACGAAGCGGAGTAAGAGCGCGAGCAAGGTCGATTTCCCTGCGCCGCTCGGGCCGACGACTGCGACGCGCTCCCCGGGCTGCAGCTCGAGGTCGACTGCGTCGAGCACCCGGCCACGCTCGGGGTAGGAGACGCTCACGCGCTCGAGTCGCAGCACGCCCGGCTCGGGCGCGGCTCCGGCGCCCGCCTCAGGCGCTTCGAGATCGATCAACTCGAACAGCCGGCCCGCCGCGGCAATCCCGTCAGCGCTGGCGTGGAACTGCGCCGATGCGGCTCGCAGGGGTGCGTAGAGCTCAGGAGCGAGCACGAGGATCGCGAATGCCGGCGCGAGGCCGACGGTGCCGTGCACGAGCCGGATGCCGAGCTCGACGGCGACGAGCGCGGTGCCGAGAGACGCGACCAGCTCGAGTGCAAACGCCGACAGGAATGCGATGCGCAGCGTCGACATCGTGGTGCGGCGATAGTCGTCGGTGTAGGTCGCGATCGCCTCGGTCTGGGCGGCGCCGCGCCGGTAGGCGCGCAGCGTCGGCAACCCTCGGACAACGTCGACGAAGTGGACCGACAGCGTCGAGAGCGCCCGCCAGCGGCGCATCGTCGCGTGCTCGGTCGCCTTGCCGATCAGGATCCCGAAGATCGGGATCAGCGGGACCGTGCACGCGAGCACGATCGCCGACGTCACGTCGTGCCACGCCACCCACACGAGCAGCACGGGCGGAACGACGACTGCGAGGGCCAGCTGCGGGAGGAAATGTGCGAAGTACGGCTCGAGTGAGTCGGCACCGTCGAGCACAGCCCCGGCGACCTCGCCGGCCTGCAGCTCGACGAGGCCACCGGGACGGGCGCGGACGAGGTGGGCGAGGACGCGGGCTCGCAGCGTCGCGAGAGTGGTCGCGGCAGTGACGGCGCCGGCGCTCTCGAACGCCCAGCCGAAGAGCCCGCGCGCGACCGAGACCGCGGCGAGAGCGGCAAGTGGGCGGGCAAGCGTGTCGAGGCCCTCGTGCCCGAGGAACGCCCCGGAGACGATGCGTCCGAGCAGCGCCGCCTGCGCGACGATCGCGACGGCCGACGCGAGAGCCAGCAGACCGCACGCCCCGAGGTATCTGCGCACGGCGGGAACCTCCCGCACGAGCCTCGGGTCGAGCGGACGCATCCTTCTCTATCTTAGGAGCCGGAGCTCGAGCCCAGCGGCGAGCGCGCGAGCGCATCGAGCGGCTTCGCGTCCTCGCCGGTGAGGCGAGCGCGGAAGACCCAGTACGTCCAGCCCTGGTAGAGCAGCACGATGGGGGTGAGCACGACGGCGACGATCGACATCACGGTGAGCGTGTAGTGGGTCGAGCTCGTCGAGAAGATCGTCAGGCTGTACGCCTTGTTGGTGCTGGAGACGAGCACGCGCGGGTACAGGTTGAGGAACAGCGTTGCGGTCAGAAGCACGATCGAGAGCGCGGTCGCGGTGAACGCGTAGGCCGTGCGGCCTGCGCGCGCGAGGGTCCCCGCGACGAACGGCAGCACGATCGCCGCGATCGGGACGATGCCGGGCACGATGCCCTTTTCGTGGATATGCACGGCGTTGACGTACGTCCAGACGAGAAAGACGAGCACGAGCACCGCCGCAATCGGCCCGGCGGCGAGCGCAGCGTGGCGCGCTCTCTTCTTCAGCTCTCCGTCGACGCGCAAGGTGAGGAAGAGCGCGCCGTGAAAGACGAAGAGGGCGAGCGTCGTCAGTCCACCGAGCAGGGCGTACGGCACGAGCAGGTCGAGCAGGTTGCCGGTGTAGGTCCCTGCGGCGTTGATCGGGATGCCCCTGACGAAGTCTGCGAACGCGACGCCCCAGAGCAGCGCCGGCACCGCACTCGAGACGGCGAGCAGTGTGTCCCAGCGGGCGCGCCACTCCGAGCCCTCTCGCTTGTTGCGGTACTCGATGGCGATACCCCGCACGATCAGCCCGATCAGGATGAGGAACAGCGGGATGTAGAACGCGGAGAAGAGCGTCGCGTACCAGGCCGGGAAGGCCGCGAACGTCGCGCCGCCCGCGACGAGCAACCAGACCTCGTTGCCGTCCCAGACCGGCCCGATCGTGTGCACGAGGGTGCCCCGCTCCTCCTCGGTCCTGCCGATGAAACGCTGCAGCATCCCGACGCCGAAGTCGAATCCCTCGAGCACGAAGTAGCCGGTCCAGAGGATCCCGATCAGGAGGAACCAGAAGGACTGCAGATTCCAGTAGCCGTGAGTTGCGGTTGCGACGAGCATCAGTAGGTCAGCGCCGGGAGTCGGATCGGACTGCCGTCCGCGGGCGCCGGGTACGTGCCCACCGGCTCGGGGCCGTTCTGAGCTGCGCGGATCATCAGGACGCCTTCGACGACCGCGAGCACGCCGTAGAGAGCGGTGAAGCCGGCGAGCGTGAGACCCACCGACCAGGGCCCGACGGTGGGCGAGACGGCGTTCTTCGTCAGCAGCAGGCCCTGGACGACCCACGGCTGCCGCCCCACCTCGGTGAAGAGCCAGCCGGCGAGGTTGGCCGTGAGCGGCACCGCGACGGCCCACACGGAGACGCGCAGGAAACGCCCGGAGCGTTCGAGTCGCCCCGGCGCGCGCGCCAGCCAGAGACCGATCGCTGCGATCAGGATCGCCAGGAAGCCGAGCCCGGACATGATCCGGAAGCTCCAGTAGGTGACGGCGATGATCGGCCGGTAGTTTCCCGGGCCGTACCTGGCGACGTACGCCGCCTCGATGTCGTTCATGCCGAGCACCTTTCCGTCCCAGGAGTTGTCGGCGAGGATCGAGAGCCCGTGCGGGATCGCGATCGAGTAGAGCGACTTCGTCGGCCGCCGCTGCCACGGGCCCAGGTCGAAGAGCGAGATGCGCGCGCCGGTCTTGGTCTGGTAGAGCGCCTCTGCGGCGGCCATCTTCATCGGCTGCTGCTTCGTCATCAGCTGCGCCTGCGTGTGACCGAGCAGCACGGTCGCGATTGCCGCGACGAGGGTCGCCCACAGCGCGATTCGCACGACCGATCCGAAGAGGGTCTCCCCCGCATTTCTGCGCAGATGCCACGCGGCGACGGCGAGCACGAGCATCGATCCGGTCAGCCCGGCGGCAGCGATCGTGTGGCCGAAGGCGCGGATCAGCGTCGAGTTGGTGAGGACCTGTGCGATCGATGTCATCTCGGCGCGATGTGTGACCGGGTTGATCCTGTAGCCGACCGGGTGCTGCATCCACGAGTTCGCGGCGAGGATGAAATAGGCCGAGGCGGTCGTGCCGATCGCGACGATCCAGATCGTCGCGAGATGGACCTTCGGCTTCAGCCGGTCCCAGCCGAAGATCCACAGGCCGAGGAACGTCGACTCGAGGAAGAACGCCGCCAGGCCCTCCATCGCGAGCGGCGCGCCGAAGATGTCACCGACGTATTTCGAATACGCGGACCAGTTCATCCCGAACTGGAACTCCTGGACAATGCCGGTGACGACGCCGAGCGCGAAGTTGATCAGGAACAGCTTCCCGAAGAAGCGGGTCACCCGCAGCCAGCGCTCATCGCCGGTTCGGTGCCACGCCGTCTGGAACGCGGCGACGAACCAGACGAGCCCGATCGTCACCGGGACGAACAGGAAGTGGTACAGCGTCGTGACGGCGAACTGCCAGCGGGCGAGGTCGAGAGCGCTCACAGCAGGCAGGCTGCCGTCTCACTCCCAAAAGCCGCATCGGTGCTTTCTGCGGATTAGGTTTTCCCGGTGAGCGTGTATCGCACACCGGACGCACGCTTCGACGATCTCCCCGGCTACGCGTACGAGGCGCGCTACCTCGACCAGGACGGGCTGCGCATGCACTACGTCGACGAGGGCGCCGGAGACCCCGTGCTGCTCCTGCACGGGGAGCCGACCTGGGCGTTCCTCTACCGGAAGGTCATCCCCCAGGTCGTGGGCTCGTCCCGGTGCCTCGCACCGGACTACTTCGGCTTCGGCCGCTCCGACAAGCCGACCGATCCCGGCTTCTACAGCTACGACCGCCACGTCGAGTCGATCACGCGCTTCGCCGCCGAGCTCGATCTGCAGAGGATCACGCTGGTCGTCCAGGACTGGGGCGGCCCGATCGGCTTCCGCTTCGCCGTCGAGAACCCCGCACGGATCGCCCGCCTCGTCGTGCTGAACACGGGGATCGGAGCGCGGGCGCCGAACGACGAGTGGCTGCGCTTCCAGGCGTTCATGCGCCGCGTCGGCACCGAGATCGTCGCGGGGCAGCTGATCCGCCTCTCGCTCGTGCAGCCGGTGCCCGACGAGGTGATCGCCGCGTACGACGCTCCGTTCCCCGTCCCGGAATCGCGCGTCGGCATCGTGCAGTTCCCGGAGCTGGTGCCCACCTCGCGCGATCATCCGAACGCGGCGCGGATGCTCGAGGTGCGAGAGGAGCTGCGCTCGTTCGACCGTCCCGCACTCGTCCTCTTCTCCGACAGCGATCCGATCTTCTCCCGCGGCGCCGCCGAGGTGATGGCTGAGCTCCTGCCGAACTCGCAGCTCGAGCCGCCGCTCACCGGCGCCGGTCACTTCCTCCAGGAGGATCAGGGAGAGGCGGTCGGCCGGCGGATCGCTGCCTGGATCTCCGCCTAGATCAGGCCGACCCGCGTGGCGTGCGTCGCCGCGCTCGCGCGTGTCGACTGGGCGAGCTTGCGCAGGATGTTCGCGATGTGGCGGTGCACCGTGTGCTCGCTGAGCACGAGCGTCGACGCGATCTCCCGATTCGACATCCCCGTCGAGACGAGGCGGAGCACCTCGGTTTCGCGCGCCGTGAGCGGCGACGCGCCGTTCAGCTCCGGTGCGGCCTCTCCGTGCAGGAAGCCCGCGAGCGCGCGGAAGAGCTCGCGCTGATCGTCGCGCCACGGCAGATGCGAGTCGCCGGTGAGCGGGACGAAGCGCGCGTTCGGCAACAGCCCGGCGAGCTCGCGACCGCGCGCGATCGGGACCGTGCGGTCGCCGCGGCGGTGCAGCACCAGCGCAGGCACCGCCACGCGCGGCAGCACGTCACGGAGGTCGGCGCAGAGGTCGAGCTCGAGGAAGATCGAGGCGGCCTCGGCACTCGCGGCGGCGCGCTGCATGCGTGTGTAGTGCGCGATCTCGTCGCCCGAGGCATGTGGATCGAAGAGACCGGCGAGCATCTGGGCGCCCAGGCGCCAGTTCGAGCCGATGAATGCGATCAGCGACGCCTTGGTCGCGTCCGGGATGTCCGAGCGTGACGCGTAGCCGCCGAAGTAGACGAGCTTGTCGATCGCGCTCGGCCGGCGGACCGCGAGCTGCGACGCGGCGAGGCAGCAGCAGGACGAGGCGAAGACGACAGCTGTGCCGCCGACGGCGTCGATCACGGCTTCGAGCTGACGGCTCTCCGACTCGACCGTGGGGCGCGGCTCGAGCTCACGGGAGGAGAGCCCGCACCCGAGGCGATCGAAGCGCACGACGCGATGCGTGCGCCCCAGCTCGGCGTAGAACGGACGCTGGTCGGCGTCGGCCCACTCCTCCTCCAGGTGCGAGACCCAGCGTGGGCCGACGACGATCGGCGGGCCTTCGCCGTAGGTCGAGTAGGCGAGGCGCCTGCTCTCGAAGTCGAGATGGCGGATCTCCTGCTCCATGACCCGAGAGCGTAGTGGCCCGGACGGGCCATCTGCGAAAGATGGCCCGTCCAACCGACGCGGCAGGCCATGCCCCGTCTGCATCATGAATCGATGCGGTGCGAGTTCATCCAGGGTGTCACGGTACGGCCGCTGCGCCGGGGCGACCAGGCGACCGTGCAGGCCGTCTTCGACCGGCTCGGCCCAGCGTCGCGCCTGCGCCGGTTCGGAGGTGCGAAGAACGTGCTGCTCCCGTCCGACCTCGAGCAGCTCTCGCGGGTCGACGAGGATCACCATGTGCTCGTCGCCCTGGTCGACGGCGACCCGGTGGGGATCGCGCGGCTCGTGCGGGACGGAACGTCCGCGGAGGTGGCGTTCGCCGTCGCCGACGACTGGCAGCACCGCGGCATCGGCACCGTTCTGATCGAGCGCCTCGCCGCAGACGCGCGCGCGGCCGGGATCGACTCGTTCCGGGCGGACATCGCGCCCGACAACGCCGCGTCGCTCGCGCTGATGAACCGGCTTCGGCTCCAGGCTGCCTAGAGCCGTCGGTCTCGGAGCGTAGACTCGCCCGATGGCGCACTCCGTCGGGTTGAAGATCGACCACGAGCTCCCGGTCGGCAACGTCGACATCAAGGTGATCGTCGAGCAGGACGGCGAGCGGCTCGGCGTGCTCAAGGCGAGCCGCGGCTCCGTCGACTGGAAGCCGGGCAAGGCGAAGCGGACCTGGTCGCTCGAGTGGGAGCAGTTCGACGCCCTGATGCGCGAGTTCGGCCACCCGCCGAGGTAGCCGGTCGATGGAGCAGCGCCTCAGCCTCGTCACCCTCGGAGTCGTGGACCTCGCGCGGGCGCGTGCGTTCTACGAGGCGCTCGGCTGGGTGACGCGCGCCGACCCCGGGGACGACGTCGTCTTCTTCCAGACCGGCGGGGTGATCGTCGGGCTCTGGAGTCGTGACCGGCTCGCAGAGGACAGCGGCGTCGAGGACGGCGGCGGCTTCGTCGGAGTGACGCTCGCGTTGAACGTGCGCTCGCCGGCCGAGGTGGACGCCGTGATCGCCGAGGCGAGCGCGGCGGGCGCTCGGATCGCGCGAGCGGGCGCAGAGACGTTCTGGGGCGGGTACTCGGGAGTGTTCGTCGACCCCGACGGTCATCCGTGGGAGGTCGCACACAACCCGCACTGGACGATCGCCGAGGACGGGTCGACCAGGCTTCCTTAGTCCGTTCGCTCCCAGACGGAGACGTGTTTGCGGCTCTCGCTCTTGAACGGCTCGCGCCGCCAGTCGCCCCAGCGCTCGCGCAGCCTCATCCCGGCGAGCCGCGCCATCAGGTCGAGCTCCGCCGGCCACACGTAGCGGAACGGCATCGCAACGACCTCGACGGCTCCGTCCGCCAGCACGTAGTGGTGGGAGACGAGCCCCTGGGAGACGACGTCGTACTCGTCGAAGCCGAGCCTCTCCGGGCCGACCTGGAACGGCCGGAACGTCTCTCCCGGCGGGAGGCGCTGCAGCTCCGGGACCATCACCTCGATCACGAAGCACCCGCCCGGCTCGAGGTGCGCCGCGACGTTCTGGAAGCACGCGATCTGCTCCTCCTGCGTCGTCAGGTTCATGATCGTGTTGAAGACGAGGTACGCGAGGGCGAACGTCCCGTCGACCCGGGTCGTCGCGAAGTCGCCGATCGTCACCGTGATCTCCTCGGCGCCCTGCTTGGCCCGCAGGCGCGAGACCATCGCCGTCGAGAGGTCGATCCCCTGCACGCGGATTCCGCGCTCCGCGAGCGGCAGCGCGATGCGGCCCGTGCCGATACCGAGCTCGAGTGCGGCGCCGGTTCCTGCGAGGTCGGCGAGGAAGTCGACCGCGGGGACGACGACGGCGGGATCGAACATCTCGGCGTCGTCGTCGTACCGAGCGGCGATCCGCTCCCCGAAGTGGTCCTCAGGCATCGCTGTACGCGGTCACGGAAGCACCATTCCCTGCCACGCGTCGAGTGTGTGGCCCTCGTGCGCAGCGACGTCGCCGGTCATGTTGAGCACGCAGGTCTTGTCCCCACGCGCGTAGGCCCAGACGCCCGGCTCGCTGCGGAGCGTGCGATAGCCGTCGCCGAGCTCCCTGCGCAGCGCGATCAGCTCTCGCGTGTACGGGAGGATCATGCTGTCCTGGGCGTTGCGCGACGTATCGGCCAGCGGCAGCCAGGGGCTCTGCCACTCCTCACCGCTGCGGGTCCACGGGAACGGTGTGCGCTCGGGGTCGCGCGGCGGGTCGGCGACGTCGCGGATGTGCTCGGCGGGGACCGCGCCGTCTTCGAGGCCGAGCTCGTCCCCCTGGTAGAGGATCGCGCTGCCCGGCAGGGTGAGGAGCAGGAAGAGCGCCGCCTTGAGCTTGCGCTCGTCGCCGCCGGCCCAGCGGGTCGCAAGACGCGAGTGGTCGTGGTTCGAGCCGAACCACACCGGCTCTCGTCCCTTCGGCAGGTCGCGCATCGTGGTCTCGACGATCGGGCGCAGCTCGTCGAGGTCGAACTCGGCACGAAGGAACGCGAAGTTCTGCGCAAGATCGAGGTGCGCGTAGTAGGCAAACAGGTGCTCGAGCTCGACGTAGGTCTCGCCCATGAACGTCGGCTTCGGGATGTACTCGCCGGCGATCTCCTGCCAGCGCCGATAGATCTCGTGCACCTCCGGCCGCTCGCGCATGAAGCCGACGCCTGCTCTCAAGTCCCGGTCTTTGATCAGCGCGTGAGCGACGTCGACGCGAAAGCCGCGAACACCGCGGTCGAACCAGAACCGGAGGATGTCCTCGAACTCGCCGCGGAGAGCGGGGTTCCACCAGTCGAGGTCGGGCTGCTCGGGTGCAAACTGGTGCAGGTAATACTGTCGCCGGCGCCTGTCGTACCGCCAGGCGCTGGCGCCGGTGAAGATCGACGTCCAGTCGTTCGGCACCTCTTCCGACCAGACGTAGTACTCGGGGCGGTCGCTGAACCACGCGTGCTGGTCGGAGGTGTGGTTCGGGACGAGGTCGAGCCAGATCTCGATGTCTCGCGCACCGGCGGCGGCGATCAGCGCGTCGAGATCGGCGAGCGTGCCGTAGTCGGGGTGGACGGCGCGATAGTCGGCGACGTCGTAGCCCCAGTCGACGTTCGGCGACGGGTGCACCGGGCTCAGCCAGATCGCATCGATGCCGAGTTCTGTTAAGTAGTCGAGGCGGGCCGCAATCCCTGGCAGGTCACCGATTCCGTCGCCGTTCGAGTCGGCAAACGACCGAATGTAGACCTGGAAGATGACCGCGCCCACGGCGAGAGAAGCTACCGTCCGCCCAGATGACACGCGCGCACAAGTTCGCGAACCTCCTGGGAGTGGTGCTCCCGTTCGTCGGGCTCGTCGCCGCGATCGGGTTGCTTTGGAACACCTGGGTGAGCTGGACCGACCTCGCTCTGCTCGCCGTTGGCTACGTCCTGACGGGCGTCGGGATCACGGTTGGTTACCACCGCCTCTTCACGCATCGCGCGTTCCAGACGAAGCAGTGGATGCGCTGGACGCTCGCGATCCTCGGCTCGATGGCGGTCGAGGGGCCCGTGCTCGTGTGGGTCGCCGACCACCGCAAGCACCATCAGTTCTCGGACGTCGACGGCGACCCGCACAGTCCGCACACCGGCGCGGGAAACGGCTTCTTCGCCGCGGCGAAGAATCTCTTCCACGCGCACATGGGCTGGCTGTTCGTCGCCGAAGGGCGCGCGGACCTGACGAAGTACGTGCCCGACATGCTGACCGAACGCGGGATGAGGCAGATCTCGAGACTCTTCTGGATGTGGCTCGTCGTGTCGCTGGCCGTGCCGGCCGCGATCGGCTACGCGATCTCCGGCACGTGGCAGGGCGCGCTGACCGCACTCCTCTGGGGTGGCGCGATCCGTATCTTCCTGCTGCACCACGTCACGTTCTCGATCAACTCCGTCTGCCATTTCTGGGGACGTCGTCGCTTCAAGGTGACCGACCACAGCCGCAACGTCTGGTTGCTGAGCCTGATCTCCTTTGGCGAGAGCTGGCACAACAACCACCACGCGTTCCCGTCGTCCGCGTTCCACGGGATGCGGCGCTTCGAAGCGGCGCTCGACCCGGGTGGCTGGGTGATCACGGGGCTCGAAAAGCTCGGGCTCGCCTCGAAGGTCGTGAGGATCCCGCGCGACCGGCAGGCCGCCAAGTCGTTGACGAGCTGACGCGCGCTCAGCTCAGGTGATCTGCCAGGTGTCGCCCGAGCCGACCAGCGCCTGCAGGTCGCCGTCGCCCGTGGCGTGGTCGAGCTGCCCCTGGACGAGCTCGTCGTAGCTCTCGCGCGGCACGTCCCTGAAGACACCGAGCGGCACGACGCCGTGCGAGGCATATGAGATCCGCGAGAGCGCGAACGCGGTCGCGAAATCCGTCTCGTCGTGCGTGATGCCGGTGTCGCCTGCCGGCTTGCCATGCTCGATGTAGAGACGGTTGTCCTTCTCCTCGCGCACGAAGCCGAACGCGCCGTCGTTATAGATGTTGCAGTTCTGGTAGATCTCGACGAACGCCGCGCCCTTGTGCTTCGCCGCCCTGCGCAGCACGTCGGTGAGGCCGGGCTTGTCGATGTCGAGCGCACGCGCGACGAACGTCGCCTCCGCGCCCAGCGCCAGGCTCAAGGGGTTGAACGGATAGTCGACGCTGCCCATCGGCGTCGAGCCCGTCACCTTCCCCTGCTCGCTCGTCGGCGAGTACTGGCCCTTCGTCAGGCCGTAGATCTGGTTGTTCAGCATCAGGATCTTGATGTTGACGTTGCGGCGCAACGCGTGGATCAGATGGTTGCCGCCGATGGACAGCGCGTCACCGTCGCCCGAGACGACCCACACGGCCAGATCCGGGCGGGAGACCGCGAGGCCGGTCGCGATCGCCGGCGCGCGGCCGTGAATCGAATGCATCCCGTAGGTCTGCATGTAATAGGGGAAACGCGCCGCGCAGCCGATCCCCGAGACGAAGACGATCTTCTCCCGCTCGAGCCCGAGGTCGGGCATGAAGCTCTGCACCGCAGCGAGGATCGCGTAGTCGCCGCAGCCCGGGCACCAGCGGACCTCCTGGTCCGACTTGAAGTCCTTGGCGGTGAGCTTCACAGCAGCGCCTCCACCGCATCTCTGATCTCCCCCGCCTTGAACGGCTTGCCCGTCACGCGGTTGTAGCCGACCGCGTCGACCAGGTACCTCGCGCGGACGAGCTGCAGCAGCTGGCCGAGGTTCATCTCCGGGATCAGGACCCGGTCGTAGCTTCCGAGCACATCGCCGAGGTTCGCCGGGAACGGATTGAGCCAGCGAAGGTGCGCGTGCGCGACCTTGCCGCCGTTCGCCCGCACGCGGCGCACGCCTGCGTGCACCGGGCCGAAGGTGCCGCCCCACGAGAGCACCAGCACGTCCGCGCCCTCCTGATGATCGACCGGCTGCACACCGACGTCGATGCCGGCGACCTTCTGGGCCCGCAGCTGCGTCATCAGATCGTGGTTGTCGGGGTCGTAGGAGATCGCTCCGGTGATATTCGCCTTCTCCAGCCCGCCGATGCGGTGCTCGAGGCCGGGAGTGCCGGGGATCGCCCACGGCCGCGCGAGGGTCTCCGGGTCGCGCCGGTAGGGCTCGAACTCGGTCCCGTCCGCTGCGGCGAACTCGACCTCGATCGGATCGAGCGCGGCCAGGTCGGGGATGCGCCAGGGCTCGGTGCCGTTCGCGAGATACGCGTCCGAGAGGAGGTACACGGGCGTGCGGTAGGTGACGGCGATCCGAGCCGCCTCGATCGCCGCGTAGAAGCAGTCGCCCGGCGTCCCTGCAGCAAGCACCGGCACGGGCGACTCGCCGTTCCGCCCATGGAGCACCATCAGCAGATCCCCCTGCTCGGGTTTGGTCGGCATCCCGGTCGAGGGGCCGGCCCGCTGCACGTCGACCACGACGAGCGGCAGCTCGAGCGCGACACCGAGGCCGATCGTCTCCGATTTCAGGACGATGCCCGGGCCGGCCGACGTCGTGACGCCGAGCGCCCCGCCGAACGACGCACCCAGCGCGGCTCCGGCGGCCGCAATCTCGTCCTCGGCCTGGAACGTCCGCACACCGAAGCTCTTGTGCTTCGACAGCTCCTCGAGGATCGCTGAGGCGGGCGTGATCGGGTACGCGCCGAGGAACAGCGGCAGCTTGGAGAGCTTCGACGCGGCGAGCAGCCCCCACGAGAGCGCCATGTTCCCGGTGATCTGGCGGTACTTCCCGGGCGGCAGCTTTGCGGCCTTCACCTCGTACTGCACGGCGAACGACTCCGACGTCTCCCCGAAGGCATAGCCCGTGTTGAACGCCTTCAGGTTCGCCTCTGCGATCTCCGGTCGCTTGGCGAACTTCTTCTCGATGTACGTCGCGGTCGACTCGGTCGGGCGGCCGTACAGCCACGACATCAGCCCGAGCGCGAACATGTTCTTCGCGCGCTCCGCCTCGCGTGCCGTCACGCCTTCGATCTCCTTCAGTGCACCAACCGTCATCCCGGTCAGCTGCACGGCATGCACCTGGTAGTCGGCGAGCGAGCCGTCGTCGATCGGGTTCGTCTCGTAGCCGGCCTTCTTCAGGTTGCGGTCGGTGAACGCGTCGGTATCGACGATCAGAGTGCCGCCCTTGGGCAGGTCGCCGAGATTCGTCTTCAGTGCGGCCGGGTTCATGGCGACCAGCACGTCGGGCCGGTCGCCCGGCGTCAAGATGTCGTGGTCGGCGAAGTGGAGCTGGAAGCCGGAGACGCCCGGAAGCGACCCGGCCGGAGCGCGGATCTCGGCCGGAAAGTCCGGGAACGTCGCGAGGTCGTTGCCGGTCAGCGCCGTCTCGGATGTGAACCGCCCGCCGGTCAATTGCATCCCGTCGCCGGAGTCGCCCGCAAAGCGGATCACCACCGACTCCAGCTGCTCGACCGGCTTGGCCACCTAGGGCCGTTATAGCACCGGGCTATGCGGACGCCGGTGCGGGGTTTCCCACAAGGCGGCCGTCGCGCATCGCCAGGCGCTGCGGGGCGCGTGCGGCCAGCTCCGAATCGTGCGTGGCCACGATCACCGTCGAGCCGTGCTCGGCGGCGAGGTTCGCCAGCAGGTCGATGATCTCGCCGCCGGTCGCCGAGTCGAGGTTGCCGGTCGGCTCGTCTGCGAGCACCACGCGGGGCTCGACCGACAAGGCCCGTGCGATCGCGACCCGCTGCTGCTCGCCGCCCGAGAGATGTGCGGGCAGATGATCGGCGCGCTCGGCGAGCCCAACCTCGCCGAGCAGCTGCAGCGCACGGGCGCGATCGCCGCCGGCCGGGACGAGCTTCACTTCGACGTTCTCGACCGCGGTCAGCGTCGGGATCAGGTTGAACTGCTGGAAGACGAAACCGAAGGAGCGCAGGCGCAGCTCCGCCAGCTCGTGGTCGGGCTGGCCGACGAGATCCGCTCCCTCGAAGCGAACGTCGCCGCTACTCGGCCGATCGAGCGCGCCGAGCAGCTGCAACAGCGTTGTCTTGCCGGAGCCGCTCGGCCCTTCGAGAGCGACGAACTCGCCCGCCGCGATGTCGAGGTCGATCCCGTCGAGAGCGCGAACCGTCGTCGGCCCCCGCTGAAAGAACTTCGTGACGCCTCGCAGCTCGTAGAGCGGATCCACTACTCGACCGTCCTCAGCGCATCGGCGGGACGCAGGCGGGCCGCGCGCAGAGCGCCGACCATCCCCGCGATCAGACCACCCAGGAGGGCAAGGCCGAATCCGATCGCGAGGATGGCGACGCCGACCGGCGCACTCAGCGAGATCGAGCTGGTCGCCGTGCGCGCCGTCTCAGCCCCCAGGCCGAGGAGATTGCCGCCGCCCGTGGTGGAGCTTGCGCTGAGCGACGGCCCGAAGGCGCCGATGGCAACGCACACCGCGACGCCCAGGACGATGCCGAACAGTCCGCCGATGAGCGCCTGCGCGAGTGACTCGCCGGCAATCTGGCGGACGACCATGCGCTGCGTCCAGCCGAGAGCCTTCAGCGTTCCGAGCTCCCGCACCCGCTTGCCGACGGACGACAGGGTCAGGAGCGCCGCGAGCAGGAAGGCGGCCACGGCCGCGATGATCGAGAGCACGAAGCCGAGATCGTGGGAGAGGTTCGACGCGCTGACGAGGGAACCGGTGATCTTGTCGGCGACGTCCTTCGAGCTCGCGACCTGCGCCTGCGGCAGCGCCGTCTGGATCTCCTGCTTCACCTGCGAGACGTTCTTGCCGCTGGCTGCGCGGACGAGCACGACGTTCGCCATCCCCTTCTGGTTCGCCAGCGTCTGCAACTGCTTGAGCGGCAGATAGACGTCGGCGCTCTGGCCGCCGAGCGGCGGGCTGACGAGCCCGACCACGAGGAACCTCGTGCCGTTCAGGTTCAGCGTCGAGCCGACCTTGAGCCCGTACTTCGCGGCATAGGTCTGCGATATGAGGGCCTGGCGGCCACCGGCGGGCGAGAGGTACTTGCCCTTGACCACCTGCGCGGTCGTGACGACACCCATGGTCGGATGCGTCTGGTCGACGCCGCCGATCGTGTACGCGGTGGTCTTGATGTTCGTCTGCGGCGGGTTCAGCACCTGCTTGAGCGTCTGGCTCGGCGAGGTGAAGCGGAACCGCTGGAAGGAGGCCGGCAGGCACTTCTGGAGCGCAGCGCGCCGGGCGCTCGACTGGGCGCCGTTCCCGCCGAGGCTGCCGCCACCGCCGTTGCCGCCGCCGAGCCCGCCGCCGCCGTTGCCGCTGCCGGGGCCGAAGTTGATCCCGGCCTTGGCCAGGCAGGCCTGCATCTTGGCGAAGTCGGACGCGGACGGACGCACGCGCCGCGTCTGCGTGATCGTCTTCGCCTGCGTCTTCAGCGTTGCGACGATCTTCGGCACGACGCCCTCCTGGTGCTCGGCGAGCAGCGTCAGCCCGGTCGTCACCTGGGCGACACCGGCCAGCGTCGAGACCTGCTTGGCGGCGTTCTGCTTGAAGGTGAGCTGCGTTCCCGGCAGGAAGAAATCGTGGACGAAGTGCGTACCGGGCTTACCGAGCTTCGAGAGGTCGGTGACGACGGAGAGGTTCGACTGGATCAGGTCGCGGTTGCCGCCGCCACCACCGGGGCCGCCCTGGAAGCCGCCCGTGTCCTGCTGCTGCGGCGAGAGCGTCACCGTCAGGTCGGTGCCGATCCCCGCGAGTGGGTTCAGCGTCTCTTTCTGCGCCTTGTCGAGACCGCTCGAGACACCGGCGATCACGATCACGAGCGCCACGCCCAGACCGAGTCCCAGCGCGGTCAGGATCGTGCGCGCGCGACGGCGGACGAGCTCGTTCCTCAGATAGCGCAGATAGAACACTGCTCAGAGCAAAGCACCGCGCCCTGTGCAATCCCTAAGAGGTTCCCAGGTCTTCACCCGTTCGTCACTCGGGAGGGGGAGAGCTCTCGGTACGTTCGCTGTGCAAGCGACGAAGGGGGACCGATGATCCTGTTCGACGATCGGATTCGCACGCTGCACGAGAAGGGCCCGGAGCTCATCGGCACGACGCGAATCGCGGCCCTGGTCAAGCGCTACGAGGACGAGGTCGCCTGCACCCGCCGGGAGGTCTTCACGACCGGGCCGGTGGAGCAGCGACGCGACTAGCTGCGGTTCCGAGGTCGGCTTCGAGCTCCCCGCCCGGCGGAACCGCGTCAACCGCTTCTCCCGGCTTCGCCTTGGTGCGCAGCGGCACCTCGCGGAGGAGCCACGTCAGCGCGAAGGCGAGCACCGAGACACAGGCGGCCATCAGGAAGACCGGATGCAGCGCTGCGGCGAACGCGTCGGCGAACGCAGCGTGCGCAGCAGGTGGCAGGTGACTGATCCCGGCCGGGTTGATCGTCTTCGGGATGTGCGCTCCGACGGGGAGCCGGGCGGCGAGCTCGACGCGCACGCGGTTCGCGAAGATCGTCCCGAACAGAGCGACGCCGATCGAGCCGCCGATCTGACGGAAGAGCGTCGAGCCGCTCGTCGCGACCCCCATCATCGACGGGTCGACCGAGTTCTGGACGGCGAGCACGAGCACCTGCATGACCATTCCGAGCCCGAGGCCGAGCACGGTGGCGAACGCCGCCGCGACCCATGTGCTGGTGCCGGCGTGCAGCTGAGCGAGCAACAGCATCGCGATCGTCATGATCGCCGTGCCCGCGATGGGGAAGAACCGGTAGCGCCCCATCCGCGTGATCAGCTGTCCGCTCAGGATCGACGTGACGAGCACGCCCGCCATCAGCGGCGTCAGCTGCAAGCCTGAGCGCGTGGGACTCGATCCCTTCGTCACCTGGAGATAGAGCGGCAGGTACGTGATCGCGCCGAAGAGGGCGAACCCGACGATGAAACCGACGGCACTCGTCACCGCGAACGTGTGGTTGCGAAAGAGCGCGAGCGGCAGGATCGGCTCGGCGGCGCGCGACTCCTGCCAGATGAACATCGGCACGAGCACGATGCTCGCGATCATCAGACCGACGACCTGCGGCGAGCCCCAACCCCAGGTCGTGCCGCCGAGGCTCGTGAAGAGCACGATTGCCCCGAGGCTCGCGGCGAGCAGCGCCGCACCGAGGTAGTCCATCGTGTGGCGCTGCGTGACCTCTTTCGCATGGAAGGTGAAGGCGATCACGGTCAGCGCGATCGCTCCGACGGGCAGGTTCACGTAGAAGATCCAGCGCCAGGAGAGATGATCGACGAAGAAGCCGCCGAGCAGCGGGCCGACGACGGTCGCGACGCCGAACACAGCGCCGAAGTAGCCCTGGTACTTGCCCCGCTCGCGCGGCGGGATGATGTCGCCGACGACGGCGAGCGTGACGACCATCAGGCCGCCCGCGCCGAGCCCCTGCAGCGCGCGGAAGGCGATCAGCTGCGCCATCGACTGCGAGAGCCCGCAGAGCGCCGAGCCGATCAGGAAGATCACGATCGCCGCCTGGAGCACCCGCTTGCGCCCGTAGAGGTCGCCGAGCTTGCCGTACAGCGGTCCCGAGACCGTCGCCGTCAGCAGGTAGGCCGTCACGACCCAGGAAAGGTGGGAGATGCCGCCCAGGTCGCCGACGATCGTCGGCAATGCGGTCGAGACGATCGTCTGGTCGAGCGCGGCGAGGAGCAGGACCAGCATGAGCGCCAGGAAGATGGCGCGGACGCGCGGCTGCGGCTGGAGGACGGTGTCCGTCACCTCGGAGATACTACCAACAAGGTGAAACTATTGCGTTGTGTAACTATTTAGGGTGAGATGGGCGCTGCACCGGACAGTGAGGCGATCCTCGACCAGCTCGGCCGGCTGGTCCGTGAGCTGACGCGCCTGACGGGCGGGGCCGACGACGGGCCGGCGATGACGGCGACGCAGCGGATCTCGCTGATCGAGATCGCCGCCGCCGGGCCGCTGCGGCTGAACGACCTGGCCGCGCGGATCGGCACGAGCGCTCCGACGGCGAGCCGGGCCGTCGACGCTCTCGACGAGCTCGGCCTCGTCGCGCGCACACCAGACCCGGACGATCGCCGCGCGGTCCGGATCGAGCTCACGCCCGCGGGCGGCGCGCTCGTCGGCGAACGCAAGGCGCGCGCGTCGGCGGCCTTCGAGCCCGCGGCCGCTGCGCTCTCGACCGCCGACCGCAAGCGGCTGCTGAACCTCCTCGCGCGGCTGACCGAAGCGCTCGGCACGCCGCCGACGAGCTAGCCGGACGCGTGCTTGAGCGCCGACTCCCGGCGCTGAGCCTCGGCGAGCGTCAGCGAGCCCGTGCAGACGCTGTGGTTGAGCTCGTTCTCGATTCGATCGACCGCCGCTGCGCGCGGGTACGGCTCGGGCCATAGGTTGCGCGGGTCGGTTGGGTTGCCGCCCAGTTCGAGGCTGATCAGGTGGTCCTCCTGGAACGCCGACAACGGGCCGTGGACCCGGTACTGAACGAGTTGGCGTGCCTTGAGAGTGTTCGTGTACGAGACAGGCGGGCGCACGGTGCGCGTCCAGCCGGGCGTGCAGATCGTCGCGCGGATCGTCTCCTGCGTCACCGCCGGGTTGAGGACACCCGGCGTCAGGCCCCAGCTCGCGCGTACGACCGAACGGGTGGGCCCTCCGGACGTGCGCGACAGGGCAAGGACCGCGACGAGGACGGCCGTTCCGAGCAGTCCGACCTCGAGGAGCGACACACGCACTCGATCAACGGTACGAACCGCCGGTCGAGCCGCAAGTGTCCGAACGGGACCGTCACGAAGTTGTTGCAGCGTCGCCGGCGAGCGCCCAGACGACGACGGCGATCCAGGGAACGCCGATCACATCCGTCTGCAGCCCGAGCAGGAGCACAGCGAGAAACGCTGCGCCCACCCACCGGCGTCGCTGGAGCGTGACGTCGAGCAGGTAGAGCGACCAGACGACGAAGACGAGGGCGCCGAGCAGACCGGTCTCGACGCCGAGCTCGGTGTAAGTCGATTCACCCGCTTGCACGGTGACGTGCGTGCGGGCGGCGGTGACGCCCGAGTTGCCGAGTCCGAAGCCCCACGGATGATGCGCGACGGTTCGCGCGCCGGCGCGTAGAGACGCCAGGTGCTCGCTGGTGGAAGACTCGTTGGCGCTCGTCGCGTCGTTCGAGGCCTGCGGGTGCTCCTTCGCGATCTGCTCCTGCGTCTTCAGCTCGGCTGCTGTGAAATGGGTGCGCGGGCCGACATGGTCGTAGCCCTTCACGAACGCGAGCCCGATCACCGCAACGAGCACCGCCCATACGAGCGGGCGCAGCGACCGCCGCAGCAACGCGAGCACGAGCAACACGACGACGAGGGCGAGGAGCGCCGCGCGCGTGTGTGTCCAGAGCAGCGCCGCGAAGAGCAGCACCGCGAGCGGCGGGCCCCAGCGCCGGCGGATCGGCACGAAGAGCAGCGCGACCAGCAGCAGGTACGACGTCGCGAGCGGTGACAGGAACGTCGACGTCAGCCGGCGGAAGACGACACCGTTCCCGGCGTTGTAGACGAAGTTCTCCGGCAGTCCGGAGAGGCCGGTGTAGGTGAGGCCGAGCTGGTGGGAGAACCAGCCTGAGGCGTGACGCCAGAAGGAGAGCGGCACGGCGTAGACCTCGATCAGGCCGAACGCGGCGACGAACGCGGCCGTCGCAAGCACCGTGTTGCAGACGCGGGTGCGCTCGCGATCGGTCAGCTGGAGCCCGCGGCCGAGGAAGTACGCGCCGACCGGCAGCAGATCATGGCGCGCTGCGTAGAGCACGCCCTTGTGCGTCGCACCGCCGCCGAGCCACGACTGCGGCAACACGCCGTAGAGAAGGACGAGCGCGCCGAACGCAAGCGCGAGCCAGTCGGCGAGCAGCAGCGGGCGACGGATGTTCGGCAGGACGAGGGCGAGCGCGACGACGAGCAGCACGTCCTTCCATGCCGAGACGACGGTCAGTGCGGTCCCGCGCACGCCGGCGCGCCAGAGCAGCGCCACGACGACGTTGTGCAGCGCCAGCCCGACGATCAGGACCTGGAGCGCCCAGACCGGCTTTCTCACTGCGGACCGACCGCGATCAGCGTCATGCCGGTGTTGATTACCCGCACGCTGTAAGGAAAGAGGGAGGCGAGTGCCTTCGGGCCGAGCGGATCGAGCACGTCGTCGAACGGGATCACGCGCCGCCGCGCGCCGGCAGGCAGCCAGTGCACGAAGGGCAGCAGCGTGTGCACCTCGAGCGGGAACCAGCGGTTGGGCGTGGTCAAGAACACGCTGTGCGACACGCGGCAGAGCTCGTGGACGAAGCGCCGTTGACCCTCGCGTCCGCCGGCGACGTGCTCGACGACGGCGTTCGAGAAGCCGACGTCGAACTCCCCGTCCGTGAAGGGCAGGTCGCGGCCGTCGGCACGCACGACGCGAACCCGCGGGAACGCGGCTGCGAACCGGTCGAGCTCGGTGTGCCCGACGCCGGTGATCCGCTCCGGCCACGGGTACAGCGCCTCGAGGAAGTTGTCGGTCGAGCCTGCTCCGAACGGAGCGTCGGTGACGCCGACGTCCACGACGGTCGTGTCCGGCCCGGGCTGGAGCAGCTCGAGCAGGAGGTCGAGCTTCCGCCGGCGGCTCCGCATGGACACCCGCGAGGCAACCCGGCGCAGCATCGGCTGAGCGTATCCCTAGACTCGGGCGGAGATGACCGTCCGTGCCGAGCTCCGCCCGCGGGGGCCGTACTCCCTCCGTGTCTCCGGCGGTCACGCCTCCGACGCCACGCGGGTGGTCGGCGGCGGCACCTATCGGGCGACGGTGCGCGTCGACGACCAACTCGAACGCGTGCACGCAGTGCAGCGCCCCGACGGGACGATCGTCGTCGCCGCTGACAGCGAACGCGGGTGTCGACCACGTGCGGTTCGCACTCGGCCTCGACGACGACCACTCGGAGTTCCTGCGCCGCTTCGCCGACGACCCGCTGCTCGGCGCAACGATCCGGAGGCTGCGCGGGCTCCGGCCGATGCGGACCGGGACCGTCGCGCAGGCTCTGCTGCGCGCCGTCGCCGGGCAGCTGATCCAGGCTGGACGCGCGCGACAGATCGAGCGGACGATCATCCGCGCCGCCACGCCGGCTCACGGGGGCCTCCATGCACCGCCGACGTCGGCCGACCTGGCCCGGTTCTCGCCGGCCGAGCTCGGGCGGCTCGGCCTCGGCGCGCGCCGCGCCGCGTGTCTCGTGCGGCTCTGCCGCTCGCTCGACCTCGAACGGCTGAAGGAGCAGCCGTCGAGCGCCGCGGCGGCGCGGCTCGGACGCGAGCGCGGCCTCGGCCCGTGGTCGGTGGGCGTCATCTCGCTCGAGGGACTGGGCCGCTACGAGCACGGGCTGGCGCGTGATCTCGGCCTGGCGAAGCTCGCCTCCACGCTCTGGGGCCGCCGGGTCGAGCCGGAGGAGACGGACGTGCTACTCGAACCGTACGGCGAATGGGCGGGGCTCGCGAGCGTCTACCTGCTGGCGGGCTTCGACCGCGGTCTCATACCCTTCCCCCATGTCGCAGCAGCCTGAGCTCCACGTCCTCGACGATCCCGCGACCGTCGTGGCCGGGCTGCTGGCCGGTCAAGCGGCCCGCGGAGGCTCGATCGTGCTCACCGGCGGCGCGTCGGTCGGCGAAACCTACGAGCGGGCCGCGGAGCTCGAGCCCGACTGGAGCCGGGTCACCGTCTGGTGGGGCGACGAGCGCTGCGTTCCGCCGGACGACAAGCTCTCGAACTACCGCCTGGCGAAGGAGACGCTCCTCGACCGGCTCGCGGTGGCGCCGCAGCTCGTGCACCGGATGCGGGGCGAGCTCGAGCCGGCAGCCGCCGCGGCCGAATACGACGCGGCGCTCGACGGCGTCCAGCTGGACCTCCTGCTGCTCGGGCTCGGGAGCGACGGCCACATGGCCTCGCTCTTCGCCGGCTCGCCGCAACTCGACGTGGACGACCGCCGCGCCACCTGGGGGCCGGCCGGCCTCGAGCCGTTCGTCGACCGCGTCACATTCACGCTGCCCGCGATTCAGTCCGCCCGCCGGATCGTCTTCCTCGTGTCGGGCGCCGACAAGGCCGAAGCGGTCGCGAACGCGTTCAGCGGCGAGATCAGCCGAGCAGTGCCCGCAAGCCTCACCCGGCTGGCGCCCGTTTCGGTCGAGGTCTTCCTCGATCCGGCCGCAGCGTCCAAACTGGAGCACAGATGAGCGATCCGTCACCGACGCCGTCGCCCCAGGACGTCCTCGAGATCGAGCGCCCCGAGCAGCTCAAGGCGCTCGGCCATCCGCTGCGCCTGAAGGTGCTCCAGGTGCTGGGCGACGCGGACCGGCCGCTGACCAACCGCGAGCTCGCAGCGCGCCTGTCGGTCGACCCCGGGCACCTGCACTTCCACGTCCGGATGCTCAACCGCGCGGGGCTGATCGAGCTCGCCGCGTCGGACGGACGCGAGAAGCCGTACCGGCCGGTCGCGAAGCACTTCAAGATCGGCTCGGAGATCCGCGCGGCCGGCCTCGCGAGCGAGGTGCAGGCCGCGCAGCTGCGCGAGCTCCAGCGCGGCTTCGACCTCTACGCGGAGGCGGGCGAGTTCCGCAGCGCACAGGTGCACACGAAGCTCGACGCCGACACCGTGCGCGGCCTGCTGAACGAGCTCGTCGAGAAGCTGGCGGAGCTCGAGGACGAGTCGCATCCGCAGCAGACGATCACCGTCGCATTCCACCCGACGATCGAGCAAGGCGACACGGACTAAGAAGCGGTCGCGGGCAGCGTCGGTGACGCCGGCAGCGGCACGCCGACCCCGCGACGGCGCGCGAGCTCCGCGAGCACGAGCGCGGTGTCGGCGACAGCGGCGTCCTCGAGATACGCCTCGCGCATCTCGAACGACGCGACCACCGACTCGACCGACTCGCAGTAGCCGATCACGTCGTGTGCTGCGATGAACGCAAGTGCGTCGGCGACCTCACGCGGGAAGTCGTCGCGGCTGCGCAGCGACTCGGCCACGTGGCGTGCCTCCACCCAGCGGCCGAGCGAGAGGAGAGCCAGAGCTGCGGCGTACCGCCCGATCGGAGACTCGACGGTGACCGTGCCGAGCTCGAGCGCCCAACGCGCGTAGCCCGCGACGGCGTCGTCGTCGCGGGCGAGCAGCGACGCCTTGATCGCGCCGACCGGCCGTCCCCACGACTCGCGGCCCTCGCCGGCATCCCAGCTCTCGCGCCAGCAGGCCGCGGCGCGGCGGAACCACCGGCCGGCCGCCGGGTCGTCCGCCATCAGCAACCCGAGCGCCGCCGCGTAGGCGGCGTTCCCGCGCCGGACGATCCCGCGCTCGTCCAATTCTCCGTGCGGCTCGCAGTAACGCGCCTGTTTTTCCTCCGCAAAGGGAATCCAAGCCATCGGGCTACGTTGTACTAGAGGAGATGACCACGCGCTTCCACGGCTTGACGTTCGTCGGCGACCCCGGGCGGGTCTTCTCGCCACGCGCCACGAGCGAGCGGCTCGTCGACGCAGCACTCGAGCGGATCGCCGACTCACCCCTGCGCGTCGCAGACGTCGGCACCGGGTCCGGCGTGGTCGCGATCACACTCGCCCTGCGCGCTCCGCAGATCGAGGTGTGGGCGAGCGACACCTGCCGCCGCGCGCTCGATGTGGCGTCACTGAACGCCGACCGGCTGGGCGCGCGCGTGCATCTCGTGCACGGCGACCTCCTGGACGGACTGCCTCGCGACCTCGACCTGATCGTCGCGAACCTCCCGTATCTCGCCCCGGGGTCACCCGGGTACGAGCACGAGCCGGCGGCAGCAGTCTTCTCGAACGGCGACGGGCTCGACCACTACCGGCGCCTGATCGCCGGAGCCGGCGATCACCTCTCGACCGACGGCGCGATGATGATCCAGTTCCACGGTGACGTGCTGGAGGCGGAGCGCAGCGAGCTGCCGTGGCTCGTCGGGCGCCTCGAGTCACTCGCCCCGGCCGCCGCCTAGGAACAACTCGGCACTCGCGCGCGGCACGACGTCGCGCCGAGCTGCACGCGCGAGCACGGTCAGGCGCTCGAGCGCCAGGTGGGACTCGCCGCCGTCGAGATCGCGAAACGCCGCGCCGAAGCGGCGCCCCGCAGTGTCGAGGTACACGGTCGCGAGCCCGAGCCTGCGCTGCACCGGCCCTTCGATTCGACGCAGGCTCTGCACCTTCGCGAGCGGCACCCACGACGCGACGCGTGCGACTCGCCCGGCGGTCGCGACGGCGTACCGCTCATCGAAGGCGAACGACAGGCGGCGGTAGCGAAGCGGCGACTTCCAACGCGCCCGCCGCGGCGGGCGCTGCTCCGTCGTCGGCGCATCCGGCACGAGCAGCGCGAGCAGGCGCGCAGCCTCGTCCCGCGTCCCGACCGGCAGGACGGTCCGCAGCCGGCGCTTGCCGCGCTCCGCGTCACTGCGATCGCGCACACGCCCGGCGACATCGACCTCGAGCCGGCACCAGCCGAACGGCCGCCACAGGAACGGCTCGACGAGCTGGAGCGCCTGGACCCTGCCCCCGCGGGATCGTCTCCGCAGTCGTCTCGACGAGCCCGGAGCGAATGCGCAGTCCCTCGGGCGCCTCGGCGACGGTCGCGTGGTAGGAGCGGTTGAAGCGCCGCCAGATCGCGATCACGTCGCCGATCAGGATCGGCAGGGTCGCCCCGACGAGGCCGCGCCGGCCGTCCGCGAGCGCTGCCAGGAGAGCGAGGTACACGACGAGGATCACGGTCGGAGCACTGAGGAGCAGCGAGACGGCCACCCGGCTCGCGGGCACGCGCACGAGCTCACGGTCGGCAGGCTCCGGAGTCGCCTCGTGCGCGCCCTGCGCCAGCGCCAGCAGGCGGGCTCGCACCGAGTCGGCCTCGGGAGCCGGCAGGTACGCGAGGCGCGCGGCGCCGCCGGTCCCGCCCATGCGCAGCCGGAGCTCGGCGAGCCCGAGTGCCCGGGCAAGCCCGGGGCGCACCGTGTCGATCGCCTGCACCTGCGAGAGCGGGTAGCGCCGCGAGCTCCGGCGCAGCAGGCCGGTCTCGATGCGCAGGTCGTTGCCCTCGATGCGCCAGCGCGTGACGAGCCAGGAAACGACGCCGAGGACGATCAGCGCCCCGACGGCGAGCACGTGCCAGGCCACATCCCAGCTGTTCGTCCCGCCCGAGACGAGCGTCGGCAGGAAGATGATCCCGATCGCAATCAGCGCCCGCCCCGCGCGTACCGCAGGCGACAGCGGGTGCAGCCGGCGCCAGTCGTTCACAGTCCGGCTGCGCTCGCCTCTCCGAGCGAAGCGAGCTGGTCGCGAAGACGCGCGGCGTCCGCAGCCTCGAGCCCGGGAATGCGCGCGTCGGTGGCGGCGGCCGCCGTATGCAGGCGCACGGTCGCGAGGCCGAACGACCGCTCGATCGGCCCGGCCGTCACGTCGACGAACTGCATGCGCCCGTACGGCACGACCGAGAGGCGCTGCACCATCAGCCCCCGCCGAACGAGCAGATCGTCCTCGCGCTCGAGATAGCCCCAGGCCCCGACGCGTCGCTGGAGGAGCACGTCGAGCACGGCCCCGCCCGCGAGCACCACCAGCGCACCGGCGGCCGCAGCGACGCCGCTCACGTTCAGGGCCAGGAGAGCCGCGACCAGGATCGCTGCGAGCACCGCCGGCGCCAGCGCCTCGACGTGGCGTACGTGCCGCAGCCGCGGGGACGGCCGCTGCCAGGTTTCCGGCTCCATCCCTGCAGTATTCAGGCTTGGAGCCGTCAGACCGACGCACGTCCGGCGCTTCGGCTATTCTGCGCTTGCGCTACGCGAAACGGGGCTTGAACCCGCGGGCGCGACCCTTTGAGGAGGCGGCACGAAGGACGTGCCGCAGGCATTGGCAGAAACCATCACGCACTCTCCGAATGAATCGGGGGACGCGTTGGCCATCAGGGCCGACGCCCTCCGAGCCGAGTCATGGGCCGGCGAGCCCTTCCTTCGTCCCGATGAGAATCCGGACGTCGCTCTTGCGCCCGGAACCGCACGGCGGCGCGCGCTCGACGACGCACTCGCCGAGATCGGAGCAGGCGTACCGGCGCCGTCTCCCGAGTGGCGGGTGCACTACGCGCTGCTGCTCGGGCTGGAACGCGTCCTCTCGGAGAAGCCGCCGCACCTGGCGTCGGGCACCGAGCTTCGCCGCCATCAGGTGGACGCGCTGGCCGGGATGCTCACCGAGCTGATCGCCTCCGCGCAGAAGAGCGAGAACGGGAACGGCAACGGGCACGACGAGCCGGACGAGGACGACGACCCAGAGGAGGAGCTGGAGCTCGAGCCGGACGCCGACGCGGATGTGGACGACGATGTTCTCGAGCCGCTCCCGATCGAAGCCGACCCGGGCGCCGTCCGCCGCTACCGCTTCCGGCATCCGACCGCATCCGGCAAGACGATCGCGGCAGCAGGGTTCGTCGAAGCAGCCCGTACAGAAGGCATCTTGATCCTCACGCACCGCCGCCTGCTCGTCGATCAGTTCCGCCGCGAGCTGACCGAGCACGGCTACGGCTCCCGCTTCCACGAGGCGGTGCTCACGGGCCATACCGCGCCGCGACCGTCGAACCCGATCACGATTCAGACCTATGCGTGGTTCGCGCGGCACGTCGGGGAGATCGCCCGCGACGCGTACGAGCTCGTCATTTGCGACGAGGCACACACAGCGCTCGGCGAGAAGACGTCGACCGCGATCCGCTCACTGAGCGAGCCCATCTACATCGGCATGACGGCGACGGAGGAGCTGATCGCCAAGCAGGTCTCCGACGTGTTTCCCGCGTCCGTCGACGACCTCCCATTGGCGGATGCTGCGCGCCGCGGCCTGATCGCGCCGCTGCGCTGCCTGCGCGTTCCGCCCGTCGCGGCGATCAACCAGGTGCCGATCGTCGGCGGCGACTTCGAGGAGCGCGCCCTCGCCCAGGCACTCGACCACGAGGCGCTGAACATGGCAGCGGCGACGCTCTACCGCGAGCGGTTCGGCGACACCCCGGGCATCGTCTACGCCGCCGGAGTCGACCACGCGTACAACCTCGCGACCGCGTTCCGGGCGGCCGGCATCAAGGCGGAGGCCGTGTCGGGCCGCACGCCGCCGGTCAAGCTCGCCGAGATCCTGGCCGCGTACGAGCGCGGCGAGATCGACGTGCTGATCAACGCGATGCTGCTGGCCGAGGGTTGGAACTCGCCGCGCGCGACGATCGTCATGCATCTCGCCCCGACGGCTTCGAAGCGCGTCTACCAGCAGCGCATCGGCCGCATCATGCGCATCCATCCGCGGAAGGAAGCCGGCATCGTCGTCGACTTCACGCCGAAGGCGGCAACCCACAACGAACGGGTCGTCTCCCTGCACTCGCTGCTCAACGCGGACTTCTACCGCGAGGGCGCCCGCGTCACGCCCGCTCCACGTCGCCGCACGCAACGACGCGCCCGTCGCAAACTGACGCCGGCGTCGTGGCTGGTTCCGGTCACGCCCGACGTCCTGCGCCGCAAGATGGTGATCGCGCGGGAGTGGCAGCGCGTCGACCCGAAGTTCCTCGACGAGGACGAGCAGGAGTTCTGGGGCGAGATCGCCGGTCGCCAGCTGCGCTTCGACGAGCGCGCCGCCTTCGTCGAGAAGCTGACGGCGCGCGGCGCGTCGAAGCGCGCGATGGAGAAGTTCCTGTCGACCTGCGCAGCGCAGAACCCGAACCGGCGCCTCAGGTTGATCGCACTCGCCGACCGCGTCTCGATGAAAGTCGAGCGCGCAGACTTCGACGATCTCGTCACGCTCGTCACGCAGGCGCCGCCGTGGGAGAAGGATCGTGCCGCCGGAGTGCGGATCATGCTGCGCGCGGTCGCCGATGGAAAGGCCGACGCGCCGGATCAGATTCTCGCGCGCTGGACATGGAAGCTCTCACGCGCGGTGCGCAAGCAGCTCGACCGCAAGGCGTCGCAGGAGTACCCCGATGCGAAGCGGCTGCTCGGGGCACTGGCGAACTCGCGCGGCCACCGGCACGAGGAGAACGCCGCGAAGCTCGTCAACGCCGCCCTCGAGATGCCGCGCGAAGTCGGCGCCGCACTGCTCGCGTCGGCCGAGGGGTACACGCCGCGATCGACGCAGTTGCTCGAGGCAGCGCGCGAGCGGCTCGGGACGATTCAGGAGGTCGCCGGCTGGATCGCGGAGAACCTGCCGCAACCGAAGACCGGCCCGTCCCGCGCCCGCCGCAGGCGCCGCCGCAAGAAGAAGACGGGCACCGAGACCACCGGCACCGCGACGCAGGCCGCCACCACGCCGCCTCCCACCGAGGGCGACGAGAACCGCCCGGCCGCGCCCAGGAAACGGCGGCGGCGGCGGCGGAAGCCTGCGGAGGCCGGTTCCGGCCCGACCCCGTCGGAGCCCGGATCCACGCCGGAGGCGCCGGCGGCCGCGCCCGTCCCGGCGCCCGCCGAGCAGCCGCTGCCCGCCGAAGACGCCGCCTGAGCTTCTAAGAGTTCTCGCGACGCGGCCGAAACCGATCGGGGCGTCGTAACGAATCACCGGCAGACTGGGTCGGTAACGGATGCTCATCCTCCTCGCCATCGGCTTTCTCGCAGGCGTGGTCACGGCTGTCTCCCCGTGCGTCCTCCCGGTGCTGCCGATCCTCCTCGCCGGCGGCGCGTCCGGTCGCAAGCCGCTGCGCATCGCCGTCGGGCTGATCGCGAGTTTCACCGTCTTCACGCTCTTCGCCGCGTGGCTCCTCGACCAACTCGGGCTCCCCGAGGACTTCCTGCGGAACGCCGCAATCGTCCTCTTGTTCGTCATGGCCGTGACGCTCCTCGTCCCCCGGGCATCGCTCCTGATCGAGCGCCCGCTCGCGGTCTTCTCACGCTTTCGCCCGACCGGGATCGGCGGCGGCTTCTTCTTCGGTGCCACGCTCGGGCTCGTGTTCGTCCCGTGCGCAGGCCCCGTGCTTGCGACCGTGACCGTCGTCGCGGCCAACAACTCCGTCGGGCTGCGCACGATCCTGCTCACGCTCGCCTACGCTGCCGGCGCCGCTCTCCCGATGTTCCTGATTGCGCGCGGCGGGCGCGAAGCCTCGAGTCGCCTGCGCGAGCACGCCGCCACGATTCGGGCCGCGTGCGGCGTCGCGATCGCGCTGGTCGCCCTGGGCCTCCTCTTCCACGAGGACGACCGGCTCGCGACGCTCACTCCCGGCTACACGACGTACTTGCAGAACAAGCTCGAGGGCAACTCGACCGCCAAGCACGAGCTGGCGAAGGTACGTGGAGGCGGCCAGGCGCTCGCCGCGGCGAGCAACACGCCGAAAGGCAGCTTGCCGGACTACGGCACCGCCCCGCCGCTGCACGTGGACGGCGCCTGGCTCAACTCCAAGCCGCTGACGCTCGAGCAGCTGCGCGGCAAGGTCGTGCTCGTGGACTTCTGGACCTATTCGTGCATCAACTGCCTGCGCACGCTGCCCCACCTCAAGACCTGGTACGCCGCCTATCACGACAAGGGCCTCGTGATCATCGGCGTGCACACGCCGGAGTTCGCGTTCGAGCACGTGACCTCGAACGTGCGCGCCGCGGTGAAGCGGCTCGGCATCACCTACCCGGTCATGCAGGACAACAACTACAAGACGTGGGACAACTACGCGAACCAGTACTGGCCCGCCGAGTTCCTGATCGACAAGCAGGGCCACGTTCGCCATACGCACTTCGGTGAGGGCGAGTACCCCCAGACAGAGTCGCTGATCCGCAGGCTGCTCGGCGACACCGGAGCCCACGCCCGCGAGCTCGCCGACGTGACACCGAGTGGATTGATGACCCCCGAGAGCTATCTCGGCTACGCGCGCCTGACGAACTACGTCGGCACGAACCCGGTCCCGAACGTCAGCCACGAATACCACTTCGCTTCGACGATCCTCGACAACACGCTCTCGTACGACGGCCGGTGGCGCGTCGGCCCCGAGCAGATCACCGCGGGCCCGAATGCGCGCCTGCGCCTGCGCTTCCAGGCGAAGGACGTCTACATCGTCCTCGGCGGGCACGGCACCGTCCACGCGCTGATCAACGGCAAACCGGCCCGCACGATCCACGTCGACGCGCAGCGGCTCTACACGGTGCGCGCTTCGAACACGACGGAGACCGCCCTGCTCGAGCTGCGCTTCACGCCCGGCATCCAGGCGTATTCGTTCACGTTCGGCTAGCGGCTTGGTTAGTGCTCGCGGGCGACGTCGTCGCCGCCCTCGTCGTTCTCGCGATCGCGCAGGAACTGCGTCAGCTCCGCCGCGATCGAATCGCCTGACGGGAGATCCTGCTCGTCGACGAGCTCGTCGACGCGCCGCTCGAGATCCTGGACGTACGCCGACGTCTCCTCGTCCGTCGCCACCGCCTCGCTCACCTGCTGCGCATACGCGTCGGCCGCCTCGTCGAGCTCAGCGGTGTCGACGTCGGCGCCGAGCAGATCGCCCAGCCGGTCGACGAGCGCCTTGGCCGCTCGCGGCGAAGGCGTGAGCGAGACGTAGTGCGGGACCGCCGCCCAGAGGCTCGCGGACTTCAGGCCGGCGCGCGCACAGGCGTCGTGCAGGACGCCGACCATCCCCGTCGGCCCCTCGTAGCGGGAGGCCTGAAGGCCGAGCTGGTCGATCAGGTCGGGATCGGTCGCGCTGCCCGTGACCGGCGACGGCCGGGTATGAGGGACGTCCGCGAGCAGCGACCCGAGCGTGATCACGAGCTCGACCTTGAAGTCCTGCGCCATGCCCGTGATCAACTCCGAGAACGTGCGCCAGCGCAGGTTCGGCTCGACGCCCAACAGGATGATCGCGTCGCGGCCCGAGCCCGGTAGCGGAGCGTGCATGAAGGTGTTCTCGGGCCACTCGATGTGACGCGTGTAGCCGTCGGCGAGCGAGACCATCGGCCTCGTCGCCTGGAAGTCGTAGAAGTTCTCGGGGTCGATCGACGCGAACACCTCTCCGGCCCAGGCACGCGCGAGATACGCGCCTGCGAGCGAGGCGCCCTGCCCGCCGTCGTTCCAGCCTCGGAACGCGGCGATCAAGACCGGCCGGTCCAGCGCGGGCCGAGAATCCATCCGCAGCTCGGTCATCCGCCCATCCTACGCGGGCGCCAGAGACTGAAGACGAAGGCCGTGACCGCGACCCACACCGTCGCAGCGACGGTGACGTGGACGAGGACGAGCCACCACGGCAGGTGCGTGCGGTACTGCGTCTCGCCGATCACCATCTGGACCGCGAGCAGCCCGAGCAGCACGAACGCCCCGCGGGCCTGCACCGCGCGGTTTCGGACGAGCCAGACGAGCACGAGCGCAAACGAGACACCGAAGACCGCGGTCGCGCGAACGTGCCAGTAGACCGCGGGCTGGAACGACCAGAGTCGGCGAACGACCGCGCTCCCCGGATGCGGCCCGGAAGCGGTCGCGAACGTGCCGCTGACGATCAGGACGAGAGCGGCGAGGCCGATGAGCAGCCCAACCCGCGGCACCCACGCCGGGAGCGATGTCCGAGCGCGGGGACGTGTCTCGATCGCGAGCACGACGCCGAGCGTCAGCACCACGATCGAGAGCAGGAAGTGCGAGAGGACGAGCCACGGGTTGAGGTGGAAGTGCACGGTCAGCGCGCCGAGCGGCGCCTGCAGCAGCGTCCCGAAGAAGACGAGAAACGCAAGCCACCGCAGGCGCGGGGCGAGCACCCAGGTCGCGAGCGTGACCAGGATCGTGAAGAACGCGATCACGCGGTTCGAGAACTCGATGTAGCTGTGGTAGCTCTTCGGCTCGAAGTGATGCTGCGCGCAGCCCGGCCAGTGCTCGCAGCCGAGCCCGGAGCCGGTCAGGCGCACCGTCGCGCCGGTCGCCACGATCAGGACGAGCATCGCCGCGTTCGCCAGGGCGAGCCGTCGGAACGCCGCAGGCGAGAGCGCGAACGCGCGCGCACGGGCGAGCGGCTGGGCGCCGGCTTCCATCTCCCGCCAACTCTAGCCCCGATCTCCAGATTCGACGTCGTCGAGCCGAACGCGCAGGGCTACGCGAGCGCGACGCCCGCGCCGGCTTCGACCGCGCCGACCCGCGCGAGGAACAGGCCGGCGCGCGCGAACTCGGCCTCGAGCGCCATCCCGTGCTCGCGCGGAAGAGAGACGAGCAGCCCGCCTGCTGTCTGCGGGTCGTGCGCGAGCTCCACGAGCTCGGGGGCCACGTCGCCGACCTCGAGCTCGGCGTAGTCGCGGTTGTTTCGCGTTCCGACCGTCGACACGCCCGCACGCGCAGCGTCGAGAGCACCTGAGAGCGCCGGGAGGCGCTCCGACGCGAGCACGATGCGTACGCCGCTGCGAGACGCCATCTCGTGCGCGTGACCGGCCAGCCCGAAGCCTGTGACATCGGTGACCGCGTGCGGTGTGAAGGACCGGAGCACGTCGGCGGCGTCGCGGTTCAAGGTGCGCATCCAGGCCACCGCATCCACGATCTCGACCAGACCGCGCTTGGCGCCGCCGAGAACGAGCGCCGTGCCGAGCGGCTTCGTCAGATAGAGCGCGTCGCCGGGCGCGGCGCCCGACTTCGGCCAGATCCCGCCGAGGGAGACGGTGCCGACGACGGCCAGGCCGTACTTCGGCTCGGCGTCGCGAATCGTGTGACCCCCGGCGAGGATCGCGCCCGCGGCGCGCACCTGGCTGTCGGCGCCGTCGAAGATCGCGCGGACGACGGCCGTCGGCAGGTCCTCCGGCAGGGCGGCGACCGAGAGTGCGAGCAACGGCACGCCGCCCATCGCAAAGACGTCGTTGAGCGCATTGGTCGCCGCGATCGCCCCGAAGTCGTCGGGATCGTCGACGATCGGCGGGAAGAAATCGATCGTGAAGACGAGCGCGCGCTCGTCGTCGAGCTTGTAGACGGCGGCATCGTCCGCCGGGTCGAGCCCGACCAGCAGGTTCTCCGCATCGGCGGGGACGAACCCGCGCAGCAGCTCCTCGAGTCGCGCAGCCGAATACTTGGCTGCGCAGCCCCCCGCGGTCGCCAGCTCGGTCAGCTTCATTCCGGCACCGTAACGCGACGGCGGCGGCCCAGGGAGCCGCCGCCGTCAGGGGAGAGGGAACGTTCTTCCGCACGGTTCGCCCGCGCGGCGGCGAGTCCTTTAGTGTCGGTTCAGATGCCGAGCGCACTCGTCACGGGGGGCTCGTCGGGGATCGGCCTCGCGATCGCCCGCATGTTGGCCGGCGAGGGGTTCGAGCTGACGCTTGCCTCACGCACGGCCGCAAAGATCGAATCGGCCGCTGCGGAGCTCGGCGCGCACGCGATTGCGGCCGACATGAGCAAGGAAGACGACTGCGTCCGCGTCGTCGCGGAGCACAAGGATCGCTTCGGCGGAATGGACGTGCTCGTCAACTCGGCGGGCATCGGGATCGCCGGAACCGTCGAGTCGCTGCAGACCAAGCACGTCGACTTGCAGCTCAACATCAACCTGCGCGGCTTGCTGCTCGTCAGCCGCGAAGCGATCCCGCTGCTCAAGGAGTCGAAGGGGTGGATCGTCAACCTCGCTTCGATCGCCGGCACGACCCCCACTCCGGGCCTCACCGTGTACGGCGCGACCAAGGCCGCAGTGATCGCCCTGACGCGATCGCAGAACGCCGAGCTCGACGCCGACGGCGTGCGCGCGATCGCGATCTGCCCCGGCTTCGTCGACACGCCGATGGCCCAGTGGTCCGGGCTCTCAGCGGAGGAGATGATCCAGCCCGAGGACTGCGCCGAGATCGTGCGCATGTGCCTGCGGCTCTCGCCCCGCGCGCGGATCCCTCAGGTCGTCGTGGAGCGCGTCGGCTCGTCGGACGGCACCGCCTAGAGGCCCGCGTCCCCTGCGGAGTGGTTGTTCGTACGAGAGAGGTGGCGGCGAAGACCTAGCCAACCGAGTGAAACATGTGCCGGCTCCCCACGAGAGCACATGTTCCGGAGGGCCTGGTCAGCCGCCCGCCGGGCCGTCCCAGAGCCCGACATGGACATGCTCGAGGCCGAATCTGCCGAGCACGACCGACACGACGACTGCCGCCAGCAACACGACGGTGCGCCGACGAACAAGCGTCGCAAACAGGTTTGCCACAGTGAACACCTCCCTTCCTAGAACCTGAAGTCCTGGAGCGATTCGGCGGCACGGCGATACAGCACCGCGGCACGCCGCTCGTCCCCACGCTTGGTTGCGAGATCACCCTGCGCCACCCAGGCGGCGGCGCGGTGCGACGTCGACGACAATTGTGCGAAGGCATCCTCCGCCTCGGCGAACGCTTCCTCTGCCTCGTCGAGACGACCCTGCTCGAGCAGTGCACGCCCGAGCACGAGCCGGGCGTTCCCGATCTCGTCGAGCATGTCCGCGCGCCCCTGGATGATCTCGAGCGCGTGGAGCGCCTGCTCCTCGGCCTTCTTGACGTCACCGGTCCGCAGATGCACCTGCGCCAGCGATGAGACTGCGGTGGCAGCCTCTTCGTCGCGGCCGAGCTCGAGCGCGACCGTGAACGCCTGCTTGAAGTGCTCGACGGCGACCTCCGGCTTGCCGAGGAGGAACTCGACGGCGCCGAGGTTGTTCATGAGCCGGCCCACGTTCGCGCGGTCGGCGAGCTCCTCGTACTGAGACTTCGCCTGCTCCGCGTAGGTCCGCGCCAGGACGTAGTGGCCGTCGCGCTCCGCGAGCAGCGAGGCCTGGAAGTACGCAGCGCCGAGCGCCCTGGCGTCCTGGAGCGACTCCGCAAGCTCGAGCGCGCGCTCCACGTCCTCACGGGAGGCTTCGTAGTCGCGCTGGCGCCGGTAGCACCGTGACCGCCACGCGAAGATGCTCAGGCGCAGCTTGTCGGCCGGCAGCTCCGTGCGCTCGGCGAGGGCGAGCGCCTCGTTGAAGAGCCCGACTGCGGTCGAGATGCTGGACATCAGATACCGGCAGACCCCCAGCCGGTAGAGCACCTCGGCGCGGTCGATGTCGGAGAAGCCGTCGCTCTCGACGAGACCGCGCGACTCCGCCAGGAGCGCGAGCGCTCCCTTGATGTCGCCGTTCTCGGCGCGGGCCATGGCCTCGCCGTTCAACGCGCGGACATGCAGCTCCGATGCGCCGGTGCCGAGGACCGCCGGCAGCGCTCGCGTGTACTCCTCGATCGCCGCGTCGAGCTCGTGCTCCTGCAGGAGCGAGTCGGCCCGGGCGAGAATCGCCTCCGCCTTCGCGCGGTCGTCGCTCGAGACGCCGCTCGCGAGGAACCCGGCGTCGACCCCGAGCCGAAGCGCGAGCCACTCCACCGTCTCCTGCGTGGGGCGCGTCTTGCCGCGCTCGATCTGGGAGATGTACTCCTTCGAGAAGCGATCGCCCGCGAGGCCGGTCTGCGTGAGCCCTGCAGCCACGCGCAGCTGGCGCAGGCGCTCGCCGAGGCGAGGCGCCCGGGGCGCTCTGGTCGTACTCGCTCGTGCGGCGCGAGGAGTCATCAGCCCGCTCAGCATGCCGGACACTTCACCGAAACGCAATCCCCTGAAAGGGACAGTCCCCCAAAAGGGTTATACGGGCTGGATTTTCGAGTCAAGCAGCCAAACTGCGAATCACTTGACCGAGCTACTTGACAGACCGGGCCATGGCTCGTAAAGTGAGCCCACCTTGCACCACGGCCGGACGCCAGGCCAAGTGCAACGGGGGAGCGCCAGAGGCGATCAACCGGAGGCAGGCTGGGCCGCAGAGCCATTGCCCTTCGGAGTTGCCCAACCGGCGCCCCGCCTGACCAAGGGAGAGCCCCGGGTGCCGCAGCCGGGGCTTTCTCACGTCTGGGGACGTTCGCTCAGGCGGGCTCTGGGTCGGCGGCCATCCAGCGGCGGCGCTCGGTGCGCACCCGCTCGAGGTCGTCACCGAGCACACCGCCGAGGCGGCTGTCCATCGTCGCGAGCAGGCCGCCCGCCACGAAGAGCCATGCCTCGGCCTCGGGGTCGCGATCGGCGTGCAGCGCGCCGCGGCGCTGCCCGTCGCGAATCAGCTCCGCGAAGAAGTCGTGCACCTCGCGCACCTGGCGCTTGAGGGCGGCCGCGATCAGCTTGTCCTCCACCGAGACGCTGAGAGCCTGGATCCACAGGTCGATGACGCGGATCTTCCTGCCCTTCGACATGTACGCGTCGGCGACCGCCCCGAGGCACCCGCGCGGGTCGTCGGCGATCGCACGCTCGGCGCCCGCCCGGAAGCTCGCCCAGGCCTCATCGAGGCACGCGAGGTACAGGTCGCGCTTGGAGCCGAAGTGGCGGTAGAGGATCGGCTCGGAGATGCCCGCCTCCCGGGCGATCTCCGCCGTGGTCGCGCCGCGATAGCTGGACCGCGAGAAGACCCGGCAGGCCGTGTCGAGGACCGCCTGCCGCCTGGCCTCCGCCGTCAGCCGCTGCTTGACTTGGGTCATGCCGCCTCGGCGAGCGCGGAATCGCGCGCCGGCTCATGCGGATGCTCGACCTTGCGGATGGCTGCGATTGCGACGCCCCCGCCGACCAGACAGAGGACTCCGCCGACGCGGAGCGCGTCGTGGAAGCCGACCAGGTAGCTCGCCCTGCTCGCGACGATCGCGCCCATCACGGCAATGCCGAGCGAGCCGCCCACCTGGCGGGCCGAGTTGAGGACCGCCGAGCCGATCCCGGCCTTGTCGACCGCGACCGCGCTCATCGCCGCCGCCGTCGTCGGCGTCATCGTCATCGCCATCCCGGTGCCGCCGATCAGGAGGCCCGGCGCGAGCGCCCAGAAGCTCTCGTGCAGCCCGAGCTGCGAGTAGTAGAAGAGCATCACTGCCAGCAGCGCCATCCCGCCGCCGGTGAGCCAGCGGGAGCCGAACCTGTCGGAGAGCCCGCCCATCCGCGGCGCGAGGACGATGATCAGGAGGGTCATCGGCAGGAAGCTCGCGCCTGCCTGGACCGGGGAGTACCCGAGCACGTTCTGCATGTAGAGCGAGACGAAGAAGAACGTCCCGAACATCGCCAGGCCGACGAAGAGCATCGCGGCGTTCGCACCGCTGAACGTGCGGTTCCGGAAGAGCGAGAGCTCGAGCATCGGCGCCCGCTGGTGCAGCTCGAGCAGCACGAACGCGACGAGCGACACCGCAGCGACTGCGAACGCACCGAGGATGCGCGTCGACGTCCAGCCGTAGCTGTTCGCCTCGATGAACGCGTACGTCAATGCAAAGAGACCGACTGCCGACGTCGCAAGGCCCGGCAGGTCGAGCCGCTGGTGGGCCGACTCGTCCCGTGACTCGTCGATGAAGATCGGAATGGCGATGAGCCCGGCGATGCCGATCGGCACGTTGATGAAGAAGATCCAGTTCCAGTTCACGTGCTCGGTCAGCAGACCGCCCACGAGCGGGCCGATCGCGAGCGCCATGGCGGAGACGCCGGCCCAGATCCCGATCGCCTTGCCGCGCTCGCGCGGCGGGAACGTCGCGGTGATGATCGAAAGCGTCGCGGGGTTCATCAGCGCGCCGCCGATGCCCTGCACGACGCGCGCGCCGATCAGGAAACCGCCGCTCGGGGCGAGGCCGCAGGCGAGCGAGGCGCCCGTGAAGATCGCGAGGCCGACCATGAAGATCAGCCGGCGCCCGAAGTAGTCCGCGAGCTTGCCGCCGGTGAGCAGGAACGCGGCGAAGGTGAGCGCGTAGCCCGCAACGACCCACTCGAGCCCCTCCAGGCTGACGCCGAGCGAGCGCCGGATCGACGGCAGCGCGACGTTCACGACCGTGTTGTCGAGCATGATCACGAACAGGCCGACCGACACGGCGGCGAGCGTCCACCACTTCTTGTTCTCCGGCGTCACGAAGCGCTGCATCATCCCCTGGAACCTCCCTGAAGTTAGCGCGCACTAAGTTAGCAGACGCTAACAGCGGGCCGCAAGTAGGGTTGCGCGCGTGACCGGCGTGGTGTGGACGCCCGACGAGGCAACGATCGAGCACGCGAATGCGACACGGCTCGTGCGCCGCTCGGGCGCAGCGGACTTCGCCGAGCTCGTCCGCCGCTCGCAGGAGGATCCCGAGTGGTTCTGGCCGCTCTGCGTCGACGACCTCGGGATCGAGTTCTCGCGGCCGTGGGACCGGGTCTTCGACGACTCCCGCGGGCCGGAGTGGACGACCTGGTTCACCGGCGGGCGGATCTCGATCGCGCGCAACTGCGTCCACCGCTGGGCGCGCCGGCGCCCGGACGCGCTCGCGGCCGTCGGCCTCGGTGAGGACGGATCGCGGCGCGCGCTCACCTACGCGGAGCTCTCACATGACGTGACCCGGCTCGCCGAGCTGCTCGTGTCGCTCGGCGTCCGCGAGGGCGACCGCGTTGCCATCTTCCTGCCGATGTCGCCCGAGGTCGCCGTCGCCTCGCACGCGATCGCGCACATCGGGGCGGTCCAGGTGCCGATCTTCTCCGGCTTCGCCGCGCCCGCGGTCGCGCAGCGGCTCGTTGCGAGCGAGGCGAAGGTGGTGATCACGCAGCCCGAGTCCTCCCGCCGCGGCCGCAGGGTGCCGATGCTCGAGATCCTCGAGGAGGCGATCCGCGAGTCGGGCTCGACGGCGCACGTCGTCCGGGCGCCGTTCGAGCTCGGGGACCTGCCCGGCGCGTTGCCGCCGCTCGAGGTCGACTCCGAATCGCCCTATCTCTTGACGTACACCTCCGGCACGACCGGCAAGCCGAAGGGCGTCGTGCACGTGCAGGGCGGCTTCCTCGTCTCGATCGCGCGCGAAGCCGCCTACCAGGCCGACGTGCACGAAGGCGATGTCATGCACTTCGCCACCGATATGGGCTGGATCATGGGCCCGTGGACCGTCGTCGGTGTCGGCGCGCTCGGCGGCACGATCGTCTTCGCAGAGGGAGCGCCGGACTGGCCGCACCCGCATCGGCTCTGGGAGACGGTGCAGGACGAGGGCGTCACGTCGCTCGGTCTCTCACCGACGCTCGTCCGCGCACTGCTCCCGCACGGCGTCCCGGCGAGCGATCTCTCCTCGCTGCGCACGTTCGTCACCACCGGCGAGCCCTGGAACCCCGAGCCGTATCGCTGGCTTGCCGAGGAGGTCGGCCGCTCGCGCGTGCCGATCATCAACTGCTCCGGCGGCACGGAGGTGGGCGCGTGCTTCCTCTCGCCCACGCCGATCGGCCCGATCAAGGCGTGCTCGCTCGGCGGCCCGGCGCTCGGCATGGCGATGGACGTGGTGGACGACGCGGGCAACTCGCTCGTCGGGAGCGGCGAGGTCGGCGAGCTCGTGTGCCGCAAGCCCTTCCCCGGGATGACGCGCGGCTTCTGGCGGGATCCCGAGAAGTACCTCGAGACGTACTGGTCGCGCCTGCCGGGCGTCTGGGTGCACGGTGACTGGGCCTCGGTCGACGAAGACGGCTTCTGGTTCCTCCACGGCCGCTCCGACGACACGATGAACATCGCCGGCAAGCGCATCGGCCCCGCCGAGCTCGAGTCGGCCGCCGTCGGCCACCCGGCGGTGCGCGAGGCGGCGGCGATCGGCGTGCCCCACGAGGTGAAGGGCGAGACCGCCTGGATCTTCTGCTGCCTCCTGCCCGGGGCCGAGACGACCGAGGAGGAGGTGGCCGCCCACGTCGCCGCCGAGCTCGGCAAGGCGTTCAAGCCGGACCGCGTGTTCTTCGTCGAGTCGCTGCCGAAGACGCGTTCGGCCAAAATCGTGCGGCGCGCCGTCAAGGCGACCGCGCTCGGCGTCGACCCCGGCGACGTCTCGTCGCTCGAGAATCCCGAGTCACTCGACCAGATTGGAGCAGCAGTTGCCTGAGGGAGTTGCACTCATCACCGGCGGCGGCCGTGGCATCGGCGCCGGCATCGCGCGCGCGCTCGCGGCAGACGGCTGGTCCGTCGTCGTCACTGCCCGCTCACGCGGAGAGATCGATGCCGTCGCTGCCGAGACCGGCGGACGCGCGATCGAGATGGACGTCGCATCGCGCGCCTCGGTCGAGCAGGGCTTCGAAGCAGCGGGCCGCGTCGACCTGCTCGTCGCGAACGCCGGCGTCGGGAACGATGCCGACTGGTGGCACACGTTCGAGGTCAACGTCCTCGGTGTGCATCTCTGCTGCGAGGCAGCGCTCGCCGCGGGCGCGTCGCGCATCGTGATCACGGGCAGCGGCGCCGCCTACCTCCCGGGCGCGAGCAACACGTCCTACACCGCCTCCAAAGCGGCGGTGTGCCGCTACGCCGAGACGCTGAACAACGCGCTCGAGATCCCGGTCTTCGTGTTCAGCCCGGGCCTCGTCCGGACGGCGATGACCGAGAGTCACGTCCCTGCCGACGCGCCGTGGACTCCCCCGGAACTGGCACCGGAGCTCGTCCGCAAGCTGGCGACCGGGAACTACGACGCGCTGGCCGGGCGGTACATCCACGCCGAGCACGACAACGTCGACGACCTGCTCGCGCGGATCGACGACGTGCGCGGGCACGACCTGAACGCGATCCGGCTGCAGCGATGAAACGAACGCTCCTGTGCTTCGGCGACTCCAACACGTGGGGGTACATCCCGGGCAGCAACGGCCGCCGGTTTCCGCGCGAGGCTCGCTGGCCGGTGCGGCTCCAGGCGGCGCTCGGCGACGGCTGGGAAGTGATCGCCGAAGGGCTGAACGGCCGCACGGCCGCGATGGACAGCCCCGTCGCCGAGGGCCGAAACGGCCTCCCCTACCTCGTGCCGTGCCTGCACTCCCACGCACCGGTCGATCTCCTCGTCATCTTCCTCGGCACGAACGACGTCGGCGACCGCTTCGCGCTGCCCGAGCGCGACGTGGCCGGCTCGGTCGGCCGGCTCGTCAAGGTCGCCCGCGCGGCCGAGGCCGGGCCGGACGGGACCGCGCCCGAGATCCTCGTGATCTGCCCGCCCCCGTTCGACGGCCACCGCCTCGGGCCGCATTTCGCAGAGACCTGCGAGGTCCTCGGCTGCGAGTTGCTCGACCTCGACGGCATCGCGTCGTACGAGGTGGTCGGCGACGACGTGGAGCACCTCGACGAAGCGGCGCATGCCGCCGTCGCCTCGGCGGTAGCGGAGCGCGTCCGCCGACTGCTGCCTTGACGGCGCGCCGCTACCGCGCCGAGCGCCCGATCCGCCTGTCCGACACCGACGAGCACGGCCGCCTGCGCCTCGATGCGGTCGCGCGCTACCTGCAGGACATCGCCGCAGACGACGTGTTGGACGCGGGCTGGGCGCCGGACGAGCACATCTGGGTCGTGCGCCGAACCGTCCTGCACGTGGTGCAGCCGTTCCTCGCCGACACCGTCGCCCGCCTGACGACATGGTGCGGCGGAACCGCAGCCTCCGCGGCCCTGCGCTGTACCTCGCTGGCCGGCGACGCCGGCGGGCGCATCGACGCCGAGATGACGTGGATCCACCTCGGGCCCGATCTGCAGCCGCTGCGCCTCGGCGAGCGGTTCCTGGCGGTCTACGGCGAGTCGGCGGCGGGCCGGCGCGCATCCACCCGCCTCGAGCTTCCCGGCCCGCCCGACGACGCGGCCCGGCTCGAGTGGCGGCTGCGGACGACCGACGTCGACCGCCTCGCGCACGTGAACAACGCCGCGTACTGGGCGCCGGTCGAAGAGCACCTGGCATCGGCGCTCCGCGTCCCGCACCGGGCGACGCTCGAGTACCGCCGGCCGCTCGACCTCGGCGACGCCCTCGAGCTGCGCATGGCCGGCGACGGCCTCTGGTTCACCGTCGGTGGCGTCGTGCGCGCGGCCGCCATACTGACCGCCTGATGGCCGCCAGGACCCTCCGCATCTACCTGATCTGCGTGCTGGCGGTCGCGGCGGTCGTCAGCGTGATCGGCAACAAGTCGCACTCGCCGCTCCTCGGCTGGGCCAGCTTCGCGGTCTTCCTGTGCGCGGTCGTCCTCTACTTCAGCTGGCGCCGGGCCGCCCTGCGGGAGCGCCGTGGTAGAGTTTTCGACCGAGAGTCGAAAACCGATGAGACTCGCACTCGCCCAGATCAATAGCGTCGTCGGCGACATCGACGGCAACGCGGCCCGGGTCGTCGACTGGCTCGCCCAGGCCCGCGGCTCCAGCGCCGATCTCGTCCTCTTCCCCGAGCTCGTGGTCACCGGCTACCCGCCGGAGGACCTCCTGCTCCGGCCCGGCTTCGTGCGCGCAGCTCGGCGGGCGGTCGACGAGATCGCACGAGCCACGCACGGCATCACCGCACTCGTCGGCGCGCCACACCTCGCCGCCGACCTGCACAACGCCTGTTTCGTGCTCGCGCACGGCGAGGTGCGCTGCATCTATCGCAAGCGCTACCTGCCGAACTACGGCGTCTTCGACGAGGACCGCTACTTCGCGCCGGGAGACGATCTCGTCCTCCTGCGCCTCGGCGACGTGCGCATCGGACCGACGATCTGCGAGGACATCTGGCAGCCCGGCCCACCGGCGACCGACCTCGCGATCGGCGGCGCGCAGCTGATCGCCAACATCTCCGCGTCGCCGTTCCACGTCGGCAAGGATCGCGAGCGCGAGGAGATGCTGCGGGTGCGGGCACTCGACAACTCGTGCTTCGTCGCGCTCTGCAACGCCGTGGGAGGGCAGGACGAGCTGATCTTCGACGGGCATTCCGTCGTGCTCGACGACGAGGGCGAGGTGCTCGCGCGGGCGGGCGGGTTCGAGGAGGAACTGCTCGTCGTCGACGTCGATCCGGCTTCTGCTGTCGGCCGCCGCCTCCGCGACGTGCGGCTCCGCGCTCTCGCGCGGGAACGCGTGACCGTCGACGTGACCGAGGTCGAGCTCTCACCGCCGCGGGAGCAGCCGGAGAAGCTCCCGGTCCGGATCGTGCCGCAGCTCGACGACCTCGAGCAGATGCGGCTCGCACTCGAGCTCGGGCTGCGCGACTACGTCTGGAAGAACGGCTTCGGCGACGTCGTGATCGGCCTCTCCGGGGGGATCGACTCGGCGCTGACCGCGGCGTTGTGCGTCGAGGCGCTGGGCGCAGATCGCGTGCACGGTGTCTCGATGCCGTCGCGCTACTCGTCGGACGCGACCCGCGGTGACGCCGGACGGCTGGCCGAGTCGCTGGGGATCGACTTTCGGGAGATCGCGATCGAGCCGATGGTCGACGCGTTCACCGGCGCGCTGCAGGATCACTTTGCAGGGCGCGAGAGCGATCTCACCGAGGAGAACCTCCAGGCGCGCATCCGAGGGACGCTGCTGATGGCGCTCTCGAACAAGCTCGGCTGGCTCGTGATCGCCACGGGGAACAAGTCGGAGCTCTCCGTCGGGTACTCGACCCTCTACGGCGACCTCGCCGGCGGGTTCGCACTGATCAAGGACGTCTACAAGACCGACGTCTTCCGCCTCTCGCGGTGGCTGAACGAGCGCGCCGGCCGTGAGGTGATTCCGGCGTCGATCATCGAGCGGGCGCCGAGCGCCGAGCTGCGCGCCGACCAGCTCGACGAGGACTCGCTGCCGCCCTACCCCGCGCTCGACCGCGTGCTGGAGGCCTACGTCGAGCTCGACCGCTCGCGCGAAGAGCTCGGCCAGGACGGCTTCGACCCGGAGATCGTCGACCGCGCCGTCGGGATGATCGACCGCGCCGAGTACAAGCGGCGCCAGGCGCCGCCGGGCGTGAAGCTCCGGCCGAAGGCCTTCGGCCGCGACCGGCGCACGCCGATCACGAATCGCTGGCACAGCTAGACGGCAGGGCGGTGTCGGCGAACGATGATCGTGGGCTGAGCGGCGTTGCCGGGACGCTGTGGATCACGGTCTATGTTCGAGCTCGCGAGTCGAGGCGGCCGGATGCCTTGCTCAGAGACGACAGGGCTGTCGCGTTGGTCGCGGAGCGGCCCGCCGAGTGTGCGTGGGTCGAGAAGCTCGAGCTGGGCGAGGACGACTGCGTCACCATCGTTCTTCGCAGTCGCGAGCTGGACCGCCGCGCGAGGGAGTTCCTGGCCCATCACCCAGGCGGGGTCGTCGTCCACATCGGGTGCGGGCTCGACACGCGCTTCGAACGGGTGGATGACGGCCAGGCCCGGTGGTACGACCTCGACCTGCCGGAAGTGATCGAGCTCCGGCGAGAACTGATCGGCGATGAAGATCCGCGCCACCATCTCCTCGCCTGCTCGGCGTTCGAGAGCACGTGGATGGACGCGGTCGACGTGCATCCCGGGCATGCCGTCCTGTTCATTGCCGAAGGCGTCTTCATGTACTTCGAGGAGCCACAGATCCGGTCGCTCGTCGTTGCCCTGCGAGAGCGCTTCCCGGGCGCAGAGCTGGTGTTCGACGCGTGCCCGCCGTTCCTCATCCGAGCGAACAGTCTTCTGGCCAGGCTCTCTCGGACGACGAACGTTCCTCGCTACTCCTGGGGGCTGAAACACCCCCGCGATCTCGAGGCCTGGGGTGAGGGCATCTCACTCCTGGAGGAGTGGTATCCCTTCGATCACTCCGAGCCACGCCTCACGCGTGTCCGGTGGGTGCGCCGCGTGCCGCCGCTGTCCAAGGTCATGCGCGTCCTCCACTACCGGCTGGGCGAAGCCCGTCAAACCGGTGTCTGACACCACCGGTGTCAGACACCTTGTCGACGGCGACCGTACGCATCAGCCGACGAGGCGGGCCAACACGACGCCGAGGATCGGCAGCGTCATCGTCAGCCCGTAGCTCAGCCAGCCGACCACCACCAGCCGCGTCCGTGTCAGCTGCTCGCGGCCGTCGCGGATCTCGGCCTGCAGGCGCGGGCCGAGCACGAAGTTGTGCAGATACGAGACGACGAGCAGACAGACGAAGAGCACGACCTTCGTCCACAGCACGACCTGGAACGACGTGCTGTGCTGCCAGTCGCGCGAGGCGAGCGCGACGCCGGTGAGGGCCGCGACGAGCAGTGCGCCGTAGCCGAGCGGACGCCACCGCAGCCCGAGCGCCTTCATCGCGCGGCCGCGCGGCTCCCCCTCGAGCGTCCTGATCGCCGGCACGCCCACGAAGACGAGCGCAGTCGAGCCGCCGAACCAGATGCCCGCGGCGAGCAGATGCACGGTGACGAGGACCGCTGTCACTGCGCCAGACTACGCACGCGGTCGTAGAGATCGGACGGAGCGAACTGCGCGCGCGAGGCCGCCAGCTCATCGAGCGTCCACCACCGCACCTCCACCACGCCCTCCTCCGACAAGTCGACGTTCGCCGCCGGCTCGTGCGTGTGCACGCGAACCAGGTACGTCGTGTTCCGCTGGCGGTAGAGCTGCCTCGCCCACGGGAACTCGCCGATGTGCTCGAAGGCGAGCGGGCCGAGCTCGTGCCCCTGCAGTCCGATCTCCTCGTGCAGCTCTCTGGCGAGCGCGTGCTCGTGGCTCTCGCCCGGCTCGAGCCCGCCGCCGGGCGTGCCCCACCACGACCGGTCGCGGCCCGGCCCGAAGAACCGAACGAGCAGGACGCGGTTCGTCCCGGTCGATGACGAGCGCCCGGACCGCCTCGCGGTCGACCGGCTGCAGCCACTGATGCAGCGAGCGAAACCAGGCGAGACGCTCGCCGTACGGCACTGAGGCGTTCGCCGGCGACGTCGACGGCAGCACGTACACCCCCGTCGGCCCGATCGAATGCAGCTGCGGGCCGAGCTCGGGCCGCTCGCGATAGAGCCCGCGGTATGCCTCCTTGCCGACGAACGCAACTGCGCGCGGTCGGACCGCGACGATCCGGTCGTCGAACGCCTCGGCGTCGAAATCCCCGCGGCGCAGATCGCCCGACCCCGCGGTCGTGCGGTAGGCAGCGTTCGTCACGCCGTAGCCGAGCTCGAGCAGCGAGAACTGCTCCTGCGGGTCGTAGAGCCGGGGAGTGAAGCCCGCGTCGTGCAGGAGCCGCCAGAAGTCGTTGCGCGGGTTCGCAAAGTGGGCGGCGGCAGCGTCGGAGACGCGTCCCGGGTTGATCCCGCAGAACACGCAGGCGAGGCCCGGCGCGAGGACGTCGGGGACGGAGCTCGGGGTCGAGGACGAATCAGCTGTGCTTGCCACGCGGCTTACAGCGTGGCACGCGCTGTGTCCACGTCGCCGTGCATACCCACGAGCTCGGCAGGGGCGGCGCGGGCCGGCGACCGGCCGTGACCCGGCGCGGCAGGCGGCGGCCGCTCCACGTCCTGCAGGTGCGCATCAGGCCGCCTCCGCCTCGGGCCCGCGGACGTCCAGGCGCTCTTCGAACCTGCCGCGCAGCTGCTCTCCGGCCAGCGCGTCGCGCTTGCCGGGCCGTGGCAAGACCCGCACGAAACTCACCTGCTCGCCAACCCGCCCGCCGTAGATGCGGGCGTAGCACTCCGCCTCGGTGAGAGTCCTCAGCCTCATGCCCGCGAACCCTAGGACCGCCGCCGGACGGACCCCGCTAGGTTCTCGGGCGTGGCCAGCGCCCTGAGCACGGTCGAGTCGATCCGCGCCCGCTTCTCGGCGCTGGACCAGCCGATCGCGTTCTTCGACGGCCCGGGTGGGACGCAGGTGCCGGACTCGGTGCTCGACGCCATCGCCGGTTACCTGCGTGACGACAATGCGAATCTCGGCGGTGCGTTCGCGACGTCGCGCCGCTCGGACGCGCTCGTCACCCGCGCGCGGGCGACCGCGGCAGCGTTTCTCAACGCGACCCTCGACGAGGTGACGTTCGGAGCGAACATGACGACGCTCAACTTCGCCCTGTCACGTACTGCGTCGCGGGAGTGGCGGGCTGGAGACGAGATCGTCTGCACGAAGCTCGACCACGACGGGAACGTCTCCCCCTGGCTGGAGCTCGCCCACGACAGACAGATGACGGTGCACTTCTGCGAGGTCGACAACACGTGCCGGATCGACCTCGACCATCTGCGCTCACTGCTCTCGGAGCGAACGCGAGTCGTCGCGTTTCCGTGGGCGTCGAACGCCGTCGGAACGGTCACGCCGGTCGCGCAGATCGCCGAGCTCGCGCACGACGCCGGCGCGCTGGCGTGGGTCGACGCCGTCCACTACGGCCCGCACGGGCCGATCGACGTGGGCGCAGCCGGGGCGGACGTGCTCCTCTGCTCGCCGTACAAGTTCTACGGCCCGCACCTCGGCCTCGCATACATCAGGCGCGAGCTGGCCGAGTCGTGGCGGCCCTACAAGGTGCGCCCCGCGAGCGGCTCCCCGGTCGGCCACCGCTTCGAGACGGGAACGCTGGCGCACGAGCTGCTCGCGGGCTTCGTCGCCGCGGTCGCGTACCTGCACGAGGTGGGCTGGGAGTTCATCCTCGAGCACGAGCATGCGCTCGGGCAGCGGTTCCTCGACGGCCTTCCCGACAGCTGCACGCTGTACGGGATCAAGGGCATGGATGCACGCGTGCCGACGTTCGCCTTCAACGTCGCGGAGACGTCACCTCACGACGTTGCCGCGCGGCTGGGAGAGCGCGGCTTCGCCACCTGGAGCGGCAACTACTACGCCCAGGAGATCATGCAGCGACTCGGGCTGCCCGACGGCGCGGTGCGCGTCGGGATCGTCCACTACAACACCGAGACCGAGGTCGAGGGACTGCTCGCCGCCCTCGGTGACGTCGGCTCCGGCTAACCGGGAGCGACGAGCCCGAGCTGCGCCTGCAGCGCGACGCCGGCCGCGAGGACATCCCAGTCGGACCCTGTCGGGCCGATCAGCGACACGCCCACCGGGAGGCCGCTGCGACGGCCGACACCCGACGGCAGCGCCGCCACGGGGAAGCCGGTCCAGTCCCAGTAGTGCGTGAGCGAGATCTCGGCGACGTCGGTGAACGGCTCGTCGTAGCCGTGCCCCCGCGGGTGCGCCACGATCGGCACGGTCGGCTCGAGCAGGGCATCGATGCGGTGCTCGGCGAACCAGTCGAGCCAGCGAGCGGTGTCCTCCGCGCGCTGCTCCTGGGCGGCGACGTACGCCTCGGCCGACAGCGCACCGCGCTCGGCGTACTCGAGGAAGCCGCGGATCGACGGACGGTAGAGCTCACGGCGGTCGTCGAAGCGGCGGTGGTAGGCGAGCATCTCGGCGCAGACGAGGTCGAGAAACGTGAGCCCGAGGTCGAGGTGGACGGCGGGCGGCGGCACCTCGACGACCTCGCTTCCCGAGCTGCGGCATGCAGCGAGCGCGGCATCGAAGCCGTCCGCCACGTCGGGGTCGAGCTCGACGAGGCCGACCCTCGGCGAGACGGCGATGCGGCGGATCGGCGGCGGATCGGCCGGTGGATGCGCGCCGGCGAGAGCGGCGAGCAGCGGTCCGCAGTCGGCCAGGCTCCTCGCCATCGGTCCGGCATGGTCGAAGGTCGGGCCGAGCGGCACGATCCCGCGGATCGGCACCGAGCCGCGGGTCGGCTTGATCGTCGAGGTGCCGCAGAGAGCAGACGGGATGCGCAGCGAGCCGGCCGTGTCCGTGCCGGTCGCGGCCGGCGTCATCCGCGCTGCGAGCGCGGCGGCCGACCCTCCGCTCGAGCCGCCGGGCGAGAGGTCGAGGCTCCAGGGGTTCCCGACCTGGTCGGTCGTCCCGCCTGCGGCGAACTCGTGCGTGTGGAGGTGGCCGAGCAGCACCATTCCCGCCGCCTCGAGCCGCGTCCACGCGTCGCACGAGCGCGTGGGCACGTCGGCGAGGAGGCGGCTCGACGCGGTGAGCGGCTTCCCCGCGACTGCGTAGAGATCCTTCAGACCGACCGGCACCCCGCAGAGCAGCGGGGCGTCCCCGGCGGCGCGCAGCGCGTCCGCCCGCTCGGCCGCCGCGAGCGCATCGTCCTCGTAGACACGCACCCACGCATTGACGGAGGCGGGATCGCCGTCGTGGCTGTGCACGCCGTCGCGCTCGCGGATCCGGCCGAGGCACGCCTCCACGAGCTCACGCGACGACACCTCGCGCTGCTCGAGCATGGTGATCGCGGCGACGACGCCCGCGTCCGCAGGGTTGCTCACGATCAGTACGGGTACGGCTCGCCGGCAGCCTCGGCCCAGCGCGACCCGGGCTCGCGCCTGATCGGGTCGGGATCGACGCCACGGGCGTCCGCGAGCGCAAGGGTCAGCAGGTGGAAGCGGACGATGTCGACGACGGGATGCACGGTCGGGACGAGCGTCGTCTCACAGCCGAGCTTCTCGAGCGCTGCAACCGCGTCGTGCGCGCGGTCGGCGACACGCCCCTCGCCCTCGAGCACGAACGCTCGCATCGAGTCGTCGACGGCGGCGAGGTGACCGTGCAGCAGCTGTTCCAGGTGGTGCGCCTCGGCAGGAACGTGTGCGCCTTCGCGCAGCTTGAGCACCGCCTCCTGCGCGGTCGGCCAGTCGCGGCCCGCGCCGGCGACGATGATCTTGTCCTGTGCGGGCGGCTCGACCTCGAGCTGCAGCGCCTCCTCGACGGCGTCGGGGAGCCAGCCGATGTCGTCGCCGTTCAGCGCGGCGATGGCTGCGACCGCGCATGTGTAGCTCGCGGTGTGGCACCAGGAACGCTCGACGTCGGGCGTGCAGACGATCACTTCGTCTGCGAGCTGTCCGAGCGGCGAGAACGCCTTGCCCGTGACGAGCCAGACGTCGCCGCCGAACCAGCGCTCCGCCTCCATCGTCAGCGCGGTCTCGCCCTCGTGTGAGACGCAGACCATGATGTCGGCGCTCGGCGGGCTCAGCACGGCCTCGAGCGCCTGCAGCGCGAGGCCACCGGTCTGCGCCGCGTGGAAGGACGTGCCGCAGCCGGTGAAGACCACGCGGGCCTCGTCGGGCAGGACGCGATCGGTCGGCACGCCCCGCAGCCACTCGGGCTGCGCGAAGACCGCGGCCCTGGTCTCACCTGCCATACCCGTCTCTATACCATCGCGCGGTGGCCGAGTACCCCTGGATCGAGCGCGAGCGCGTCCGGTTTCGCGATTGCGACGCGATGGGCCATGTCAACAACGCCGTCTTCTCGACCTACCTCGAGCAGGCCCGGATCGGGATCGTCGGCGACCTCGAACCGTTCATCCTCGCCCGGGTCGAGATCGACTTCAGAGCCGAGCTCCGCGCCGGCGAGGACGTGGAGGTGCGAAGCCGCTGCTCGCGCGTCGGGACGAAGAGCTTCGAGCTCGAGCACCAGATCTGGACCGGCGCGCGGCTGGTTGCCGACGCGAAGAGCGTGCTCGTCGGCTACGACTATGAAGCAGGCACGTCGGTGCCACTGACCGCGAACCAACGAAGGAGACTCCGAGCATGAGCGTGTACGAGCGCCACACCCTGTCGAACAACCTGCGCGTGCTGACTGCGCCGCTCCCGCACGCCCAGTCCGTTGCCTGCTACATCATGCTGGCGGCAGGCTCGCGCTACGAGGACGCCGGCAATCGCGGCATCGCGCATTTCGCCGAGCACATGTTCTTCAAGGGCACGGACAAGCGCCCGACCGCACGCGACCTGTCGATGGAGGTCGACAAGATCGGCGGCGAGTTCAACGCGTTCACCTCGAAGGAGTACACCGCCTATTACATCCGCTGCGCAGGCGAGCAGCGCGATGTCGCTCTCGACGTTCTCGTCGACATGCTGCGCAACTCGAAGTTCGACGCCGAAGAGTTGGAACGCGAGAAGGGCGTGATCATCGAGGAGATGAACATGTACATGGACACGCCGCGGGACTATGTCCCGTCGCTCTACGAAGAGCTGGTCTTCGGCTCCAATCCGCTCGGCTGGGAGACCCTCGGCACGAGGGAGACGATCAAGGCGGCGTCGAGGCAGACGTTCCTCGACTACGTCGGCGGCTGGTACACGCCGCAGCGCATTGTGGTCGGCGTCGCGGGAATGGTCGGCGACGACCTCCTGCCGACCCTCGAGGGCCTGCTCGGCGACATGCCGGGCAACGGCTCTGGGGCGCCGGTGCCGGCACAGGTCGAGCGCTCGTCCCAACCGAAGGTGCGCCTGCACCACAAGGACTCCGACCAGGCGAATGTCTGCCTCGGCTTCCCGAGCTATCCGGTCGCCCATCCGGACCGCTACGCGCTGCAGCTGCTCGGCACCGTGCTCGGCACGGGCATGTCGTCACGTCTCTTCCTCGAGGTGCGAGAACGGCGCGGCCTCGCGTACTACGTCTACGCGCTCAACAGCTCCTTCACCGACGCCGGCTCGCTCTACTCGCAGGCCGGGGTCGACCTGCACCGCGCCGAGGAGGCGGTCGAGGTGATCGCGACCGAGTTCCGTCGACTCGCGGAGGATGCCGTGCCGGCCGAAGAGCTCGAGAAGGCACGCTCGCTGGCGAAGGGACGCTTCGTCCTGCAGACGGAGAGCCCGAACGGCCTGGCGCTGTTCGGCCTGCGGCGCGAGGTGCTGGAAGGCAGCGCGGCCGAGCCGACGGAGGTGCTCGCCGGCCTCGACGCGGTCACGGCCGACGACGTGCTGCGCGTCGCCCAGGACGTGATCGGCGGCCAGGGCATGCGCCTCGCCGTGATCGGCCCGTTCGAGGACGCCGCGAAGTTCGAGGCGCTGCTCTAAACGCGCTCGATCACCCGCCAGGTGGGCCAGGCGACCACCCCGATGAAGACGAGTGCGACCGCGAAGAACGCGAGCTCGTCCCACCGGTAGTGGCCGAGCACGGCCATGCGGACGGCGACGCCGATCGTCACCGCGCAGAGCCAGGTCGCCAGAAACCGCCCGGTGGCAAGGGCGAAGACGACCCACGCGGCGATCAGCGGCAGCGCATCGGCTGCGTAGCCGCCGACCGACACATGGTGGTCGTGCGAGAGCTGGCCGATCGTCGCGAAGAGCAGGATCGCGACGACCCCGGCGATCGCGAGCCTGGACGAGGTGTCAGACACCGAAGAACCGGCGGACGCCGCGAAAGTCGCTCGTCCGGACGGGGACGATGCGCACGTCATTGGCCGAGTTCGGCGCCTCGATCATCTTGCCGCCGCCGATGTACATCGCGACGTGACCCACGACGGGGTGCTCGTAGAAGAGGAGGTCGCCGGGGCGCATCTTGGCCAAGAGGACAGGCGTCCCGGCGGCGAACTGCGCGTCGGCGTCGCGCGGGATCGTGATCCCGTGCGCTCGGTAGACGGCCCAGGTCAGTCCCGAGCAGTCGTAGCCCCAGGCGGAGAGACCACCCCACAGGTAGTGCAGCCCGACGAACTGCTCGGCGGTGCGCACGAGATCGGCGCGCGTGCGGGGCAGCACGCGGGTCGCCGCCGCCGGCACGGCGCCACGCGGAACCTGCGTCGCGAAGCCGACCTCGGTGCCGTTCGCGAGCTTCGTGCTGCGCACCGTGACGACGAGCGGCGCTGCGAACGCCGCCCCGAGCTGCCACGACCGCACCCAGCCCGGGTAGCCGCGCGCATCGAGCGGGCTCGGCTGGTCGGGGACGGCGATCTTCGTCCAGCCGCCACGGCGCGCGAGCACGCGCACGGACTCGCCGTAGAGGACCTGCGTCGGCATGTGGCCGACAAGTGCACGCCGCTCGGAGTACGTGACCGCGGGTGTCGGCCAGACGTGTGGATCGAGCGGAAGGTGGCCGGCGTTCGGCGCCTCCCAGACGTTCGCGACGGGAACACGAACGGTGGCCGTCTGCGCAGGCGCGAGGGCGAGAACGAGCGCTGCGGCGAGGGCGGTCAGCACTCGCCGCAGGGTAGCTCGCTAGGAAATCGGCCAGACGACCTCGGTCACCGGCTCGCCGCCGCCGGCAGGATCGCCGAGATAGCGCTCGCGCGGCGCCGAGACCAGAAGGTAGCCCTGCTCGTGCGCCGCCTGGAACAGCTCGGCGTAGAAGTCCGCGTCGATCTCCTGATACGGGCCGACATGGAGGTGACGCAGCGCCCTCGTCGCGGGCAGCGTTCGAACCTCGACCGGATCTGCCGCGACGGCATCGGCGGCGACCGGCCAGCCGGCCTCGACGACGAGTGACCCGTATTCGTCGGGCGCAGTGGTGATGGCCATCGGCGGCCCCTGTGCCCCTCCGGACACGGCTGTGAACTCTGCGACGCGAGCCAGGGCGCCCTGGATGAACTCTCCGACCTCGGTCGGGGCAACGCGCCTGACGACGAACGCGAACGTCTCCTCCGGCACGTTGACAACCTCGAACTCCAGCGCGGTCTTGAGCATGGGAGCCTCCTCGACTCGACTCTCGCAGTCTCCCCCGGCCGGAGCCGGCCGGCATCAGTGATTTCTCCGAAGGGTTGATAGTTGGCCGCCGATCGGGGATCGTGTCCGTCTTCACTGGCTGAATAGGCAGGCGTTTCCGATCACGGGGAGGTGCTGGGCGAGTCATGGCGACTGATGCACGTGAGGTCGAGGACACAACAGCGTTTGCGGTGGCCGAGAAGGCCAAGCTCATCAAGTCATTGCGCCGGATCGACATGGTCTTCTTCACGATCTGCGCGTTCGTCGGGCTCGATACGCTCGGCTCGGTCGCGAAGAACGGGCCGCAGGGGTTTCTCTGGCTCGTCATCCTGGCGGTCGTCTTCGTCGCTCCGTACATGCTGCTCATGTCCGAGGTCGGTGCGGCGTTCACTGAGGAGGGCGGCCCGTACGAGTGGACGAAGATGGCGTTCGGCCGGCTCCACGGTGGGATCGCCGCGATTCTCTACTGGGTCACGAACCCGCTCTGGGTCGGCGGATCACTTGCCTTCATCGCCACCGACGCGTGGAGCGCGAACGTCTTCAAGATCGGGACGGCGACGGCGGGCGACTACGCGTTCAAGCTCACCTTCATCTGGATCTCGATCGGCGTCGCGATCATCTCGCTGCGCTACGGCAAGTGGATTCCGAACCTCGGAGCGCTTCTCCGGGTCTTCGTGCTCGGCCTGTTCTCGATCACCGTGATCATCTACGGGATCAAGCACGGCATCGCCGGGTTCCAGACCGGCCAGCTCAGCCCGACCTGGGTCATCTTCTTCGGGCTCGTGCCGCTGCTGCTGTTCAACTACGTCGGCTTCGAGCTCCAGAACGGGGCGGCCGAGGAGATGCAGAACCCCCAGCGCGACGTGCCGCTGTCGGTGCTGCGCAGCGGCATCGCCGGTGTGCTGATGTACACCATCCCCGTGTTCTGCATCCTGCTCGTGCTGCCCGCGAGCAAGGTGACCGGGATCGGCGGGTTCATCGACGCAGTGACGGTGACCTTCCACGGCGTGTACGGAGGCGCCGCTCACGCCCTCCTGATCGCGATGACGATCGCCTTCGTCGGAGCGCTGGTCACGTCGGGCTCGGTCTGGATGATCGGCTCGGATCGCATCCAGGCGGTCGCGGCGTACGACGGCGCGTTCTTCCCCTACTTCGGCGTCTTCAACAAGCGGCTCGGAACGCCGGTGCGGGTGAACGTCCTCTCCGGCATCACCGCCTCGGTGTTCTCGATCGTCGCGATCTACCTGCTGAAGAGCCAGAGCACCGCGTCGGCGTTCACGGTCGTGCTCGACATCGCGATCTCGACGACGCTGATCTCCTACCTCTGGATCTTCCCCGCGGTCTTGAAGCTGCGCTACGTCCATCCGGACGTGCCGCGGCCCTACCGCCACCCGTGGGGCAGCCCGGGGATCTGGGTCTCGACGATCCTCGTCACCTTCTGGATCGCGCTCGGATCCTGGGTGGCCGTGTTCCCGGACTCGCTCGAGCGCCTGTTCGGCGTCGGCTACGCGTTCAAGGACTCCTGGGGCGTGACCCAGGGTGAGTTCGAGGCGTTGACGCTCGGCACGCTCGCGGTGATCGTCGGGATCGGCCTGGTCGGCTACTGGGCCGGCCGCGAGGTGCGGACACACCACGCGATCGTCCCGATCGGAGAGGCTGCCACAGAGCCTGCGCCCGCCGCCTAGCGGCGGGCCCGGCGCGCGTCGAGTTCCAGGAGCCTCGAGAGGCGTACCCTGGAACTCGACGCTTGGGGCCGCGAGAAGCACCCTTGGCGTCGAGTGGCGCCTGCCGGCCCTGACCTCTCCCCGTGGGCCGGCGGCGCCCACCCTCAGCCGGCCCAAGTAGTAGACGAACCGCCGGTTGCCAGGTGGCTAGGTTTTCACGTCGCTGCGGAGCCGTCCCTGGCGAGGCGGCGCGCCCGCGTCAGTCGAGCGGCCAGATGATCCGTGTTCGGTACTGCGCGGGATCCGTCACGACGGCAGGGTCCGACTCGTAGAGCTCGCGCGGCTCCGCGCCGGGCTGCAGGCCCGCCTCGGCGAGCGCGGCGCCGAACTGCCGGTAGACGTCCGGCAGGTCGTCGTACGGCCCGACGTGAACGTGGACGGCCGCTCGCGTCGCGGGATACACCGCCAGCTCGATCGGCGCCGGCGGGCCCGGCGAGCCCGCGACCGTCCAGCCCGTGGCGAGGTTCAACCTGCCGCCCTCGGCCATCGACGTGATCGAGAGTGGCGGCCCGGCGGCGGCGCCGCTCGACATCGCCCACTCGCCGACCTGTTCGAGGAAACTGCGGATCAGCGCCGACACCTCGCTGAGCTCCGCCGTCGCCCGGATCACGGCGTAGGTCGCCTCCGGTACCTCGGTCACCTCGAACTCCATGGCTCAGTCCTCCTTCGCTTGCTCGTCGGCGCCGCGCGAGCGCAGCTCCTCCACCACCGTCGGGTCCGCGAGCGTCGTCGTGTCCCCGAGCGGCCGGTTCTCGGCCACGTCGCGAAGCAGCCGCCGCATGATCTTGCCGCTGCGGGTCTTTGGGAGCTCCGGCGTGAAGACGATGTTGGCCGGCTTCGCGATCGGTCCGATCTTCTTGGCGACGTGGTCGCGCAGCTCGTCGAGCTTCGCAACGGACGGCTCGATACCGCTCTTCAACGTGACGAACGCGACGATCGCCTGGCCGGTCGTCGCGTCGTTCCGGGCCGCGACGGCGGCTTCGGCGACGTCGTGGTGATCGACGAGCGCCGACTCCACCTCGATCGTCGAGATGCGGTGGCCCGAGACGTTCATCACGTCGTCGACGCGTCCCAGCAGCCAGAAGTCGCCGTCCTCGTCGACGCGCGCGCCGTCGCCGGCGAAGTAGACATCCCCGTAGCGCGACCAGTACGTGTCGGTGTAGCGATCGTGCTCCTTGTAGAGGCCGCGCAGCATCGCGGGCCAGGGCTTCCGCAGCACGAGGTAGCCGCCCCCGCCCGGGCCGACCTCCTCCCCCGCCTCGTTGTAGATCGCGGCGTCGACCCCGGGGAACGGCCTCGTGGCGGAGCCGGGCTTCGTCGTGGTGAGACCCGGCAGGGGGGTGATCATGATCATCCCCGTCTCGGTTTGCCACCACGTGTCGACGATCGGGCAGCGCTCGCCGCCGATGTGCTCGTGGTACCAGACCCACGCCTCCGGGTTGATCGGCTCACCGACCGATCCGAGCAGGCGCAGCGAGGAGAGGTCGTGCTTCGCCGCGTGCTCCGGGCCCCACTTCATGTGGGAGCGAATCGCCGTCGGCGCCGTGTAGAGGATCGTGACGCCGTAGCGCTCGGCAACGTCCCACCACCGGTCCTTGTCGGGGTAGTCCGGCGTCCCTTCGTACATCACCGACGCCGCGCCGTTGCAGAGCGGCCCGTAGACGATGTAGCTGTGCCCGGTCACCCAGCCGACGTCGGCCGCGCACCAGTAGACGTCGGTGTCCCGCTTCAGGTCGAAGATGTAGTGATGCGTGGCCGCGACGCCGACGAGGTAGCCGGCGGTGGTGTGAGCGATCCCTTTCGGCTTCGCGGTCGTGCCCGAGGTGTAGAGCAGGTAGAGCAGGTCCTCCGGATCCATCGGCTCGGCCGGGCAGGGCGACTCGTCGGTCGCCAGCTCGTGCCACCAGTGGTCGCGGCCGGCTGACATCGGCACGTCGTTGCCGGTGCGCCGCAGCACGACGACGCTCCTGACGCTCGGCGAGGCGGCCAGGGCCTCGTCGGCGGTGCGCTTGAGCGGCACCGTCGTGCCGCGCCGCCAGGCCTCGTCCTGCGTGATCAGCACCTCGCACTCCATGTCGTGCAGCCGGCCGGACAGCGAGTCGGCCGAGAAGCCGCCGAAGACGACGGTGTGCGGCGCGCCGAGCCGCGCACACGCGAGCATCGCGATCGCCGCTTCCGGGACCATCCCCAGGTAGATCCCCACCGGCGTGCCCTTGCCGACACCGAGCTGCTTCAGCCCGTTCGCAAGCTTCGTCACCTCGCGCAGCAGGTCGGCGTAGGTCAGCTCGCGCCGGTCGCCGACGGGCTCGCCCTCCCAGTAGTAGGCGACCGCGTCCCCACGGCCGGCCTCGACATGCTTGTCGAGGCAGTTCCACGCGACGTTCAGCTTGCCGCCGAGATACCACCGGGCGTAGGGCGGCTCCCACTCGTAGAGCTTCGTGAACGGCTCGAACCAGGCGACCCGCTCGCGTCCCTCCCGCTCCCAGAACGCCTCGAAGCTCTCCTCGTAGATGCCGGGCTGGGCGTTCGCCTGAGCCGTGAACGCCGAGGACGGCGGATACCGCCGCTCCTCGAGGAACAGAGTGTCGATGTCCTTCGCGGTGCCCATCAGGGTTCGAGATCGTACGGGTAGTGCGTGAGGTTCTCGGCGCCGTCCGCCGTCACGAGGACGAGGTCCTCGAGGCGAACGCCGCCGTAGCCCTGCCGGTAACAGCCCGGCTCGACCGTCACGACGTCGCCGGCCTTGAGCGGCAGCTTCGACGCGAGGCCCATGCCCGGCTGCTCGTGCACCTCGAGCCCGACGCCGTGCCCGAGCCCGTGGAAGAACCCGTCGGCGAGGGGCTTGCCCGGCTCCTTGGTGCGCGGGGTCGGCTCACCGGCCGCCTCGAAGATCTCGCACGTGCCGTCGAAGATCGCACGGCCGTCGGCGCCGTCCTTGATCTCCGCGATCGCGCGGTCGAGCGCCTCCTTGCAGAGACGATGCCACTCGCGCACGTCGTCGGGCACGTCGCCGACGACGAAGGTTCGCGTCATGTCGCAGAAGATGAACGACTCGTTGTCCCGCGGCCAGATGTCGACGACGATCGGCACGCCCGCCCGGATCGGCCCCGAGCCCATGTCGTGCCCGACCGCTCCCTGCGGGCCGGGCGCGACGATGAAGTCGTCTGCGCTCGCGCCGTGCGCCGCGAAGGTCTGCGCCATCGCGGACTTCACGCGTTCCACCGTCAGCGCCTCGCCGTCGACCTGCAGGCCGTTTCCGTTCGAGCTCGCACGCCGCAGCAGATCGCGCGCGGTGTCCATCCCTGCCTCGGCGGCGCGCTGCGCCCTGCGCATGCCGGCGAGCTCCGCGTCGTTCTTCGCCCGCCGCCGCGCGTCGAAGAAGTCCCCATCGACGCTGAGCTCGACGCCGGTGGCCCGCAGTCGGTCGGCGAGCCAGAGAGGGAAGGTCTCCGGGACGACCGCGCTCGTCACGCCGAGGCTCTCGACCGCGCGCAGCGCCAGCTGCGCGCGAATCTCGGGGTACGCGAGACCCGAGGCGATCAGCTCGTCGACGCCGTACTCCTCGGACGGATGGAGCTCGAACAGGCCGAGCGCGGACAGCCTCGACGCCTCCATCGAGTTGATCTGGATGTGCCTCACCCCGTCTCGCTCGAGGTAGAGGAACGGATCCGGGATGCCGATCGGCACCTCGTGGCGGAGCTCGGGCGAGCGGAACGTGTCGGCGAACATGAGGACGTCTGGCATGCGGTTGACTCTAACTAGGATCTGGACGTGGAGCCGCGCGACAGAGCACAGGCGCTGATCGAGCGCCACGACGCCGACTTGCGCGCGCTGCTCCCCGCTGGGGCGGACATCTTCGACGCGCACCTCCACCTCGGTCACGACATCGACGGCATGGTCGGGGACTACGACCAGCTGGACGGTGTGATGGCCGCCTACGGCATCTCACGGGCGTTCATGTTCTGCCTCGACGAGGCAGACCACCACCCGTCGTTCACCGCCGCGAACAACCGGACGCTCGCGTTCGCCGCCCGCAGCGAGGGCCGCCTGATCCCGTTCGTGCGCCTGGACCTGAACGAGGCCCCGCTCGAAGAGGCGCGCCGCTGCCTCGACGCCGGGGCGCGTGGGATCAAGCTGCACCCGCGGGCACAGAGGTTCACCGCCACCGACGAGCGGCTCGGCCCCGTTTTCGAGTTTGCTGCCGAGCGCCGCGTGCCGATCCTGATCCACGGCGGGCGCGGCCTGCCGCCGATCGCCGACGGGCTGAGGAGGCTCGTCGACCTCCATCCCGAGGCGCCGCTGATCATCGCCCACGCCGGGATCGCCGACCTCGCCGAGCTCGCGCGCTGCATGTCCGGCCGCAAGGGCGTGTTCTTCGACACCTCGACGTGGAGCCCGATCGACCTGCTCGACTTCTATCGCCAGGTTCCGCCCGAGCAGGTCGTCTACGCGAGCGACTACCCCTACGGGCAGCAGCCGTCGTCGCTCCTGATCGCGGTCAAGACCGCGCTCTACGCCGGGTATACCGAAGACCAGCTGCGCGGCCTCCTCGGCGGCACGGGCAACGCCCTCGCGGACGGGCGCGATCTGCCCGAGCCGACTGTGCCGGTCGGCAGCGAGATGTACACCCAGCCGATGCAGCTCGCCCGGATCCACCAGTACCTCTCGATGGCCACTCCGCTCCTCTGGACGCGGCAGCCCGACACGATCGGCGTGCTCGGCCTGGCGATCAACACGTGCGCCGAGCGTGACGGCCACGCTGCCGATGTCGACCGGATCCGCGAGCTGCTCGAGACCGCACGCGATCTCTGGCTCCTGATCCCGACGCTCGAGGACGAGGTCGAGCAGCGCCTCCTCATGCGGCAGACCCACCGGCTGATCCACATCGCAGACATCGAGGCGGTCACCGCTGCTTAGCCTGAACGTCAATGACCACGCGTACGAGGTGCACGCCGAGGTCGGGACGACGCTGGCGGAGGCACTACGCGACGAGCTTTCGCTCACAGGAACCAAGGTCGCATGCGCGGAAGGTCATTGCGGCGCGTGCACCGTGCTCGTCGACGGCGTCCCGACGCTCTCCTGCATCACGCTCGCGCACAGCGCCGCGGGCGCAAAGGTGACGACGATCGAGGGACTGCGCGACCATCCGATGATCCACGCGTTCGTCCGTGAGGACGCACTGCAGTGCGGCTTCTGCACGCCGGGACAGATCGTCAGCGCCGTCGCGCTCGTCGGCACGACGCCGAAGCCCAGCACCGAGGAGATCCGGCATGCGATGGCGGGCAACCTCTGCCGCTGCGGCGCGTATCCGAAGATCGAGGAGGCGATTCGCACGTGGCAAGACTGATCCGCACCGAGAAGGAAGTGGAGGGCCGGTACGAGGAGGTCTGGCTCGTCGTCGAGGAGGACGCACTCGAGCAGTGGCCGGCCGGCCCCCTCGAGATCGTCGGCCGTCCGGCGACGCGCATCGACGGGCTCGAGCGGGCGCGCGGCGAAGCCGTCTACACGGCGGATCTGCAGCTGCCGGGGATGCTGCACACGGCGGTGCTGCGCTCCCCCTACGCACATGCACGCGTCGCACGCATCGATCTCGCTCCGGCACTCGCCATGCCGGGCGTCCACGCTGCGGTCGGGCCCGGTGACGTCGACGTGCTCGGCGACGAGTGCGGGTTCCAGGGAGCTCCCGTCGCGGCCGTCTGCGCAGACACCTACGCGCAGGCGCGCGCGGCCCTGGCCCGGGTCGAGGTCGACTTCGAGCAGCTCGAGGTGCTGATCGATCCCGACGAGGCGGTCGCCCGGGGCCAGCTGCTCGGCGAGCCCCGCGTTCGCGAGCGCGGTGACCTCGAGCACGGTCTCGCGGAGGCGGACGTCGTCGTCACCGGCGAGTACACGACGCAGGTCGTGCTGCACAACTCGATGGAGACCCACCAGGCAGTCGTGCAGTGGCTCGGCGACTCGCTCGAGGTCTTCATCTCGACGCAGTACATCTGGGGCGTGCGCGAGGAGATCGCGAGCGCGCTCGGCCTGCCCGCCGACAAGGTGCGCGTGATCTGCAACTACATGGGCGGCGGCTTCGGTTCGAAGAACAGCGCCGACGACTACACGTTCATCGCGATCGAGCTCGCGAAACGGACGCGCCGTCCGGTTCGCTGTGCCCTGACCCGGCGCGAGGAGAACATCGCGAGCGGAAACCGCAATGCGACGATCCAGCGCCTGACCGTCGGCGCGCGCGCCGACGGCACGCTGACCGCGCTGGGCGGCGAGTACGTGAACGCCACCGGCTGGGGCGGCTGGTCCTCCCCGGTCGAAGGCCCGATGCAGATGCTCTACGCGTGCGAGAACGTGAAGACCACGACCTGGGCGGCGAAGATCAACCAGCCGCCGATGAAGGCCTTCCGCGCGCCGGGGTTCGTCGAAGGGACGTTCGGGCTCGAGTCGCTGCTCGACGTACTGGCAGCGAAGCTCGACCTCGACCCGCTGGAACTGCGGCGCCGAAACCACGCGAAACAGGATGCCGCCGACGGCAAGCCGTACAGCGGCAAGAACCTGCTGGAGTGCTACCGCCGTGCCGAGCCCCACTGGGAGCGCCGCCACGACGTGCGCGCACGCTCGACCGCGACGGTCAAGCGCGGCGTCGGGATGGCCTCTCAGATCTGGTACGGCGGGGGTGGCCCGCCGAGCTACGCCTGGGTGCGCGTCGGCTCCGACGGCCGCGCGACGGTGGTCACGGCGATGCAGGACATCGGCACCGGCACGCGCACCGCGATGGCGCAGATCGCCGCCGAGGAGCTCGGCATCCCGCTCGACCACGTCACCGTCTCGCTCGGCGATTCGGCGCGCGGCCCGTTCGCCTCGATCTCGGCCGGCTCCTCGACGACACCGTCGATGGGGCCTGCCGTCCGCGCGGCCGCAGCCGATGCGCGGCGCCAGATCGAGGAGATCGCGGAGCAGCGCGGCACGCCCGACGCTCCTCTGGCGGAGATCGTCGGCCTGCTCGAGAGCGCGCAGATCCTCGGCAAGGGCGGGCGGGGCCCGAACCCCACCGGCATGCAGGTGCTGACCTTCGGCGTCCAGGTGGCCGAGGTCGCGGTCGACATCGAGACGGGCGAGGTCTGGGTCGACCGGATCGCGGCGGTGCACGACGTCGGCCGCGTCATCAACCCGCTCGGCGCCTCGAGCCAGATCGAGGGCGGAATCATCCAGGGGATCGGCCACACGCTCTCCGAGCACCGGCTGCACGATCCGCGGACCGGGCAGATCCTGACGACGAGCCTCGACGCCTACAAGCTCCCCACCTTCGCCGACGTGCCGGAGATCGTCAGCGAGCTGATCGACGAGCCCGACGCGCAGCTCACGAACCTCGGATCGAAGGGCCTCGGCGAGCCGCCGATCGTGCCGACGGCCGCCGCGATCTCGAACGCGATCCGCGATGCCACGGGCGCCGAGGTGCACCACCTGCCGATCTCGCGCGAGGAGATGCTGCGCGCCCTCCGCGAGGCCGCCGCGAAGGAGAAGGTTGGAGCTCCGGCGGGCGTCTAGCCTCGAGCTCGAGGGAGGGACACCGCTGTACGGCGGCACGGAGCTCGTGCCGCTGCTGCGCAGCGGGATCGTTCGCGCAGAGACTCTCGTCGACATCCGCGACGTCGTCCCGCGCGGGATCGACGGATCGTCGATCGGTGCCGGCACGACGCTGGCGGAGCTCGAGCGCGATCCGCAGATACCCGCGGTACTGCGGGAAGCCTGCCGGTTGGCGGCGAGCCCACAGCTGCGAAACACGGGCTCGCTCGGCGGCAACCTGCTCCAGTCGACGCGCTGCTGGTACTGGCGCCTGAAGTGGCCGTGCCGCCTCCATGGAGGCGACGAGTGCTTCGCGCAGGAGGGCGAGCACCGTGAGCACGCGATCTTCGAGAACGGCTTCTGCGCCTCGGCCCACCCTTCCGACGTGGCCGCGGCGCTCGTCGCGCTCGACGCGACGCTGCACACGAGCCGGCGCGATCTGCCGATCGGCGACCTCTACCGCCTCCCCACCGAGGACGACCGGCGCGTGACGACCCTCGAGCCGGACGAGCTTCTGCTCTCGGTGGAGCTGCCCGGCTCTGAGCGGTCCGTCTACCTGAAGGCGATGGAACGGAAGCTCTGGGCGTTCCCGCTCGTCGGGGTCGCAGCGGTCCGCACGGGTGCCGCGACGCGGGTTGCGCTCGCAGGCGTCGCTCCGATCCCCTGGCTGCTCGAGGGCGGCGTGGAGGACGCGACACCCCTGCCGCGCAACGCCTACAAGGTCGACGTGGCGAAGGCGCTCGTCGAGCGAGCTCTCAACGAACTGGACGGAGCACCCTGATGACGACGCGCGCGTTCGCGGTCCTCGCGGCAGTTTTCGTCCTCGCGGTCACGGCATGCGGGGGGTCGAAGAGCTCCGCACAGTCGACGACGACCGATGCGAATGGCTGCGTGAGCGTGACGGCGCCGACGGCAAAGGCACGGCACGCGGCGAGGCCGACAACACGGCTCGACCCCACGAAGACGTACGACGTCGAGCTCGTCACGAACTGCGGCGCGTTCACGATTCGGCTCGCCGTGAAGACCTCGCCCGCGACGACAGCGTCGTTCGTCAGCCTGGCTCGGAAGGGGTACTTCGACCACACGATCTTCCACCGGATCGTCCCCGGCTTCGTCATCCAGGGTGGCGACCCGACGGCGACGGGCGCCGGCGGCCCCGGCTACACGACCGTCGATCGGCCGCCCTCCTCGACGCGGTACACGTTCGGCCTCGCGGCGATGGCCAAGGCGCCCACGCAGCCCGCGGGCGCGGGCGGCAGTCAGTTCTTCGTCGTCACGGCACCGGACGCGCAGCTTCCGCCGGACTACGCCGTGCTCGGGCGGGTCGTTCAGGGAGCGTCGGTCGTCAGGGCGATCGGCAAGCTCGGCGATCCGGCCACCGGGGGCGAAGGGGTTCCCACCGAGACCGTCGAGATCGAGAAGGCGACCGTCCACGTCCGCTAGCGCGATCGTGTTGGCCGCCGGCGCCTCGACGCGCTACGGCGGCGTCAAGCAGCGCGAGCTCCTCCCGGCGGTTCTCGACGCCCTGGCACGGACGAGCGTCGGCGAGATCGTGGTCGTCCAGGGAGCACACACGCTCGAGGTCGGCTCCGCGGCGCGAATCGTCCAGTGCGACGACTGGGAGCGCGGCCCCGGCGCGTCGCTCCGGTGCGGCCTCGCGGCACTCGGCCCGGAGGTCGACCGCGCGGTGATCGTGCTCGCCGACGGGCCGCGGCTCGACCCGCGCGCGGTCGAGCGCGTGCTCGAGCGTGAAGAAGCGGTAGTTGCTGCCAGCTACGAGGGCACGCGCAGCCACCCCGTCGCCCTCGCCCGCAGCATCTGGCCGGAGGTGCCGGACGACGGCGGCAGGGCACTCGAACCGGTGCTGGTGGACTGCTCGGACCTCCGCCCACCGGGAGACGTCGACGTCCGCGAGGCTTGAACGGCCGTGACGGCCAGAAACGCGCGAATCTGATTCGGAGAGGGAATCAGGTTCGGTTCAAAGGGGAGTGCGCAGCTCCGCGAGCCGGGCCTTCAGCTCGGGGGACATCGGCTCGCTGACCGCAACGCGCACGTAGTGGCGCAGGCGCTCTTCGAAGTGGTAGCGCTTGGCGCACCAGCTGCACTTCTCGAGGTGGCGCTCCGCCTCGGCGACCTCGCGATCCGACAGCGTCCCGTCGAGGAACGGCTGCATCATCTCCTCGCACTTGTCGCACCAATCGATGGTCATACCCGCTCCAGCGCCCCGGCACGCGTACGGCTCATGCCGCGACCGTCCTGTCGGCGAGGTTCTTCTTCAGGATGCGCCGGCCGCGGTGGAGGCGCGACATGACGGTGCCGATCGGGATGTCGAGGATCTGCGCCGCGTCGGCGTACGAGAACTCGCCGATGTCGACCAGCACGATCACGTCGCGGAAGTCGTGCGGCACGTCGGCGAGCGCCTCGACGATCGAGTCCTGGCTGAGCCGCTCCAGCACGCGTTCCTCATCGGGGTTCTCGTCGGGCACCTGCGACGCGAGCTTGTCGTAGAGGAAGTAGTCGCCGGCCTCGTTGTCGAGTGATGTGGTCTGCGGCGTGCGCTGCTGCCGCCTCCCCCGGTCGATGTTCAGATTCGTGAGGATGCGCAGCAGCCAGGCGCGCAGGTTCGTCCCCGGCGTGTACTGCCGCCACGAGCGAAACGCGCGCTCGTACGTCTGCTGCACGAGGTCGTCGGCCTCCTCGCGCGACCCAACAAGGCGGCGGGCCACACGGTAGACCTGGTCACTCAACTCCAGCGCCTCCTCTTCGAAGCGAACACGATCCCTCGCTTCTTTGGCGAGCCTACGGCTGTCGGCGGCTGACGGTGCGCTCTCGCTCATCCGGCGGCCACCCTAGCACTGGCATAAACGCTCATTCGAGGCGCCTGATTCCCTCGGAGCTAGACGAACTGGCGCTCGGGAAACCCGCCGCGGGCCATCACCTCGACGATCGCAGCACGGGACACGCGCTCGTCGTCGTAGGTGAGCTCGACACGGCCCATCAGGTTCGCGTTGGCGGCCTCGAGCCCTTCGGTGCCCTCGAGCGTCTTGGCCAGCCGCATGACGCATCGCTCGCACCGGATGCCGCCGACCTGGATCGACTCGGTGACGGTTGCCATCGATTCAGCCTAGCGAGCGGGCGACGAGATCCGCCGCCGCGGCCACCGGCGATCCGTGCTCGAGCTGCAGGTCGGCCTCGCACCGCCCGGGCTCGACCCGGGCGAGCTGGTCGGCGCCGCCGAACGCACGCGCAGCCGGCGCAACGAGCTCGAGCAGCTCTGCTGCGAGCTCGTCGGCCTGCACGTAGCTCGAGCCGTCCGGGTGCACGAGCCTGGCCTTGGCGCCGAACCGAGCCGCCGACCAGCGGTTCTGGGCGTAGTCGGCTCGCCCGCGGTCGGCCAGCTGGAGGCCCGTGCTCGGCAGATCCCCCTCGAGCGCGGTCGCGCACAGCGCCTGCAGAAGCGCTGCGAACGCGGCCGAGAGACGGACGTCGGTCGGCTGGTCGGGCACGCGGATCTCCAACGTCCCGAGCTTCGGGTGCGGGCGCGCGTCCCACCAGATACGCGTGTAGTCCTCGGCAACCCCGAGCACGGCCAGGCGCTCGACCCAGAGCTCCCATTCTGCGTACGAGGCGAAGGCCGGCGGCGCGCCGGCCCGTGGCAACTCGGCGAGGATCGGGGCGCGGTTCGAGGCCATGCCGTTCAGCTCGCCGGCGAACCAGGGCGAGTTGGCCGACAGCCCGAGCACGACCGGCAGCCACGGGACGATCGCGTCCAGACAGCGCCAGCACTCGTCGCCGGAGGCCATGCCGACGTGCACGTGCAGCCCTTGCACGCCCTGCCTGCGCACGGAGTGCCCGCCGTAGCCGACGAACGTCACGTACCGCTCCTCCTTCACGATCGGCTGCGCCTCGGGGCGCGCGAACGGGTGCGTCGCTGCGGCGGCGATCGCCAGGCCCTCCGCCTCGGCCGCAGCGGCGGCCGCGCGGCGAAGCGCCGGCAGCGCCTCGTCGATCTCCGCGGCCGTCCCGCAGACGTCCGTGTTCGTCTCGAAGACGGACGCGAAGAGCTCCGTCTTCAGCGATCCCGGCAGGTCGAGCCCTTCGACCCCGCGCAGAATGCGATCGACGGCGGCGACCTGCTCGAAGCTCGAGCCGTCGAGGATCATCAACTCCTCCTCGACCCCGAGCGAGAACGGCGCGCTCTCGCCGAACCGCTGTTCGATCACGGCTAGGAGTGGGCCTTGACGCCGTGGACCGGACGGCCCGCGGCGACCCACGCGTAGTACGACGCGCTCGGCCCGAACTCGGAGCGGTACCCGGTCACGCGCGGGTTGCGGCCGACGTCGCGCGCGCGGGCGGCGTGCCGGAGCAGGTTGATGTCGTCCAGCTCCTGCCAGACGAGGATCAGGTGGGCCGCCGTCATGAATTCGGCGACGAAGATGCAGCCGGAGGCAGGGCACGGGAAGGGGTCCGTGCGAACGCAGAACCACCCGTCGTAGTCCCCGCCGTCCTCCTGCCAGAGCTCTTCTTCGTCCTCGACAACGGTGTGCTCGAGGACGATCTGCCCGCGCTCCATCGGGCACAAGGTAGCGAGGAGCGGGCGAATGAAGACCGGCCGCGGCCCGGGCAGGCAGTCGGGCTCACGACCGGTCTCTCGTTTCGGCCCTAGGGGTAGAGCCGAATCTGCGTCAGTTCCGCTGGCCCAGGGTGGCGGTGACGGTCTTCTTCGAGCCGTTGCGGTAGATCTCGAGCTTCATCTTGTCGCCGGGCTTGCGCTTCGCGATTGCGTCTCGCAGCTGCTGGTAGGTGGTCACCGGGGTGCCGTCGATCGCCACGATGACGTCGCCGCCGACCTGGTAGCTCTCGCCCTGGACGACGACGGCGCTCTTGCCGGCCCTGAGCCCCGCCTTGTCGGCGCCGCTCCCGGCCTGGACGTCCTGGATCAGGAGACCCGTGCTCGACGGGAGATGGAAGAGCTTCTGGAGCTGCGGGGTCACCGGATAGGCGTCCAGGCCGAGGAACGCGTGCAGCGCCTTGCCGCTGGAGATGATCTGCCCGGCGACGTTGCGGACGGTGTTGATCGGGATGGCGAAGCCGATGCCGACGCTCCCCTGCTGGCCGGTCGAGCCGGTGGAGATCTGGGAGGTGACGCCGATCACCCGCCCCTGGGAGTCGATCAGCGGCCCACCCGAGTTGCCGTGGTTGATCGCCGCGTCGGTCTGGATCGCATGGTCGATCGGAAGCGAGTTCGGCGCCTCGATCTGACGCTGAACCGCGCTGACGACGCCCGTCGTCAAGGTGCGCGTGAAGCCGAACGGGTTGCCGATCGCGTCGACGGTGTCGCCGACGACGACCGCGTCCGAGTCACCGAGCTCGAGCGGGGTCAGCGCGCGCGCATGCGCGTCGATCTTGAGGACGGCGACGTCGGTCGACGGGTCCTTGCCGACGACAGTTGCGGTGAGCTCGTCCTGCCCCGAGAACGAGACCTGCACCTTCTTCGCACCCTGGATCACGTGGTAGTTCGTGACGATGTGGCCCGCCTTGTCGATCACGAAGCCTGAGCCGAGCGACTCGCTCGTCTGCGGCGTCGTCGGCAGCTGGTTGAACGGGTCGGCCGGCGCCTGAGTGACCGACGTCGCCGTGATCTGGACGACGCCGGGCGCGTCGCGGCGGTAGATCTGCTCAGCCGTCAGCGCCTTCCCGGTCGTGGGCGTCTGGGACGTGGTCGGGATTCCGACCGGCTGCGTGACCTGCTGAATCGTCGTGCGGTTGCCGAGCTTGCCGAACGCGGCTGCGCCGCCGAGCGCCAGCGCACCGCCGACGACGGCGACGACGAGGAGCTCGGCGGCATGGGCAGAGAGGAGGCGGCTACGAGCCACGAGTCCCGTTATAACCGCAGGAGGTTCAATGTCTGTGAGCGGCGATTAAAAGCCAGTTAAGGCTGATGAAGGAGCACTTTCTCCTCGATCCCGACGTGGTGTTCCTGAACCACGGCTCGTTTGGTGCCTGCCCGGCGCCGGTATTCGAGGCCTACCAACGGTTCCAACGCGAGCTCGAACGCCAGCCGGTCGAGTTTCTCGCCCTCGAGCGGCGGTTCCCGGAGCTGCTCGACACGGCGCGGAGGCGCCTGGCGGCATACGTCCGCGCGAGCCCGGACACGGTCGTCTTCGCCACGAACGCGAGCTCGGCGATCAACGCCGTCGCCCGCTCGCTCGAGCTCCATCCGGGCGACGAGGTGCTGCTCGGAGACGCCGAGTACGGCGGGATGGAGCGACTCTGGAGCTACGTCGCCGAACGCACCGGCGCAACGCTCGTCCGTCGCCCGTTCGAGGAGCTCGACCCCGGCCCGCGGACGCGCGTCGTCTTCTGCTCCCACATCGAGTGGACGAGCGGCCGGCTGAACGACGTCGGGGAGCTCTGCCGCAAGGCGCGCGCTGCGGGAGCGTTTTCGATCGTGGACGGCGCACACGCGACGGGCCAGATCGAGCTCGATCTCGACGGAGTCGGCGCGGACGTCTACGCGGGCAATTGCCACAAGTGGCTGTGCTCGCCGAAGGGCGCCGGCTTCCTCTACGCGCGCCCGCCGCTTCGCGACGTGATCGATCCGCTCGTCGTCTCGTGGGACTGGCTCGACGATGCGTCGTTCCCGGAGCGCCATCGCTGGCAGGGCACGCGCGACCCGTCGGCGTACCTCGCGGTGCCCGCCGCGATCGACTTCCAGGCCGAGCACGACTGGCCCTCCGTGCGCCGGCAGTGCCACGAGCTGCTCGCCGCACACGAGTTCGGCCTCGAGCCGCTGACGGACGAGTTCGTCCAGATGCGCGGCTTCCGCCTCGACCACCCGGATCCACTCTCGCTCAAGCAACGGCTCTACGACGAGCACCGCATCGAGGTGCCGGTGTTCGAGACGCCGCACGGCTGGGTGCTGCGCGTCTCGGTGCAGGCGTACAACGACGAGGCCGACCTGGACGCGCTCGAAGACGCATTGACGGTTCGCTGAATCGGTACCTGGTACGGCAGGTACCAGGTACCGCTCTTGCGACGCTCGCTAGCCGAGCTCGCGGGCCGGCAGTTTCTCTTCGCCCTCGCGCGTGACGCGATAGGCGGCGGCACCGGGGCGGCAGGTGACGATCTCGTTCAGCTCCGTGCCGACGTAGTGGAGCGCGACGCCGTCGTCTGCAGCGATCCCCGGCGGGAACCCGGTGGCGACGAGCGCGCGATACCGCGGACGGCGCTCGGGCTCACCGTCGTAGTGCGGGCAGGCGCTGCCCCCGAGCAGCCCCAGGCAGTCCATGCCGGCGAGCTGGGGCCCGAACGAGTCGGTCACGCCCGCTTCGAACCAGCAGATCATCCCCGCGCTCGCGCCCCAGAGCACGATGCCGTTCTCCCAGGCCTCCCGAAGGAGCACGTCGATGCCGTGCGTCCGCCAGATCGCGAGCATGTTCGCGGTCGACCCGCCGCTGACGCAGATCGCGTCCTGCGAGAGGATCACGTCGCGGAGATCGGCCGGCGGCCAGGGGAACGTCCGCAGGTGTGAGAGCTCGGCGCGATCCTGAAACCGCTCGTAGAAGCCGACGATTCCCTCGGGCGACTCCGCGACGGCGGTCGGGATGTAGAGGAGCTTGGGCTTCGGCTTCCCGGTCAAGCCAAGGACATACTCGTAGAGCAGCAGGGTCTGTTCAGCCGTGTCGCCCCCGCCGCCGAGGCCGACGATGTGCCGCTCCATCGCCACGACCGCAGTCTGACAGAGAGCGGCCGTGGTATCGGCGTCTGCTTGAATCGGGGCAATGGCCTCGCCGTCCCAGCTCACTGTCGGAGACCGCTCCTACGAGATCTTCCGGCTCGCTGCGCTGCAATCCTCGTACGACATCGCGCGCCTGCCGTACACGCTGAGGGTGCTGCTCGAGAACGTCCTGCGTAACGGCGACGAGGCGGACGTCGATGCGGTTGCACGCTGGGACGCGAAGGCAGAGCCGTCGAACGAGATCTCGTTCGCGCCGTCGCGCGTCCTGCTCCAGGACCTGACCGGCGTGCCGGCCGTCGTCGACCTCGCGGCGATGCGCAACGCAATGGCCGACCTCGGCGGCGACCCGGCGAGGATCAACCCGTTGATCCCGGCCGAGCTCGTGATCGATCACTCGGTTCAGGTCGACGCGTTTGCGTCACGGGCGGCCTTCGGGCGCAACGTCGAGCTCGAGTTCGAGCGCAACCATGAGCGCTATCTCTTCCTGCGCTGGGGCCAGGAGTCGTTCGACGACTTCAAGGTCGTGCCGCCCGGCACCGGCATCTGCCACCAGGTCAATCTCGAGTACCTCGCCCGCGTCGTCGAGGACCGCAACGGTGTCGCGTTCCCGGACACGCTCGTCGGGACGGACTCGCACACGACGATGGTCAACGGGCTCGGCGTGCTCGGCTGGGGCGTCGGAGGCATCGAGGCAGAGGCGGCAATGCTCGGACAGCCGCTTTCGATGCTCGTGCCGCAGGTCGTCGGCTTCAGGCTCAGTGGCGCGTTGGCGGAGGGAGCGACGGCGACCGACCTCGTGCTGACGGTGACCGAGATGCTGCGCAGGACAGGTGTCGTCGGGAAGCTCGTCGAGTACTTCGGCGAAGGCGTCTCGTCGCTGCCGCTTGCCGACCGGGCGACGCTCGGGAACATGTCGCCGGAGTACGGCGCGACGTGCGGGTTCTTCCCGGTCGACCAGGTGACGCTCGACTACCTGACGCTGACGGGGCGCAGCTCCGAGCGCATCGCGCTCGTCGAGGCGTACTGCAAGGAGAACCTGCTCTGGCACGACCCCTCGGAGCACGCGACGTACTCCCAGGTCGTCGAGCTCGACCTCGGCGACGTCGAGCCGTCGATCGCCGGCCCCCGCCGGCCACAGGATCGTGTGCCGCTCGCGTCGGCGAAGCAGTCGTTCATCGACACGCTCGGCTCGTTCGGTGTCGACTACACGAACGGCTCACATGACCGGGCGGTCGCCGACACGTTCCCCGCCTCCGACCCGACCACCGAGCAGCAGCCGGCCGGCGAGCCGCTGCCCGACGACGCGCCGGTCCTGACAGCGCCGCACGAACGGCATCACCGTGTGCCTGTTCGCGGCACCGACTACGGGCTCGATCACGGCTCGGTCGTGATCACGGCGATCACGTCGTGCACGAACACGTCGAACCCGCAGGTGATGGTCGCCGCGGGCCTGCTCGCGCGAAACGCGCTGGAGCGCGGACTGCAGAGGAAGCCGTGGGTCAAGTCCTCGCTCGCGCCGGGATCGAAGGTCGTCACCCGCTACTACGAACAGGCCGGACTACAGACCTACCTCGACGAGCTCGGCTTCAACACGGTCGGCTACGGGTGCACGACGTGCATCGGCAACTCGGGGCCGCTCGCCGACGAGATCTCCGCCGCCATCGACGAGGGCGAGCTCGTCGTCTGCTCGGTCCTGTCGGGCAACCGCAACTTCGAGGCGCGGATCCATCCGGAGGTGAAGGCGAACTACCTGGCGTCGCCGCCGCTCGTCGTCGCGTACGCACTGGCGGGGCGCATGGACATCGACTTCGAGGCCGAGCCGATCGACGGCGACGTCTACCTGCGCGACATCTGGCCGAGCGCGCGCGAGATCGGCGAGACGATCGCGTCGTCGGTGCGTGCGGAGCAGTTCTCGGAGACGTACGACGACGTCTTCACCGGCGACGACGCATGGCGTTCGCTCGCCGTGCCGGAGGGCGAGCTGTTCGCCTGGGAGCCGGCCTCCACGTATGTGCGGCAGCCGCCGTACTTCGAAGGCATGTCGCACGAGCCGGGAACGGTGACGGACGTCCTCGACGCACGAGTCCTCGTCTGGCTCGGCGACTCGGTGACGACGGACCACATCTCGCCCGCCGGCTCGATCAGGCCGGACTCGCCGGCCGGGAGCTATCTCCTCGAGCACGGCGTCGAGCGCAAGGACTTCAACTCGTACGGCGCGCGGCGCGGCAACCACGAAGTGATGGTGCGCGGGACGTTCGCCAACGTGCGGCTGCGCAACAAGCTCGTCCCCGGCTCGGAAGGGACATGGACGGTGCATGTGCCGTCGGGCGACGAATCGACGATCTACGACGCGTCGAAGCGCTACGTCGCAGAGGGAACACCGCTGATCGTCCTCGCGGGCAAGGAGTACGGGTCGGGCTCGTCTCGCGACTGGGCGGCCAAGGGGCCGAATCTTCTCGGCGTACGGGCGGTGATCGCGGAGTCGTACGAGCGCATCCACCGCTCGAACCTGCTCATGATGGGGATCCTCCCGCTCCAGTTCCTGGACGGCGAGTCCCCCGAGTCACTCGGCCTCACCGGCCGGGAGTGCTTCTCGATCACGGGCGTCGCGAACGGCGAGGCACACGAAGTCGCGGTTCGCGCCGACGACCGCGAGTTCCGCGCCCGCGTCCGGCTGGACACGCCCCGCGAGCGCGAGTACCTGCAGCACGGCGGGATCCTCCCGTACGTCCTGCGCAAGCTGCTCGCGACCTGACCTCGGGCCGTCGTTCGGTTCGGCGACGGCACCCTGGGGACGTCGCGGACGTCGTTTGGCGACGCCAGGCCGGAGGCGCTCGGCTCGCTCCGCAAGGCTGCGAGCCGCGGTAGCCGACCCTGTGGACAACTTGTCACACTTTCGTAACGTCGTTTGGCGACGGGACGCGTCTCGGGAGGACGCGGCCTGCCGTAGCTCGGCCGGGTCGACCGGTGGCTAGTGCGGCTCGTGGCGGACGAGCCACGTCGCGCCGAGCACGACGACGGCCGTGCCGACCACCCAGATCAGCGTGCAGATGACGATGGTGAGGACCCACAACGGCATGGGGTCAAGCTGTCGCGGCCGCCGCCGCATCGCATCGGCAACTTCCCGCAGTCGTCGCGCTGCAGCCCCGCCGCGCTAGCCTGGGCCACCGGGGTGCCCCACGGGGCTGAGATCACACCCGTCGAACCTGATCCGGGTCATGCCGGCGGAGGGAGCGCTATTGGCCGATACCGACACGCCGAACTGGGGCATCGAGCCCGTTCCCGAGCGTCTGCGGGTGCTCGCCACCTTCGACGGCTTCCTCCTCTGGGCGAACCTCTCCGTGTCGCTGCTCGTGATCGTCGCCGGCGCCTTCCTCGTCCTGCCGGTCGATCAGGGCGGCCTCGCGCTTTCCCTGCCCGAGGCCCTTGCCGCGATCGTCGCGGCAGCGGTCGTCGGCAACGTACTCCTCGGCCTCGGAGGATTGATCGGCGCCGACGCGCGTGTGCCGAACATGGTCCTCCTGCGCGCGCCGCTCGGACGCCGCGGCTCCTACCTGCCGACGGGGCTGAACGTCCTGCAATGCCTCGGCTGGTCGGTCTTCGAGCTGATCATCATCGCGACCGGCGCGAGCGCGCTCTCGAAGCAAGTGCTCGGGCTCGGCGGCGTCTCCTTCTGGAAGATCATCTTCGGGATCGTCGCGACGGCACTCGCATTCCTCGGCCCGGTCGGGTTCGTGCGCCGCTACGTGCGCAAGTTCGCCGTGTGGATCGTGATCGCGTCGCTTCTCTACATCTCCTGGTGGTCGCTGCACGGCCAACACCCGGTGCGGCTCTGGCAGCGTGGCGGGACGCACGCGTTCTGGCCGGGATTCGACCTCGTCCTCGCGTCGATCATCAGCTGGACTCCGCTCGTGGCCGACTACACGACGATTCGCGCGGACGCGCGCCGGGGGCTTCTGGAGTGCCGGTGTCGGCTACTTCGTCCCGACGATCCCGCTGTTCGCGCTCGGCGCGATGATCGCGTTGTCCCGCAACATCAGCGACGCGCCCGCCCTGCTGACCGCGGTGGCGGCCGGCGGCGCGGCAAGTCTGCTCGCACTGCTCGCCCTGACGGTCGACGAGAGCGACGAGGCATTCGCGAACGTGTATTCGGGTGCCGTCAGCCTGCAGAACCTGCTGCCACGCATCCCCCAACGCGCGCTCGTCGGCGGTGTCGCCTTCACCGCGACGATCGGTGCGCTGATCGTCGACCTGCGGAACTACCAGCCGTTCCTGTACCTCCTCGGATCGTTCTTCGTCCCGCTCTTCGCCGTCCTGCTCGCGGACTGGCTGCTCTCGGGGCGCCACTACTCGCGCGACGACGTCCTCCGTGCCCCCGAGCTGCGACTCGAAATGGTCGGCGCGTGGCTCGCCGGCTTCGCGCTGTATCAGTGGCTCTACCCGCAGGGCCCGGGCTGGTGGACGCGACTGGTGGTGCATGCCCATCCGCACGCGCTGCCCTGGGGCGGCGCCTCACTCCCGAGCTTCGCGGTCGCATTCGTGCTCGCGACGCTCGCCCGCGTCCTCGCGAGGAGGCCCATACTCGTGGACGCGTGATCGCGCTGATCGGGAACCTCTCGCGAGACCTCTTGCCGGGGCAGCCGGCGCGGGTCGGCGGCGGGTCGTTCCACGGCGCACGCGCGCTCCAGCGCCTGCGCGTACCGGCGCGCGTCGTCGCACGCTGCGCGGCTGCAGACCGCGACACGCTCCTGCCGTCGCTGATCCGCCTCGGGACCCCGGTTCGCTATGTGCCGGGCGAGACGACGGCCACCTTCTCGTTCTCCTACGACGGCGACGCACGCACGATGACGGTCGGCGCCCTGGGCGACGCCTGGTCGCCGGCCGATCTCCCGGACCTGCCCTCCGGCCGCTGGGTCCACGTCGCGCCCCTCTCGCGGCACGAGTTCCCGCTCGAGACGATCGCGGCCCTCGCGAAACGGCGCCGAGTGTCCCTCGACGGCCAGGGGCTCGTCCGCGTGCCCGAGGTCGGCCCGCTGCGACTCGACGGCGACTTCGACCGCGAGCTGCTGCGTCACGTGTGGGTGCTGAAGCTCGCCGACGAGGAAGCCGAGGTGCTGGGCGACCCGGCAGAGCTCGGCGTGCGCGAGGTCGTCGTCACACACGGCTCCCGTGGATCGACGGTGTACTGCGGCGGGCGCGCCGAGCTCGTCCCCGCCCGGGCCCACTCCGGCGATCCGACCGGCGCCGGCGACGCCTTCGCCACGGCCTACGTCGTCGCGCGGAACGCCGGGTTTGCCCCGGCAGGCGCCGCACGGCGCGCCACCGCTGTCGTCGCGTCGCTGATCGCGCCATGAAGGTGCTCATCTCGACCGTCGCGGGAACCTTCGCTGTCGACCTCGAGACCGACGAGGTCGAGCCCTGGGACGCCGGGCTCGACGTGCCGCCTGCACCCGTCCTCAACCTGCCGCGCGTGGTCGCGGCGGCCGCCGCAGGCGCGACCGTGGTCGCGGTCGTGGCGGCACGGCCGCCGCTCCTCGTTTCCTACGACACCGGCTCCACGTGGCGCGAATCCGGGCGCGGCCTGCCCGAGGGGCGTGCCGTCGCGATCTCGGACGAGGATCCGGACGTGATCGTCTTCGCGGGGCGCAACCGTCTCTTCCTCTCTCGAAACGGCGGTGTCTTCTGGACATCGCTCGCCGTGGAGCTGCCCGAGATCGTCGGAGTCGCGCTCGTGGGAAGCTGAGGTCGCGCGAGAGCGTTTTCGCAACGTAGGCTGACCTTCGACGCTCACGAGAAGGAGACGACACATGGCTCTGCACATCGGCGACACCGCACCGGACTTCGAGGCCCAGACGACCGACGGCCCGATTCACTTTCACGACTGGATCGGCGACTCCTGGGCCGTCCTGTTCTCGCACCCGAAGGACTTCACGCCGGTCTGCACGACCGAGCTCGGCTACATGGCCAGCATCAAGCCCGAGTTCGACCGTCGCGGCGTCAAGGTGATCGGCCTCTCCGTCGATCCGCTCGACCGGCACGCCGACTGGGTGAAGGACATCGCGGAGACGCAGGGCCACGCCCCCAACTATCCGATCATCAGCGACGCGGACTTCAACATCTCGAAGTCCTACGGCATGTTGGGAGCCGACGTTTCGGGCGATCCCGCCGACCGGACGGCGGCCGACAACCAGACGGTGCGCAACGTCTTCGTCATCGGCCCGGACAAGAAGATCAAGCTGATTCTCGTCTATCCGATGACGACCGGCCGCAACTTCGACGAGGTGCTGCGCGTCATCGACTCGCTGCAGCTGACCGCGAAGCATCGCGTCGCGACACCGGCGCAGTGGCAGGACGGCGACAAGGTGATCATCGCCGGCTCGGTCTCGAACGACGAGGCCAAGGACATCTTCGGCGAGTGGGAAGAGCCCAAGCCCTACATCCGGATCGTGCCGCAGCCGCACTAGCCCCGGCCGTCACCTGAAAACCGATCGGCCGCGCGCGCCGTAGTCTCGGCATGCGCTGGCCCCTCCTCCTCGCCTTCTTCGCGCTGGGGCTCGCGGCCGCGACGTTCGCGGCACGCGGCGGCTCTGCGCCCACGGCCGACGGCACGCTCTCGGCCTCGGTCGGGCCGGGATTCTCGATCTCCCTGACGCAGGGCGGCTCCGCCGTGACGAACCTTGCGCCCGGCACCTACACGGTGAATGTCTCCGACATGTCGACGTTCCACAACTTCCACCTGAGTGGCCCAGGCGTGAGCCAGGCGACGGTGGTCGACACGACGAGCTCGGCGACCTGGACGGTGACGCTCTCGGACGGCTCCTACCATTTCCAGTGCGACGCGCACCCGACGATGCTGCACGGTGACTTCACCGTCGGCTCGGGCGGCGGGACGACGACCGCCCCGACGACGACCACCGGAACGACGACGACGCTGCCCGGGACGACCACCATGCCCGGCACGACGACCCAGGGCGGCTCGACCACGACAACGACGACCGCGACCACCCCCGGAACGACGACAGCTCCACCCGCGACCACGGCAGCAACGACGACAGTGTCGATCACCTCGACCGGAAGCAAGCCTGCTGTGGCGGCGAAGCTGTCGGCGCGCGTCGCCAAGGTGACGGCGACGCGCTCCCGCATCTCGGTGACCGTGACCGTCAACCGGCCCGGCGTCGCCGTCGCTGATCTGCTCGATCGCACGGGCAGACGCACGGCCCACGCGACGGTGCGTGTGCGCGGGACCATGAAGCTGACGCTGCACCCGGCCCACACTCTGCGCCCCGGCCGCTACGTACTACGCCTGCGCGTCACCGCAGCGGGGCGCACAGTCGTCACGACCCATTCCGTGCGCGTCGCCTGAGCGCCTTGCGCGGCGCCCCGCAGGCGGTCAGAAGCTGAACTCGCCGCGGGCGACGACGACGGCTGAGCCGCCGACGGTGACGCGCTCGATCGCGTCGCCGCGTCCGTACGCCGTCGCGTAGAGCGTCGAGGGCCGGCCGATCTCGGTTCCCTGCGAGATCTCGATCCGCTCGCCGAACGCAATCCGCCCGTGCCGGGCCAGGTGCACCGCAAGCGGCCCGGCCGCGGAGCCCGTGGCCGCATCCTCGACGACACCATGGTTCGGCGCGAACATGCGCGTCTTCCAACGCGCGCCGTCCCGCGCGAAGCAGTTGACGCCGTCCTGAGTCGCGCGGGCAAGGGCTGTGACGTCCGGCGAGAGCGCCGCGACTTCCTGCGGCGAGCCGAGCTCGATGTAGAGGTGGCCGGGCCCGAGGTCGTAACGCTCGATCGGCAGTCCCGACTCCGCTACGCCGACGGCGGACAGGATCGGCGCCGGGTCCCGAACGGCCTCCCACGTCGGGATCGGCTGCTGCATCAGCCCGAAGACGATGTGCGGACCATCGCGCTCGAGCTCGACGGGCACGACTCCGGCCAGCGTCTCGAGCCTGATCACGATCTTCGAGAGCGGCCCGCCGAGCACGAACGCCGACCCGAGTGTCGGGTGGCCGGCGAAGGGCAGCTCGACGGCGGGCGTGAAGATGCGGATGCGAACATCGGCCTCGTCGCTCGACGGAGGCAGGACGAAGACGGTCTCCGAGAAGTTCGTCTCCTTCGCGAGCGCCTGCATCGTCAGCTCGTCGAGATCGCGGGCATCGGTGAAGACAGCGAGCTGGTTGCCGGCGAGCGGCACGTCGGTGAAGACGTCGACGACGACGTACCGGAAGCGGCGCATACCGAGAACCTAAACGAGGGAGGGCGCCTCGCGGCGCCCTCCCTCCGATCGCGGTAAACCGACCCGGCTTAGCCCGTGCTGCCGAACTCCGTGTCGGCGGGAAGGAGGAACTCGCCCTCCTGCTTCGCCTCGAGCTCCTCGAGCTCGATCTCGGTGCCCATGCGGACCGGGCCCTTGAACCACTTGTGGGCGGACAGGAGCCACCAACCGCCGAAGAGGATCAGCGCCCCGCCGATCGTCAGCGGGGCGTAGTTGACCGCGTTCCACGTGAACCCAGATCTCCATGGCATTCCGGCAGGCGACGTCGGCAGCATGAAGACGATCGAGATGAAAGCGACCCAGAGGATCGCGATCCAGTTGATCCACTTGTAGTGCTTGCCGAGACTCCATGCACCGTGCTCGAAGTCGCTTCCCGCACGGAGGCGCAGGATGACCGGCAGGATGAAGGCGATATAGAGGCCGGTCGTTCCGACCGAGGTGCCGACGTAGTAGCCGGCGAGGTTGTTCCACCACGTCGGGATCAGGAGCAGGAAGCCGAGAGTCGTCGCCCCGAGTGCGGCGATCACGGGCACGCGATGGCGGGAGACCCAGCGCCACCACCCGTGTCCCGGCACGGCGCGGTCGCGGGAGAAGGCGAAGAGCATCCGCGAGCCCGAGGTGATGCACGCCGTCAGGCAGAAGAACTGAGCGCAGACGACGATGAAGAGCAGCACCTCGGCCCAGTGCGTGCCCATCGACGTCTGCCAGATGTAGGTCGTGATGTAGGTGAACTGTGCCTGGACGCCCGTCTGGCTCGGAATCGCAAACGTGATCGCGACCAGCAGGATGAAGCCGGCGATGACCGAGATGATCACCGACCAGACCATCCCGACGGCCGCCGAGCGCGACGCCTTGTGCGTCTCCTCGGACATGTGCGCGGACGCGTCGTAGCCCGTCAGCGTGTACTGCGCCATGCCGATCGAGCCGATCACGAAGACGAGCGCGAAGGGCCACACGCCCCAGGTGTGACCCGAGTAGCCAGAGTTGTTGATCGTCTGTGTGAAGACGTAGCTCGCGGACTGGTGATGGTCGGGCACGAAGATGCAGGCGCCGACGATGATCAGGACACCGATCACGTGCCAGTAGGCCGAAACCGCGTTGATCAGCGACGTGATCCGGACGTCGAAGACGTTCACCAACAACGCACCGGCGAGAACTGCAACGAAGAGGTAGAAGATGTGGTGGATGTCGTTCGGGTAGCCCCAAATCAAGTTGAAGAACGCTGTGGCGTAGATCGCGAGGCCGTAGCCGACGGCACCAATGATGCCGATCAGGCCGATCAGGTTGAACCATCCAGTGAACCAGCCCCAGGCCGGGCTACCGAGCTTCGACGACCAGTAGTAGAGACCGCCCGCGGTCGGATACGTCGACGCGATCTCGGCCATCGAGAGCGCAACGAAGGTCGTGAAAAAGCCCACGATGACCCAGCCCCACGTGACGGCGACCGGGCCGCCCCACTGGAATGCGAGGTAGTACGACGTCAGACACCCCGCCAGGATCGAGATGATCGTGAAGCTGATGGCGAAGTTCCGGAACACGCCCATCGCGCGGAAGAGCTCCTGCGCGTACCCTAGGCGATGCAGGGCTTTCTCGTCCTCCGTGAGGTGCGCCCCGGTTTTCACGGGTGCTCCACTACTCATTCTGCCGCCTCCCGATTTGGTTGACTGGAACCCTTGCCGTGAGCAAAGTGACGGCTCGTCACGTTTGCAGACTGAGCATCTTGTCAGGCTCACCTCCCGGAGTCACTATTGACAACCGACCAATTAGGAGACATGTGCTGACGCTCGAGGAACTGAGGGGCGACCCGTCGATCGACACGGTGATCATGGCGTTCACCGACATGCAGGGACGCCTGATGGGAAAACGCCTGCATCGCGACTTCTTCTTCGAGAAGGTCGAGCACGGCCATGGGACGGAGGGTTGTAACTACCTGATGGCCCTGGACATGGAGATGGAGCCGACTCCGGGCTACGAGATCGCGTCGTGGGAACGCGGCTACGGCGACTTCGACCTCGTGCCGGATCTGGCGACGTTGCGCCGCATCCCGTGGCTCGAGGCGACGGCGCTCGTCCTCTGCGACGTCGCCTGGACGGACGGCTCACCGGTTCGCCCGTCGCCACGGCAGGTCCTGCGCGCGCAGATCGAACGTGCGCGGCGGCTCGGCTTCGACGTGATGGTCGGGTCCGAGCTCGAGTTCTACCTGCTCCGCGAGACGTACGAGGAGGCGCATCGCAAGGGCTACGACGACCTGACGCCGTCGGTCCCGTACATCCTCGACTACCACATCCTTGCGACGACCTACGACGAGCCGCTCCTCCGACAGATCCGCAATGGGATGCAGGGCGCCGGCATGCGCGTCGAGACGTCGAAGGGCGAGGCGTGGCCCGGGCAGCAGGAGATCAACTTCCGCTACGACGACGCGCTGACGATGGCCGACAACCATGTCGTCTACAAGAACGGCGCGAAGGAGATCGCGCATCTGAACGGGTGCTCGATCACGTTCATGGCGAAACCGGACCACACCTGGATCGGATCGTCGTGTCACATCCACTCGTCGCTCTGGCGAGGCGGCGAGAGTGCGTTCACCGGCGAGAGCGACACCTTCAAGCAGTACCTCGCGGGACAGATCGCGTGTGCCCGCGAGCTGGCGGTCTTCTACGCGCCGAACGTCAACTCGTACAAGCGGTTTGCGTCCGGCTCGTGGGCACCGACCACGCTCGCCTGGGGCCGCGACAACCGCACATGCGGTTTCCGCATCGTCGGGTCGGGCTCTGCGATGCGGGTCGAGTCGCGCATTCCGGGTGGAGACGTGAACCCGTATCTCGCCTTCGCCGCGACGATCGCCGCCGGGCTCCACGGGATCGAGAACGAGCTCGAACTTCCGCCGCCGCTGGAGGGGAACGCATACGTCTCGGATGCAGAGCGGTTCCCGTCGACGCTCCGCGAGGCGATCGTGGCGCTCCAGGGGGGCTCGATCGCGCGGGCTGCGCTCGGCGACGACGTCGTCGATCACTACCTCAACTACGCGCGCACGGAGCAGGAGCTGTTCGATCGCGTCGTGACGAACTGGGAGCGGGAGCGGCTGTACGAGCGTGGCTAAGCCTGTCGTCGGCATCACGACGTACCTCACGCCCGCAGCCTGGGGAGCGTGGAACATGGAAGCTGCACTCGTGCCCTCGGACTACGTCCGGGCCGTGGTACGGGCCGGTGGCTCGCCGTTGCTCGTGCCGCCGGGAGCCGACTCTGCAGCCACGCTGGACGTCGTCGACGGGCTCGTCTTCTCGGGCGGATCCGATCTCGACCCGGATCTCTACGGCGACGATCCGCATCCCGAGACGAACGGCATCGTTCGCGAGCGCGACGACTTCGAGCTCGAGCTGATGCAGGCGGCGCTGGCACGCGACGTGCCGATGCTCGCGATCTGCCGCGGCTCACAGGTGCTCAACGTGGCGCTCGGGGGCGGAATCGAGCAGCACGTGCCGGATCGCGTCGGCAACGATGCGCACAAGGAGACCTCCGGGGTGTTCGCAGAGCACGACGTCGAGGTGCTCCCGGGCACACGCCTCGGATCCCTGCTCGGCGACCGCCATGACGTGAAGTCGCATCACCATCAGGGCTTCGGCACGCTGGGCACGGGACTGCGTGAGGCCGCGCACGCCTCCGACGGAACGGTCGAGGCCTTGGAGGACCCGTCGCGGCGCTTCACGCTCGGCGTCCTCTGGCATCCCGAAGCGGGCGAAGACGCAGCGCTCTTCGAAGCGCTGGTCGCCGAAGCGGCGACCTACCGAACAGCGAAGCGGCCGTAAGCCGGCTCGTTGGGACGGGCCGCTTCTCGCCCAGTCCCGTCGCCAAACGACGTAACGAAAGTGGAACAACTCATCCACAGACGATGCGGTGCGACGAACCTCTGACTAGGTTCGTCCCATGCCACGCCGGCTGCCGATCAACCCCGGGGGCTACTACCACGTCAGCTCCCGAGGCTGTTACGGCCGCACGCTCTTCGACACGCCCTCACAACACGAGGTCTTTCTCCGGATGTACGCGCGCACGGCACGGAAGTACGGTTGGGCGACACCGTCCTGGGCCCTGATGAAGAACCACCACCACTTCGTCATCAGCCTCAGCGACGGAGGGCTGTCGGAGGGGATGCGTGAACTGCACGGCGGCTACGCACGCTGGATTCATGCGATGTATGGACAGACGCGCCAGGGCCACCTCTTCAGGCATGCATTCTTCGCCCGCGAGCTGACCACGGAAGCGGACGTCCTGATCGCCTGCTGCTACGTCGATCTGAACGCGTCCGCGGCTCAGCGCGTGCGACAGCCGGAAGAGACCGAATGGTGCGGCTACCGCGCCACGATCGGGCTCGACCATCCGCGGCCGTTTCACACTCCATCGGTCCTCCTCGAGTTGATCGGCCCGCGGCCCGCAGCCGCCCAGGTCGCATACCGCGAGCTCGTCGACGAGAGACACGCCCTTCAGGGCCACGGCTCGTCGCCAAACGACGGCCTGTGACGTGGTTAGATCGGGGGCATGAGTCTCACCGTTCTCAATCCGGCGACCGAGGAGGCGATCGCGACTCTCGAGCAGGCTGGGGTCGCCGAGACGGACGCGGCCGTCGCCCAGGCTCGGGCCGCCTTTCCCGCCTGGCGCGCGGTATCGCCCGCGGACCGGGGGCGCCTGCTGCGTCGCCTTGCAAGCCTGGTCGAGGAACACCACGAAGAGCTCTCGAGAATCGAGTCGCAGAACGTCGGCAAGCCGATCGCCGGCGCGCGCGGCGAGGTCGGCATGGTCGCCGACGTCTTCCACTTCTACGCGGGCGCGGTCGACAAGAAGCACGGCGAGACGATCCCGGTGGCGGGCGGCATCGACATGACCTTCCGCGAGCCGCTCGGCGTCGTCGGAATGATCGTCCCGTGGAACTTCCCGCTGAACATCTCGTCGTGGAAGCTCGGCCCCGCGCTGGCCTGCGGCAACACCGTCGTGCTCAAGCCCGCGGAGTTGACGCCGCTCTCGGCGCTCAGGCTCGCCGAGCTCGCGCTCGAGGCCGGGATCCCCGAAGGCGTGCTCAACGTCGTCGTCGGCAAGGGCTCGATCGTCGGCCAGCGCCTCGTCGAGCACCCCGACGTCGCGAAGATCGGCTTCACCGGCTCGACCGAGGTCGGGCGCTCCGTGATGGAGGGCGCAGCCGCAACGATCAAGCGCGTCACGCTCGAGCTCGGCGGCAAGTCCGCGAACGTCGTCTTCGCCGACGCCGACCTGGAGAAAGCTGCAGCAGCAGCCCCCTATGCCGTCTTCGACAACGCCGGCCAGGACTGCTGCGCGCGCTCGCGCATCCTCGTCGAGCGCAGCGCCTACGACCGCTTCGCCGACCTGCTGGTCACCGCGACCCGCAACGTGAAGGTCGGCGACCCGGCTGACAAGGCGACCGAGATGGGGCCGTTGATCTCCGCGCAGCACCGCGAGACGGTCGCGAGCTTCGTCGACGGCGAGACGCTCTACACCGGTGAAGCACCGCAGGGCAAGGGCTTCTGGTACCCGTGCACGATCGTCGAGGCGACGAACGACGACCGGATCGCGCGCGAGGAGGTCTTCGGGCCGGTCGCCGCACTCATTCCATTCGACGACGAGGCCGACGCCGTCCGCATCGCGAACGACACGCCGTACGGCCTCTCCGGATCGATCTGGACGCAGAACGGCAGCCGCGCGCTGCGCGTCGCGCGGGCGCTCGACACCGGCGTGCTGAGCATCAACTCGAACAGCTCGGTTCGCGTCTCGACGCCGTTCGGCGGCTTCAAGCAGTCCGGCTTCGGACGCGAGCTCGGGATGCACGGGTTGGACGGCTACTCGGAAGTGAAGAACGTCTACTACTCGACGGAGGGCTGATGGGGCGTCTCGACGGCAAGGTCTGCGTGATCACCGGTGCCGGCGGCGGGATGGGCCGCGACGCGGCCATTCTGTTCAGCGAGGAGGGCGCGCACGTGTGCGCGGCCGACGTCAATCTCGAAGCGGCGAACGAGACGGTGACGCTGGCGCGCGACGCATTCGCGCACCAGGTCGACGTCGCCGATGAGGCGAGCGTCAAGGGGATGATGGACGCAACTGTCTCGCGCTACGGCGGCATCGACGTCCTCTACAACAATGCGGGCATCTCACCGGACGACGACGCATCGATCCTCGACACGAGCGTCGAAGCCTGGGACCGCGTTCAGGCCGTGAACACGAGAGGCGTCTTCCTCTGCTGCAAGCACGGGATCCCGCATCTGCTCGAGCGCGGCGGCGGCAGCGTGATCAACGTCGCCAGCTTCGTCGCGATCGTCGGTGCCGCGACGAGCCAGATCTCCTACAGCGCGTCGAAGGGCGCTGTGCTCTCGATGAGCCGGGAGCTGGCGGTGCAGTTCGCGCGCGACAACGTGCGCGTGAACGCGCTCTGCCCGGGCCCGGTCGAGACACCGCTGCTGCTGAACATCTTCGGGGACGATCCCGCGGCGCTCGAGCGGCGGCGTGTGCACTGGCCGACCGGCCGGCTCGCGAAGCCCCGCGAGGTCGTCAACGGCGCGCTGTTCCTCGCCTCGGACGACTCGTCGTACGTCACCGGCTCGACCTTCCTCGTCGACGGCGGCCTCACGGCGGCCTACGTGACACCGGAGTAATGCGCGTCTGCCTGATGATCGAGGGCCAGGAGGGCGTCACCTGGGAGCAGTGGGTCGCGCTCGCGCGCGCCGCAGAGGACGCGAACCTCGACGGGCTGTTCCGTTCCGATCACTATCGGTCGATCGTGCGCGGCGAGCCAGCCGGCGCACTCGACGCCTGGGCGACACTGGCCGGGCTCGCCGCGGTGACGAATCGGATCAGGCTCGGGACGATGGTCTCCCCCGTCACGTTCCGCCGCGTGCCGGTGCTTGCGAAGCTGGTCACGACGGTCGACCACATCTCCGGCGGGCGCGTCGAGCTCGGGCTCGGCGCGGGCTGGTTCGAAGCCGAGCACGACGCGTACGGCTTCGCGTTCCCCCCGTTGCGCGAGCGAATGGACGAGCTCGACCGGCAGCTGGCCGAGCTCACGCGCCACTGGGACGAGGCGCCCGAGATCCAGCCGAAGCCGCTGCAGCGGCCGCATCCACCGATCATCGTCGGCGGGACTGCCAAGCCGCGCACCGTTGGCGCCGCTGTCGCCCACGCCGACGAGTACAACACCGTCTGGCCGACCCCCGACGAGGCGCGCGAGCGCAAGCAGGCGCTCGACGAAGCGGCGCGGTCGGCCGGCCGCGACCCGTTGCGCTTCTCGATCATGACCAGCTGCGTGGTGGCCAACGACGAGGCCGAGCTCCAGGAGCGACTCGCCGCGTTCAAGGCGGTGACGGGCAGGGACGCGCCCGCGATCGCCGGGACGGTCGAAGAGGTCGTCGACCGGCTGCGCGAGTACGAGGCGGTCGGTGTCGAACGCGTCATGCTCCAGCACATCGCGCACGAGGACGTTGCGATGGTCACCGTGCTGGGCGACGTCGCAGCCCAACTAGGCTAGGCGCGTGCGCCTGATCCTCGTTCGCCACGCCGAGGCAGCGCCCGGCGAGCCGGACGCGCTGCGCCCGTTGACTCCGGCCGGCCTCGCCTCTGCCGAAGCACTCGCCGAGCACCTCGCGAGCGAGGCGCCCGACGCGGTCCTCTGCAGCCCGCTGCTGCGGGCGCGTCAGACGGCCGAGCAGATCGCGCGAGCCGCGGGCCTCGAGGCGGAGGTCGAGGATCGCCTCGCGCCGGGTGCGACCGCCGACGTCGTCCGCGAGGCCGTCACCGGACGAGGCGAGACGGTTGTCGCCGTCGGGCACCAGCCGGACTGCAGCGAGATCCTGCTCGACCTCACCGGAGAGAGCCGCCCCTTCGCACCCGCCGCAACGGCCGTGGTCGACCTGTGAACGCCGTCTCGGTGACCGGCCTGCGCAAGGCCTACGGTGGGCATGAGGCGCTGCGCGGCATCGACTTCGCAATCGAGGCGGGCGAGGTCTTCGGCCTGCTCGGCCCGAACGGCGCGGGCAAGACGACCACCGTCGAGATCCTCGAGGGCTACCGCAAGCGCGATGCCGGCACCGTCGAGGTGCTCGGCATCGACCCGCAGCGGAGCGGTACGCCGTGGCGGCAGCGAATCGGCGTGATGCTCCAGTCCTCCTCGCTGTATCCGAACCTGACCGCGCGCGAGAGCCTCACGGTGTTCGCGGGCTATTACGAGAAGCCGCGCGACGTCGACGAGGTGATCGACATCGTCGGCCTCACCGACAAGGCAGCCGCACGAGTTCGCACACTGTCCGGCGGGCAGCAGCGGCGCCTCGATCTCGGGCTCGCGCTGATCGGAGATCCGGAGCTGATCTTCCTCGACGAGCCCACCACCGGGTTCGACCCGAGTGCGCGGCGGGCCGCCTGGGAGACCGTTCGCAACCTGCGCGCGCTCGGCAAGACGATCCTGCTCACGACGCATTACCTCGACGAAGCCGAGCAGCTCGCCGATCGCGTCGCGGTGCTGCGCGAGGGGATGATCGTGCGCGAAGGCTCGCCCGCCGACCTCACCGGCGGCAACGTCGAGACGGAGATCCGCTTCAAGCGCGCAGGTGAAGAGGTCGTCGAGCGCACCACCGACCCGACCCGGCGGCTGAACGAGCTGACGGCCGAGGCACTCGCGCGCGGTGAGGAGCTCGAAGAGCTCGAGGTCAAGCGTCCAACCCTGGAAGACGTGTATCTGGAGCTGACCGCCGAGTGAGAGCACGCGCGTGAGGCTGTTGCTGCTCGAGCTGAGGACGGAGCAGGTGCTCTTCTGGCGCAACCGCGAGGCGGCGTTCTTCACGTTCCTCCTGCCGGTGATCTTCTTCCTCGTCTTCGGGTCGATCTACGGCAAGAGCGTGATCACCAAGGAGCACATCAAGGCCGCGCCGTTCCTCCAGGCGGGGATGATCGGCTATGGCGTCGCGTCGACGGCGTTCGCCGGGCTCGCGATCACGATGGTGATCCGCCGGGAGAGCGGGGTCCTCAAGCGAATCCGTGCGACGCCGCTGCCGCCGTGGACGTATCTCGTCGCCGTGCTCGTGTCGACGTTCATCACCTTTCTGATCGAGGCGAGCGTGATCATCGTGCTCGGGCGCCTGCTCTTCTCGGTTCCTCTGCCGGCCCGGCCGTTCTCGCTCTTCCTCGTGCTCGTCGTCGGTGCGGCGGCGTTCGCCGCGATGGGGCTCGGGCTGACGGGTTTCATCCGCTCCGCGGAGGGATCGTCGGCGGTCGTCAACTTCATCTATCTGCCGATGGCGATCATCTCGGGAACGTTCTTCACGCCAAAGGACTATCCAGGGTTCCTACGCGGGATCGCCAACGTGCTGCCGCTCACCCACTTCACCAAGCTGACGCGCGACGTGATGGTGCTGCACCACCACATCTGGGCGGAGAAGACGGCGCTCGCGGTCGTGCTCCTCTGGGGCGTGATCGGCCTGGTCGCCGCGCTGCGCGGGTTCCGCTGGCAGCCGCGCGAAGGCTGAGCAACGCTCAGGCAAAGATGATCTGGCCGCCGGCGGCGGGCCCAAAGAACTCGCCCGCCGGCGTCATCTCTCCTCCTATGCGGTCGTCGTGGCGCGCTGCTTGCCGGCAGCCGGCATGGTCGTCCCGATCAGCGGGAGATCACGGCCCGGCAGCAATGCATGCCAGTAGATCCACTGGAAGAACAGCCTCCCGAGATGGTTCAACCGCGACTCGCGCAGAAGCGGCAGCGGCCCGGCCGCGGTCGGGAATCGCCCCGGCAGCGGCTCCGTGTCGTAGTTGAAGTCGATCAGCAGCGCCTTGTGGAACCCGGTCTCGACGAAGCAGTTCGTATGGCCGTCGTATCCGCGCTCGAGCTTCTCGCCCTTCAGCTGTCGGATCACGTTCTCCGTCAGCACCTCGGCCTCGAAGTGCGTCACCGAGCCTGCCTTGGAGATCGGCAGGTTGGTCGCGTCGCCAAGCGCGAAGATCGTCGCCGCGCTCTCGTGGCGCAGCGTGTGCTTGTCCGTCGGCACGAAGCCGAGCGGGTCGCCGAGAGGATCGGAGCGCTCGACGAACGCCGCGCCGCCGTGCAGCGGCACGGTGACGAGCAGGTCGAAGTCGGTCCGGCGGCCGTCGAACGACTGCAGGACGCCGTTGACGCCGTCCACCTCGCCGGCGTTGAACTCCGTGATCAGCTCGATCCCCTTCAGCTCGAGCAGGGAGCCGAGGCGCTCCGACGCAACCGGCTTCGTGAACGCACCGTCGAGAGGAGTCACGTACGCCAGCTCGACCCGATCGCGGATCCCACGCTCGCGGAAGTACCAGTCGGCGAGAAACGCGAACTCGAGCGGCGCTACAGGGCACTTGATCGGCATGTCGACCAGGTTGACGACGAGACGCCCGCCGTCGAATTCCTCCAGCCGCTCGCGCAGCGCCTCGGCGCCCGGGGCGGTATAGAACGTGAACGCGCGCTCGTTCCAGCCCGGGCCGCACAGGCCCTCGGTCTCCTCCGGCTGAAGCCTCGCGCCGCTCGCCACGACGAGCATGTCGTACGGGAGCAGCTTGCCGCTCTCGAGCCGCACCTCCTCGCGGCCGACGAGCACGGAGTCGACCTCGTCCTCGTGGAACACGATTCCCTTGTGCAGCTGCCGGCTGCGCGGACGGACGATCTCCTCGAGCGCTGCGAGCCCGAACGGCACGAAGAGAAGGCCCGGCTGATAGACATGGCGATCGTCGCGGTCGACGACGTGGATGTCCGCGTCGTCCTCGTCGAACCGCCTGCGCAGCCGGTTGGCGACCATCGTGCCGCCGGTGCCGCCGCCGAGAATCACGATCTGCGTGCGCATGAGCGCCTCGCCTCCTTGTCACCTCAGGCTCGCAACCCGCTCACCGTGCGCCAACCGCGCTTCCGCGCAGCGGCCGTTCGGAGAACTACGCTGCTCAGTGAGCTTCAGCGCGTCAGCGTGATCTTCGAGAGCCCGAGCGGGTGGTCGAGATCGGCGCCGCGGAGCGCCGCGATCCGCAGCGCGGCGAGCTGGCCCGGCACGACCGCGACCAGTGGGCTCAGCCACTCGGGCACACCAGGGACGAGCGGCAGCGCGACCTCGCCGTGCGCGAGCACCCGCTCCACGTCCGAGATGACCACGAGTCGCGCACCGCGGCGCGCCACCTCCTCGACCGCCGTCTCCATCGCCGCGAGCGCGGGGCCGGACGGCGCCAGCGCGATCACCGGCCAGCCGCGGCCGATCGCGGCGACCGGGCCGTGCATGAGGTCGGCGGCGGAATAGGCCTCGAACAGGAGCCCGGACAGCTCCCTGATCTTGAGAGCGACCTCGAAGGACGTGCAGTAGTTGATGCCCCGGGCGATCACGGTGCCGCCGTCGATGCCGCCGAACCCTGCGAGCGCGGAGACGTCGGTCCATGAGCGCTCGATCTGCGCCTGGATGTGTCCCGGGACGGCCTCGAGCTCCGCCAGAGCCCGGGCATCGCCCGTCGCGGTCGCGAAGATCAGCGCGATCGCGCCGAGCGAGTTGACGTACGTCTTCGTGGCGGCCACGGCCTGCTCCTTGCCCGCCTCGAGCTTCACGACGGCGTCGGCCGCCAGTCCGAGCGGCGACGACGGCGAGTTCGTGATCGCGATCGACGGGCGCCCCTGGCGCTTCGCTTCGCGCACCACCTCGACGACGTCGGGAGACTCGCCCGACTGCGAGATCCCGACGACGAGCGCGCCGTCGAGCCGCGGCGGCTGCTCGTAGAGCGTGAACAGCGACGGCGTCGCGAAGGCGACCGGGATTCGGTGCGCACGGCCGAGCAGGTACTGGGCGTAGCGCGCGGCATTCGACGAGCTGCCGCGCGATGCGATCAGGACGTACTGGACGTCGTTGCGTCGAAAGAGCGCGGCAATCTCCTCCGCATACGCGAGCTGCTTTTCGATCAGCCGCCCGAGTGCTTCCGGCTGCTCGCGGAGCTCGCGCTCGAGGTGACTCGTCACAGCCCCAGCACCTCCTCCGCCGCCTCGAGTGACGCGCGCCCGGCGCCGTACGTCGCGACGTACCCGGGTGCGTGGCTCGGCCGCCACACCGGCAGGCCGGTCTCGACGACGATCGCATCGGAGGCATCGACCGCCCGGCGCATCCATGGATGCCGGTGGGCATCACGGACGACGAGCACGTCGGCGCGCGGAACCGGCTCGCCCTCGCGCACGACGCGCGCGCCCGCGAGCACGTGCTCGGCCTCTCCCGCCGCGATGTTCGCCGTCGGGCGTAGTTCGAGGATCACCGGTGCCTCGGACGTGCCGAGGTCGCCCTCGACGAGCAGCGCGCGCCGCGCCCCGGCAGCCGCCGCAGCGTGATCGGCGCCGCCCGGTCTCGGCCTGGCCCACTCCGCGAGCGAGGCGATCCGTCCTGCAGCCTCGCGCAGCCTCCCTTCGTCGACGCCCGAGACAAGCGCTTCGCGAATCTCCTCCACCGCGTCCTCGCCGAGGTCGTGGCCGACGCACAGGGCGTCGACCCCGGCGGCGAGCGCCCGCACCGCGGACTGCTCGACCCCGTAGGTCTCGGAGACCGCCTTCATCTCGAGCGCGTCCGCCATCACCACGCCGTCGAAGCCGAGCCGGTCGCGCAGCAGCCCCTGCACCAGCGCCGGGTCGATCGTCGCCGGAAGCTCGTGCACGCGAATATGAGCGGTCATGATCGACCGCACGCCTGCGGCGATCGCGGCGCGGAACGGCTCGAGGCCGAAGTCGAGGTCACCGACGAGAACGGGCAGCTCGAGATGCGAGTCCGCAGTCGTCGAGCCGTGGCCGGGCCAGTGCTTCGCACACGCCGCCACCCGGCGGTTCTGCAGCCCGCGCACCCAGGCGCCGACGTGCCGGGCGACGAGCTCCGCATTCGAGCCGAACGCCCGCGTGCCGATCACCGGGTTCGCCGGCACGTTCACGTCGGCCACCGGCGCGAGGTTCCAGTTCACCCCGACGCTCGCCAGCTCGCCGGCAATCGAGGCCGCGACGCCTTCCGTCAGCTCCGGGTCGTCGACGGCTCCGAGCGCCGCGCCGCCGGGGTACGAGCTGCCGGTCTCCCACTCGAGCCTCGTGACGTCGCCTCCCTCCTCGTCGATCGCGAGCAGCACGTCGTCGCGCTCTGCTCGCAGCTCTGCGCAGAGCGCAGCGAGCCCGTCGCGCGAGGGGACGTTGTAGGCGAACAGCACGATCCCCCCTCCTCCATCAGCGAGGAAGCGCCGCACCCAGTCGGGCGGCGTGTCCCCGGGGAAGCTCGGAAAGATGCACGCGGCCGCGAGCGTCTCGAGGTCGCTCATCCCCGCACCGCCCCCGCGGTCAGCCCGAACGCGATCCGCCGCTGGACGAGCAGGAAGAAGATGACGACGGGGATCGCGGTCAGCGTCGAGGCGGCCATCAGCGCCCCCCAGTCGGTGTGACGGCTCGAGCCGAGGAAGTAGGAGAGCCACACGGTGACGGTCTGCTTCGACTGGTCGTTCAGGAGGACGCGGGCGAAGATGTACTCGTTCCAGACGGTGATGAACGCGAACACCGACGTCGCGACGAGGCCGGGGCCCATCAGCGGCAGCAGGATCTTCATGAACACGCCGACGCGGGTCGAGCCGTCGACCATTGCCGCTTCCTCCAGATCCTTTGGGATCCCGAGCAGGAAGCCGCGCAAGGTCCACACGCAGAACGGCAGCACGAAGGTCATGTAGGTGACGATCACGCCCGTCAGCGCATTCACCTGGTTGTAGTCGGCGAGCACGACGTAAAGCGGGATGATCAGGCCGGCCTGCGGCAGCATCTGGATGCCGATGACGAGCACGATAAAGAGCTTGCGCCCGTCGAAGCCGTAGCGGGCGAGCGCAATGGCCGCGAGGAACGCGAGCACGATCGAGATCGCCACGGTGACGATCACCACGATCAGGCTGTTCCTCACGTCGACCCAGAAATACGGCCGGTTGATGGCGTCGCGGAAGTGCTGCAGCGTCGGCTGCAGCGGGAACCACGTCGGATTGAGGCTGACGATCTGCTCGTTCGACTTGAAGGCCGTCGAGATCATCCAGAAGACCGGGAAGACCATGACGACGAAGATGACGATGCCGACGGCGTTCCAGCCGGTCTGCCGCGCACGGTGCGCACCCCTGCGCGCGGTCACTGGGCCTCTCCGATCCGCACCATCCGGCGGACGTAGACGACGCTCAGCGCTGCGACCATCAGCAACATGAGCAGGGAGATCGCGGCGCCGCGGCCGTAGTCGCTCTTGAAGTACCCCTCTTCGAAGAGGTAGATGCTCATCAGGTAGTTGCCGGTCGTGATCTTCGACTGCCCGATCAGCAGGTACGGCTGGGTGAAGACGCCGAAGTCCCAGATGATCGACAGGCTCGTGAGGATCAGCAGGATCGGCTTCAGGATCGGCAGCGTGATGTCGCGGAAGACGCGCCACGGCCGGGCGCCGTCCACCTCGGCCGCCTCGACCAGGTCGTGCGGCACCTGGGCGAGCCCGGCGTACAACGTGATCACGACGAACGGAAGAGCGCCCCAGACGATCAGGAGCGTGGTCATGCTCAACTGCGAGAACGTCGTCGCGTACCAGTCGTGCTGGAAGAAATCTCCGACGCCGAGCTTCGTCAGGACGTAGTTGACGACGCCGTTCTGGTAGTTGGTCATCCAGTACCAGATCTGGACGGCGACGACGACCGGCATCGACCACACGAGCACGAGGCCGGAACTGAGCAGGATGCGCACGAAGGTACTGACGCGCACGAGCAGCAGCGCGAGCAGCGTGCCGATCACCATCGTCAGGGTGACGTTCGCGGCGGTGAAGACGACCGTGCGCAGGAGCGTGTGCCAGAAGACGGGGTCGTGCAGGACCGAGCGGTAGTTCGCAAGCCCTATGTAGACGCCCTGGTGCCGGATCAGGTCGAAGAGGCCGTAACGCTCCAGAGAGAGCTTGACGAGCCAGTAGAGCGGGTAGCCGAGGATCACCGCGATCACGACGACGATCGGCAGGATCAGCCCGTACGGAACTGCCTTCTGCGTCGTTCGGCCCCAGAAACGGCGCCGCCGCCGAGACCGGTCGATCGCGGTCTCGGCGGCGGGTGCCATTGGACTACTCTGCCGCACCGGCTACGGCTGGTTCAGCACCGATGCGATGTTGTCGCTGGCCGACGAAGCCGCCTGCTTGATCGACAGCTTGTTGGTGAGGATCTGCGCCAGCATGTTGCGGAGGATGTTCCCGTTCTCGACGTCGACCCAGTGCTTCGCCGTCGGAACGAACCAGCTCCGGGCGGCTGCGCGCTCGTTGACACTGTTGCCGAGCAGGTTGGTCGCGTTCGGGATGTTGCCCTTCGCCTGGAGGGCCTTCTCGGAGCTCGTGTCCGTGAAGTCCTTGATCCAGTCGGCGGCGAGCGCCTTGTTCGAGCTCGTCACCGGAACGGCGAGGTCGGAGCCGCCGAGGAAGCCCGGGATCGACTGGCCCTTGACGTGGCCCGGCATCACGAACTGAGCCGTCGAGGCCGTGTAGGACTTCCCGACACAGCAGCTGAACCAGCTCGGGCCGATCATCGACGCGGCAAGCCCCTGCGCGTACACGTCGTACGGGTTGGGATGCGTCTCGTCGGTCGTCTTGCTGGCCCGTGAGGTCGCGAGGAAGAACGCCTTGTACGCGGCGAGGCCGGCGAGCGACTTCGGCGAGTCGAGGAGGCCCTTCCACTGACCGCTGACCTGGGTGGCGATGCCGCCGCCGTAGTCGAAGACGAAGCTCATCGCGAAGTACCAGTCGGTGCCCGCGGTGTAGACCGCCGAGAAGCCCTTCTTCGGGTTCTTGGCATACAGCTTCTGAGCGTCGGCCGCGTACTGGGCCGTCGTCGCCGGCAGCTTCGAGATGCCGGCCTTCTTGAACAGGTCGGTCCGGTAGGTGACGACACGCGAGCCCGCGTAGTAGGGCACGCCGTAGGTCTTCCCGCCGTACGCGCCGGAGGCCGCGAGCCCCTTGAGCCACGACGACGAGTTGTCGAACGACGACTTGGTCAGCGGCGCGAACGCCCCAGCCGCCATGTACTTCGTCATCTCGGTATTGCCCATCTCGATCACGTCAGGGCCGCCGCCACCCGCGAGGGTCGCGTCGAACTTCTGCAGGTGATCGCCCCAGTTCTGGTACTGCACGTTCACGTTCGTTCCCGGATGGTCGGACTGGAACTGCTGGGTCGCGGCCGCAACGACGGCCGGCCAGCCGGACTGCGCATCGATCTGCAGCCAGACCGTGATGCTGTTCGCAGTCGCCTTCTTGGTCGCACCGAGCGTCGTCGCGGTCGTGACCGCGGCGGCGAGGACGGCGACGAGACAGAGAGCGACGATGCTGCGTCTCTTCATCTGGAGACCTCCAGAGTCAGGCGGCCCTGTCGCTCACAGCGAGTGTCGGCGCCGCTCATTTGGTACAGACCACTTGCCATCTCGCCGGATAGTTTCACAACGTTCACCAAGAAGTCAATACCAATTTTCGAATCTGGTCCAGCCGGCGGCGGCGGCTAGACGGGGCGTCCGCCGAGACCGAGCTCGGTGACGAGCCGGTAGCGGTCGCCGCGGTAGGTCGAGCTCGTGAACTCGACCACGTCGCCCGCAGTAGAGCGGGTCACCCGTTCGAACAGGAGCGCCGGCGAATGCAGCGGCACGCCGAGCGTCGCCGACTCCTCCTCGTTCGTCACGGTCGGCTCGACCGTCTGCGTGCCGCCGACGATCGAGACGTGGTAACGGCTCGAGAGGAGGTCGTAGAACGAGTGCTCCTCGAGGTCACGCGCGGAGAGCCCGGGGACGAGCGACGAGCGAACGTGCAGGAGCTCGATCGCCATCGGCTCGCCGTCGGCGAGGCGCAGGCGCTTCACCGCAACAACTCCCTCCGACGGAGAGACGTGCAGGATCCGGCCGAGCCGGGCGCCGGCGGGGATATCGCGCAGGTCCAGCGTGCGGCTGCCCGGCGTGAGGCCGCGCGCTCGCATGTCGTCGCTGAACGACGTGATGTCCATGCCCTTCGCGACCTTGGGCTCCGCGACGAACGTGCCTGCGCCGCGACGGCGGACGAGGTATCCCTCCCGCACGAGCTCGTCGAGCGCCGCGCGCACGGTGAGGCGGGAGACGCTGAGGTCGAACCCGAGCTGGCGCTCGGAGGGGATCGAGTCGCCGACACCGAGCGGCTCGATCAGCTCGAGCACGCGCTCACGGGTCTCGCGCTGCTTCGTCAATGCGCCACCAGCGTCGGCGACGCCGCGGCATCGAGCCGCGCGCCGCTGTCGGGATCGAAGAAGTGGAAGCTCGCCGGGTCGAGTGCGAGCTCGAGCTCGGCACCCACCCGGGCGTCGGTCCTCGCGTCGACGCGCGCCGTGAACAGCGCGCGGTCGGCGGGGAGCAATCCCTCTTCTGAAGCCGTTTCCAGGACTTCGGCGGTCATCGGCGGCGCGTCGACGGAGAAGAACACGTGGGCGTCCGAGCCGAGCTCCTCGAGCACCTCGACCCGGGCTCGGATCGTCGGCATCCCGGGCGCGAAGGCTGCGTCCTCGAAGCTCTCGGGGCGAATGCCGACGACCACCCGCTCGAGCGCCGGCCTCTGCGCGACCGGCACCTCGTACTGGCCGAAGCGCACACTGCCGCCCGCGACGGTGCCTGCGACGAGGTTCATTGCGGGCGAGCCGATGAAGGCGGCGATGAACAGGTTGTTCGGGTGCCGGTACAGGACCTGGGGACGGTCGCACTGCAGGATGCGCCCGTCGCGCATCACCGCGACCCGCTGTCCGAGCGTCATCGCCTCGGTCTGGTCGTGCGTCACGTACACGGTGGTGACGCCGAGTCGTTGATGCAGCTGCGCGAGCGAGGCACGCATCCCGACGCGGAGTTTCGCATCCAGGTTCGACAGCGGCTCGTCGAGGAGATACGCCCGCGGCTCGCGGACGATCGCGCGGCCCATCGCGACGCGCTGCCGCTGGCCGCCGGACAGCTGGGCCGGCCGCCGCTCGAGCAGCTCGTCGAGGCCGAGCAGCTCCGCGACGTCGGCGACGCGGCGCGCGATCTCCGGCTTCGGAGTGCGGCGTGCCTTCAGCCCGTAGCCCATGTTCTGGCGCACCGTCATGTGCGGATACAGCGCGTAGGTCTGGAACACCATGGCGATGTCACGGCTGCGCGGAGCGAGGTCGGTGACGTCGCGGTCGCCGATCCAGATCTCCCCGCCGGTCACGTCCTCGAGGCCGGCGATCATCCTCAGCAGGGTCGACTTGCCGCACCCGGACGGCCCGACGAGGACGAGGAACTCGCCGTCGGCGATGTCGAGCGAGACGTCGTTCACGGCCGTCACCGCGCCGAACGTCTTCGTCACCTGATCGAGACGGATCGCCGCCACGAAGGCGATGGTATAGACCAGATCGAGGCGATACAACCCCATTTCGCGAGAATTCCCGCGAACTGGTATTGACCAACCGGCACGAACACTCTTAGACTGCGGCGGATGAAGCTCGGAGTTGCAGCGGCGCTCGTCGACGGCCTGCTCGTCCAGGGCGACGTCGAGGTGCTCGACGGCAGGATCTCGGCGGTGGGCCTGGCCGCTCCCGCCGGGCGCGGCATCGCCGTCCCCGGCTTCGTCGATCTGCAGGTGAACGGCTTCGGCGGGGTGGACTTCCTGGACGCGGATGCCGACGGCTACCGGCGGGCCGGAGAGGCCCTGCTCGAGACCGGGGTGACGGCATACCTCCCGACGCTGATCACGAGCCCGGAGCAGCAGATCCTCGCCGCCATGCGCGAGGTGCCGATCAGCGACGCGCGGCCGCGCATCCTCGGGATGCATCTCGAAGGCCCGTTCCTCTCGCCGAACCGGCTCGGCACGCACGAGGCGTCCTCCCGCCGCGACCCCGACCTGGCGCTGCTCGACCGGCTCCTCGATTCGGGCCCGGTGCGGATGATGACGCTCGCGCCCGAGCTCCCGGGCGCGTCTGCGCTGATCGACCGGCTGCTCGAACGCGGGGTTGCCGTGTCTCTGGGTCACACCGACGCGACGGCGGAGCAGGCGAACGAGGCGTTCGACCGCGGAGCCCGCAGCGTCACGCACCTCTTCAACGCGATGCGGCCGTTCCAGCACCGCGATCCCGGCATCGTCGGCGCGGCCCTCGCCCGCGACGACGTCGTGGTGTGGCTCATCGTCGACGGCATCCACCTCGCGCCCGAGACGGTCGGGGTGACGTGGCGCGCCGCTCGTGGACGGCTGGCCCTCGTGACCGACGCGATCACGGGGGCGGGCGTGGCCGACGGCTCGTACAGCCTCGGCAACCTCGACGTCCGCGTTCACGAGGGAACGGTTCGTGGGCCCGACGGCGTCCTCGCCGGCAGCGTGCTGACGATGGACGAGGCGATCCGCAACCTCCATGCGCTGGGCGTGCCTCTCGAAGAGGCGTTCGCCGCTGCGACGTCAACACCCGCGCGTGTGCTCGGCGAGCCGGAGCTCGGACGAATCGACGTCGGGCTGCCGGCCGACGTCGTCATCGTGAACGACGCACTCGAGATCGAGCGCGTGCTCGTGGGCGGCGAGATCCGCGTCGCGGTCTGACGACGCACCACCGATGCGCCCGCTGGTCGTTCGTCTTGCCACTCATTACCTCGGGGCGCTCCACCGCGTCCTCTACCGCGCCAGCGGCGGCCGGATCGGAGCGCGGGTCTGGGGCCTTCCGATCGTGCTCTTGACGACGACCGGACGCCGGTCGGGACGGCTGCGCACCGTGCCTCTGTGCTCGCTGCGCGACGGTGAGAGCTACGTGGTGATCGCGTCGTACGGTGGGCTGGACCGTTCCCCGTCGTGGTGGCTGAACCTGCAGGACGAGCCCCGGGCGACGGTCCAGGTGGGTCGATCGACGCTGCAGGTGACGGCGCGTGAAGCGAGCTCGGACGAGCGCGCACGACTCTGGGCGGAGGTCACGAGGCGGGCGCCGGGATATCTCGGCTACGAGCGGCGGACGTCGCGCCGCATCCCGGTGGTGCTGCTCGAGCCCGCCCGCTAGCCCTACTTCGGGAAGACGAGCGGCTGGTTCACGCTGGTCACAGCGTAGGACATGCTGAGGTGCATGGTCTGGTTCGCCGCGTGCATCGTCATGTCGAGCAGCGCCGTCTCGACGAGATGCGAGTCGCGCGGAATGAACAGCGAGACCTTGATGTCTCCGAGCGACGTACCGAGCTTCGACAGCAGCCCGGTCGAGACCCCCGGGAGATTCGCGAGCAGCGCGTTTCCGTCGATCGTCCCGTCCACCTCGTCCTCCGTGCGGCCGTTCACATCCACGGTGGACACCGAGACGTCCTTCACATAGGGGGTGATCGCGTTGAGGTCGAACCCCGCCGCCGCGGCAGGCTTCGTGCCGGCCGGGAGCGCAACGGTGCGCGAGATCCCGCCGAGGCGCATCTGGATCGCGGGGCCGCGCTTCACCATGACGACGTCGACCGGCGCCAGGCCCGGCACCGTGGTGGACATCGTTGCGTAGAAGTCTCCTGCGTCGGTTCCCTTCAAGGCCATCGCGCCCTGCATGTCGACGACTGCGCTCTTGCCTGCGCCGTCGACGTTCATCTTCATCGTGAAGCCCTCGGAGCGGACCGACTCGGCCGATGTCCGCGACTGAGCGAGCAGGTCCTGCGCCTTCTGTGCATCAGCCCCCGTGCAGGCAGCAGCCACGAGCGGCAGCGCCGCAAGGGCGAGGAGGACCATATGACGCCGCATGCTCTGATGATCGGCCCGCAAGAAGTGCGTGCGCCTCCCCCGTTGGGAGGATCAGCGAGAGACGGTGTCGGCGCGGCCGTTTCACTCGTTCTGGGGAAGACTTCTCGCCCGTCCGAGTCGATGCTCACCTGAGATCTCACCCACCAGCGGTCATTGAAGGGAGTTCGTGTGAAACTCAGGGTCGTTTTGCTGGCGCTCGTCGGGGCAGCCGGCGCAATGGCGTCGTATGCGCTCGCCGACTCGGGCCACAACGGCCGCGGACATGTGAACGCGGCCAAGGAGCAGTCCTGCTCCAAGGCCGTGGTCTTCGGCACAGCCGCCGCACCGCAGTCGTTCACCGTCACGGTGACCCACTCGGGCCCGAAGAGCCCGTTCCACACCGGCGACGTCGTCACCGTCTCGCTCGGTGCGCAGGGACAGAACGTCGAGGTCGCCGGCTTCGGGTGCGCGAATGGCTTGAACCTCGCGGCCACCATGGCCTACGTCCACGTCCATATGCCGAGGGGCCATGAACCGCCGCCGACGACGACCGTCACGACGAACGCGACTACGACGAACGGCGACGGTCACAAGGGCAAGGACGGGAAGGACGGCGGCAAGGACGGCGGTCGGGGCCACCATGACCACCCGCCTACGACGACCACCACGGCCACGACAACGACGTCCAGCAACACGACCACGACAACCGGTGACACTACGACGACCACCGCCGGCACGAGCACAACCGGCGGCGACACGACCACCGGCAACACGCCGACGACCACTTCGAGCAACCTGTAGTCCGGATGGTTCCTCCTGAACGCCACGGCGCCGACCTCGGCGCCGTGGCGCATTCGGGCCGGAATGCGGACGGCAGAGCACGGGGCGATCGGCTCGTTACAGTGCGCGAAGACTCACCTGTGCAAGCCGGCAGGCGGAGCCGAAGCCCCCGTAGCTCAGTGGATAGAGCAGCGGTTTCCTAAACCGCGTGCACAAGTTCGATTCTTGTCGGGGGCAT